>JAZRVR010000008.1:0-256816 GCA_045599285.1 Paludibacteraceae bacterium | reverse complement strand
ATCAATAGTGTCCCATTAAAATTTGGGACGGTTAAAAATTTATATATAATTGCCCATTTGGTGGGTTTTGATCTTTGACATTTTGTAAATTAGTTTTACTCAGGAGTTCTCGTAACGGAGTTGTATCCGTCAGCGATATGCCCAAAATCTGCAATGTTTCATAAGTGCTTATTTCCAGTTTTAAGTCGTGTTGAGCGATGGCAACTAAGCAGTATGCACAAATGGCGCAGTAGATTTGGATACGGACAGCATTCTCACTTGCTCCCCAAAACTTCTTAATCTTCAGGTGCTGCTTTAGCCACTTAAAGAAGAGTTCTACCTGCCACCTATTTTTGTAAAGGTTGGCTATCTGGAGAGAGGTCAAGGACATTACATTTGTGAGAAACATAAAGTCCCGATTCTGCTCCGGATCATGGTAACGGACTAACCTTAGACGCTTCGGATAATACTTGCTGGGATAGTATCCAGTCAATTCTATCTCAGTGTCGGAAAGAACGTTTTCAGGCAATCTTCGTTTCCATTTGAGTACTCTATACTGCAAGTTTTTCTTCGCTCGGATGACAAAAAATGATCCAATCTCCTCTATTCGATAGAGTTGCTTAAAATCATTATATCCACGATCAAGAACGTAGTAAGAGCCTGTCTCGTAAGGGATTACGCTCATTGCTTTTGAGTCGTGTACCGCTGCTTCTGTTATATGGAAGAAGGCTGGAACCTGCGTCTCCACATCGTAAAGCGTATGCACCTTGATACCACCTTTGTGCTTACGGAACTTTGCCCACCAAAAGACACTCAAACAGAGGTCAATGGTCGTAGAGTCAAAAGCATAGACGTTTCCACCAAGTTGGAAAATGTCGGTAGCTCGTTTCTTGCGTGCTTCGGTAATCAAGTAGTATGCGTATTCCTCAAAGATGCGGTAGTCTCGATTGCTATTGGCATAGGCTAGATTAGTCTTTGAGACATGCTTGCCAAATCCCAAGTGATAGCACTTCTTTTGATGAGCGGCCACTGCATTGGTGAGGTCTCGGAGACTTTCACGATTGCAAAGTTGTCCAAACATCATCACCAGCAGTTGGTTCCAACAAGTGAAATGCTTGACATACTTATCGCCCTCATATTTGCGGACGATGTAACTAAAACGATTGTTGTACTGGTGGTTTGCCACCAACTGAGTGAATACATAAGGATTCTTCATGCAGGACAACCTGCAAAAATCATACGAATTTTAATCGTCTGAATCGAAAAATCCTCGTAACCGACTAATTTACAATAATTTCAAAGAACAATTCCCGATTTTAATGGGACAGTAATGGTATGCTATCATAAAAAATGGAATCTGATCATAGAAGATATTGATGCGTGGTCGCGTGATATTCCACAGCGTTTCTCGACCAATCGCTATATGCGTTGGTGCTACCTGATGGCTTCAACACCAGCATTTCGTAATGTGTTCTATTTCCGTATTAAGGGTTTGTCGCGTCTTATCAGTTGGTTATATGTGCGGCAGAATGAACCCTATATTTGTGTGGATAATGATGCTGTCGGTGGAGGCTTGTTCTTCTGTCACGGATTTTCAACAATAGTTGTTGCTAAAAGCATAGGGAAGAATTGTTGGATAAATCAACAAGTGACGATTGGTGCAACAGGGTTGTATGATTATCCTACAATAGGTGATGATGTACATATTTGGGCTGGTGCATTGGTGTTGGGTGATATTCACATTGGTGACAATGCTGTAATCGGTGCGGGTGCTGTAGTCACAAAGTCGGTACCTGAGAATTGTGTGGTTGTTGGAAATCCGGCACGGATTATTCGACGTGAAGGCGTAAAAGTGGATGAGAAATTGTAATGATGATGTCCTTAGTAACGCAAATAGCATGAGAAAAAGAAGCGTCTAAATTGGGAACGGGAATGAGCTAAAGTGGACGCCAAAGTGGCTAACGAAAATGGTGTTGAAATGTGGTGTGGGGGTGTGGAACGTGTGTAACAGCTATTTTGATGGTTTCTAAATTAGCAGAATATTATTTTTTTGCTAAGTTGTTTATTTTTTTGGATTTAGGAGATGGGAGGCAGATGGGCGTGATAGAGATGCGGTGATGGTATAGTTATTTCAAAATCAGGACTTTGCGTGTTGAAAACCTCTGTAAGTGACTGATTATTAGGTCACAAATTGTAAGTCGCTGAAAACGCGCATGATACGCAAAGTACGAAAGGTGTCAAAGGTGCGGAAATTTGCATATGTCGCAAAAAAACCGTACCTTTGCATCGTTTTTCGGAGAATAACTCCGTATTTTTTTTGACGCAATAGCGAAAAAATAGGGATCTTCGTTGTACGCAATGCGGATTTTGTTGGGATAGCAACCCCACGAAAACCGCATAGTGTCGAGGGGTCAATAAAGTGAACATAGAAGTGAGTAAATGATACGATGAATGAAATGATTGAAAAATGGCAAGCATGTCAGCAAATGCTGGCAGACATTCTGAGCCCAAGTGCCTATCAGACTTGGTTCGCTCCGATTGTGCCTTACTCGTACGAGAGTGGGGTGCTGACGCTGGAGGTCAAGAGTCAGTTCATCGTGGAATACATCGAGGAGAACTACATTCAGTTGCTCTCGCGCGTACTATTTCATATATATGGGCGTGACACGCGTTTGGAATATCGTGTGCTCATTGACTCGACTTCGCACGTGGGAACGAATATCCCATCGGTGAATATTGCCGCAGAGAGTCAGCGCCGCGAGGCCGGTGTGGCACCAGCGCCGCAGAACGACTATCACTTTGACAGTCAACTGAACGCTACATACACGTTTGAGACCTTTATCGGCGGTGAGCCGAATAAGTTGGCTCGCGCCGCCGGTGTGGCAGCAGCGAAGAATCCTGGTCGCACTGCGTTTAACCCCCTCTTTATCTATGGCGGAAGCGGTGTAGGCAAGACGCACCTGGCGAATGCCATCGGTAACTACGTGCGTCTGGTAGATCCGAGCAAGCGCGTGCTATATGTGTCTGCGAACACCTTTAAGTTACAATACCAGGATGCCGCTGCCGGCAACCGCATTCCGGACTTCCTGAACTTCTACCAGGGTGTAGATGTGCTCATCATGGATGATATCCAGTATCTGGCAGGTCTGAATAAGACGCAAGATACATTCTTCCACATATTTAACTACTTGCAGCAGTCGCACAAGCAGCTCATTCTGACGAGCGACCGTATGCCTCTGCAACTCAAAGACATAGAGGATCGTCTGCTGACCCGATTTAAGTGGGGCTTGACCGCTGAGATTACTCGTCCGGACTACCAGTTGCGTCGTAGCATCCTGCTCTCAAAGATGCACCGCGACGGTCTGGAGTTGGCTCCTGAAATAGTAGATTTTGTGGCCGGAAACGTGTGCGAATCGGTTCGTGACCTGGAAGGAATATTGGCTTCGCTATACGCGTACTCCACATTGATGGGTAGCGAGATTGATCTGAAACTAGCGGAGCAGGTAGTGTCTCGCGTGGTAGAGATCCGTCCTCAGAGTGTGCAGCTGGCTGATATCATCGGTGCTGTGGCAGAGTTCTACAACGTGGCAGAGAAGACCATCCTGTCGCAGACTCGCTCGAAAGAGGTGATGCAGGCCCGACATGTGGCCATGTATCTGGCGAAGCAGATGACGGAGCACTCGCTGAACGAGATTGGACTGTACATCGGTCGCCGCTCGCATGCTACGGTGCTGCACTCGCTGAATCTGGTACGTGATCAACTGGAGTATGATCCAGTGCTTCGCCATCAGCTGGCACAGATTGAGGCTACGCTGAAACGTTAACAGTGCGAAAAATAGTGAAAATGGCGTGCTGACGCAAGATTCATAGGGGGAACTGCAAACCGCGGTTCCCCCTTAAAATAAAAAATTGATGCGGTTGCCGATATTTTTTTTTTCTGATATGCTTGCACATATCAAATAATTTTCGTAAATTTGCAGCCTAATTCCATTTATAGGAATTAAGACGAGTACAACTATGGAGAACTATATCGTATCGGCGCGCAAGTACAGACCTGCTACCTTTGACTCGGTAGTGGGGCAAAAGTCGTTGACTGAGACCTTGCGCAATGCCATTCGGCAGAATCATCTGGCGCATGCCTACCTATTCTGCGGCCCTCGCGGCGTGGGTAAGACGACCTGCGCCCGTATCTTTGCGAAGACCATTAACTGCCTGCATCCGGCAGAAGGCAATAACGCTTGCAACGAGTGCGAGTCGTGTCGCGCCTTTAATGAGCAGCGGAGCTTTAATATCCACGAGTTGGATGCCGCGAGCAACAACTCGGTAGATGATATTCGCTCGCTGATAGAGCAAGTGCGCATCCCACCCCAGATAGGTAAGTACAGCGTGTATATCATTGATGAGGTGCATATGCTGTCGTCGGGTGCGTTTAATGCGCTGCTGAAGACGCTGGAGGAGCCTCCATCGTATGCCATCTTTATCTTGGCGACGACTGAGAAGAACAAGGTGCTGCCTACTATATTGAGCCGCTGCCAAGTGTATGACTTTTCTCGCATCACGGTGGCAGATACCATCGCGCACCTGCAGTATGTAGCAGCGCAGGAGGGCATCATCGCCAGCGAGGAGGCGCTGAATGTGGTGGCACAGAAAGCCGATGGCGGTATGCGCGATGCGCTGAGTATATTTGACCAACTGGTGGCCTTCTCGGGCAATACGGTCACATACGAGCGCGCCATAGAGGTGCTGAATGTGCTGGATACGGACTACTATTTCCGCATAGTGGATTATGCGCTGGCAGGCAATGTGACCGAGACGTTGCTGCTGCTGGATGAGGTGCTGCGTCGCGGCTTTGATGCGGGTAATTTCGTTACGGGACTGGCCTCGCATCTGCGTGATGTGCTGGTGAGCAAGGACGAGCGCACGATACAACTGATTGAAACCTCGGATGCCATCCGTCGCCACTATGCAGAGCAGGCAGCGCGCTGCGCTGCACCGTGGCTATTCCGCGCCCTGGATGTGATGAATACCTGCGATATCCAGTATCGCACGGCTAAGAATAAGAGACTGACGGTAGAGTTGGCATTGATACGCCTGACGCAACTGAACGCAGTGGCTGCGGCACCTGCTGCTCCTGCTGCTTCTGCTGCTCCTGCTCCTGCTGTGGCGACTGCAACTAAGACGGCTCCACAGGCAACGGCGCCTAAGGCTCAGCCGGCGGCACAACCTGCGCGAGCAACTCAGCCACAGGTACAACCGACCAGAACTACTGCTGCGCCCGGCATGCCCGGCATACCTAGTATGCCTAACATGCCCAGTATCCCAACCATTCCGACGATGCCCGGTGCCGGTGCTCCGGTGAACACCAGCGTTGCTGGTGGCGCTGGTGCTACTACGCAGGCGGTACCTAATCCGACGGCTACGACTACCGCTCCCGCACAGGGTGGGCAAAACAGCCCTTTTACGGAGGACCAATTCAATAGCGCGTGGATTGGTCTAAAGCACTCCTTCCAGGAGGAATCGCGCCTACTGAACATGATCAACGCTTATCGTCCTGTGCTGCATAGTCCGGAACTATGTGTGCTGACGGTTGATAATGCGCTGCAGAAGAAAGAGTTCGCCAAATACGGTCGCCAAGTGATGGATCAGATGCGCACCGTACTACACAACGATATGCTGCGTATGGAAGTGCGAGTGGCTGATTATCAGCGCGAGCGCCGTGCCTACACTGCCGAGGAGAAATACCGCGTACTGGTAGAGGTGAACCCCCAATTGAAACAACTAAAAGAGAGTCTGAGTCTGCTACTGGAGTGATACAACGATGTACGACCTGAAAAAGTATTTGCCTACGACCAAGAAAGAACTGACCCTGCGCGGTTGGGACGATGTGGATATCGTGTTTCTGAGCGGTGATGCCTACGTGGATCACCCGTCGTTTGGTGCGGCAGTGATAGGTCGTGTGCTAGAAAATGCCGGTTATCGTGTGGCGATAGTGCCTCAGCCCGACTGGCGAGGCGATCATCGTGACTTCACCAAACTGGGGCGTCCGCGTCTGTTCTTTGCCGTATCCGCCGGCAGCATGGACAGCATGGTGAATCACTATACGGCGGCTCGTCGTCTGCGATCGGACGATGCTTATACCCCCGATGGCAAAGCAGGTGCCCGCCCCGACTACTGCACCATCACGTATTGCCGTATCCTGCGTCAGCACTATCCCGATGTGCCTATTGTGATAGGCGGCATCGAGGCCTCTATGCGCCGCCTGACGCACTACGACTACTGGTCAAACCAACTGATGCCCAGCATATTGGTGGACTCGACCGCGGACCTACTGGTGTATGGCATGGGCGAGAAATCGATGGTGGCGATAGCCGACTACTACCGCGATCATGGCAGTGGAGCTCCACTGCCTACGACGATTCCGCAGACCGCCTATCTGGCAGCAGATGTGCAGGCGAGTAAGGACGACGTGGTGCTTCACAGCCATGAGCAGGCACTTCGCAGCAAGGCGTGCCACGCCGAGAACTTCCGACTGATGGAGATAGAAAGCAATAAGATCCATCAGGCACGCATCCTGCAGCCGGTAGAGAAGCAGACGGTGGTGGTCAATCCGTCGTACCCGACGATGACCACGGAGGAGCTGGATGCCATCTACGACCTGCCGTACATGTACTATCCACACCCCAAATATCGGGAAAAACGAATTCCTGCCTATGAGATGATACGCTGGAGCGTATGCATGCACCGCGGGTGCTTTGGCGGGTGCAGTTTCTGCACCATTTCCGCCCACCAAGGCAAGCAGATCGCCAGCCGTTCGCGCGAGAGCATCCTCAGGCAGATAGAGCGACTGAGTCACCTGCCAGAATGGAAGGGGGTACTGAGTGACCTGGGTGGTCCGTCGGCAAATATGTACGGCATGCACGGCAAGGATATGTCGCTATGCGAGCGCTGCGCACGTGCCAGTTGCCTGCAACCCAAGATATGCAAGAACCTGAATCAGGACTTCGGTCCGGTGCTGGATATCATGCGCAGCGTAGATCGATTGCCGTATGTCAAGCATGCCTTTGTGGGTTCGGGCATTCGCTACGACCTGATGAACGAGGAGTACGGACGGCAACTCATCACCCGACATGTGTCAGGCCGCTTGAAGGTGGCGCCCGAACATACCTCTGACCGCGTGCTGAGCCTGATGCGCAAGCCATCATGGGAGCACTATATGCGATTCAGGGACTTCTTTTTGCGCGTGAACGAAGAGGAGGGACTGAGGCAACAACTCATTCCATACTTCATCTCCTCGCACCCAGGCTGCACCAATCGCGACATGGCAGACCTGGCGGAGTGGACGCGACGGATGCATTACCATCCCGAGCAGGTGCAGGACTTTACGCCCACGCCGATGACCCTATCGACCACGATGTACTACACCGGCATCAACCCCTACACGATGCAGCCCGTCTTTGTGGCGCGCAGTAAGCAGGATAAGCAAAAGCAGAGGGAGTACTTCTTCTGGTGGAAGAAGGAGAAATAGGTGATAAGTATTGGTGAATAGGTGATAGAGAATATGTGAAAATAGAAGAAACGAAAATTATGGCAAAGAAAAAATATCATATCAACCCAGAGACACTGGCTATGGAGCGGGTGGAGCAGGGATTCCTATACTGGCTGAAACGCTCTGGCAGATATCTGCTGGGAGGTATGTTTATGGGCATACTGTTCTTCTACCTGTTCTTCCTCATCTTCCCTTCCCCCAAGGAGAAGCAGCTGGAGATGCAGCGACGCAATTTGGAGGCACAATTGCAGGTGCTTAATCAGCAGGTGGATCAGATGCAACTGGTGCTGACCGACCTGGCACAGCGTGACGATAATATGTATCGCGTGCTCTTTGGCGCGGAGCCTATTCCGCTGAGTGTGCGTCAGGGTGCGCAGCACAAGATCACGTACTACGAGCAACTGGCGTACATGAGTAATTCGCAGTTGGCAGCCGACCTGGCGCTGAAGGTGGATCAACTGGAGAAGGGGCTGTATGTGCAGGCTAAGTCGTATGAGGAGCTGCTGGAGATGGCCAAAACGCAAGAGACGCGTATGGAATACATACCGGCTATTCAGCCGGTGCTGAACAAGGATCTGACGCGCGTGGCAAGCGGATATGGATGGCGAGTTGACCCTGTGTACCACACCAAACGCTTTCACCACGGAATGGACTTTACCGCGCCTACGGGCACGGATATCTATGCTACGGGTAATGGTAAAGTGACCTTTGTTGGTTGGCGTCAGGGCTATGGCAATACGGTGGTTATCGACCACGGCTTTGGCTACGAAACCCTGTATGCCCACCTATACAAGCAGCTGGTGCGCGTGGGGCAGAACGTGCAGCGCGGCGATATCATCGCGCTGGTGGGTAACACCGGTAAATCGACCGGTCCGCACCTGCACTATGAGGTACACTATCGCGGCACGCCGGTGGATCCGCGTAACTTCTACTTCTACGACCTATCGCCTGAGGAGTACGATCGTATGGTACAACTCAGTAACAACTTCGGAAATATGCTGGATTGATGGGGGAGTTTACAAGTTGTAAGCAGCAGAAAAAAAAGATTAGCCGAGTCGGCTAATCTTTTTTAGTTCTTCCTCGCGGAGGAGCTTAATCTTGCGGCCATCAACGCTGATGAGACCCTCGGCAGCAAACTGACTGAGGGTGCGGATGGCATTGCTGGTAGTCATATTAGACATATTAGCCAGGTCCTCACGGCTCATATACATGGCTATCGTCACCTCGTCCTCGTCCATACCATAATTCTTCTTGAGCGTGAGCAAGGACTCCGCCAAGCGACCACGGATGTGCTTCTGGGTGAGGTTGATGGTCTGCAACTCGCTAAGCGCCAAATCCGCCGCCATCATCGTAAGAATCTGGTAGCAGAACTCGTTGTTCTGACGAATAAGACGCAGAAAATCATCACGCTGGATGCGATACACCACACTCTGCTCCAGCGCACTGGCGCACGATGTGTATCGATCTCCCGCTATGGTAGCACGATAACCAAAGAAATCATAGGGCTTGAGCAAACGTATAATCTGCTGACGCTGGGCGATACCCTCCTTATAAATGCGAATCTTACCACTGGCAAGCATCATGATATGGGTAGCCTCATCCCCTTCGCTATGGATGATCTCATTCTTACGATAACGTACGGACTCAACCTGCCCATCTATCCACTGCTTCTCATCCTCTGTCAGGACTTGCCAGATAGGGCTAAGCTCCCACAACTTGCCAAATGTCTCTTCCTTTTTTCTCATACAATGTGTACGTACAGACTAATAAAATCGCAATTTGAGTACAAAAGTACTACAATTTATTGACTTGTGCAAATTTTTATGAAAAAATATTGATTTTGCACGTAGAAATCGGGATTTTAGCACAAAAATGCATATTTTCAGCAGGGCACTTGTGTATATCACAAAAAAATAGTAACTTTGCAACAAAATTACTAAAACCCATATTACCGTGAAAGAGAATTATCTACAATGGAGACACATAGGTCTCAGTGACGCGGAGCAGCGTGAGATGCTGCAGCAGATAGGTATAACCGCTGCAGAGGGCGAGCAGGGACTGGAAGACGCCATCGAGAAACTGATCTCAGAGGTGATGCCGGCCGATATACGACTGAGCGAACCATTGGCACTGGACGAACCGCGCACCGAGCAACAGCACCTGGATGCCATCCATGACTTATCCACCGATAACCACCTTGCCAAGAGCTATATCGGTCGTGGCTGGTACGGCACAATCACGCCTGCCGTCATCACCCGCAATATGCTGGAGAATCCGGTATGGTACACCAGTTACACACCATACCAGGCTGAGGTGAGTCAGGGTCGACTGGAGGCACTATTTGTGTTCCAAACGTTGGTGAGCGACCTGACAGGTCTGGCATTGGCTAACTGCTCGCTGCTGGACGAGGCCACCAGCGCCGCTGAGGCTGTGACGATGATGCGCAACTTGCGCACACGCGATCAGGTGAAGCGCGGTGTGAAACGCGTATTTGTAGATGAGAAGGTGTGGCCTAATACACGCAGTGTGCTCACCACCCGTGCCATAGGGCAGGGGATAGAGTTGGTCTTTGGTGCATGGGCAGACTTTGTGCCCAGCGAGGATTACATGGGTGCGCTGCTGCAATACCCCAATAGCGATGGTAGCGTAGAGGACTACGCGGGTCTGGTAGCCGACTGCCATGCCGTGGGCATGCACGTGGCGGTGATAGCCGACCTGCTGTCGTTGGCACTACTGCCGTCACCGGGCAGTTGGGGAGCCGATATCGTATGCGGTACGGCACAGAGACTGGGATTGCCGATGGGCTTTGGTGGTCCAACGGCGGGATACATGGCAACCCGTGAGGAGTACAAGCGCGACCTGCCGGGTCGCATCATAGGTCTGAGTCGCGATGCGCAAGGGCATGATGCCTATCGCCTGGCGCTGCAGACCCGCGAGCAGCACATCAAACGCGAGAAGGCGACCTCTAACATCTGTACTGCTGAGGCTCTATCTGCCATGATGGTAGGTATGTACGGTGTGTATCACGGTGCTGATGGACTGCGCCATATCGCCGAGAGCATTCACCACAAGGCAGCCTACCTGAGCGAGATGCTGCAGGCATACGGTTACGAGCAGGAGAATACGGAGTACTTTGATACATTGAAAATACAACTTCCGGAGGGCATGACGCAGGGACAAATCGCAGAACTGGCCGAGGAACGCGATATCAACCTGTACTACGACCCTGCCGGATGGGTGGGTCTATCCATCGATGAGACCGTGGGCGTAGAGGAAATGAATGCGCTGATAGACGTCTTTGCCGAGGCGAGCGATAATATGATGCAATACGTGGAGAGCGAGGACGAATGGGATGGCGTATGGGGACTGGACGAGAGCCATGTACGTGAGGTGGACTACCTGCGTGCGGATGTATTCTGCCGCTACCACACAGAGACGGAGATGATGCGCTATATATGGCGATTGAGTCGCAAGGATATATCGCTGACACACAGTATGATACCGCTTGGCTCGTGCACGATGAAACTCAATCCAGCCTCGACGATGCTGCCTATCACGATGCCGGGCTTCCTGGCCGTTCACCCGTTGGCTCCTGCTGATCAGGTAGAAGGCTACACCGAGCTGCTGAATCGACTGAGTGAGCAACTGACAACCATCACGGGTATGGCGGCTACATCGCTGCAGCCGACCTCGGGTGCAGCCGGTGAGTATGCGGGACTGGTGACCATCCGCGAGTATCTGCTCCGCCAGGGTGGGGGCGAACTAACGCGCCACGTGGTGCTCATCCCAGCATCGGCTCATGGTACCAACCCAGCCAGCTGTTCGCAGGCAGGCTTTACCCCAGTGGTGGTACGATGCGATGCGCAGGGCAATACCGACCTGGAGGACTGGCGCCGATTGGCAGAACTGCACCGCGACGAGTTGGCAGGCTGCATGATCACCTATCCATCGACGCACGGCATATTTGAACAATCCATTCGCGAGATGTGCCAGATCGTTCACGAGTGTGGCGGACAGGTGTACATGGATGGCGCTAACATGAATGCACAGATTGGTTACACCCATCCGGCACAGATCGGTGCGGATGTGTGCCACCTGAATCTGCATAAATCATTTGCCTCGCCCCACGGCGGAGGCGGTCCTGGTGTAGGTGCCATCTGCTGCGCTGCGCACCTGGTGGATAGTCTGCCAGGCAAGGATGCCAACCGCGTGAGTCAGGCTCTATACGGCAATGCCAACATGGCGCTGATCAGTTACGGCTATATCGCGATGATGGGTGAGCATGGACTGCGTGCCGCTACGGCAGCTGCTATACTGAGCGCGAACTACATGGCTGCGCGCCTGCGCGATGCCTATGGTATCGTATATACGGGTGCGAATGGTCGCGTGGGACATGAGTTGATACTGGATTGCCGTCAGTTCCACGCCATCGGCATCACCGAGGGTGATATCGCGAAGCGCCTGATGGACTATGGTTATCATGCGCCGACCCTGTCGTTCCCAGTACACGGCACGCTGATGGTGGAGCCAACCGAGAGTGAATCGCTGCACGAGATAGACCAGTTTATCGACGCGATGCTGATGATTCGCGAGGAGATAGCCGAGGTAGAGCGCGGCGAGGCCGACAAGCTGGATAACGTGCTGCTCAACGCTCCGCACCCAGAATACGAAGTGGTGGCTGACGAGTGGCATCACAGCTACAGCCGCCAGAAAGCCGCTTATCCAACACCATGGGTGGCAGGCAATAAGTTCTGGATTCCGGTAGGTCGCGTGGATAATGGTTGGGGTGATCGTAATCTGGTGGCACGCTATTAAGGACAAACTGACCAAAAGCCCAATTTGAAGGTCTGACGACCCACGGACGACCCACGGACGACCCCTTAATGACCCCTTAGGCAAAATGGACGCGAGTCAGAAAGGAAAAAGAGAACAAAATTAACCAACAATGTCGAAATATATAATCAATAACGAGCGACTGAAGGATCGCCTGGCGAACTATCGCAAGATGCGTCCCTTCATCGAAATCAAGGAGTTATTCATGATAGCGCTATGTACCATCCCGTATGGTATCGTGGTGAATCAGGTGCTGGTGCCGCATGCCATCGTAGGTGGTGGCTTGACGGGTTTCTGTGAGATACTGTACTTCGCGACGAATGCTTTTATCCCCATCTGGCTGAGTACGCTGGTGCTCAACGGTGTGCTGCTGCTTATCGCCATTCGTACTGTGGGATGGAAATTCTGCATCCGCACCATCTATGGCGTAGCGTGTCTGACACTATGGTTTAAGGTGATACCTATTCCGGATGTGCCTGCGATCACCGACCCCTTCATGGGCGTAATCCTGGCGGGTCTATTCAACGGCATGGCATTGGGCGTGGTGTTCCTGAACAATGGTTCGTCCGGCGGAACGGATATCATCGCGATGATTGTCAATAAATTTTGGCACCTGACGATGGGACGCGTGATGCTGGCTTGTGACCTGGTAATCATCTCGGCGGCGTACCTGCTGCCGGAGGTTCGCAGTTTGGAGAAGGTGCTCTTCGGTCTATGCTACACCTTCATGTTGACGACGGCAATCGACTTTGTGATGAACCGCACACGCCAGTCGGTGCAGTTCTTTATCTTCAGCAAGCACTACCGCGAAATAGCCGATGCCATCATGATGCAGGCTGAGCGCGGTGTGACCATCCTGGACGGCGAGGGAGGCTACAGTCATCAGCCCATCAAGGTGGTAACGTGCCTGGCTCGTAAGACCGAGTCCGCCAAGATTTTCCGCCTGGTGCGCAGTATCGACCCACAGGCATTTGTGAGCCAAAGTGCTGCGATAGGTGTGTTCGGACAAGGATTTGAGTCTATTCGCGAGAAAGCATAACGAAAAACAGCATAACAATCGATACTATGAATGTAAAGCCGGAACCTAAGAAATCACCCTTCACGCTGGTGCGTGAGTATGTGATGATCTTCATTGCGCTATTTCCTTTTGCGCTGATGGTAAACTGGGTGTTTGTGCCTCATCAGGTGGTGGGCGGCGGCCTAACTGGTCTATGCTCGATCATCTATTTTGCCACCAATGGTATGTTTCCCACGCTCTTTGCCGAGTATGGTGGAGCGGTGCCCATCTGGCTGAGCACGCTGCTTATCAATGTGGTGCTACTGTTGATAGCCGGACTGACGGTAGGTTGGCGCTTCTGCCTGCGTACGCTGTGGGGCGTGCTGGCACTATCGTTCTGGTACCGCGTAGTACCGATTCGACCTACACCCCTCATCGAGGACCCGCTGTTGGGCGGTATCGTTGGCGGTATCATCTTTGGCGCCAGCCTGGGTGTGGTGCTGCTCAATAATGGTTCGTCTGGTGGCACGGACATCGTAGCAATGGTAGTCAACCACTACTGGGATGTGTCGCTGGGTAAGGTGATGCTAATCTGCGATATACTGATTATCCTGAGCGCGTACATATTACCCGTGCCGGAGTGGATGACCGATCCGGCGGTGATAGCCGACTACCGCCTGAAGCGTGTGATGTACGGTGTGGCGCTGACGGTGACGTACTCGGCCTCGCTGGACTGGCTGATGTCGCGCCTGCGCCAGTCGGTACAGTTCTTCATCTACTCGCAACACTACGCAGAGATCGCACGTGCCATCAATACCAGCGTCAATCGCGGTGTGACCGTGCTGGATGGCACCGGCTGGTATAGTCAGCAGCCGATGAAGGTGGTGTCGGTGCTGGCACGTAAGCATGAGAGCCAGCAGATCATCAATCTCATCAATGCGATTGACCCCAACGCCTTCGTGTCCGTGGCGAATGTCACGGGTGTCTTCGGCGCCGGGTTTGACCAAATCAAACGCAAGTAATCAATTTGTGGCGGGCAGTCACAATATTCGGCAGGGAATCACTTGCCGATACAGAATTTTGAGAAGATATTGCTAAGCACATCTTGTGAGGTAATCTGACCGGTTACCTCGCCGATGGCTTGCAGGCAGTCCTGCAGGTCGAGGGCGAGCAGTTCGCCGCTGATGTCCTGCTGCAATCCGTCTTGTACGCGCAGGATGGCCTCATGTGCGCGGGATAATGCCTCGTAGTGGCGCAGGCTGGAGATGCATACACCGTCACCCAGTGAGCCGGTCAGCTGTCGGGTGATGGCGGTGAGCGCCTGCAGCAGCGGAGCAATCTGCCCCTCGCGAGCGGAGATGACTATGCCGACAGGTGGGGTAGTGCCGGCGGGGAGCAGGTCACACTTATTGTACACCTGTATCAGGTGCTGATGCTCCGCCAAGGTTGGTGCCTCGGCAGGGGTAGGGTCGCCGGCATCGATGACGTGGATGATGATGGTGGCGCGGCTGATGGCGCTGAGGCTGCGTTGGATACCCATCGCCTCTATGGTGTCGGTGGTCTCGCGCAGTCCGGCTGTATCAATCAGGCGCAGTTGTACCCCGTCGATGACGAGGGTGTCCTCGATTGTGTCGCGCGTGGTACCATGTATATCGCTGACGATGGCGCGCTCCTCGCCCAGGAGGGCATTGAGGAGGGTGGATTTGCCGGCATTGGTGCGCCCCACGATGGCTACGGGTATGCCGCTACGGATGGCGTTGCCTGTGCGGAAAGATTGGCACAACGCCTGCAGGTGAGCGGCGATATGGTCTGCCAGGGTGCGCAGTTCGCTACGATCGACAAACTCCAGATCCTCGTGGTCGGCAAAGTCCAACTCAAGCTCTACCAGCGAGGTGAAGTGCAACAGGCGCTCGCGCAGGGTGGTAAGTTCGTCGGATATACTGCCGCGCAACTGCTGTAGCGCCAGGTCCTTTTCGGCTCGGCTCTGAGCCGCAATGAGGTCGGCCACCGCCTCGGCACGCGTCAGATCCATGCGACCATTGACGAAGGCGCGCTGCGTATATTCGCCGGCATGCGCCAAGCGGCAACCGCCATCCACCAGCCATCGCAGCAGTTCCTGCTGAATGAACAGACTACCATGACAGGCTATCTCTACCACATCCTCGCCGGTGTAGGAGTGCGGAGCACGATAGATGCTGACCAGCACCTCGTCCAGCACCTCATCCTGGCGCTGCAGGTGACCATAGTGCACCGTAGCCGTGCGCGCCTCGGCCAGCGGTTGACGCCCAACGAACATACGATCCACACACGCGATGGCATCCGGTCCGCTGACTCGGATGATGGCTATGCCGCCCACTCCGTAGGCGGTAGATATGGCACAGATAGTATCCATTGACTATTGTTTGCTGAAGGTGAGCATATGCCAGTCGCCTCGGCTGTAGTGGTTGGTGAGGCGCAGTCCCACCTCGGCTGCCGCCTGGCACAGGGGGGCTACGTCTGCCTCGTAGAAACCACTCATCCACAACTGTCCTGCCGGCTGCAGGTAGCGGCTGTAGAGGGGCATTTGCTCCAGTAATATATTACGATGTATATTAGACAATATATAATTATACGTGCCTGCGGGCGGCGCGCACGCGTGGCGAATATCTATTTCTACACCGTTGAGTGCCGCATTCTCACGCGAATTGGTGACCGAATGTTCATCAATGTCGATGGCTACCACGGGGTCTGCCCCCAGCATGGCTGCCAGTATCGCGAGCACACCGGTGCCGCATCCGTTGTCGAGCACAGCGCGGTGATTGAGGTCTGGCTCCGCCATCAGGGCGTCCATCATCATGCCGGTGGTCTCGTGGTGCCCAGCGCCAAAGGCGCAGTGGGGCACGATGCGCATGCCCAGCGGCAGATCCGGCATCTCGTGAGTGGATTCCCAGGTGGCATTCCAGTTCTGATCCTCGCAAGCCTGAATCTGCAAGAGGGTGACATCCGGCGTGGCATCCAGTAGTTGCTGCAGGGCATCGGTATCCAGTACGTCGGTTGGGATATAGGCATCCTCGCCGTCGATGACGTCAAAGCCGATGTCGCAGAGCGACTGCTCGAAGACCTCCCTCTGCCAGTCCTCGGCAAAGTGGTATTGCAGGTGGGCTACACTGTATTGCATAGGTCAGAAACGAATAGTGCGTGGTGCGTCGGTGTAACTGCTGAAGGTAGCCTCGGCATCCTGCATGTAGTAGATTGCCATCTTATCACCTGTCTCGTCGTAGCCCAGGTCGCGCAGTTCGGGCATCTGCTCCAGAAAAGCATGCTTGGCCTCGTACGACTCGTCGGCTACCAGACGGCAGGCAATGCGCACCCATCGGCTCTGGTTGTCAAAGGCGCAAATCTCCACCAGCGGATGCGCATCTATCTGATGGGCAACGGGTTTGTAGTGCGCCGTCTCGATGTAGAGGCGTCCCTCATGTACGGCGTACGAACCAAATGGACGCACGCGCGGCTGATTGCCATCCAGGGTGGCAAGATAGTAGGTGCCACATGCCCTGAGAAACTCAAAAACTTCGTTCATATCTGTGTGTTGTTTTGTTATTCGTTGGTTGTGTCGGTGGACGGGAATAGCGTGAGAGCCTCGCCCACTACGTAATTGCTGCCCCCGATGTAGATGACATCCTGCGGGGTGGCATGATGCTGTGCCGAATGTATCGCGTCGGCAACGGTAGGGTGGCTGCTGCCTATCAGTCCGACCTGTGCTGCCATAGCAGCGAGGGTGTCGGCAGGGATGGCGCGGTGTGTCTGCGCCTGGGTGAAATAGTAGATAGCCTGCTGTGGCAGCATGTGGAGGACGACCTCCACGTCTTTGTCGCTGACCATGCCAAAGACGATATGCACGTGCCGCCCGTCGGCTATCATTGTGCTGAGCTGCTCCGCCACATATCGTATGCCGTGGCTGTTGTGCCCCGTGTCGCAGATGGTCATGGGGCTGTGGGCAATGACCTCCCATCTGCCGCGCAGTCCGGTGGTGTCACACACGTGGGCAAAACCCTCGCGGATTGCGTCGTCGCTGATGTCCAGGGTGTGCAGCGCCGTGTAGGCGCTCTGGGTATTGTGCTGCTGGTAGTTGCCCTGCAGTTGGCAATAAGGGATAGGGTGAGGCGGCTGCTGATCAGCAAAGAAGATAGGTGCCTGCACCTCCTCAGCGCGGGCGATGAAGACGGGCGCCGTCTCTGGCTGCGTCTCGCCGATGATGCAGGGCACGTGAGCCTTGATGATACCGGATTTCTCACCGGCTATGGCAGGCAGGGTTGTGCCCAGAAACTCGGTATGATCCATACCGATATTGGTGATGACGGATAGGATAGGGGTGATGATATTGGTGCTATCAAGGCGTCCGCCCAGCCCCACCTCAATGACGGCTATATCTACCTGCTCGCGTGCAAAATAGTCCATCGCCATCGCCATCGTGGTCTCGAAGAACGATGGTCGCACTTCGTCCAGGAAGTCTCGGTGCTGCGCCACAAAGTCGGCCACCTGCTGCTCGGGGATCATCTGTCCGCTGATGCGAATACGCTCGCGGTAGTCCACCAGGTGAGGCGAGGTGTATAGCCCCACGCGCATGCCGGCAGCCTGCAGCGAGGACGCTATGAGGTGCGATGTGGAGCCCTTGCCATTGGTGCCGGCTATGTGTATGCAACGCAGGCGCTCGTGGGGATTACCCAGGTGCGCCATGAGCCGGTAGGTATTGTCCAGCCCGGGCTTGTAGGCCGCTGCCCCCACCAGATGAAAGGCGGGTTGCGACTCGTACAGGTATGTGATAGCCTCTGTGTAGGTCATAGTTTAGCTGACTTCGTGTGTGAGTTTGCCCTCCAGCTGCTGCAGGCGCAACCAGTGGTAGAGCTCGCGGTCGATGCGTACGGATCGGTTCTGCGAGGTGAAACTGATGGTATTGCGTTTGCTCTCGTCGAAAATGACGATGCGGAGTCTGATATCACCGCTATGCTTGGCGGTGACGGTCTGTATGTCCTCAATCATCTCGCTATCCAGTTGCTCGATAGGGATGCGCAGGGTGAGGGTGCTGATACCCCTCTGCTGAGCGTTGGACAGTACGTCCACGTTCTGGACGTTCATCTCCCATTCTGCCTCGTCGATGTTCTTCTCCTTGTACCACTGTCGTCCGGCGCCGCGCTGCTGCAGGCTGGCGGTGATATAGACGTACATATCCTGCTTGAGCATGGAGGCGTTGGCTTTGTAACTATCGCCGAAGAGGGCAAGCTGATAACTGCCGCTATAGTCTTCGATGGTGTATTTCCCATAGGGAAAACCTCTGCTGGAGACCGCCTCCTCGGCGCTGGTGACGATGCCACCCAGGTGCATCGGCGTATTGCGGTATTGCTCGATGAAATTCTTCAGTCGCTCGTGCTCGTCGATGATGGTTGGCTCGCCCTCGGCGGCATCGGGATTCTCGGTCTGCACGCCCTCCCAATCACGCAGACAGATGCGGCGCTGGGTGGATTTGCGTCCGTCGCGACTCACTACCTCGTGGGTCTTCTGGTGGCTCTCCCACCAGGTCAGGTCGGTCGTGGTGATGTTGCACAGGTCGCGCACCTCAAACTCGTACTCGTCCAGCGGGTGCGCGCTTAGGTAGATGCCGATCAGTTCCTTCTCGGTATTCAGGCGCTCGATGGCGGATAGGCGCGGCACGTGCGGCAGTTCGGGCTTCTGTATCTCCACGCCCATGCCGCAGTCGCCAAAGAGCGTAACCTGCTGCTCCTGCTTATCCTGCTGATACTTATTGCCATAGCGCATGAGGGTGTCCAGACCCGCAGGGTCGATGATCTGCTCGCGGTAGATGCCCTCAAAGCAGTCGAAGGCACCTGCCTTGGCGAGGTTCTCGATAGTCTTGCGGTTGCATGCCGTCAGGTTGACGCGCTCCAGAAAATCGTATATGCTGGTATATTTGCCACCCCGCTCGCGCTCGCGAATGATGGCTTCTACGGCGGCCTCACCCACGCCCTTGATGCCACCCAAACCAAATCGGATAGCGCCGTTGTGATTGACGGTGAAGTTGAGATCCGACTCGTTGACATCCGGCTCCAGCACCGAGATTTTCAGGTCTCGACACTCGTCCATGTACTTGGTGACGGTGGTGATATCGTCCTTGGCTACGGTCAGGTTGGCCGCCATGTACTCGGCAGGGTAGTGCGCCTTGAGGTAGCCGGTCTGGTATGCCACCCACGCGTAGCACGCGGCGTGCGATTTATTGAACGCGTACGAGGCAAATGCTTCCCAGTCCTTCCAAATCTTCTCCAGAATCTTCGGGTCGTGGCCGTTCTTTTCGCCTCCGGCGATGAACTTCGGCTTCATAGCATCTACGATGTCTTTCTTTTTCTTACCCATCGCCTTACGTAGGGCGTCGCTCTCACCACGGGTGAAATCGGCTAATTGGCGGCTGAGCAGCATCACCTGCTCCTGATAGACCGTGACACCATAGGTGTCCTTGAGGTACTTCTCCATGCAGGGGATGTCGTACGAGATGGGTTCCAACCCTTTCTTTCGGCGGATGAAGGTCGGGATGTATTCCAGCGGTCCCGGGCGGTAGAGGGCGTTCATGGCGATGAGGTCGGTGATGACGTTCGGCTGAAGCTCGCGAAGGTACTTCTGCATGCCGGCAGACTCGAACTGGAAGACCGCCACCGTCTTGCCCTCCGAGAATAGTTTGTATGTCAGTTCGTCGTCCAGCGGAATGTGGTCGATATCCACCTCCTCGCCCTTGGCGCGCTGAATCTGACGCAGACACTCCTTGATGATGGTCAGGGTCTTTAGACCCAAAAAGTCCATCTTGATCAGTCCCACGCTCTCAATCACGTGGCCATCATATTCGGTCACGAGCACGCGCTTCTTGGTATCCTTATCCTCCACGCTACTGAGGGGGGCGAACTTCGTCAGGTCGTCGGCTCCGATGATCACGCCACAGGCGTGTATGCCCACCTGACGGATGGTGTCCTCCAGTTGCTGCGCGTAGATCAGCATGTCGCGAACGGCAGGCTCGTCGCCATTGAGCATCTCGCGCAACTCATCTACGTACTTGTAGCAGTTCTTCAGATTCACCTTGGGAACTTTGCCCTTCTCGTCCTTCAGGCTGTCGGAAAAGGCATCGGGGATGTAGGACTTGATCTCGTTGACGCGGCTGAGTGGGATGCGTTGTACACGTCCTACGTCGGCGATGGCGGACTTGGTTGCCATGGTGCCGTAGGTGATAATGTGCGCCACGTGGGTGTGACCGTATTTATCGCTCACCCAGTCGAGCACGCGTCCGCGTCCGGCATCGTCGAAGTCGGTATCGATATCGGGCAGCGAGATACGGTCCGGATTGAGGAAACGCTCAAACAGCAGGTCGTATGTCAACGGGTCCAAGTCCGTGATATGCAGGCAGTAAGCTACTACCGAACCGGCAGCCGAACCACGTCCGGGACCTACGCTCACGCCCAGTTCTTCACGGGCACCACGGATAAAGTCCATCACGATGAGGAAGTACCCGGGGAATCCCATCGTCTTCATCACGTGCAGCTCAAACTTGATACGATCCACAATGGTCTTGCTGTGGTCGCTCAGCACGCTGCTGTCCCAACCAATCTGGTACAGGCCGCTGTCGCCTATGCGGTCAATCTCCTCCTTGAGGTCGGGGTAGCGACGCATCGCGCCCTCCCACGTCAGTTTGGCGAGGTAGTCGGCCTCAAACTTGATGCGGTACAGGCGGTCGTAGCCGCCCAGTTTCTTGATTTTCTTTTGTCCATCGGACTCGGGTAGGGGATTCTGTCCGTTCTCGTCGGTCGTGAACTCGGTGTATAGTTGCTCGGGCGTGAGACGATCGCGCCACTGAGCCTCGGTGCCGAACTCCTCCGGAATGGGGAAGAGTGGCATGATAGGGTCGTGGTCGATGTCGTAAATCTCTATCTTATCTACTATCTCCTGCGTGTTGGTGAGCGCCTCCGGCACATCGGCAAAGATGGCCGCCATTTCGTCGGGGGTCTTGAGCCACTCCTGCTTGGTGTAGTGCATACGCTTCACGTCGTCCAGAAATACGCCTGTGGAGATACAAATCAGTCGATCGTGTGCCTCGGCGTGCTCCTCCTCCACAAAGTGGACATCGTTCGTCGCAATCAACTTCACGCCATGCTTGTGTGCCAGGTCGATGAGCACGGGATTGACCTCGCGCTGGCGTTGAAACACATTCTGATCACCACCAGGCTTGTCGGTCTGGTGACGCTGGAGTTCGATGTAGTAGTCGTCGCCGAAGATGGATTTGAACCACTCGATGCTCTGTTCCACCTCGCTGTAGTCGGGATTCTCGGGATGTGCCGCCTGTGCTGCCATGATGAGTTGCGGCAACTCGCCACCAAGGCACGCCGAGCAGCAGATGATACCCTCGTGGTAGGCCTCCAGCAACTCCTTATCGATACGCGGACTGTAGAAGTAGGCGTCCTCCATGAATCCGGCGCTGACTATCTTACACAGGTTGTGATACCCCACCATGTTCTTGGCCAGCAGGATGATATGCCATCCGCTACGGTCGATGATGTACTGGCGTCCCTCCCCGTTGCTGCCCTTTTCGTCCGTCATACTGTGACGACCGCGACGCGCGCAATAACTCTCCGTGCCCACGATGGGGACGAAGGGAACAAACGGCTTGCGCTCCTCCTCCGGCAACTCTGCCTGAGAGGCATTCCATTTCTCTTTATTCTTCTTGTTCACGCCCTTGCAGTAATCCAGTAATTCTTTGATACCGTACATGTTACCATGGTCGGTAAGGGCGATGGCGGGCATGCCGGTGCGCAAACATTTATCCACCAGATCCGGAACCTTGGACATGCCATCCAGTACCGAGTAGTGCGAGTGAACGTGCAGATGTGTAAACTTAGCCATATACTAATCGAATTGGGCTGCAAAGATACGATTTTTTTTTGACATGTGCAAATCCTGTCCCTAATTTTTTTCATCCTCATATCTTAGGTCCTTTGTCTTTTCCCTATCTCCCTATCTCCCTATCTCCCTATTTCCCTATTTCCCTATTTCCCTATTTCCCTATTTCCCTATTTCCCTATTTCCCTATTTCCCTATTTCCCTATTTCCCTATTTCCCTATTTCCTATCTTCCTATCTTCCTATCTCCCTTTCTCCCTATTTCCTATTTCCTATTTCCCTATCTCCCTATTTCCTATTTCCTATTTCCTCTCTTCCTATCTTCCTCTCTTTGGTGCGCAGCGTTTCTATCGCTATTGTATATTTTCTTTCTGTGTTTTATGTGTCTTCCACCGTAGGATGACCATAAGATGACCATAGGATGACCATAGGATGACCATAGGATGACCATAGGATGACCGTAGGATTGTCGATGTTCTATCGATACTTCCCTTAGCCCTTCCTTAACCCTTCCTTAACCCTTCCTTAACCCTTACCTGTTTATACTTATTACCATTTCCCTCCCCCTGTGGGGAGGCTGGGTGGGGTTTTTATTTCTTTTTTTTTCTTTTCCCTTGCATATGTCATAAATTTGTTGTACCTTTGTAGCCGAATTGCTGTGCACGCATATGTACCAACTAACTATCATCACCATCACATACAATAATCTGTCGGGCCTGAGGCGCACGATGGACTCTGTTGTTCGGCAGGTATCATCTCTCTGCGAGGCGGATATTGCCGTGGAGCAGGTGGTGGTGGATGGCGGCAGTACAGATGGTACGGTGGCTTATCTGCAGACGCAGCAGGATACGTATCCGTTACCATTGCGTTGGGTCTCCGAACCCGATGGTGGCGTCTATGACGCGCAGAACAAAGGCATCGGCATGGCTACGGGCGAATATTGCTATTTCCTGAATGCCGGTGATGTGTTGGTGTCGGACGATGTGCTTTCGCGAATGATGCAGTCTGCCACGGCGGATATTGTGTATGGCAACGAGATTGTGGTGGATGCCGCGGGGCATGCCGTGGAGCATTGCCGTGGCGTGGAGCATCCCACGTTTTTGGATCTTTACCATAGTTGCATGAAGCACCAGGCCTCCTTCATTCGCCGCCGGTTGTTTGACCAATATGGCGGGTATGATGCCTCGCTACGGATTGTGGCGGATTGGGAGTGGTTTCTGCGCGTAATGGGCTATCATAGGGAGGTGACGTTGGACTATCGGGACGTGGATGTGGCGTATTTTGGCAATGATGGCATCAGCTACCACGAGCCTGCGCTTTGTGCTCGCGAGCGCCAACAAGTCTTGGATCGTTACTTGTCAGCCACGCAGCAGCACCTCATGCACCTTTGGCACCTTGCTCACCGCTGTGTACGATACATCAGAAAACGGATATGATACCTAAGATAATTCATTATTGTTGGTTTGGACCCAAACCGTATTCTCGTACGGTGCGGCGATGCATGGAGACCTGGCATAAGGTGATGCCGGACTATGAGTTTATGCTCTGGAACGAGAGTAATAGTCCTATGGAGCATCCGTATGTCGCCAGTGCCTATGCAGCGGGTAAATATGCCTTTGTGGCAGATTATGTGCGCTTTTGGGCATTGCATCAGTATGGTGGCATCTATCTTGACACCGACATGTATGTAATCCGTCGATTTGATGATTTGCTGGAGAATGACTTTTTCACGGCTTATGAGACCGCGGATAGCGGTTCAACTGACGATTCGACCAGCAATAATGATGGTCGTGCCGTCAGTTGTGGCGCCCTCGGGGCTTGCGCCCTCGGGGCTGTGACAAAACGAATATTGGAGCGTTATGACGAATTGGTATATAGCGATGATACGATAGAGACGTTGATAGTGCCGCGCCTGATTACTCCTATCATCCGCTCGTGTGATGAAGTAACCATTTATCCCTATGATTACTTCTACCCATTCCCTTATGAGAATCGATTAGAGCACTCTTTTTTGCGGTATGCTACGTGCAATACATATGCCATTCATCTTTGGAATCTGAGTTGGACT
Organism: Paludibacteraceae bacterium; assembly: GCA_045599285.1. Classification (GTDB taxonomy): domain Bacteria; phylum Bacteroidota; class Bacteroidia; order Bacteroidales; family Paludibacteraceae; genus Colicola. The sequence continues at coordinate 232,487 of JAZRVR010000008.1, read as the reverse complement.
CCGTTATGGAAACAATATGTAGGCTATTGGATTCATAAAATTAAAGTTTGGAAAACTAATATTCTCAAGTAGTTATGTATGCAGCAGCATCTTCTATATAATTTGCCACTCGGCTTTCAGTATGTCACACAATACCTATGTGTGACGTTTTTTGCGTGGATGCTATGGAAGGATAGAAACTACAAGAATCTGCTGAATACAACACTCATTTTCCTCTGGTTTCCTCGCATATTTGACTTCTATGGAAAAAATGTACAAGATTTTTACAAGCTAGGTACTCTGTTTTTAGTGCTGGCATGCTATATGAGATATCGTGCTTATCGTGTGCATCGCCAAACGGGTGATGCACTACTGACAATCGCTTTTGTAATCTTTTCAGCCATATTCTTTGCGTCCGTAGTTATAGTGGGCAATGATACATTCACGACTATCTTCTCACAATATTCACGCTATGCAGAGACGTATCTAATGTTTTTTGTGCTGAAGGAGGCTATTTTTGTGCGTGGTCAGCGAGAGACTTTATTGCGTCTATTGATGCAGATTATCTCTATACAGATAGTGTTGGCAGTGGTTCGATATGCTATTTTCCCTCATCCTATAGAATCTATGGTGGGAACGTTAGTTGTTGCCAGTGGTGGTCAGGCAACTATGCTTCCTATCATCGGTTTTGTTGTCTTATGGATCTATCGCCGTGGAGATTTGCAACGCTTGGACTGGCTATATGTGTTTGGGTTGTTGTTCACGGGTTTTGCATCGGGAAAACGAGCTGTTATAGCCATCTTGCCGCTGGTCGTAGCTATGTTTCTCGTTTATGTAAAGGGAATACGAATCTCGAAATATATGGTGGTGACTGTAGCAGCGGTCCCTTTGTTATTGTATGCAGGTATTCGTTTGACTCCATCTCTCAATCCAGAAAACAAAGTCTGGGGTAGCTTTGATTGGGAATATGCATGGAACTATGCAGAGCAATACCAGTTTGGTCGTGAAGGACTGGAGGGACAGCGTGATGCTCTCTTTGCTACTGAGCAAATGAATATGCAGAATGGCGTTTTTCGTGCAGGAAATAAGATTACAGCCGAGGGACGAGGTGGTGCTACAGTGGCGCTATTCAAACTATTCTTTGGTTCCCATAGCATCTCCTCGCAGGACTGGTGGGGTATGGGCTACACTAATATGTATGGTGTTGATTATGCTATGTTCGACAAATTACCTCTCACCATCCGCATCAATCACAAAGGATCTGCTACCGGACTATTCCAAAGCTATGTCACAAGCGGCATTGCCGGTATATTAGCAACAATTCTATTCTGTTTCTTGCCATTCTGCTTATGCCATGATAGGCGGTATCGTGTAGCGTTGCTGCTAATCGCTATGTACGACTATTTCATGTACTCAGGTCTTCTTTTTCGTACCCCCGCATTTATGGTGGCTGTGGTATTCGCTATTCTATATATCAATAGTGGTGGTATGCAGCAGTCGATGCCTATTGTGCGTACGAATCCATTCCGATTGTTGTTCTCAAAATCTACTGCACGATTATGACACTCCTCTCAATCATCATACCAGTTTATCGGGTAGAGCAGTACCTGCGCCGATGCGTGGATAGTGTGCTCATACAGCAGACTCCTGCTTCGGCAGGCGCCGACTGGCTGGAGGTTATACTCGTAGATGATGGTAGTCCTGATACCTGTCCCGCTATCTGCGATCAGTATGCTGGGGCGTATCCTATGGTGCGCGTCGTTCATCAATTGAATGGTGGACTCTCCGCAGCGCGCAATGCAGGATTGCGTATAGCACGTGGCGAGTATGTCGCCTTCCTGGATAGCGATGACCAATGGCTGCTGCCCGACGGTATTAGCCGCATGTTGGCAGCATTGGCATCACGGCCAACCGACGTCATGCTATTCAAACGAGTGGATATCTATCCCAATCGTGAAAACCATGAATGTGATTACGATACGGAATTTATCAGTACCCATTCTGCCGAAGAGGTATTCCGGCATTTGGTAGTTACCCAGCGATTTAATATGAGCGCTTGCTTCCAATTGGTTCGTCGCACATTATTGATCGAAAATGACCTGTTCTTCCCCGTAGGAATGCTCAGCGAAGATGTAGATTGGAGCATGCGCCTATGGCAACACGTGGATAGTGTATCGGCACTCAATATAGACCTCTATGGTTATTACCATCGTGAGGGTAGTATCACCACCACCTATACCATTCGTAATCTACGCTGCTACGACCAGATGTTCCGTACATGGCAGGCAGCCTATGTGCAATCCGGTGGCAAGATGCGTTGTGCTGATACCATCATGGCATATATGGCCAACCTGTATGTCAGTTGCCTATACGCCAGTGGTATGGTGGCTGATACCGATGTTGCCGAGATGCGCACAATATTGCTTGCACATAATACCTTGCTGCGCTATGCTGCTTCTCCCAAGGCACAGCGTGCACAGCATGTACAGCGTTGGTTGGGTACGAACATGATGTTATTCGTTTTCCGCCTGTATGGCACACTAAAACGTAAATTGCGATGAAACGAAATTTTGCATTAATTCTCTATTATGGCTTTGCTCGTCATTTGCCGAAATCCAACGTGCCAATAGTGGGTAAATGGTCGTTACGCTTGCTTGTATATATCGCTACTGGAGCAGTCGTAACCCATGATGTGCCGGATTATGCCATCGTTGGCGGCAATCCCGCTCGTGTGATTCGTTATCGAAAATAAATATGTAAATCTATGCGTATACTGATTGTTGGATCGTACAATAGCCATTACAACCGTCTATCATCAATAGCCTTCAGTTTTTTTTCTTTGAAAATGTAGCATTTTTGCAGAAAAAAATAAAGAAAACTGACATAAATGAGAGATTTTTCTTGCGAATGTCAGAAATTTTGTGTAATTTTGCAACTGAAAACAAAAATACTAAATCTGTTGAGTAAAATTACACAATCCATTGAGTAAATATGTAGGTGATTATGGAAAGGTCTCATTATCAGATAATTGTTGAACCATGGCTGCATTATGCTGCAGATGGTGTGTGGGCTGTAGAAATATTTTCATCCATATAAATCCTTGATTGTCGGAGAGAGTGGACTTCCTATCGAGACATTCTTGAAAAGTGATTTGTCAGATTTATTTGACTGAAATTGTACTATCACTAACACTAAATAACGATGAAAATACTAATCGTAGGATCACTAAATAGCCATGCCGGGAAGTTTGCGCCATTCATCGTGGAGCAAGCAGATGCCTTGCGTGCTGCTGGATGCGAAATCGAATACTATGGTGTGACACGCAAGGGCATTCGTGGCTATCTGCAGTCGGTTCCGGAATTGCGAAAAGTGATTCGGGAGAAACATATCGATATCGTTCACGCACACTTTGGCCTATCCGGCCTCATGTGCTGCCTCCAGCGCCTGGTTCCGGTTGTCATCACCTATCACGGTAGCGATATCAACCTCCCTAAAAACTTGCGCCTCTCCAAGATTGCCATGCGCCTCGCAGCATGGAATATCTTCGTCTCCCAGCGCACAATGAACATTGCATTAAGCAATAAGCATTCAGCAAACGCTCGCAAGAGCTCCCTAATCCCTTGCGGCATCAATCTTCCCAAACCGGTGGAAGAACTGCCGGACATGTCACACATCCTTGAACCGGACAAACACCATGTCCTCTTCGCCGGTGCCTTCAACAATGCCGTCAAAGATCCGGAATTAGCCAAAGCAGTTACTTCCATCCTCAATCACCAGGCAGATGTCAATACTGCGTCCTCCAATATTGGTGCAAACACAATATTTTCTTTAATGCCATGCGCTAGCGTCCCAGTTCAGTTAGTAGAACTGAAGGGCTACAATCGTGATGAGGTGAACGCCCTCATGTACGCTTGCGATGCTTTCCTCATGACCAGCAAGACCGAAGGCTCCCCCCAAGTCGTTAAGGAAGCCATGGCCTGCGGCCTTCCTATCGTCTCCACTGATGTCGGTGACGTCGCCGAACGTCTCTCACCTCTCGACAATAACGAAACGTCTTCTCACCTCTCCCTTCTTCCGGGCTGCTACGTGGCAAAGAGTAGGGAACCTAGGGAGTTAGCGGAGTTGCTCGCCAAGGCCCTCGCCTTTGGTAAGCGCACCACCGGCCGTGACCTCATCATCCGCTCCGCCCTCACCAACCCCCTCGTCGCCGAAAAACTGGTGGAGATATACGCAGGATTGAGGATATAGGAGTAGTGAGTAAGGACTAAGGAATGAGGGAATAGGGCTAAGGATTGCGGATAAGAATGATAATCGCAAACTTTCCCTCAAGTCGTTCTTCCGACTCAGTCCGCTAAAGATGGACTTCAATCAGGTCAACAGTCGCGGCCTGAAACGCATGATGAAGAATATTATGCGCAGAAGTGCCGGCAAAGATCATGTAGATGTCATCCTCATCGGCCACGCCAAAACCTTTGTCCCCTACAACGAGCGCACATTGGAGCCGTTCTTGAAGTGGTGGAAAAATCAGAAGTGAGGATGTGATGGAGATATATGGAGAATTGAGGACTAAAGATTAAGGAATATGTAGATGCATGAGTGATTTATAATGTGCTTTATTAGATGAAGAGTCCAAACGAAATAACATTAATAATAGGAAATGGTTTCGATCTTGATTTGGGATTGAAGACCACTTACAAGGACTTTTACGAAAGTTTGGATTGGCCATTCCCTAAAAAGAATCTGGCTAATACGACTTTGGTTCAGCACGTGGATAGCCAATGCCCCTCTAATTGGAATAATATAGAGGATGCTTTAGAAACCTATGGCCATAATGTTAGCGGCATAAATCAAGAGTTCTTACGGGCAGAACGAGTTGCGTACGAGGCACTATGTGTGGCTCTTCGTAATTATATTCGAAAGCAGGAAAAAGAGCCTATTGACGAAAATTCGTTCGCTTGCCAACTGGTAAAGATGTTTAAACGAACAACTCTGCTGAACAGTATATATAGTTTCAACTATACGAACATGTCGTGGATATTTGCAAAAGCAGGTTTCGAAAATTCTGTTCCGATTTTTCATGTACATGGCAATTGTCGCTCGGATATTATATTGGTGGTATCGGATGCCAACGAGATTAATTATGAATTTGAGTATCTCTATAAAACGTCAAATCCATCTTATAGTTCGGTTAATCTTCGGTATGCATTGCAACGCTCAAAGTTGGTAATTTTTTTTGGTCATTCGTTGGGTAGGCAAGACTATTACTATTTTGAGGATTTCTTCAAACAACAATGCCGAAAGGATATGGTCGAAAATGATAAACGTTATATCTTTTTTGTTACTCGCGGCCAAGAATCGCAGTTCGAATTAATCAGACAACTAAGAAGCATGAATATTGATATTAATCGCTTGTTTGATTGCAATTTGTTGAAATTTATCCTTACGAAGGATGTGCGCGAAAAAAATCTGAGATTGCTGGAAAATATCATTAAAAATCTTTCGCATGATCAATATGTTCATAGTTTGCAATATCTGGACGATATGCTAGAACGTTGTGTAAATAAGTTGGATGAGGGAAAGTAATCGGATAGTTGGAAATTTTAGTCTTTTGGGCACCATTTTCGAAAGAAAGTGGTGCTTTTTTGAGCATTTTACAGATATTTTATGAATTTATTTAAATAAATTTGCGTATTTGCAAAATTTTTTGTAACTTTGCGGCGTGAAAAAATAAACTATGTATTTATGACATTATCATCACTGACAATAGAGAACTTTAAGTGCTTTGAAAAATTAACTTTGACATTGCACCCTAAAATGAATATTTTGTTGGGTGTGAATGGTACCGGTAAGACTTCTTTGTTAGAGGCCTTGAGAGTGGCGATTGGCTCATTATATCTCGGATTGGACAAGTACGAGGATCGAATAGAAAGTCCGGGTATTGTGAATGATGATATTCGCCTGCTTAATCTAGAGCAGCAGTTTCCTACTATAGTAAATGCTAAAGCTACCGTATGTGATTCCGTTCTTCTTCCTGTAGAGAAAAAAATTGATTGGACTCGCGCAGTGGAGACACGTGGAGGAAAAACTTTATATAAAGATGCGAAAGAGATGTTATCCTTTTCACGCAAACTTCAACAAGCAATTCGTGAGGGGATGCCGGTTGATTTACCATTGGTGGCGTATTTCTCTACAGACCGATATAAGAAGGAAAGACGTGATGTGAAAATAGAACCCAATGGTAGTCGATTGAGAGGCTATTATAATGCCTTGGATCAGACAACCAATATTAAATTCTTCTTGAATTTGTATAGGACGGAGACTTTAGATCAAATCCAGACCGAAACAGAGTCTGAGTTGCTAAAGGTTGTGAATGAGGCGGTGACGTCATGTGTTAAGTGTGCATCCTTGCAATATTTGCTAAAAAAAGATGAGCTTATTATCGGTTATGAGGATGGTTCGCGCATCCCGTTTCATTTGCTTTCGGATGGAGTACGTTGTACTTTGGCTATGGTGATGGAGATTGCTTACCGTTGTTATTTGCTAAATCCGCATTTGGGTATAGAGGCTGCTAAAAAGACTTCCGGCGTGGTTCTTGTTGATGAGATAGATTTGCACTTGCATCCCTCTTGGCAACGGACAATTATTCGAGACTTGCGATTGGCATTCCCTGAACTGCAGTTTGTTGTGACTACTCATGCTCCACTTGTCGTGGGGGCTGCTGATGATTGTCGTATCTATAGTGTATCGGATGGCGCAGCATACGATTTTCCGATTCTTTATGGTCAGGATGCAAATTCTGTTTTAAATGTAATGGGTGTTGATAGTATGTCAGCGGAGAATAAAAACTACCTGCAGAACTACCTGCTGATGATAGAAAATGGTCGAGGCATGGACGATGAGGCGCTACAGATAAGAAGGCAGTTAGAAGATGCATTGGGCGCTAATCATGCAGAGCTGAAGCGCGCTGATATGATGTTGTCTTTTTTTATAGCATAGTATATGAGGTTTATTCGTAAAGGGGGAGAACCTCAATTTATGTCGCAGTGGAAGGCTGCTCAGCAGAGGGCGGGACTGCCTATATTGTACGATTTGTTTCCATATAAGGAGAAACTAAATGATGTGCTTCGTGCTGAACAACATGAAATTTGTTGCTATTGCCAGCGTAGGGTAAATCATTTTCAAGGAGAACCGCAAGATGGTTGCCATAACGAACATCTATATCCGGAGAATAGACAAAATGATCCGAAAAGTGTTGCTTTGCAGATGGCTTATGACAATATCTATGCTTGTTGTATTGACTCTCGTGGCAATGGTGGTCGCATGAAGTATCTTCAACATTGTGGAGAGGCAAAAGATAACGAAATTATACCGAATTTGATTCAGCAAACGGATTGCTCGAAATACTTCCGCTATAATAGTTTAGGCGAGATTATACCCAATGGTAAGTATTTGAGGTGGGGCGATTATGTGGCGAATGAGGCATCTCTATCGGGAATTATTAAAGATGCGTACGATACGATAAAGGTGCTAAACTTGAATTGTTGCACATTAGTCGCGTTTCGTTTTCAGATGTATGGGCAATTTGTGTCGTTTATTTCTCGCATGGCAAAAGAAGATCTGATAGCATACAAAAATTCCTATGAGAGGGCTGCAACTTATCAAGAGTGCATTGATATGAAATTGCAGTTGCTAAACTATAGGATAAATGTTTTGTGATTGAAGTATGGCGCAAGAAGACAAGCATAGTGAAGTGAATAATTCTGCAATTGGTTCTTGGTCTGGTTTTATTTACCAAGGACTAGTCGCGGTGTGCCATGCGTTGACGCTCTTAAAAGAAGACAAGGAAAAATACATTAATTACTCGCTATGTTTGGATGCTTTTGAGGATTTTTCTGTTCATGACGAAAACGATAAAATTGTAAGTTTGCATCAATGCAAATGCTACGCAACTCCTCAGGATTTTACGGAGGAATGCAATAAGATGATTGTTAAGCGAGATGAATATAAGCAGTCTAAAGAATGTGCTCAAAATGTGAATCTCTACCTTCATACCAATAATCCCCCCAAGAACTCGACCTCAAATATTCAGTCAATGGTATGTAAACAGGCGGAGCTATTGGACGGTATTAAGAACAAGGTCGCAGAGATAGGAGCAGGAACCATAGTAAACTCCGGTGATGTGGTTGTGTGTCGCTTAATAGGTTTAGTGGATGAATTTGTCGTATGTATTCAAGGAGAATATCATGAACGCTATGAGAAAAAATCGTCAGAGAAGTTGTGGATTATCGCTAAAGATAAACGTTTGAGTTTTCAAAAAGTTTGGGATTGTTTGTTTGATGATGCCCTTTTTGATACTCAATCAATAGGCGTATTTATAAAAACACAGCTTTTGTTGCAACTGGAAAAGTATGCGGAAGATTGTGTAATGATAGGCCATCCGGTTAATTCTAATCGATATGATTTGTTGGTGAAAACTATCGGAGAATTGGATAATGCAGTCGCAAGGGATGTGTTCCATAGGGTTCACCCACAATATTCTTATGAGGGTGATTTATCTTCTATCTCAAATTTAATCTCTAATAGTACCAACAGACCTCTTTTGCGAGTTTTATTTGATGTTTCCGCAATCCCGTCTTCTCTGTTAGACTGGCATGAGAATGAGCAATATGAGTCTGCAAGTTCGATTGTGGCCAATGATGAACAGGACTTATGGAATATCGTGATAGAAATCATGAGAAATTCACCTAATAACTCTTCGTTAAGGAAGTATGATTGGTTTGTAGGAAAGGTTTCGCAGCAAGTTGATGATATTCACAAAGTTGTCAATCAATTTGCAACCTTTCAAGAACCGAAGGACAGTATATTCGCAGAGAAAAAGATTGGAATTATGTCAATTAACGATTTGAATCATGGAAACTATTGAAGATATAGTACAAAACGTATTTGCGCAGGCAGGGTATTCAAAGTGTAAAATTTTTGAGGGATTATGTATATATGGTCATAATTCTAAATCTGATTTTTGGATTGTTCAGGAGTATGTTGAGGATTTGTTAAATAGTAAGCAAGGTGAGGCATATTATTTATTCCGTAAACACCAATGGGAGGCTGGGCAGGAAAAAGATGCCTCCATGCTTGTTTTGGTGAATATGGACGCTATTAGTCTAACGAATGAGGCTATTATTGCAATCGAGAATGATCCGTTTTTCTTTAAAAAATATGTACTATGCTATAATCAAAAAGCATTGGAGCAATTAATGGATTTGCTCAAAGATGGCAAAACGCTCGAAGAATTGGCATTGGATAAGTCTGTTTTTGAATGCCTAAAGAACAATGGTGAGAATTCGGGGTATCAATTGTTGTATTCCATTGTACACAAGATGCCCATGATTTCGTTGGACTCATGCATTAAAATTTGTGATACGGATAATAAGTTCAACCCAAGTGAAGAAGAAAGGGTGGCTATAGGTTTCATTGAAAATCTAAAAAAGAACGATTTAGATGCAGAACTTCTGATGGCGAAACTGAAGAAACAAATAGAATCAAATAATAATTGATTTGGACGCTATGTTTAATTTTCGTATAAATAGTATCCGTATCCATAACTTTAAGGGGATTGATGATTTGACGGTAAATCTTCAATCTCAGGTTGCAGTGTTAGGTGGAAAGAATGGCTATGGAAAAACCACTCTGTTTGATGCATTGGAGTTGCTCTTTACCGGTAGGATAGAACGCTATCAGTATTATCAAAGAGAATTGCACAACAATAGGTTATCGTTGGACAATGAGTATGCATTGCCGCTGGTGAGTGACCGTACTAAGGGAGATGTGTGCGTGCAGGCTGAGTTGACATACGAGGGGCAATTATATTCGATACGTAGAAAAGCTTCTCCTGACAGATTGACTAATCCGATATCGTTTGAACCATTCAACGTTTTAGAGTATGAGTGTGAGCCGGGTAAATGGCTTCCGGTAGATGGCACTGATAAGAATAGTATACGAGAAGTGTCTGCTTTGCAGACAATATTCTCGGATAAATATGGCTTCTTGCATTATCTTAGCCAAGATGAATCGTTAGATTTCTTAAGGCAGAGCGAAGGCGATCGTATCAAACAGCTACAAACTTTATTTGGTACAGCTGATTTTGACGAAAAGTTGGATGCTGCTAAGAAGATAAGGGAGGTATATAAAAAACTGAGGGAGGATTATAAGACAAAACGGGAAGAATTAAATAAACAGATACTGCGCTATACGGAAAAGAAAAAAGGAGATGCTGCTGAACGGGTTCCATACCAACAGTTATTTACGAGACTAGCACTCAATTGGGACAAGGAAACGCCCTCTCTGTCTGAGGCCGAATATGATGCGTTATTGTCAGATGGCGGCACATTGTATCAATTGTCTTATTATGTACAGAATAAGTCGGAACTAAAAATCCATTTGCATAATAAATGGGTTCGTGAGGTGTTAGAAGATGCGTTCTTTTCTGATTTGTGTTTTTATATCGTCAATCAAAATAAGGAGCGAGAAATCCAAAAAGCAAAATTATTCTATAGTCAAGTTTATGACATTGTAAAGAAATGGACGATTGATCATACTCCGGATTGCAAGTTAAACCTATCGGAAGAATATTTAGCCTTGGTAGGTAAGGAAGCACTTGATGCTTTGAATGTTTCGTATTCAAAAATCGCAGATATTTATAATAGGACAAATGAGCTGAGCCGGTTTAATGCGAGCATGAGTATGCGACGCAATAAACTAATAGAAGATGCTGATAAATGGACTAACTCTCAATGCCCCGTTTGCGGCCAGAACTATGATACGACTAGAGCTTTGCGTGATGCCATTGCGCAATATGGTGAGATGCTGAATGCTCAAGCTAGTGAGATGTCTAAAATTTTGTCGGATTCATTCGAAACATATAAGTCACAGGCTCTAACTGTTTTATCTATTGTCGTGAATAAGTTCAATGAGCAAGGTATTGATCAAAATATAGTACAACGATACAACGAACTCAATGTGGCAGAACTAAAGTCGGCATTTGAGCGCGTATGTCAAACGTATGAGTTGAGTTTTTTGCCAACAATGACTATCGAAGAAGTTGAGATGTCGTTGCGAGATGTCTTGATATTGCGTGAAGAAGACAGTACCTTGGATATGGGGGCACTTCTACGCATTCATAAGGCTTTTTCACAAGATAAATTTGATTTGCCATTCCCGAGTGCTGGTGAGATAGAGAAGAAAAAGCAATATTTGTCTGCATTATGGCGCGAAACAATATCTCAGCGCTTGATAGAAATGCAACGAGAGGAAGGTAAATATGGCGAATATTATTCGAAAGCGAATTCGCAATATAAAACTTATTGTGATTTAATAAAGAGTGTTGAAAAACAGAAAAAAGAATATGTTGACAAAATGATTGCGGATATGGAGATTTTATTCTATATCTACACAGGTCGTATCATGCAAGACTGTCATTTTGGTCGCGGAGTGTTCTTGAAGAATGACACCAAAAGAATCTTATTTGTATCGGGAAATTACAAAGAAGATGTAGATGTTTTATATAAAATGAGTAGTGGGCAATTGGCTGCAATAGTAATAGCATTTATGCTTACTATCAACAAGTTATATACAAATAAAGTGTTTGTCGCTATTGATGATCCAGTCCAAACGATAGATGATATGAATATGTGGGGACTTATTGAGACAATTCGGCATGAGTTTCCTGATGTCTTTATGTTGATGTCTACGCACGAGGAAAAGTATGCTACTATATTGTGCGATAAATTTAAGGCTTGGGATATAAGTACTAAGTACATTAATTTACAGGAATTAAGGGCGAATGAGAAGAAGGATGTCTTAGAGTAACTATGGCTTATTCTTTTAATAGTGAATGTGATGAAAACAGCATACATTTTCCCTGGACAGGGAGCACAATTTGTAGGCATGGGTAAAGACCTCTATGAGGGCTCTGCCATGGCACGTGAACTATTCGAGAAAGCCAATGAGATACTTGGTTTCCGCATCACGGATATTATGTTTGACGGAACCGATGAAGACCTCCGTCAGACCAAAGTGACGCAGCCGGCAATATTTCTTCATTCAGTTATTGCCTGTCTCGGTGCTATAGAGAATGGTGAACCAAAACCGGATTGTGTGGCCGGACACTCGTTGGGAGAGTTCTCGGCATTGGTAGTTGCCGGTGCGCTATCCTTCGAAGATGGTTTACGTCTGGTGGCAGCTCGTGCGGAAGCGATGCAGAAAGCATGTGAATTGTAACCCGGTACAATGGCGGCTGTGATAGGAAGCCTTGTGAGTGAGGATGGTAAGGATCGATATGAGGAGATTTGTTCTCTGGTGGATGGCGTTGTTGTGCCGGCGAATTACAATTGTCCCGGACAGGTGGTGATAAGTGGTAGCATGGAGGCTGTGCAAACGGCTTGCCCGCTGATGAAAGAGGCCGGAGCTAAACGTGCATTGGTTTTGCCGGTAGGTGGCGCAGGCTATCTACGATTATACCAGCGGTTACCCATTCCTCGTCTCTCGCTTATGCCAGCTGATCGAACAGAAGAACTTTACTTGGGATGCAACCGGAGTTGTGGATGCCGTTCATGAACTTCTCAACGAGCGGAATACTTTGTTTGATGATCTGGTCAAGAAAATCAATCAGTATCCCGACTTGCGCAAATTGCTGGTGGATATTCTCTTTGGCGGTGAGCACCATCCGTATATGGTGATGGAGAAGTATATGCAGTTGGGCGAGATGTTCTCGCTGATTCGCAATGATCAGGGCACGGTTCGCTTGGCAAACCGTATCTTTGAGACTCTGCTATACAATCTCTTTACCGTGGAGATGAGCAGCGAGCAAATCTTCCGTGAGGGTAGTATTGATAAAAATCAATTCATTGCGGATGGGCACCTGAATGTGCAGCGCATCCTCGAACGATTTGTAGAGCACTTCAATGACATCTATGGCAGTGAGCCGCAGGAATTCCTGGAGAAGGAGGGCCGTCGCCTGTTCTTGCTGTACCTTCGCCCGATTATCAATGGGGTAGGCAACTACTATGTGGAGGCCGAAACCCGTGACGAAACCCGCACGGATATTATCATTGACTATCTGGGCCATCAGTACATCATAGAACTGAAGAACTGGCGTGGCAACGCCTACAACGAGCGTGGCGAAAAACAACTCGCTGACTATCTTGACTACTACCACCTTACTACTGGCTACCTCGTCAGCTTCTCTTTCAATAAGTCCAAGCAGCCAGGCGTGCATGATGTAATGATAGGTGATAAGAAGATTGTGGAGGCGATGGTGTGAGTGAAATTTGTATGACAATTAATAAGGTTAAGTTATGGAGTTAATAGCTATTCTTTTGTCGGGTATATTTGGCGCGTTTATAGGAACGTTCCTAGGTGCGCTTTTACTATGGCGTTTCAATGAACGCAAAACATTCAAGACGAGAAAAATTGCACTTCGGGCAATTGGATTATTAAAAAAGTATGGAAAATCTCATGGAGACTATTCGAAAGCGAACGAGGAGTTTAATTCCACGTTGAATTTGGTAGAAAAGAGATCAGTACTTGTAGCATTGGATAAATTGGGAATTCCATTTATAAAATCAGAGGATGGTGCTTTCAATATTAAAAAGGTACAACTACAAAAGGTGGAGATTGATATAACTGAATTAGATGATATGGCAGAGCAAATCGAAGCCGGTAATTGTGACTCCTTCTTTTTTGAAGATGTGGAACGTTATTTTACTGAAGGTGCTCGTATTGTAGTTCTACGTCGTTTGGCAGCTAGGTGGGTCAATGAGGTTTTAAGCAAATCTTCTTGTCAGAACGGAACGGTAACGTATCCGAATGACTGGGGAGAGAAGTTTACGTGGGGAGAAAAACTAAATATTGGTACCTTCCGGTTTAATGTTGTTTCATCTGAATATTTTCAAGAAAATGGGACTCCAAATGCAGAGAGATTGAGGTCCTTGATAGAGGAAATCCATATTGGATTGTGGGACTCATATATTACGTGGAGTTTTGATGCGTATCAGAATATGCAGTCTGCCACGAATCTAAATCTTCAGGTAATGAAGTTAGCAGAGAATGCGGTAAATAAGAGTGAGTAAATAATCACCGGTAATTGGCTCTTTGATGATCCCAGATTTTGGGATATTGATTCCGAGTATTTGACGGGGGTGAAGGAGTTTTTGAAGGGGTAAGTCCATTTTTACTATACAGAAAACTCCATTCTGCTGCATTGTGATGATTTGTTGCTGAAGTTTGTGGGTTGGTGTGGATTGTATTCCGTGAGCAAAAAGTAAGGCAATGCTATTTGGGGGATATGACTCATTTGAGTTCTTAAAGAATCATGGTAAATTCCCGAATTCTTGAAAAAAATAAATGAACTAAAAGATTGATATAATATGGCAGATAAGATTTCTACAATAATTAATTGTACAAATATTGCTCCGTTAGTTGATTTAAATAAAACAATAGAGTCCACGTCTCTAAATTTAGGGGTTTTTGCAGGAAATGGAAGTGGCAAAACGTTCTTAAGTAGAATGTTTCGCCTATTAGAACTTAATGCAGAGATTAGACAGGAAGATACCGATGTGTTATTGACACTAGGACAAACAACAGGTTCATTTAAGTTTAAGATTGTGACTAAGACTGGTGTCACTATAGAGGATGTTAATTTGAGGATTCAAAAAGGATGTGTGCCAACAATATCGACAACGCACTTTATCTACCATACGTTCAATCAAGATTATGTTGATGATAATATTAGAGCTCTTAATTTTGAAAAAGAGAGTACGATTGAAGGTTTCATTTTGGGCAAATCTCATATTGATTTATCAGAGGATGAGTCCAAGTTGAAAGCATTGGTAGGTGTAGAGTCTCAGTTGATGAGTGAGATTGAGTCGTCAATCCATACATCTTTAGAAAGAATTAATGGAATTAAAGATATAAAACGTTTAAATGAGTATAAAAGCCTACTAAATTATAATACTTTAATAAAAGAAGGTGAGTCTTTAAGAAGTGCTAGTTGTCCAAATTTGCGAGCTTGCATTGATGATTATGATAAGTTAAAGTCTATCCCTGAAGACTTATCTCTTATTCCAACTATTAGCTCGTTTCAATTCGACTTAAGTGTGTTAACTCAAATTAAAATAGAGCTAGGAACAGAGTTTTCGCTTAGTTCTTTTTCTGAAGAATTTAAGAATAAAATAAAGAGTAAACAACCCTTTGTTGAGTTAGGTTTAGCATTATTTCAGATTGATACGGCAACATGCCCATTTTGTGGTACGAGCACAAGCCGTGAAATGCTAGAACTGATAGATAAGTATACTCGTTTTCTCGAGGATTCTGAGTCCCAGACAATACGTCGTTTCCAGCATTATGAAAGAACCTTAGTTAATTTGAAAACACAATATGAGGAGGTGTGTCATGAGACATTAAGGATAAGCCGATTGTTTGATGAGTATAAAACTAAATATATTCCATTCTATAAAGAAAAACAATTGCGGGAATTTACAAGTATAAATATAGTCTCAAGTGTTGATATACTAATTGATTTATTACAAGAAAAAACGAAGAATATATCGAGAAAAATTGACTTTCCGGACGAATTGGAGGCTGCGTTATATGAAGGCATAGGGCGAATTCAACAACTACGTGAGGAGAATAATTCTTTAGTAGAGAAGCTTAATAATAGCATTAGAAAGTCAGCAGATGAACTAAGAAAGGTAAAAAGATATATATGTCAGTCTATGTATAATAAACTATTGGATGAAAATAGTATACGTTTGTCTCAACTGACAAAACTCAGAATAGACTATAAAGAACTTGATGAAAGGATTGAAAAGAAAAGAGAAACCATTCGAATAAGTAAGAAGAAAAAAGTAGCTGAGACTATAAAATTAGTTTTGGATTATTTTTTCTCGGGAAAATATACCTTGGATGAGGAGTCGTTTCTTTTGAAATTTAATGCTCAGTCTCTGGAAAAGGGGAGAGTGCGACATGTTCTTAGTGAGGGAGAAAAGAGTATTATAGCTTTTGCCTATTATTTGGGGGATGCTCACATGAAGATGGAACGCGAGGATGACTATGATAGGTTGTTCTTTGTCATAGATGATCCGATTTCTAGTATGGATTTTACTTATGTTTATACTGTGAGTGGTGTAATTAGGGATATAAAAAAAATTATCCCTGAAATATCACGTCATTCAAGGATTTTGGTTCTGACACATAATAACGATTTCATGCGTATTTTAACGTCTAATAATATCCTAGACAAGGTAGTGTTGTTGAAAAATGGCCAAATGCATGATTTTACGGACAATTATTCGGTGCCGTATATTTCTCATCTAATAGATATTTATCGCATTGCAAGAAAAGGAGGAGCTGCAACTCATACAACAGCTAACTCAATTCGTCATATAATTGAGACTTTGGATAAGTTTGAGTCTATTAAAACGGATGAGAATAGTGTAAAGACTTATATAGCGAATAACTTTCCAAATGATAAGAAGTCGTATACATATATTAATGATTTGTCCCATGGAGGATGGCGAACAGAGCAAGGCCCAATGGATGAAGATGACTATCGAGAGATATGTGAGATGGTTATAAAACATATAGAAGAAAAATTTCCTAGACAAATTGAATTTTGCGCAACTTTAGTATAGTGAAGTGATATGCAAATGTGAAAAATGCATTTCTGCTATTTTATGGGACAATATTGCTAGAAGCAGGTTCTTTGAAGAGTATAGTCTTGAATAGTGCTACTGAATGTGTACTTTCACAAATTATATAATTGGTTTTTATTTATGACCATCCAAACAACATATAACTCCATCTCTCGCTCCGCATGGAGTGAGTTAACAATTGAATAGGAAAGAAAACAAGATGATACAAACAGTAGCCATTTTAGGCGGACATATACAGGCATTGGGATTAGCGCGGCAAGTGAAGGCGCTAGGATTGCGCGTTGTCGTCATTACCGATGACGGTTGCTCCGTGGCGCGTTGGTCACGAGCAGTGGATAAGACCATTGTATATAGAACGCAGACTGAGCTGATAGAAAAAATAGAAGGAATAGAAGACAGAAAAATAGAAGATAGAAGGGGAGTTATGCTTTTCCCGACCTCAGATGACTACATCGACCTGATGGTGGAGCATTACGAAGAATGGAAGGAGCGATTCTATCTCGCTATTCCTACACCCGAGACCGTGGTACTCTTTGCTAACAAACGCACCACCTATCAGTTCTGCGAGCAGAATGGTATTGCGCATCCCCATTCATTCTATCCGGAGAATATGGATGATGTACGTGCGATTGTCGGTAAGATTGATTATCCCTGTGTAGCCAAACCGGCTGTGATGTACTCGTTTCATAAACTGCTGGGGAAGAAAGCCTATTTGATAGGGAAGAGCGAAGAAGTAAGAGGTAAGAACGAAGAGGAGTTGATAGCAAAAATGGAGGAAATAGAACGTGCAGGATTTCCGATAAACCTGATGGTGATACAGGAATTTATGGCCGGTGGTGCGAAAGACCTGTATTCATTCGGCACCTTTGCTGTGGATGGCGAATCGCTGGTGGATATTCAGGTGAACCGCATTCGCCAGAACCCGATGACCTTTGGCAACTCCACTACCTATTGTCACACCGTGCATATCCCGGAGATAGAGGCTGCTGCCAAGGAGATTCTGCGCAAGACTCACTACACCGGAATGGGCGAAGTGGAGTTTATGTACGACAAGGGGGAATACAAGTTCCTCGAAATCAACACCCGTGCATGGAAATGGCATACCATCACCAATCAGCTTGGGTTCTCGTTCATTGGGGAGTGGATTAAGTATCTAAATGGAGGCAATAGCGAAGATGTAAGAGGTAAGAACGATGCGGCTTGGGTGGAGAGGTTGACGGATACGGCAGTAGTGATGAAGGAAGTGCTGCACGGACGAATGAAGATCTCTACTTACCTCAAGACCATGTGCCGAAAGAAAGAGTCTGCGGTATTCTCATGGCGCGACCCGTTACCTGCCATTATGTATGTGATTCTTAGTCCGATACTATTTATTAAACGATACTGATGATACCCCTAAATAAACCGGGACATATTAATAGCTTTGCGCGTGGAGAGGGATTTACGCAAGCATTGGCTGGGCGGAAGCAGACGTATTTGTTTACGGCTGGTGATGGATTGAACCTCATCTACCGTGAACTATATGCCAAGCATGGTTCGTTGCGTGTGGCGGTTTCTCCATTGACCTGCTTCCAGGCTATCTATCCCATCGTGATGAATGGACATACTCCGGTGTTGGTGGACATCAATCCTGATACACTGCTGATAGACCCTACCAAGATTCCGGCAGATGTGGATGCTATAGAGGCGATTCATCTGGGCGGTTGCCCAGTGAATATGGAGGCGATTGAAAAGGGAATTGAGAATAGGGAATTGGGAACTGAGAAGGAGGTTTTGATTATTGAGGATTGTGCGCAAGCAATGGGAGCCCAATACAATGGTCGCTACGTGGGAACATTTGGACAGTATTCCGTTTATTCGATGCTCAAAAACCTCTACCAACCAGCAGGATTGATTCTCGGGGTCGATACTGTTCATGTCGGGGGCGATGCGGCTCATGTCGGGGGCGCGGTTCAATTCTATAAGACTGTTAAGACATGGTTGGAAGAACGTGCGTCCTATCGAGCGTCTATCATCAACTTGCTATATAGCTTGCTATTGAGGTTGCGTGACAAGGAAGGGGGATTTCGAAATGTGGTGCGAGGAGTTGGAAATGTTGATTATCTGGCAGAGTCGTTGTACTACATAGATGCACTAAATCGCAAGCGAGTGGAGAATGCCAAACGTGTTATCGCAGCTATAGATCCAGCGGAATTTGCCGTACAACAGGTTCCGGAGGGGGGGGAATCTACGTGGAACCGTATTCTCATGCGTTCGCTCCATCGACCGGCATGCGATGTGATACGCGAACTGAGAGCGGCCGGTATTGCAGCCAATAATCTGACACAGTCCTATGTTCATCCATGGCAAAGACCAATATGGGAGGACGAGATGCTGGCTAAGTATTACGATGCTGATTTGTTGCCGATATATACGGAGGTGGCAAATCAGGTTGTGGCAATACCTAATTCACCATTCTTATTCGAAACAGAAATCGAACATATAATTAATATAATCAAAAAATAAGAATATGAAGAAACTGGTTATTTGGTTTGATCTAACAAATGTGCCACACGTAAATTTCTTGTTGCCAATTATTCGTAAGTATGAAAATGACTGCGAGTTCATTTTCTCACTTCGTGATTTTGCTGAGACCAAAAGCTTATTTGAAAAAAGAATAGGTAAACCATATATTGAAGTTGGTGACCATAAAGGAGGAAGTAAACTACGAAAAGTGTGGGGCGTTGTTGAGCGTATTTTTGCTTTGGATAAGGCAATCCCATATTTTGATGTTAAAATATCGTGTGGTGGAGACGCCTCTTCTATTGTTTCTTGGAAGAGAGGTAAAGTGTCGGTCACTTTTGATGACAATGAGAAGGCTCCGAATTGGCGGTATGCTCCGTTCTCTGATCTTGCTTTTTGGCCAAAGGTTGTGCCGACAGAGAATTTACGTAAGCAATTCTTTAATAAGAATCTGTTTCAATACAATGGATACAAGGAGGATTTCTATTTGGCAGATTATCACCCCAATCCAGATTTCTTGAAGCAACTCCCTTTTGAACGTTATGTGGTAGTTCGTCCAGAGAATATCAAGGCCAACTATGTGGAAGGACGTAAGTCTATCGTACCTGAGTTGTTGAAAGCGTTGGAGGCTGATGGCTATAATATTCTCTTCCTTCCGCGCTATGACTTCGATAAAGATTATGCTAAAGACATCAAAAATATCTTCATTCCGAAAGAGGCTGTTAATGGATTGGATGCATGTTACTATGCGGATGCTATTCTAACTGGTGCTGGCACAATGGCTCGTGAAGCTGCATGTCTGGGTGTGCCTTCAGTATCATTCTTTGCTGGTACTCATCTTCTTACGGTTGACCAATCGCTCGTGGATCAGGGTAAGATGTTCTTCTCGCGTGATGTGGATGCCATTATGAATTTCGTTCGGGCAGCGAAAGACCGTTCTTTCGAGGCGCGTGGAGGCGGCCTGGAAGGTCTCGCCCGCTGCAAGGCTGTTCAGGCCGAAATCTTCGCCAAACTGGATGAGATTTTGAGGTGACCATCTCGCTGCTGCAAGTCCTCGCCGAAGTCCTCACCCTCTTCGACCGCATCATCGAGGAGATTGAATGAGGGGATGGGAATGTATTAAGAAATAAGGATGCCATTTTCGAGAGAAAGTGGTGATTTCTTATGTTAAGGTGTGAAAAATGTAGGAAAAGTACAAAAATATAGAATAAAATTTGCATAATTCGATTTTTATTTATATCTTTGCACAAAATTTCAAAATAGTATGATAGAAGAATTCAGTGTGGAGAATTTCTACTCCATAAGGAGCCAACAAACGCTTAGTTTTGTTCCAACAGCCGATAAGCAGTTGCGAGATATGTACACGGTGGAGGTGAAACCGGGTGTCGGTTTGCTCCGCTTAGGAATCGTATACGGTTCGAATGCTTCCGGTAAGTCAAAGCTATTGCAAGCTCTGGATTTCTTTCGTAAGATACAACTGAACTATCCCAGTTCGCGTGTAGAGGAGATTGATTTCTATCCGTTTTTACTCGATGACCACAGCCGGAATGAACTATCGACCATGCAGATGAGTTTTTATCTGGATGGCGAACGGTATGTGCAAAGGATTCGTTTTGCTCGTCAGCGCATAGAGGAGGAGCAACTGCTGGTGTATGCATCCAATCGACCATCGCTACTCTATTCCCGAACGTATGTGAGGGGGAATGATAGTACACGAGTGGAGTTTGGGCAAGCCATTGGTCTCGGGCGACGCGATCAGGATATCATCGCCGGCAATACGCTGAACAACTGCTCGGTGCTGGCTGCATTTGGTAAGTCGAATGTAGAACAGTCACGCCTGAATAGGGTGTATGAATGGTTCAGCCGTGGATTCTCGGCTGTGATCAATCCTGCGAATTCCTCCATTGACTTTCTACATGAGCGTTTGCGCCAAGATAAGGATGGTAGTCTGGGGCGTTTTATCCAACAGTTCTTACTGAAGTCGGATTTTAATATTAGTCAGTTCTCAATGAGTCCGGATGGACAATCAATTTTATTCAAACATCATACAGAATCTGGAGAAGGGATGTTGCCGGAGGCACTGGAGTCGCGCGGTACGATTCGATATATGGCTGTATCTACGCTCCTGAAGTATCTGCTGGAGGATAATCAGATGATGATGATTGACGAACTGGAGACCAGTCTGCATTATGAACTAGTGCTCTACTTCCTGCGTGTTTATCTAGCCAGTGGGGCAGGGCGGTCGCAGTTGCTGATAGCCACACACGACATCAACTTGCTGGATGAGGATTTTATTCGTCGCGATACAGTCTGGTTCACGGATAAAAACGAGGAGGCAGAGACGGAATTGGTGCGCTTGTCGGCATTGGGACTGCATAAGAATGTATCGCCCTACCATGCCTATCGTCAGGGAAAATTGGTGAAACTGCCGTTTACGAGCGAAATATACATGGAGGCATGAAAAAGAGTATTGCGATATTCGGCGAAGGCCCCACAGAGTGGTACTATATCGATTCGCTCAGAATAGCCAAGCGCTATCCGTTCACGATGCGTCCGTCATTGCCCCAACACTCGGATATGAAGCACATGCTGGCTATGGCGAAGAAATGCTTGGATGAGGGGTTTGACGAGGTGGTGTGCCTAATGGATATGGATAGGCTGAATAGTACACCATCCGAGATGAAAGCATATCAGACGGCACGGCAACAGAAAGCGTATCGAAAGGTGACATTTATCGAGACTGACCCGTGTACGGAGTATTGGTTCTTGCTGCACTTTGCTCCCCAATTATCGCAACGCCATTTTAACTCGTATAAGGAGGTGGAAGCGGAACTGCATAAGTATCTGCCACAGTACACAAAGACAGAGACCTATTTCAAAAGGGCGAAATTATTTGAGATGTTATCTGCATCCGGCAATCTGGAATATGCCTTAGCATTGGCGAAGCAATCTTCCGAATTGCACGACCAAGGTGCAGAGAATTCCTATACGCAAATGCACGTGCTTTTTGATATGCTGAAGAAGTTGGAAGAAGATAATCATGGTGCAAAAAAAAACAATAAAACCGGAAAATAATGGTTTTTATTTGGATGAAATACCTCCACTGATGGGGGTAATGGTAAATAAAATGAGAATTTTTTATTTGAAATACGTTACAATAGAAATTATATGCTCATTACATTAATTGCCGGGGCACGGCCCAACTTCATGAAAATTGCTCCGCTGATTCATGCCATACAGAAGGCAGAGGCGGAAGGCAAGGATATTCACTATCGACTGGTGCATACAGGGCAGCACTATGACAAGAACATGTCCGACACGTTCTTCGAGGAACTGGGTATTCCTGCTCCGGACACGAACCTCGGTTGCGGAGGTGGTACACAGGCTGAACAGACCGCCAACATCATGGTGGCGTTTGAGAAAGACCTAATGGCCAATCCGTGCGACATCGTGCTGGTAGTCGGTGATGTGACCTCAACCATGGCTTGCAGCATCGTGGCTAAGAAACTCAACACACGTGTGGCACACGTGGAGGCCGGCATCCGCAGTTGGGATCTTACCATGCCCGAGGAGATCAACCGTATGGTGACCGACTCGTTGGCGGACTATATGTTCACGACCTCGGATGTGGCAGACCGCAACTTACTTCGTGCCGGAGCGGTATATGGGCAAAGGACTGAGGATGGAGGACTGAGGACTGAGGATGCGCTGCCGGAGGATAAGTACGCCTTTGAACGTTGTCCGCAACGTGTTTGGCGTGTGGGCAATGTGATGATTGATACGCTGCTGAAGAACATGCCGCGCTTTGTGAAGCCGGCTGTGTATGACGAGCTTGGTCTCGAAGACGGCAAGTACGTCATGATGACCATACACCGTCCCGCTAACGTGGACGAGGAGACGCATCTGCGTGCGCTGATGGAGCAGATCATCACCAATGTGCAAGGCGAACCTATCATCTTCCCACTACACCCTCGTACTGCAAAATTGCTGATGCCGATTCTGGATCAACTACCCGGTCGCATCTTTGCCTATGGCCAAGCTATCACCTCTCCCCAACAGGGGGAGTCGGAGGGGGCTCTGCACATCGTGGATCCGATGGGGTATCTGGAGTTTAACTACATGGTGCAGCATAGTCGTGCGGTAGTGACCGACTCGGGCGGAATCACCGAGGAGACCACCGTGATGGGTGTGCCGTGTATCACTCTGCGCGACAACACCGAGCGTCCGGAAACCTGCACCGTAGGTACGAACGAACTCATTGGCACCAATCCTAATGCTATTCGCCAGGCATTGGAGTTGCTTTACTCGGGTGGATGGAAGAAGGGTGCAATTCCAGAATTGTGGGATGGGCACGCTGCTGAACGTATCGTTGACATCTTGTGTGAACTATAAATGACCAACTGGTTTCAGACACATAATATTAATCCTATCTACGGATGGGGACCGAGCAAGCGCATGATTGTGCAGGGCGGCCACGACACAAGTGTCGAGCCGCTTGAACTAGTGCGGCAAGCTCGTGCGGCTGGTTGTGTGTATGTGGAAATACGATGCTTTGAGGACTATTCGACCTATCGTCCGGCATTGGAGGCGGCAGGATTTATGTACGAGCCGCACTATGATGTGCATATAAGCCTCACCCCTAACCCCTCTTCTATGGAGAGGGGAAATGGTACGGGTAAGGGGGAAATTCCGATGTGGATACATGAGAGTAAAAGAAGGCAGATTCGAGCGGCAATGGCAGAGGGGCAGACCTGGAGGGAAGTAAGCCTCACCCCCCAATGTTCTATGTCTCCGTCATTATCACTCCCGTTTGACTCCGACTCGGAATGCCATCCGAAGCATTCCTTCACTCCTGATGGCGAGGGGGTACATAATTCGTGGGAAAAAGATATTGAGGATTGGTATGCATGCCTGAAGAAACTCTATCGCACGAAGGTCAAGCGGCCCATTCCATCACTCGACTGGTTCCGCACAATGATACTGGAGAAAGGCTGCAAACTTCTCGTGGTGGAAGCCTCTCTCCCTCAGTCCATTGTCTCTTCGGACCGATCATTCAGGGCGCTCCTCCATCCCGAAGGGGAAAGGGAGGAAAAGACACAAAAGCAGATTGTTGGCGGCGTTCTGCTAGCCGTGGAGGACGACTTGAGCAAGGCATATGAGTGGTATATCTGCGGGCAGGTGATGAGTACCTGGGCAGCGATTGATTGGTGTCGCCAGCATGGTGTGCAATGCTTCGACACCATGGGAGCCGGCAAGCCGGACGTGCCGTATGGTGTGCGTGACTTCAAGCTCCAGATGGGCGGCACCCTCCATGAGTTCGGTCGCTACCGCTGTGTCCTCAAGCCCAGGCTATACCGTCTTGGCGAGTGGATGATGAGAAGCAGGAAGTGAGAAACAAGAAATAAGAACTGAGAAACGAAAAATAAGAAAGAACGAGTAAAGTTAATTACTATTATGGCTAAAAATAACAATCTTTTATCTCCTGTTAAGTACATCCAAACAAAGGGGCGATTGCTGCCTATTGAGGCTTGCTAAATCGGAGAAAATCTGGAAAATTTCGGAGAAACGCACGCAATTATTGTACGACGTCATGCCGGTGGAACCTATACCATTGGCTGTTATTTGTTGGATATATTTTGTTGTGGTGTGAAAAATTCATTCTATCGTTTCAGTATTTCAGAATATGAAAAAGATGAGTTAATTCAACAAGCCAGTATGGCAGATAAATTCAAAGAAATCCCTTATGTGGAGTTTCATAATTGGATTTATGGCGCGATTGAGTTTGCCGAAGAAGTAGGTATCCATCCATGCAAAGAATTTGCTCTAACACGCTATTTGTTGGAAGAAGACGATGACAACATCGACCTCATAGAGTACGAGTATGGTCAGGATGGAAAACATTTCTTAGTTTGTGAGACGGTGGATGAAGCCAAGAAATATATGCCCATGTTGCTTAAGAACATAGGTGATGACTTCTATTTTATGGTGGATGGCGATACATTTGAGGCAACGGAGTGGGAAGATGTTCGTACAGGTAAGAAGAGACCGGCAGCACCGGAGGAAAGGGAAGAAGAATGGGATGGAGAAGATGATGATGGCTTGGGTGATATTGAATCAAAAAATGTAGAGAGTATCTTTACTTGTTCGGTTGAACTGAGTAGGCTATTGTGTGGAGCCGATTATTACCAACGTACAGGGCGAACCTATCATCTTCCCGCTACATCCTCGTCCCAAACCTGCACATCGTGGATCCAATGGGCCATGTATTACCCTGCGTGATAATACAGAGCGCACGTCCTGAACTTGGGGATGGACATGCTGCAGAACGTATCGTAGAGATACTATGTTCGCTGTAAAAATGTACGAATATCGGGCAGAGGCTTGCATAATTCAGATTTTTTTAGTACCTTTGCAGTCGAAATGAATAAGTAAATTAATTAACTGAAAATCAAATACACACAAGACGTTATGGAAAAACCTTATGTATTAGGCGTTGACATGGGTGGTACCGGCACAAAGTTCGGTATCGTTGACGCACGCGGAAACGTACTGGAATGGGATTCAATCAAGACTCCCGAGTATCCACAAATCGAGGATTATGTAGCAGCACTATGTGCCGGACTAAGCACCATTGCCAACAAATATGGTGGACTGAGTGAGGTTCGTGGTGTGGGCATGGGTGCTCCTAATGCCAACTACTACACCGGTAATATCGAGAATGCACCTAACCTGCCGTGGAAGGGCATCGTACCTATCGCAAAACTGATTGAGGAGAAGATGGGCATCCCATGCCGCATCACCAACGATGTGAATGCTGCCGCTATGGGGGAAATGACCTACGGCGCTGCACGCGGAATGAAGAACTTCATCGAGATTGCATGCGGTACCGGCGTTGGTTCGGGTATCGTAATTGACGGCAAGCTGGTATATGGTCATGATGGTTTTGCCGGTGAACTGGGTCACACCAAGATCGTACACGGTCCGGAGGGACGCCAGTGCGGTTGCGGTCAGAAGGGATGCATCGAGGCATATGCTTCGGCTACCGGTGTAGCTCGCTCGGCTAAAGAGATTGTAGAGAACTCTACCAAGGAAACTCTGCTTCGCCAATGCGATATCAATAATATCACCAGTTACGATGTGTTCAAGGCTGCTGAGGCAGGTGACGAGGTGGCAAAGGAGATCTTTGACTTCACCGGTCGTCTGCTGGGACAGAAACTCGCAGACTTTATCGCCTTCTCCGCACCGGAGGCAATCATCTTGTACGGTGGACTTTGCAAGTCGGGTCACTGGATTCTGGATCCTATTGTAGAGTCGATGAATGATAATGTGATGCCACTGTGGCGCAACAAAGTGAAGGTGATGTTCTCGGGTCTGAAGGACTCGGACGTAGCCATCCTGGGTGCCGGCTCACTGGTTTGGGATGTGGAGGCTCTGCGCGACTAATGCCGAGCATACTATACCAGATACCTATGCTACTACAATCTCTGCTAAGAGGTGTATATTGGCGAATCAATCCGTCGTCGAGGGTGGTGTATCTCACCTTCGACGACGGACCTATACCAGAGGTAACCCCTCAATTGCTGGATATTCTGCAGGATGAGCAGGTGCCGGCAACCTTCTTCATGGTAGCAGATAATGCTGCCAAACATCCCGAACTGGTGGCACGTATCCGCCGTGAGGGACACCATATCGGCAACCATACCTACCATCACCTGCGCGGAACACGCTGTTCGCTTCAGACCTACATGAGCGACATCGCCCATGCGGATGCGGTGCTGGGAGGTACTCGTGCCTTTCGTCCGCCATACGGTCGCATGTGGCCGTGGCAGCGACGCGCCGTACAAAAACTCGGCTACCGCATCTACCTATGGGATGTGTTGACACACGACTATAATAATCAATACTCGCCCGAGCGCATGATGCGCATCATACAACGATACACTCGCCCGGGGAGTATCATCAATTTTCATGACTCTGTCAAATCCGGCGAACGCATGTTGACTACCGTACCGCAGGCTATTCGCTATCTTAAAAGTCAAGGATATGTATTTGGACTCATCGACGAATAGACATCGCCATAGCATGCTACTGCTGCTATTGACACTGATGCTACTGCTATACTCCTGCGCCAATCGTGGTGTAGGTCCGCAGGGTGGTCCTAAAGATACCATTCCGCCATTGGTGGTGATGGAGAAGCCACTCAATGGCATGATCAACTACCATGGCAAGAAAATAGAAATCGCATTCAACGAATATATACAACTGGATAATGTGGTGGAGAATGTGGTCATTTCGCCTCCACAACAGGTGCCACCCATCATCAAAGCGGTGGGAAAAAAGGTGGTGCTCAGTTTTGAGGAAGAACTGAAGGACTCAACGACCTATACCATCGATTTCGGTAGAGCAATCTGTGACTACAACGAGCGCATACCCATAGAGAACTACTCGTTCTCCTTCTGCACCGGAATGGAGCGCGACTCGATGGCGGTCTTCGGGTATGTAGTCAATGCTGCTGACCTGAATCCCATATCAGGAATCATCGTGGGTATTCATTCCAATCACGAGGATAGTGCCTTTTCGACTATCCCGTTTGACCGCATCGGCAAGAGCAACAAGGATGGCGAATTCAGCATCCAGAATATCCATGCCGGTGACTACCGACTATATGCCCTGCATGACGTGAGTCGCGACTATCTGTACCAGCCGGGTGAGGGACTCGCCTACAGCGACAGCCTGCTCATCCCATACATGGAGTCGGAGGTGCACACAGATACCCTGTGGATTGAGGGAAAAGATAGTACGGAGGCACGCACTATAGATACTATTCGCACGCACCAGCATACGATGTATGGTCCTGCAGATCTGATACTTTGGTACTTTGAGGAGGATAAGACGCGTCACTATTTCCAGCGCGGTCTGCGTGAGGACAGACATATGTTACGATTGCTCTTTGCCTCGGCACAAGATTCGCTGCCGACGCTGCGCTCGCTGCGCCCGTCGGATGTAGATAGCCTGCGTCACGACTCGCTGGATGCGGATTGGGTAGATTGGATGCCATATACGAGATGGCGCTCGTCGCAAAACCGTGATACGCTGACATGTTGGTTGACCGACTCACTCGCCATCCGTCAAGATACACTCTATCTGGAGATGACCTACATGAAGTCTGATTCGCTGTACAATTTGGTACCGCAGACTGATACCTTGAATCTGATTTATCGTGCACCACGCATGACCGCCAAGGCACGTGAGGCAAAGGAGAAAAAATCCAAGGAACGCAAACTGACCATCAAGTCCAACTCGAAGAGCAACTTTGAAGTATTTGATACCCTGCGACTTACTGCCGAGTATCCAATAGATACACTATATCTGGACAGCATCCACTTGTATCAGAAAATTGATACGACGTATCATCCGATGGCATTCAATATGCAACCTACAGACTCGTCTCGTCTGCAGTTCGATGTGTTTTTTGCATCCGAACCAGCGGCAATGTATGAATTGCGCATCGACTCTGCTGCCATGTGCGACATCTATGGTGTGTGGAATGTGAAGAGCAAGATTCAGTTGAAACTGAAGTCAATAGAGGAATATGCCACCTTGCGAATCATGCTGACACATTTTAATCCGCAGGCGCGTATCCAACTGCTGGATGAGAAGGAGACGGTTGTCAGAGAAGCTGCCGCTGAGCCGGAAGGTACACTATTTCAGCACCTTGCACCAAAGGCATATTATGTGCGTTTATACATTGATGCCAATGGGGATGGCAAGTGGACAACCGGTGATTGGCTCAAAAAACGACAGCCGGAGGCAGTGTATTACTACCCACACAAGTTGAACCTGCGTGCCAATTGGGACTTTGAGGAGCACTTTGACCATCTGGCAATTCCGCAACTTGATGGCAAACCGCAAGAACTAATCAAAGATGCCAATCAGAAAAAGTAGAATAGGATTATCTGGATTGTAATTCCTCAACAGCACGGAGCACCTCTTTATCGGCGCGTAGCACATATGCTATGCGCCCTTTTTGATAGTAATAGCGCTCTATGATTTCCGCTGCGAGCATCTGCTCCACCTCGTCGCGATGACGCGCGATTGCGTCGCGGAAAGAGGGATGAAGCATCGGTTCCAATGCCTGCAGATGGGCGATGACGGTAGAGTCAAGATCCTCATTACGAGCCATATCCAGCATATCGTGGAAGTACTTGCTGGTCTCGGTCTCATAGGTGAAGGACTGTTCGTCGAGGAAATGACAGAAGTCCTCAATGTCGCTATCCGTGAGACTAAACTGAGCGGGCGAAGCAATCGTAGCATGCTGCTGATAGTAGCGCGTAGCATAGTCGAAGAACATGTGCTTGGTATAGAGAGAATAGCAGATGTCCACCTTCTGCGAATCGGTAATGACAATGTCGGGCAGGATGCCACCTGCGGTGTCTCGCTTGAGTTCGCCACCACGCTGACGCTCGGCATAGTCAATCGCTTGAATGCAGCGACCCGATGGCAGATAGTACTTGCTGGTGGTGACCTTGAGGTGTCCATCGTAGGCAACGGGACGAACGTTCTGTACCAATCCCTTGCCGAATGTGCGCTGACCAATCAGTTTGGCACGTCCCAAATCCTGCAGACTGCCGCTGACAATCTCGCTTGCCGAGGCAGAGGTCTTGTCCACCAATACCACGAGTGGCAATTGCCGATAGTAGGGATAGCTATTGGTGCGATACACACGATTGCTATTTTGGGTCTTGCCCTGTGTGCGAACGACCTCGGTATCTTTGTCCAGAAAATTGCTGAGAATCTGTATCGCCTCATCCACAATACCACCACCATTGCCACGCAAATCCAGAATCAATGCCTTGGCTCCCTGGTGCTCGGTGAGGTCGTAGAGTGCCTGCTGGAACTCGCGTGCCGAGCCCTCGGTGAACTCAGAAAAAGCAATGTATCCGATGGAATCCGACAGTACGCAAGCATAATCAACGGGAGCCAAATGTACCTCCTCACGCAGGAACTCGCGCACGATAGGACGGGTCTCGCCCTCTCGCTCCAGACGCAACTTAATGGTGGTGCCTGGTACTCCGCGCAGGTGCTCGCTGACCTCCTTGACAGTGTGGCGACGAGCATCCCAGCCGTTGATAGACAGGATCTTATCTCCTGCGCGGACGTCATGACGTTGTGCCGGTTTGCCCTCGTATGGATTGGAAATGATGACGTAGGTGTTGTCCTTGTCCTGGTCACGCAGCTGGATGATAGCACCGATACCACCGTATTTGCCTGTGGTCATCATCTTCAGATCATCGTCTTTCTGCTTGGGGAAATAGACGGTGTATGGATCAATGCGATGGAGCATATACTGAATGGCAGACTCGGTCAGGTCCTCGTAGTTGAGCGTGTCCACATAGCACATGTCCAACTGACGCATGACGTCGTTGAATATATTGAGGGTCTTGTCAATTCGGGTGGTCTTCTGCTGCGCAGACAAAAGCAAACTGGTGGCAGCAAAGAGTATGGTGAGGCAAAAACGATTCATAATAGAAATGTATAAGGGGTCTCTAAGGGGTCTCTAAGGGGTCGGGATAAGGAATCACATGTCCTAATCACATACTACGTGATGGGGAGGAGACAGAGGCAAGATCGGATTCAATGTGGGGTAGGAAAGGGGTAATGTCCTTGCCATACGACTGCAGGTCTCGCACCAGGGTAGAGGAGAGATGTGCCAATTCGGGACGTGCGGGCAGCAAGATGGTTTCGATACCTGATAACTGCTGGTTTGCCTCCGCAATAGTGCGCTCGTACTCAAAGTCAATGGTGGAACGCACTCCGCGGATGATGCAGTCCGCCTGCTGCTGTCGCGCAAAGTCTATTGTCAGGCAGTCATAGACGAGTACGCGCACACGTGGTTCGTCGGCATAAAGGTGCTCGATGGCAGCCTGTCGCTCGTCAGCGGATTGCTGATTATGCTTGGTACAATTGCTGCCGATACCGATGATAACCTCGTCAAAGAGACGCAGTCCACGCTGTACAATATCGGCGTGACCCAGTGTGAAGGGATCAAATGTCCCCGGGAATATGGCTCTTCTCATACTCTACGGCTGCTAAATGGTTATCTACGACAAACTGATACATGTCGCGTATCTTCTCTCTTAGGAACTGCTCATCCTTGTTCGGAATGTTGATTTTCTCGAGTTGCTCATTGAGGTAGGACTCAAATTCTTCGCCTCGCTCATAGACCTCATATGCCAGGTGAATCTGCAAATCTACCTGCTTGCAGATGATGTCAATCTGCTGCTGAATAGGGAGTTGACGGAGCTTCTCCTCATTGCGATCAAGCCAATGATTGATGCTGGGAGTGAGGCGATAGATGACGTGTCCCTTCTGTCCCATGATACCCGTGGACATGCTGATCAGGTCGTCGCGCTTGGATTTTCGCCAGCGTGGATCGTCGCGCTTGAATTGCAGCTCGCGCGCCTTGAGGAAATCACATGGGTCGTACTCGTAATTGATGCTGATAGGACATATATTTAATTCGCGTACACGCGCGATGAATGTTTCGCTGGTAGGTAGTTGCCCATCCTCATCCATTGTAAGCATCTTAAGCACAGATGCTTGCGTACGATCGTTGCCATCCTTGGCACGTCCCTCGCGCTGTGCGAGCCAGATGCTCTTTTTCTTGCGACGGAGGTAGCGAATGTAGGATGAGAGCAGGGCAGAATTCTTCAACATGGCATGCAGTCCGCCGCCACGGATGACCACAAAGGCGCGGTTGTATCGCGCCAGGAACTCTATCCACCAATTGGTAAACAGGTTGTTACCCATGCCAATGTACGGTCGTGTATTGTATCGGCAACGCAGCAACATGCTCAGCCACGCGGCATCCATGACAATGTCTCGGTGGTTGGTCATGAAGAATGCACCCTGACGGATGTCCTGCTCGATCTGCTTGCGGTCTCCATAGTAGTCGAGGTGGACTGATTTAGCCGTTTTAGCCTTGACAATCAGCAGGATAGGCAGGATGGTTATCCAGTCGGTCAACTGCAACAATAGTGAAGTATGGTATGCGCGTATCTTGCGATATGGGTCTTCAAAAAGTTTCATGATTCTACTTGTTTTGTTCTACAATTTTGGCATTCGCCAGCGCATCGCGCGTGGCTTCACGGTATGCGACCATGAGTCCACCTGTACCGAGCAGTGTGCCTCCGAAATAGCGCACGACCACCACCAAAATGCGATCCAGACTCTTGGCATCAATACTGCGCAGAATGGGCAATCCGGCGGTGCCATGCGGCTCGCCATCATCCTTGGTTCGCCACAAGTCCTGACCAATACGGTAGGCGTAGCATACGTGGCGAGCATCATGGTACTTTTTCTTGTACCATGCGATGCGTGCTTTTGCCTCGTCCTCGGTAGCAATGGGTTCCGCAAAACTGAGGAACTTGCTGCCGCGATCCTTGAAAATGCCCTGCACCGGTTCTGCTATCGTCATGTATTTGTCTGCCATATCTGAGGTGGTCTATTTATGTGCAAAGGTACTACAATTTTTTGATATATGCAAGTATTTGAGTGAGAAAATCAGTTCTTCACTACGAGACTGCGAATCTGCGAGAGTCGATTGAGCGCCTCCAATGGCGTCAGACTATTGATGTCTAGATTCTTGACCTCGTCTCGGATTTGCTCGAGGACGGGGTCATCGAGTTGGAAGAAACTGAGTTGCAATCCCTCCGGTGCACCAATGGAGCCCTTGACTCCGGCATCTTTGTTCTGGCGGTTGTTCTTCTCTAAATCGCTGAGAATGTGGTTGGCACGGTCGATAATCGATGGGGGCATACCTGCCAATTTCGCCACGTGGATACCGAAACTATGCTCCGAACCACCTCGCACAAGTTTGCGCAGGAAAACCACTTTGCCATTGACCTCGCGGACGGATACATTGTAGTTGCGAATGCGCTGAAAGGTTTGCTCCATCTCGTTAAGCTCGTGATAATGAGTGGCAAAGAGCGTCTTGGCATGTCCCGGATGCTCGTGAATGTACTCCACAATCGCCCATGCGATACTGATACCATCGTAGGTGCTGGTACCGCGTCCGAGTTCGTCGAAGAGTACGAGCGAGCGCTCGGAGAGGTTGTTGAGGATACTTGCTGCCTCGTTCATCTCGACCATGAAGGTGCTCTCACCCATAGAAATATTGTCGCTTGCGCCTACGCGTGTGAAGACCTTGTCCACAACGCCAATCACGGCGCTCTCTGCCGGAACAAACGATCCCATCTGCGCCATGAGCACAATGAGAGCTGTCTGTCGTAGCAGAGCTGACTTACCTGCCATGTTCGGACCGGTGATGATGATAATCTGCTGTCCGCTATTGTCCAGCAGCACATCGTTGGCTATATATTGCTCACCCATAGGGAGTTGCTGCTCGATGACGGGGTGTCGTCCTTGGTGAATATCGATGACCAGCCCATCGTTGACATCGGGGCAGACGTAGTGGTGCTGCGCCGCCGTGGTGGCAAAACTGAGCAGGCAGTCGATTTGTGCGAGAACGTTGGCATTGACCTGCATCGCTGGCACGAACTCGGTGAGGGCGAGCATGAGTTCGTTGTAGATGCGCGTCTCAATAATCTGAATCTCGTTCTCGGCATTCAGAATCTTCTCCTCGTACTCCTTGAGTTCCGGCGTGATGTAGCGCTCGGCATTGACGAGTGTCTGCTTTCGGATCCACTCCGCTGGCACCATGTCTCGGTAGGTGTTGCGCACCTCCAGATAGTAGCCGAATACATTGTTGTACGCAATCTTAAGGCTCTGGATACCAGTCTGTTCGATTTCGCGCTGCTGGATGCGCAGCAGGTACTCTTTTCCTCCGGTTTGAATGTCGCGCAATTGATCCAACTCCTCATCCACGTGGCGAGCGATGGTGCCGATACGACCTTGTGCCACCGGTGGGTCGGGCACGATAGTCAGGCGGATGCGTTCGCGCATCTGCTCGCATAGTGTGAGTTGGTCGCCCAACAGAGACAGGTAGGCGTTGTCAGTTGCACCGGTGCAGATATGTTTGATGGGCTCGATGGCGCGCAGGGCATTACCGAGTTGTACCATCTCGCGCGGACCAATACGTCCGGTGCTGACCTTGCTGACAATGCGTTCTAGGTCCTGAATATGTTGTAGTTGCTCACGAATCTGCTCACGCTCCTCCGGATGACGGAAGAAGTATTCCACGACCGATTGGCGATTGCGAATCGGGCGAACATCCTTGAGTGGGAATGCCATCCATCGGTGCAACATACGACCACCCATCGGGGTGATGGTGTGATCCAGAATATCGAATAGGGTGTGGCTATCATTAGTCTGACCATTCAGCAACTCCAGGTTGCGTATCGTGAATCGATCCAGCCAGACATAGCGCTCCTCCTCAATACGGCTAAGGTGCTGTATATGACCAGTTTCTAGATGCTGGGTGATGTCTAGATAATGCAGAATAGCTCCTGCGGCGATAATCCCTTGAGGTAGATTGGTGACGCCAAATCCCTTGAGCGTATTGGTCTGGAACTGCTTGAGCAGACGATCGTTTGCTGAATCGGCAGTCATCATCCAATCATCGAGTTCGAAGGTGAAATATCGGCTGCCAAATTGCGCCTCAAACTCCTCTTTTCTGCCTCGTAGATAGAGAACCTCCTTGGGGGCAAAGTTGGTTAGGAGTTTGTCGATGTAATCTGTGGTGCCCTCTGCCACCAGAAACTCACCGGTGGAAATATCTAAAAAGGCAATACCTGTTTTCTCACCACGACGAGGTAACTGTATGCAGGCGAGGAAGTTATTCTCCTTCTGCGTGAGCGTGGTATCCGAATAACTGACACCAGGCGTAACTAATTCTGTGACTCCACGTTTGACCAGTTTCTTGGTTAATTTGGGATCCTCCAGCTGATCACATATCGCTACGCGCATGCCCGCGCGCACTAATTTAGGTAAATAGGTGTCCAGAGCGTGAAATGGGAAACCTGCCATCTCGGTAGGAGCGGCACTACCACCATTGTTGCGATGCGTGAGGGTGATATTCAGTACTTTAGATGCACGTACAGCATCTTCACAATAGGTCTCGTAGAAGTCTCCGCAACGAAATAGCAGCATCGCATCCGGGTACTGCTCCTTAATCTTGCGGAATTGCTCCATCATGGGGGTCTCTTTGGCCATATTACTTCAGGTCTATAGTGATTTTTAGATTATATCGTCGTCCGGTGAGGTAGTTGGGACTTGCCCATTGATAGCCATAGGCATCGCTCACCCAGAAATAGGAATTAACATTCTTCCATCCAATGAGGTTGAAGACCTCAAACTGTATTGCCCAGTTATCCACATGCTTAGCCGACTCGGCACGCATGAACTTGGCCGTCTTGCGATTGAAGGAGTAGGTGGCTCCAATATCGACACGTCGATATGGTGGGGTGCGGAACGAACGAATGGACTCGTATTGTCTTGGAGCAGAGAAGGGCAGACCATCGCTCCAGATAAACTTGAGGTGGAACTTGAGTTGTGGAAACTGCGGGAAATAGTCCTGAAACAACATGGAGAACGAGTAGCGCTGCTCCTGTGGCGATGGCAACCAGCCCAAGTCCGGACGATCCAACAAACGATGTCGAGCCGACATGGCAGAGAAACTAATCCAACTATCAGCACCGGGTACCAATTCGCCATAAAGTTTGAGATCCACACCGGCAGCATATCCTTCGGCATCGTTTTTACCAGAGTATCGAACTCGCACATTATCAACCGTATATGTCTCCATTCGGTCAATATACTTGTAGTATGCCTCTGCGGTCAACTTGAATGGTCGTCCCCATGCTCGGAAGTAGTAGTCGGCACCCAGCAATACGTGTACTGAACGCTGAGCACGCAGGTTGTGATTGAGTTGAATACGCGTGACGCCATCGGTGGTTACGGTGTCGCGAAGTTCCTTGTAGAACGGAGCCTGATAGTAGAGACCGGTAGCCAGACGGAATGTGACATCCCGCTTCCATCCCGGTATATAAACAAGGCTCGCGCGCGGACTGGGTAGTACTTCGTTGGTAAACGACCACCACTGCATGCGTCCACCTACTGTCAGCAGTACTTGTCCCTTGTCAGTATTCCACTTGTGTGTATTCTGTACGTAGGCTTGGAGTCTCGCCGATCGCATGGTAGTCTCGCCTCGCATGGCATAGTAGAGATCCATTGTGGCATCGTGATTGGGCATACTATAGCCGGCAGAGTCGCGCCATTCCCACTCGCTGATGTAGTCGCTGAGTAGTTCCGCCTGACCGCTGATACCCCACGATAAGGTGTTGTTGCCACGTTGCCATGCACCATGGTGGGATAAGGTGATGACGCCAGCTTTCAGTGTGTTGCGTGCATGCTGGTGATAGGTACCAGTACCCAAAACATTGACAGGTTGTTTGCCATCGGGGTTGCTATTTTCTCCCTGCAGTGTAACAGAGGATGTGCCATCAGCAGGTTGGTCTGACAAGATATACTCACCGGTGATGTCAAAATTCTCGCGCTCGTTGGTATAAAATCCACTCAAATCAAATCCTAAGGTGACCTCCTTGTTGATTTTTCCTTGTGCACTCAGAGCAGCAAATCCCGTACGGAACATATCTTTCTCCTGTCCATCGTACCAGATGCTCAGGTGTTTAGACTCCTGATAACTGCCAAAACTTTCGCTCATCGAATCCGGCACAAATTTGTAACTATTTTGTGAGTAATTGCCTAAGAATGCCATCGTCCATCGATGTTGCTTGTCTATTCGCCATGTGATATAGGTCTGATAATCAAAGTAATTTGGCTGATAGTTACCCGCTGTAGATAATGAACCGAGCATGTAGCTGGAGGTCTTGTATCGAATGCCATGCATCTGACTATAGGTGCTGTCTCCGTGTCCCACGTACACGCCCGCTCCGAGGAGACTGGCTTGCAGGTTAGCCTCGAAATGCTGAGGTCTTTTGTACTCGATATTGAGCACGGACGACATTTTGTCACCATACTGTGCATCGTATCCACCGGCAGAGAATTCCACATTCTCCACCATCTCAGGATGCACAAAACTCAGTCCCTCTTGCTGACCACTACGGATGAGTAGGGGACGATGCACCTCAATGCCATTGACGTACACCTCGTTCTCATCAAAACTACCTCCTCGTACGTTGTACTGGCTGCTGAGTTCGTTGTTTTGATTGACACCTGCAAAGGTAATGAGCAGCGACTCGATACTA
The DNA here is from genome assembly GCA_045599285.1 of Paludibacteraceae bacterium. Taxonomy (GTDB): domain Bacteria; phylum Bacteroidota; class Bacteroidia; order Bacteroidales; family Paludibacteraceae; genus Colicola. Next base: position 195,070 of record JAZRVR010000008.1, on the reverse strand, counting down.
CCACCAGTGGCATCGGGCATGACACGCATCGTCTGTGCCTCAATCTGATCCATGGTGTTGGTTTGTCGCTTGATGCCACGTACCTCAATCTCTTGGAGCAGTTCGGCATCCGTCGCCATCTCAATATTGACATTCAGCACCTCCTGCGTCAGTGGCACGACTAATTCGGTCGTGCGATAGCCTAGCATCGAGTAAACAATGGTTACGCTATCTACATGATCCATCGTAATGAGTTCGTAGTAGCCGTTTTTGTTGGTGGATGTACCTACCAATGCCACATTTTGCAAACTATCCGGTTTGATATATACGTTAGCAAACTCGATGCCTCGATTATCGATATCTACCACATATCCATAGATACGCATACTGCGCGCCATAACATGGGTGGATGTCAGTAGCAGAAAAAAAAGGATGATATGTGTTCGCCTAAATTGCATATGTGGTTGATTATCTGATCATAATAGTCTATCTTTGTCCAAAAATACCGGTGCCAATTCGCACCATGTTGCTACCATGCTGAATGGCCAATGGGTAGTCGTCGGACATACCCATGGACAAGATGCTCATACGGTTTGCGATGGCGCATGTGTGGTACAAGTCAGCGGCAACATGAAAGCATCGTGTAATCTCGTCTGTATCATCGGTATTGGTTGCCATGGTCATCAATCCCACAATCTGGGCAAACTGGTAGACTCTGCCTCCATCTGCAATCTCCTTTGTCAATTGCAGAAAATCATCTATGGCGAAGCCGGATTTACTGTCCTCATGTGCCACATGTACCTCCAGCAAAACCTGCACAGGACGATTGATACGCGCGGCTTCAGCCTCAATGATATCGAGCAGATGGATGCTATCCACGCTATGAATGAGGTGGATAAATGGTACAATCTGTCGCACCTTGTTGGTCTGCAGGTGACCAATCATATGCCATCGAATGTCGGATGGCAGGGATTGATGTTTCTCCACCAATTCCAGCACTCGGCTCTCACCAAAGTCTCTCTCACCAATGGCATATGCCTCACGAATGGCATCCGTAGGGTGAAACTTGCTGACGCAGATAAGACTTACATCGGATGGTATAGAACGGCGATGAGCAATAATATGTGATTGAATATCTGTCATCTAATTTATTTGATGGCGCGATAGACCTCCAAAATAGGTGAACGTGTGATGCTGACAATCTCGCATTCTAATGTTTCCAGATGTTTCTTGAGATTCTTGAGGGCTTGGTCAATTGTAGTGGCTTGTACCAATATGCTGACAGCTTTACGTTTTTCTTTACCATTGTCCTCTATGGTAATCATTTCTACACGTCCCTTAAACCATCGATCACCTTCTGGAGAAGGGATGAGGTCATACAATTGCACTTTTTTGCAACTGGATACTTCGGAATCTCCAAAGATAAATGGACGAATCTCATCCATAAGGCGATTCTCTACGTCTGTACAATTGAGACCTTCGACCAAATAGGTCTCCTTGACATTGCCAGGATTATCTTCTCCGGTCTGGCGCTGGTAATTAATTTTAATTTCGTAAAATAGCATATTGAAAATATTTCTATGGGTTATTGTAGTATTAATTGCTTGATATCAGTGGCTTGCAATGGATAGTCCGGCCATTGTCTGTATTTGCCGGACCACAATAGTACGGGGGCTTTAGGATTCAACTCCAATACATGGTCAATCGCTGAGTGATCATTTTCCATGAGTCGCCAATTCGGCTCCAGTGTGAATATGACGTCTCCCATGGTGCGCTTGTTGATGGATGGCAAGATGTTGGGTTGCATCATTGCTTCGTGTGTGGGGTATGCCATTTGTACACCCTCAAACTCCATTATGAAATTGGCAACTTGTCGTTGAATAGTCTCCAGTGATAGCCGTTTTTGCTCAATGAGTGTGCGATTGAGATAGATGGCATTACCGTAGCCCCCATCTACCCAACGCTCGTGTCCGTAGATAGCCATCAGGTATGTTGCTGTGAGGGCTGCTGCTCTGTCCACGTTGAAAGAATTGGTGCTGATTTTTGCTCTGGCTAATGCCTCCTGGCTCATGCCGCGGCGCGGAATGCCAATAAGCAGGAGTTCTATATTCTCCTTGCCAATACGCTTGGATAACTGCTCAAGAAGGAAACCTAAATCCTGATTGATAGAGAGATATATGTCCTCTTGTGCTGCCGATTGGATAGCATCCGAACCTGCATGCGGTGACAGGGTGTTGAGCTCGATTAGCAGCATGTCAGGGACAATATCTTCGCCCAAATGTTCGAATTTTTGAATATCCAATGCCAACTCTATAACCAGCGTATTCGCTGCCGGAGAGTGCTTGAGCACACGATCCGAGTCGTATGAGAAGCCTTTTTTCTTGCGCTCCATATCATTGGGGCACATGTATGTGAGAATATCCATACGTGGTGTCCATACTTTGTGAGCCAATTCTGCGAAACGTCCGTTGATATTTTGCTCATCGGCAGCAGCCGGTAGTCCCTCGCTATAGTATGAGGTAGAGCTCCACTGCATCTTTTCTGTATCAATCCAGCAGCATGCGTTGGCACCGTGTCCCGCCATGAGAATGGTAGTCTCTGGGTGAATGCCTACTGCATAAATCTTGCTTTGCTCATATCGAATGCGCATCTCATCGGTCATGGTAGGAGCTAGCAATGCACGTGCAGAGAGACGTTGTGAACAGCCGATTCCGCTCTCCTGTGTATCCTCCAAAATAGGGTGAACTTTGCGATCTTGTCGCGCGAAATAGCTGTCCATGGCATAACCATGGTGTAGGGGAGTAGTACCCGTCATGAGGGTAGCTACCGTCTCGCTACCACCATACACCCAATGTGGAAAATCAATCGTGGTCTGATATGCCTCTTCGCTCAGTGTATGCAATCCACCTTGAGACCAGTATGGGCGCAACCGAGACAGATTGTCCTCGGTCATGCCATCAACAAACACGACAACTATCAGTCGCGGCGTAGCATAGCATGCCATATGTCCACTCGTGTAGAGTAGGGCACAAATGAAAATTAATGTATGATATAGATGAGTCTTGCACATAAATGTAAAATAGGAATTATAAGTAATCGCCATCCAAATCCAACCAATGGATGCAGTGAACAGAATGTCAGGAATGCAACTAATGCCAATAGCAGTATATACATGCATATCAGCAATATATCTATCCACCAAGTGCATCTTTTCCTACCACGATCATACCAACTAATCAGTGCTATCAGTAATGTAAGCAATGCCAGACCAAAATAGTATGTTTGCCACCACGGTGTATGACGTACTGGGAATGGAGCAATGTGTTGGCGACTGGTAAGTGCCTGCTGATTACTGAGTTTGGCTTCGCTGATATAGAACATCAACTCCTCCGGCAGGAAGATGCGTTGCTCTCCATACATGGGGCAATCTGCCTTGGAACCAAAAAGTAGATTGATGCCGAAGTCCACCCATGATCCTTTGCCTGTATAGTGGCTGATAAATTCGCGGTATGTGTGTCCCTCATATCCATGATAGGTGGATTGTATGGTGTCCTGTAGAGCATCCTTAATCAAATGATATGGTCGCGTAGCACAATTGTCAAACACAAAATTATACAGATACGATTTATTCTTGGGCATGAGATTGACTTGTAGTGCGTCAAATACGATTTGTCGCTGCTCTACGCTGAGTGCCAATTCTTGTATATACACGGGGCGGTTCTCATGCAAATAATCCCAGAGGAAATATTGAGACGGTTCTTTCTCCAGTCTATACCAGGTCTCTCCCTTGATAAATTTCCAATAGAAATGATCTATATTGAATGTGAAAACACCATAGTTATAGACTTCGTCCATATCATATTTAGGATCTACTACACGGATAGATGTATGTCCATATCGCTCATAGATGGCATCACCCGGTGTACAGGACAATACAAATATACGTGCTTCATCACTGAGTGTGAGAGCATATGTGCTGATAGATAAGCACAATGCAAATAATATGGTGCTAAAGTGCTTGAACATAGTGAATAATCAAATAGGGAATAAATGTACATACGATTCCCAGTAGGTAGCCGGTTACGACCTGCATGCTGGTGTGTGCTCGCAGGTACAGGCGCGCATACATGGTTAATAAGGATATAATTATTCCATTCGTCACAAATAATGCTCCTGGCATATACCCCATATGCAGACAACATGCTGCAATGCCTCCGATCAATCCTCCCAATCCGCTAAGATGAGCAGAAATTTTCCAGTGTCGATTGATGAGTGTGACTAGTATCAGTAATACTGTAGAACCAATTCCTATAGTCAATACAGGTGCTGGCATATGTAGGATTTGTCCAATCAGATAACACCACATTGCATAGCATACGGCGGTATATCGATAGGGTATGGTACGCTCGGCTGCATTATCAATATACAAATCATTTACCACTCCACGATGCTTGAGATAAAGTATCAGCAATAATGGAATGAATGCCGTAATGATAAAGGTGGAGATAACACATATCGTCCAATAGGCTACGTTTTGGCGTCCAAATGTAGTGGCTAACAGTATCATCCCATAGGTAGGAATCCAGAGCGGGTAAAACAACACGCTCCATACTTGTGCTGCTATGTAAAAGATGTGCTTCAAATTTGTTTTCTCAGTCGAGCTACTGGTATTCCCAATTGCTCACGGTATTTTGCGATGGTGCGACGTGCGATGATATAGCCATGCTCACCCATCACCTCTACCAATCGATCGTCGTTGTATGGATTTGTTTTGTCTTCATTATCAATGAGTTCGCGTAAAATCTTCTTGACTTCGTGCGTCGAAATCTCTTCGCCCTGGTCATTAGTCATAGACTCGGAGAAGAAATGCTTGAGTGGATAAATACCAAATTCGGTTTGCACATATTTACTATTGCTCACACGCGAAATGGTACTGACGTCATAGCCTGTTTTGTCCGCAATGTCCTGTAGAATCATAGGCTTGAGGAAAGCTTCATTTCCTTCCAGAAAGAATTCGCGTTGCATGCGCATGATGGCGGTCATAGTTCTGGTGAGAGTCTCATTTCGTTGTCGTATGGCATCGATAAACCAGTGAGCGGAATCTATCTTCTGCTTGATAAAGCGTAGAGCCTCGCGTTTTTCTGTCGTTTGATTCTGTTTATTTGAGGAATAATCCTCCAGCATCATATTATACTCCGGACTGATATGCAAATCTGGGATGTCGCCCGTATTAAGGGATAATATGAGCTCGCCATCTCGATTCTCAATATAGAAATCTGGGATGATGGTGGTCTTATGCGACTCTATGATATTGCCAGTGAAGGCATTAGCAGGTTTTTGATTGAGGTGTACAATCTCATTGATTGCATTCTTCATGTCCTCCTCTGTGAGTCCAAGTCGCTGTTCAATCTTATCGAAATGACGTTTGGTAAAACTTTCAAAGCATGATTCGAGAATGCGAATGGCGTTATTGACGGCCGGACTGTGGTGCTTCTGCTTGAGCTGGTTGATCAAGCACTCTTGCAAATCAGCTGCGGCTACTCCAGGAGGATCAAACTGCTTGATTTGCTGGACAATGTTTGTCATTTGCTCATCGGTGACACTTAATGACTCCTGAAAGGCGAGGTCATCCACGAGTTGCTCAATAGTACGACGCAGGTATCCATCATCATCTATATTACCCAATACCCACTTAGCAATATGTCGCTCCGGCTTAGTCATCTTGGTGAGATAAACCTGAGACTTAAGGTGCTCCATCAGACTTGTGCCACTTGAGATAGGTATCTCGTCATTATCGTCGTCGGGAGAGTAATTATTGGTGCGCAACTTATAGTCCGGAGTCTCATCGTCGCAGGTATAGTCATCGTAGTTGAAGTCATCGTTTTGTAGTGGATTCACGTATGAATCTTCCTCATCGTATGAGTCCTCATCCATGTGCTCGCGTAGGATCTCCTCTGGATCACGCCCTTCCTCCAGTGCCGGGTTTTCTTGCAATTCCTCGTTGACACGTTGCTGTAATTCTACGGAAGGCAACTCCAACATACGCATCACCTGTATTTGGGCAGGTGATAGCTTTGTTTGCAATTTTTGCTGTTGTGTAAGTGATAAACCTTGCATGGTAATTGTGGTAATTCGTCTATATTAATTCCAGAACGGATGATGTGATGTATTCAAGTTGCTCTGCATCCAATTCGGTATGCATAGGGAGCGATAGTACGCAGGATGCTAATCGCTCAGCAACAGGGAAATCACCCTCCTGGTAGCGTGGGTCAATATATGCTTTCTGCATATGTAGTGGTACGGGATAATAGATCATCGCCGGAATACCGCGTTCGCTGAGTCGCTCACGCAGTTGGTCTCGGTCACCACCTACTATACGCAATGTGTATTGGTGATAGACATGCGTGGATTGGGCGCTTCTGCCAGGAATCAGAATCTTATCGCATCCCGAGAAGGCCTGATCATAGTATGCTGCTGCTCGTTGACGATTAGCAATATAGGTGTCCAGATGTGGTAATTTAGCATCCAAAACGGCGGCTTGAATACTATCAAGACGTGAGTTAACTCCCACCATATCATGATGATAACGCACTACCATTCCGTGATTGGCTATAGCACGCATGCGAGCAGCCAAGTCTTCATTATTGGTAAAAATGGCGCCACCATCACCATAGCATCCCAAATTCTTAGAGGGAAAGAAACTGGTGCATCCAATATCACCAATGGTACATGCCTGCTTGACAACACCATTGCTGAATGTGTATTGGGCACCGATAGCTTGACAACCATCCTCGATAACATAGAGATTATGCTCTTTGGCAATCTGCATGATTGCTTCCATATTGGCGCATTGACCAAACAGGTGCACCGGTACAATGGCTTTTGTGCGAGAACTGATTGCGCGGCGAATGGATTCGGTAGAGATATTCATTGTTTCCCAATCAACATCCACCACTACCGGTGTTAATCCTAATAGCGCTACCACCTCGGCTGTGGCAATGAAAGTAAAGGTGGGGGTGATAACCTCATCACCTTGCTCCAGTCCCAATGCCATCAAGGCTATCTGTAGTGCATCCGTACCATTGCCCACAGGAATGACATGCTTGGCACCGGTATATTGCTCAAGGTTGTGCTGAAAATCAACGACTTTGCTACCTTTGATAAATGCTGCAGAATCAATGACCTCTTGTATGCCACGATCAATCTCTTGCTTGATCTGCTGATATTGTGTCTGCAGATCCACCATTTGTATTTTCTTCATCCTTCTCAATTATAAATTCTACGTGTGTTGGACTAACTCGAGCGCTGTGAATATAAGGGCTACTATAGCGTATTTGTATAGGGATATCATGATCTGTCGTCTTAGGGAATCGACACTCGGCAATGATATCATTAATCGTTATGTCTGCAAAATGTGCCATGCTAACTCGCAGAGTAACATTGACTTCACGCGGGAATAGTCTCAGGTGAGTGTCGTGCGGTTGGTGGCGGACATGAATAGGCACGGTCAGCACTTTTTCCGTCACTCGCTCATGATTGATTTGCAGATCCACGGAGTCGGTCTCATAGCGTACACCTTCGATGGACATTAGTGCCAAACGTGTTGTGAACGTGTCGCGCATTCCTGTGACGGTTACAGACTCTGTATATACGGCTTGTATGGTGTCCAGTTGCTTCGCCATGCCATATAGGTGCACCTTGACTGGTTGCAGACATGGATCGCCTAATTGCTGATACTCTACATCGGCAGTATAGGAGCCTTGCAGCAGTACCGGTACCACCTTGGTGTGCTGAGTATAATATGGTATCTGTATGTCATCAGGAATGACCTGCTGTAATTTACTTGTACCCTGCAATAGACTAGTGATACTGCTACGCAAGGTCTCTTCGGAGATTCTGACTTCTCCTTTTCTGGATGTAAATTGATTGCTCAGGTCGATAATCAATTTAGGTGGATCCTGACGATATACCACCAATCGTCCACCCGCATCTCGAACTTCTATTTGCAGGCTTTCGGGCAATGGGGTGGTGAATGCAATCTTATCAGGAATACCTGTGTATAGTACAGGTACCGTTACGATGGCGTTACGCACCGATGTCATGGCATGACCATACCATAGTATAGTAGCGAGTACCACAAACGCGAGGTATGTCAATATCTCGCGCCAGCTGACTTTCTTCAGCCATGACATGGGGGGGGGGAGCCAACTCATCTGTGTGTTGTTACGTTACTTCTCGCTTACTTGATTTTGTACTTGAGCATCATCAACAGTGGTATAGACACTTGCTTTGTCCACCTTGATGGTTACCTCTTTTGCTACCTCAATGAGGAAAGCATTGGCTTGCACCTCTTTGATGGTTCCATAGATACCACCTGCAGTCACAACTTTGTCACCCTTCTTCATCTCTTCGCGTTGTTTTTGCAGTTCTTTTTGTTTCTTCTGTTGTGGACGAATCATAAAGAAATACATTACTCCGAAGATAAGAATCATCATTACCCAAAAGGACCATGAGTTTGCTCCTTGTGCATCAGCAGTTGCTTGCAAAAAAATGAAATTTAGCATAATTGTATTATTTATTTGTTAGTGCTTATTTTAGTGTTATGGCTTTAATGAGTGTATTGTTTCGCTTCATCTCCAATAATATCTCGTTCAATATACCATTGACGAACATGTGACTCTTCTCTCCAGAATATTCTTTGGTTAGTTCGATGTACTCGTTGAGCGAGATCTCCAAAGCGATATTAGGGAAGTTGATGATCTCGGCCAAAGCTACTTGCAGGATGATTCTATCCATGTAGGCAATACGATCGGCATCCCAGTTCTTGAGATGAGAGATGATGAGATTTTGATATTCTTCTCTGTTCTCAATCGAGTATCGTAGCAGGTCTTTTGCAAAGGTGAGTTCTTCCTCTTTGTCAAACATCTGCAGGAGGGTTTGTTCGCTGCCGGTGGCTTCGTTGAATTGCTTTATAGTCTTTATCACAAAACTGAGAATCACATCGATATCTGTATTCCAATTGATACGATCCAGCACTACTTCCAGCTCGTCGAGTGTCGATTCCAACTCGCTGCTTCCAGCCAGCAGGTCTGTGTATATTTTGCGCCATATTTTCTTGTCATCATCATAGGTGCAAGTCTCACTCTCCATATACTCCTTATAGAACTTACTCTCTACCAATTTCTTATACACATCAGCCACGAGACTCAAGCCGGCATCCCAACTCAGGTGCTCGTTCTCTACATGGTTACGCAACGCGCGGTTATTGAAAATCTGCTGAGCCAAACGGTTGTTCACAAATCGGCGATTGGGGGTGTACGATGTGTGGGTGACTTTTGCACGCGCTTGTGCCTGCTCTATTTGAGCCTCGGCATAACTGGTTAGTTCATTGATAAAGTCCAGCATCTGCATATAGACACTGTAGGTGTCAGAAAAACTGCGAAGTAATTCTTTTTTGGCCGTCAGCGGGGTCTTGTCTCCATCTTTGTAATAAGCGAATAGGGTCTGTAGCACCCTAGTACGTACCATTGTTCTATTTATCATATTGCTCTATTTTGATGCGATAATCATATTTTCGTGCAAAGGTACAAAAAAAATGGCATATACGCAAGAAAAATGAAAAATAATTTTCATTACTTGCATATATCAAATAATTTTTGTAACTTTGCACCCAGATTGGTTTATATTCATTATTTTTATATCATTTTATAGATATGGAAGGACGTAAGTTTGAAGACAAAAAAGAACCGGAAATTGTGTATTCCCGTTCTGTTAAGGCTGGTAAACGCATCTACTATTTGGATGTGAAAAAGGCGCGTAATGAGGATCTTTATCTCTGCATCACAGAGTCAAAACGTCGTCAGACAGGCGAAGATGAGGCACCTCAGTTCGAGAAGCATAAGGTATTCTTGTACAAGGAGGATTTTGCTCATTTTACAGAGGGACTGCAGGATGTAATCCAATATGTGCAAAGCCAGTTAGGAGAGATTGAGGAACGCGAAGAGTGGACTCCGGAGAGTACTGATGAGGTGGTGAATAAGGCTTATGAAAAGACGCAAGAGTCTGCTACTGAGGAGACTCCGAAGCATCGTCGCGGATTATTCAGTCGCTTGAGAGGGTAAGATTAGGTTTAAAATCATACTTGCGACCTCCTGCTTATGCAATAGTGGGAGGTCTTTTTTTGTGCCATCCGGATACAGCAGGCTCACCTTGTTGGTGTCGTACCCAAAGCCGGCACCGGCATCTCTCAGGGAGTTGAGTACAATACAGTCCAAATTCTTGGCACTCATTTTCTTTTGTGCGTGTTGTACTTCGTTATTGGTCTCCAGAGCAAATCCTATCAGCATTTGACCTTTGAGTTTGGCTTGCCCTAATGTGGCGGCGATATCTACCGTAGTGGTCAGCTCCAGGTTCAAAGTTGTTTGGCCAACTTCTTTTTTGATTTTTTTGTCCGAAACGTGAGAGGGCGTGAAATCTGCTACGGCGGCACATAGGATAGCAATGTCGTTTTCTGCCCAATGGCTAATTGTTTGCTCTGCCATTTCTTGTGCTGATAGCACGTGGATAGTGTGCCCACCGATGAGTTGACATCGGGTAGGACCGGAAACTATGGTTACCTCTGCGCCTCGACGCAGGCATTCTTGTGCCAATGCGTAACCCATCTTGCCGGTAGATTGATTGCTGATGTAGCGCACAGGATCAATCGCCTCCTGTGTAGGACCTGCGGTGATGAGTACTCGTTTCCCTTGCAGACTCTTGGGGGTTAGTGCTGCTTGGATTGCTTCGTAGATGGCATCTATCTCTTGCATGCGACCTTTGCCGGTGGTTCCACAAGCCAGGAATCCCTCGGCACAGTCCAGCATAGTGATTCCGGCTATGTATTGAAGCGTTTGCATGGCTTGTTGCGTGGTGGGATTTTCGTACATCTTATCGTTCATAGCGGGGGCTATCACGATGGGACGGCGAGCCACGCAGGCTGCAAAGGTTGTGGTCAAGGCATCATCGGCTATTCCGTTCGCCATTTTGCCCAGCACGTTGGCTGTGGCGGGAGCAATAACCATGATATCTGCCCAATCGGGTAGGGAGATATGCTCGGTCTGGTGCTCATTGATGGCAGCAAATACATCGCTATATACCTTGTAATTGCTGAGCGTCTCCAGGGTAAGAGAAGTGACGAACTGCAAAGCATTCTTTGTAGTCGTCACCCTTACTTCTGCGCCTGCTTTGCGTAGCAGACGTATCAATTCTGGGATTTTATAAGCGGCTATACCACCGGATATTCCTAATAGTATGTGCTTACCTGCCAGCATTATTTGAGTACCTCATCGCGGTTGACTCCGTTGTAGATGAGCTCGTTGTCCAAAAACTCCTGAGTAGCGATCAGAGTGGCCTTTGGCATGCGCTCATAGCTACGAGAAATCTCGATCTGCTCTTTGTTCTCAAATGTCTCATCTATAGCATCTTGTGGAACAGAGAAATCTTGTAGTTTAGCGTCCAGTTCGCGCTTGAGGGCAGAGCTGATTTGGTTGGCGCGCTTGCCAATGATGGCTACTGTCTCATATACATTGCCTACCTTCTCGGTCATCTGATTCATGTTACGAGTGATAGTCGTTTTTGGGGCTTTGGTTTTCTTGTAATCCATATCTTTAATCTTTTGTAATTTTCTTCATTTGTTGATTGATTTTGTCCGCTTGTGCTCTATGCTTTGAGTCGGGGAACTCTGTGACGAAACTATAGTATTCATCCTGCGCATCGCGTGCGCGTTCCAACTTCAGTTCCTCAAACGAATTGACCGCCTGCTGATATTTGGCTTGCAGAATCAGCCAGCTAAATTCCTCCTGATACTTATTGCTGGGGTAGTTCTTGAGAGCATTTTTTGCAACAATTTCGCAACTCTGGTAGTTGTTGCCCAGATACGATCCCAAGTTGTAGTATAGTTTTGCGTTGTAATATTCTTTCTGTGCCAATTTGTCATATAGTTCGCTCATCTCCTGATAAGCCTGCTCTGCATATGGACTATCGGGGTACAACTCCGTAAATTCTGTGAAGTTTTGGATGGCTTTTTGCGTGGTTGTCTGATCCAGTCGTGCATCTGGCGCGTCCAGATATGCGCAATGTCCTACCTGAAATCTGGCCTCAATGATGTAGCGTCCTTTGGGGTAATTGCGTATGTAGGCTGCGTAATAATCGCTGGCGCTGGTGTAGTCTTTCTGTCCCATGAAACTACGAGCCAGGTAGCAGAGAATATCTTCGCTACGCTCGGTACCCTTGTAGTAACTGGACACATCGTCCAACAGGGTGTGAGCCTTGGCATATTGGCCTTCGTTAAAGTACTCCAACGCTTTCTGATACTTTAACTCAGGGTCTCTGGATTTCAGCAACTTTTGATACTCTCCGCAACTTGCAAAGAGTACCATCACCAGCAGTAATATTAGTCCTTTTGTCCTCATTTTACCAAAAAAGCCTGCAAAATTACTAATTTTTTTTTGAATATGCAAGAAAATCGGCAATATTGTGTATTTTTATTGTCTTTTTATTGATTCCAACGACTGGAAACGCGTGTTTCCGTGCCATCTGGGGTAGCATAGATGAGAAAACATGCTGCATCTGCGGTTTGTTCAATCATCGTGATGGCATCGTCTGTTCCCAGCACCATACATGCTGTCGCAAGAGCATCAGCACGCATGCAACTGCTGGCTGTAACTGTAGCGCTCAACAAGCTGTGCTCCACGGGAGTGCCTGTACGAGGATCAATAGTATGGCTGCGTCTGATGTCGCCATCTTGGTAGTATTGTCGATAGTTACCGGAGGTTGCCATCGCGATATGCGTGGTGGAGATTATCTCCTCCAAGTCACGGTTGGTGCCGTCCGGATCATCAGCGGGTTTGCTTATGCCCACGCGCCAGGGGATGTGCTTGTCGTTCAATCCCTCTGCCACTACCTCGCCGCCTATATCTACCAGATAATTCTCGCATCCGCTATTGGCAAGCAGGTTCGCCACTACATCTACGCCAAATCCTTTGGCAATGGCACTGGCATCGATTGTGGTGCGGTTGTCTTTCTTCAGGAGACGATGGTCTGTGAGCGTAATCAACTCATAACCAACGAATGCCTGAATACTGTCTATTTCAGATTGTGTTGGGCGTGTGCCGACAATGCTGCCGTTGGCTTGGTGCTTGTTATTGCCAAATCCCCAGAGATTTACCAGTGGTCGAACTGTAATGTCGAATGCGCCATTGCTGAGTACGGACACCTCCTTCGCAGTCTTGTACATCACCTCAAACAGCGAATCTGTCTGCACATCCGGCTCGTTACGATTGATGCGACTGATGGTGCTCTCGACATTAAACATGCTCAAGGACTGGTCCACCTTTTGCAGGGCTGCCTGTATGGATGCTTCCATATCCTTTGTGCCTTTGTAGCGGATATTGTAGTAGGTGCCAAAGACGAATCCCTCGTTGTGATAGTAGCGAGTGGTGGGCTGCTTTCGTAGCACAAAGATGGCTATTGCTGCTACTACGACAGGTATGATAATTCCGAAAATAATCTTCTTGCTCATAAGAATTGTATTCCGAACCCTATGTTCCACAATACTTTGCTGGTCTTGGCGCTATATGGGTTGACAACCACATCAATCAGTCCATTCACTTGCAGGTGATTCGCCACTTGCCAAGAGCGTGTCAGTTTGGCCTCTGTGTTGACAACGGCGAAGTTGCCCTCGAATCCCGTGTACAAACTCTTCCACGGGGTAATGCCCAGTCGTGTGGCCAGAGTAAGATCCCATGGCAAACTGAAGTCATAACCCAACTCGATGTAGGTAGAGTAGGCGCGTTTCAGTTGCTTATCAGACTCCGATGAAGCGGCAGGCATGGTGACATAGTAGCCGTCTCGTCCGCTAAATCGAGTGCACCACAACAGGCTGAGAGGTAATCGGTCGCTCACGCGATACTTGAGTCTCAGTTCGGTGGTCACACCACCGCCTCCTGGCTCATGATTGGAGTAGTCAAAGAACAAACTGGGAGTACCATCCGCATATCGGTCGAAGTAGTACATCTCCATCAGGGTGAAGGTTATTCCGTATTTGCTGTAACTCAGATACACATCCAACTCGGGATTGAAAGCCTGCATTTGCCAGTTCTTGGCTCCCAGGTTCCACCACATTCCGGCACGAAATCCCTCAAAGCCAATGTTAAAATCGGTCTGCAGACTCAGTCCGCCACAATGCATACCGCGCCAAATGTAGTTGGACATCAGCATGGCATCGGCGTGCCATTTCAGTACCAGCGAGTCTTGCTCCGGCTTGTACCAATCCCCCTCCAGGTGGTATTGCTCTTTCCACGCATCTGCGTCCCACGCGTACGCTCGCGTACTTATAAAAAGAGTTGCTATGACGCATAGCGCCACAGCAAACCCTTGTTTCGTATTGTTTATTCTTCGATTAGAGCGCATTCTTAGCAGCCCAAGCAATACGTAGTGCAACATCCAAAATTGCGGTGTTCTCCAAAACTACGATACCGCCATCCGGACCAGCCTCCAGGTGATAACCATCCTCTTTGGTCGAGCCATTGAAGAATGCTCTTACGTCATCTGCTGCGATATTCAGCTCAGCAGCGATTACATCCATGCTGCCGTGCGGCAGGCTATCCTTTACTTCACGAAGTTTGTTAAATGTAGTACGAATCATAACTATTTTGTGTTTTTGGTTTTATTCTGTAATTTTCTGCAAAGATACGGCTTTTTTTTTATATATGCAAATTTTTGTCCGAAATTCTTAAAATTATTTGCATTTCCGTGATTCAGTAGTGCAACTTGCAGACAATTGACCCACTGCCGACCCACGGGTGACCCACGGGTGACCCACGGGTGACCCCCTAGTGACCCCTTAGTGACCCCTTAGCGACCCCTTAGCGACGTGCCCGAATCTCTGTCGATGAGATATCAAAATAGGGTGCACCATCCAGAAAATGTACTTTAGGGCAGTTCTGGTGGCAGTTTTCACCAGGTGTCAAGTCTTTCGTGTGCCTTGGATACACGTATATCTCAAAGTGACTTGCTATATATTCTGCTTCGCGCCACTTGTGAAAGATCTGCCAATTATCCTCTCCGATGATCAGGCAAAATTGATGGTCAGGATACGTCGCTTGCAATTCCCGCAGCGTATTGGCTGTGTAACTGGGACGGGGTAGGTGAAATTCAAAATCACATGCTCGCATCGTTTTGCTCGCCGGATAGGTTGCCTGATGCGACAGAATAGCTTCCTGCACACCCCTCAGTCTCACCTGCTCGTCTGCCAGTATGTTGGCTGGTTTGAGTGGATTATTCGGACTAACCATCATCCATACCTCATCCAGGTCGGTATGCGACAGCACCCAATCTGCCAATCCCATATGTCCAAAATGGACGGGATTGAACGAACCACCATAGATGCCGATTTTCATGGATTCAATTAGTGATGCAAGTGAAAATCCTCATCGTGACCGTAGTCTAATTTCAGTCCTGTGTGGGATTGGAAACGGCGTGTGAATAGTGCCTGCTTGTAACTGGTTCGATATGCCGCTCCCACTAACCAATAACCTTCGTCTACATCAAAAACTACATCCATCATGTAGATGTCTCGCTGGATAAAACTTTGGGCATATGGGCTGGTTGCAAGATAAGCGACAATCGTATCCACAAAGGCTTCAATACTGTTGTCGTACATTTCTGCCAAATCCTTGTCACTAATGAATGAGAACACATATGGATCTTTGGTCGGACGACCATTGACGGACGGACGAATGGAGATGATGCCATCTACAAATTTCATAGGATTATCGGGATCCATCGGGTTAGGGTAATACGCGTAATGGTCGTCCGTATTTACCTTAAAATCAATCACCATTGGACTCACATCATGGATGATGTCTGTTGTCTTGATATACATCTTGTGCAGTTTGCCAACCGGTAATTGTATGTTCACAGGATTGATGACGAATCCATACACCAGATACTCTGTCTGTGGACGCAGATTGATATAGAAGGACTCAAATGTTCCGTAGTGGAACGTGTGCGATCGAAACGAGGTGATGTACTCTTCGTTACGGAACAGATAGTCTTTGCGCCAATCCAGATAACTACGATACAGCGAGTCCAGCGTCACGGTCATAAAGTGCTCGTCGGTCAGATTCATCTGCTCAAACTTACTCTTTTCTATGATGTTGAAGTAGTAGTAGGCACGGTCATCTTTAGGAGTAGCAATCACACTCATCTGTGTACCCATCACATTGATAGCCTCAAATGTGATCTCTGTGTCTTTGGTGATGTAGGGTGCCTCCGTATTGCACGCGCATAGCACAAGCGCGCATAGTATAGTATGGAATATATTCTTCTTCATCTTACATAATTTTTTTTGAAATCTCACCATGTTCGTAGAGGAAATTGACTGCTGTGTACAGGAATCGCAGGTAACCTGCCACGTGGTTTCCGTAGTGACCGAAATTGTAATCTACGTTACATTCTCCCTGAATGCTCTGTTGCAGCATTTCTGCATTCTCGAATGGAACGACATTATCATCAATCGAGTGGAACAAATAGACCGGCGCTCTTGGATACCAACCTGTTGCTAATGAGTTAGATAGCATAGCCAAATAGAGGTCAGTCATACCATCGCTTGTCTTGTTGCATGCCTCTAGGGTCATGATGTCGCTCAGCTGCTTGGTGCCCATCAGTTCTGTGATTTCAGCCATGGCATAGCGCTTGCTGTTGATCCACTCATCATAGTGTGCTAATGTGTTGGGCAAGAAGAACTTAGAGTAGTCCAAGTTTAGATGATGTCCAATGTTCATTCCTTGGATAATCAATGGAATAGCGCATGGATAGTCGGTATGATTTTTCTCAATCAGCTTGTCGTATGTGGTACAGATGTCGTAGGGACCTCCTCCAGCCAGTACCAATCGAATCTTGATGTCGTCGTAGTAGTACTCGATCTGTCGCTCTACTGCCATGGTGGTCGCACCACCTTGACTGTATCCAAAGAGGATGATGTCGTCGTGCTCCGGCAGCATGTTGATGTGCTCCAGGAAAGGCAGGCATGCCTGATACATATCTATCACATTCTCAGCCGTTAAATCAGCACAGAGGTATGGATGTACGCGGTCTGCCGTCACGCCATAACCGATGTAGTCAGGTATGATTACAGCCAATCCACGTGCCGCCAAAATGCCTTCCAGTGGGAAGGACATGGATGGCGCTTCCGCGTTAGCGCCTATAGTATAGTGACTTACCAGTACGATACGTTTCGGACGACTATTCTTAGGCAGAATCACACGCCCCGATAGACGAATGAGGTCTCCATTCTCGTCGATGGACATATAGGTACCACAATAACTGACCGCGTTTTCGCTATGCCATTGTGAGATGATGGCTTTGGCCAAACCTACGGCATTAAAACTGGTGGTGCGCATCGGAGTGCGTCCGTCGATAGTGTCAACATCTGCGTTATCGTCGCCTTCTGCACTTTGCGCCTCCAGCGCATTCAATCGTTGTGAGATATATTCCTCAGTCTCACCTCCTTCGATAATCATCTTGTAGGGGATGAAAGCAGTTGCCGGATCCAGTCCATCGTACGAGTCGAAATTCACCCACTCATTCTTCACCTGTTTGCAACTGCATACTATGAGCGCCAAAATAGCGATGATAAAATATTGCGATTTCATATGCATAATCTTTCTTTCCTTATTCTAAAAACGATAACCTACACCTACGGTTAATATCCTGGAACACAGCATGTACATAGCATTCTTGTTCTTTAGAGCGCTCAATCCGCCTACTTCGATACTACCGAACCAGTTCTTGTCTCCGGCGCTCAGTCCCAGTACCGCGATGTCCAATGCCGCGCCACAAGCGACATTTCGCCCATGGATATCCTTTTCACTTCCTCCATTGATGTCAATACCAAGTGATATTGCCGAGTACAGATTCACGTACGGATGATGCAGGTAAGTAAAGCGCACAGTAGGCATCAAACTGATATTGTAGAAATTCTGTGCCTCCTTTTCAACTATCTGATTCTGATTGTTATACGTCAGATTGTTCCAGAGTGTATGCTGATAATCCACCTGCATACCTACACCTAGCCAACGGTTGATTCTGTATTGGTACTCCAATCCAAAGTGAGGAGTCCAACCAAAATCCTGCTTCTCATAGAATCGACTCTGGGTATTTCCTGCGCCCATGTAATTTCCATGTGTATCATTGTGCCACATGAGTGTCTCAAAGAGCATGTCACCTATGAGCAAACGAACCTCATGTGGGTGCTCTTTACGATCTTCTTCTGTCTCCGAGTGTGCCATGATGGGCACAACGAACAGGAGTGCCATTAAAAACAATTTCTTCATATCGACTAATTTGTCCTTTTTCGTCTGCAAATATACTGCTTTTTTACAATATGTGCAAATTTTTTCTACTTTATTTTGATATTTACGTTTTTTTTCGTATCTTTGCACTCGATTTCGGAGAATAGAGCATGAATTACCAGCGTGCATTAGATCAGATAATAGCCGATTGGCAGCAAGAGGGGAGAGTTCCACACTTGTTGCTTCATAGTTGTTGTGCGCCTTGCTCCAGTTATGTGCTCGAATATTTGTCGCGCTATTGCCGCATTACTGTGTATTACTATAATCCCAATATCACGACTGCTGACGAGTATCGTCATCGTGCGGATGAGGTGCGTCGCCTGATAGATACCATGAATGCGCATATGTCATCCGAGGATAAGTATCCTATCCAATATTTAGAGGGCGAATACCAGCCTAGAGTTTATATCGATGCCGTTCGTGGCTTCGAACACGAGCCGGAAGGTGGTAAGAGGTGTGAGATTTGCTTCCGATTGAGACTGCAGGATGCGGCACGTGTGGCGCAAGAGATAGGTGCTGATTACTTCACTACCTCGCTGACAATCAGTCCGCTAAAGGATGCTGAATTGCTAAATAATATAGGAAAAGAACAGACGATGGGTCACCTGCAATGGCTACCGTCTGACTTCAAAAAACGAGGTGGGTATCTTCGTTCCATTCAGTTGAGCAAAGATTATAATCTATACCGTCAGAACTATTGTGGTTGCATATATTCTCAAAAAAATAAATAGTATGTATCGTATCAAGTATTCAAAACAGTTTGTTCAAGAGCACATCGCTGCCAAAGTCAAGTCCTTGAGAGAGCAGGGCGTTATCAACGACCAGTCCGTCTTCTTAGTTATGCTATCCGGAGGTGTTTGGTTTGCGACACATCTTTTCGATGAGATACCTGATATGTTGAACGAAGTCTATTTTATCAAGGGACACTCCTACCATGGCAAAGAGCATGGTAGTTTGCATTGGGATTATCTCCCTAATTTTAACCTGAATAACAGACAAGTGATTGTTCTGGATGATATCTGCGACTCCGGCAATACTACCAATGCTATTTACGATGCGCTTAGCCACATGGCTCGCGAGGTTGTCTTTGTGACTTTGCTGCGTCGATCCACATGCCAACTGGAGCCTCATATCAAGCTCCATGCCTGCATCGAGGATGACTCTGACGACTTCTTTGTAGGTTGTGGATTAGACGATTTAGATCGTGCACGCATGCTTCCTTTCGTAGGAATAGTGGAGAAGAATTAGTCTCCCCACATGCGACATTCCTATTTTCGTACGTATTCTGCAAAGGTATAGGCAAACGGATTCTTTTCGTCTGTCTCGTGTCGCTCTGCGCTCACTTGTCTCCACTCGCTCTGCTCAATGGTCGGGAAAAAGGTGTCTGCATCTTCCCAACTGTGGTGGATGTGTGTGATGTACAGTTTGTCGGCAATAGGCATGAATTGACGATAGACCATACCTCCACCTATGATGAAGGCTTCCTCGTTGCTGGCAACTGTGGCTTGTGCTTCTGCTATGGAATAGACGGCTTCTGCTCCTTCAAAGGTCTTGCCTGCTACGTCTGTGAGCACGATGTTTCTGCGGTTGGGTAGGGGATGTTTGGGGAGAGAGAAAAACGTGCGCTCGCCCATGATGACGGTTGAACCACCGGTAATCTCTTTGAAATGGCGTAGATCGTTGGGAAGGTGACAAAGCAGGTCGCCACTCTTGCCGATGGCGTAGTTTTCAGCTATAGCTACAATAATGGAAAGCATGGTTGTATATGTTAGGTTAATCAATAGGTTTCTACATTGGGATCACGGGGAGTCAGTTCGATTTTCATTTTGGCAACAGATGGCTTGGTAAAGTACCATCCAATAGCCGAAATGGCAGCCACCCAAATCATGGATTGGTATGCTCCCATGATGTAAAAAGCGATGATGCCCAGTATCATAGCGTTGCTAACCAGCACAATACGAATGGCGGCATACTTGCCGTATTGTTTGTTCTGGATGGTAGGATCCTCGATCTGACTCATCTTCTGACATTGGTGTTTGAACCAATACAATCCTCCAGGGATGGTGATTAGTGCATCAAATATCACGATGTACTGTAGCACTTGTCCCAAGGTGGTGTATGGGTTGATGGGCGAAATAATCTCATGCATGATGAGGAAATAACTGCCTACGGCTGCTACAACAGCTAATGCCATCATGCCGTAGTAGTAGATGTTGAGTTTATGAATAGTCTGTGACATATGATTGGATAAATTGTGGGTTCTACAACAAACGCTTTTTATAGCGAATGCTTTTTAATAATCTGCTTGGATAGTCGTTCGTATATATTTCGCACATCAGCATCACCTATGAGTGATAAATGATGGTCTATCACATTTTGGTCGGCACGGTGGGCGGGACCGGTCTGTGCTTCCATAGGAGACAGGGTATGTATCTTGTGTGCCGTCTCGTCGATTAGTGGGAGTAGGGCACTGAACGGAATATGTGTTCCGTCCAGCATATCCTGAGCAAACTGGTACATGAGATTGGTAAAATTATTGGCAAATACTCCTGCCACATGCAGGCGCTCTCGATCATGTTGGTTCGCCTCGTAGATGTGGGGCGTGAGGGTGAGAGCCAGCGAATACACGGCTGCCACATCATCGATATTGCCTGCCTCGATAAACATAGGTACCGTCGTGAAGTCCTCGATGATATTGCTCTTTGAGAACGACTGGAAGGGATACAATATGCCATTGTGCGGCTTGTCTGTACCAAATACCGTGATGGGCATCGTGCCGGATGTGTGCACGTGTAACGCGCGGGTGTGCACGCGTACCTTATTTATTACGTCTTGCAGAGCGGTATCGCGTACGGCGTAGATGTACACATCGGCGGTTTCGGGTAATCCGTCCAGCGTGTGTGAATCGATGCAGGCTGGCTCAATCTGCTTGCGGCGAAAAGCCGCCAGCAGATTGCTGCCTACATTCCCTTGTCCTATGATTACAATCTTCATAATGGATTATCTGCGTTGGTTGGCTTTGGCCTGCTCACGTGCCATGCGAAGTTGCTCTTGCTGCATCTTCTCCAGACGAGCCATCAAGCCGGATTTGGGTTTGCTGCTCTTTTTCTTGGCATTCTCTTCCATTTGGCGAAGCAGTTTCTCATCATCAATGGACCATCTGAAAATCATCGTTTGGATGATGGTCATCAGCAGGCTGACGAGATAGTAGTAGCTCAGTCCGGCTGCATAGTCGTTGAACCAGAAGAAGAACATCACCGGCATGAGATACATCATCCATTTCATCATCTTCATGGATGGATCATTACCTCCTGCCTGACTCTGCATGTTGATATAGGTATAGACTACATTGACAATCGTCATCAGAAGGCAGAACAGCGACAGGTGATCGCCCAGCAGAGGGATATTGTAGCCCCATGTGATGATGGCATCGTAGGTGGACAGGTCATCTGCCCAGAATAGCGATTTACCGCGCAGTTCGATAGCTGTTGGCAGGAACCAGAACATAGCCACCAATATTGGGAACTGGAACAGCATCGGCAGACAGCCCGACATTGGACTAACGCCTGCGCGCTGGTAGAGAGCCATCGTGGCTTGCTGACGCTCCTGCATCTTCTCGGCAGGGAACTTCTCGTTGATGGCATCCAATTGTGGTTTCAGCACGCGCATCTTGGCGCTGGATTTATAGGATGCAAACACAAATGGTAGAATTATTATCTTGATAACCAGAGTCATAAGCAGGATAATCCATCCAATGTGCAGACCCCAAGATGTGAATAAATCAAACATCGGGATCACCAAAGCCTTGTTGATCCATGCTACAATCTTCCATCCCAGTGGCACCAATTCCTTCAGGTGCAGTTTGTCCTGACTCTCAACATCGTTGTCGTATGCCTTGAGTGTGTTGTAGTGGTTCGGACCAAAATAGTAGCGGAACGATGTGGTCTGTCGACCTGTGATATCAAAGGCTACGCTGGTCGTGGTGCGATACTCCTTGATGTATTGTGTACCTTTGTGTTGTGGAGTCGATTCCATCTGGGTGCCGGAGAAGGCATCATCAGCAATCATTACGGTCGAGAAGAACTGATCCTTGTATGCTATCCAACGTACGCGGGCAGACTCTTTCTCGCTGGTATGCTTGCTCTCGCTCAGCAACTCCTGGTCGCCATTGACGGTCATGTATTGCAGACGAGCATAGCGCTCCTCAAAGGTACGACCGCGCTCTTGTTGTGGAATGAGTTGATTCCATTGCATCTCCAGCGAGTTGACATTTTGCGCCAGAATATGTTGTACATTGTGCGGCTGGATGACGAATTTTACCATGTAGTCGTCTGCCGGCAGAGTATAGACAAAATCGATGTAGCTATCCTCGCTGGTGGTCATCAGGCGCATGGTCTGTTGCACACCATTGGCATCCTTGACTTGTGGTAGAGCCACAAAGTATAGGTTTTGCGTTGCCAGAATGCGGTTGTTGGAGGTGTTGAGTGTGAAGTTTAGCGACGACTCGTTGCCACGAAAGAGGCACAGGTCGTTGATGCTGTCGCCATATGCCTTGTATTCCTTCAGGCAGGCGCGCTCAATTCTACCACCCCGGGTAGAAAGGTACAGACTCAGTTTCTCGTTCTCCAGACGAATGGTCTGTTCTTCGCCTTGTGCTGCCGGTGCAAAAGCACCATATGTAGCAGCAATCTGCTCCTGAAGGGCAGAGGAGGTCTCCTCGTTGCTGGTTTTGCTGGCTTCAATTTGCTCTGCGATTTGTTCGCTCAGCATTTGTGCCTCTTGCTCAAGCTTCTGGACATAGGCGATTGAGTCGTTAATACGCTGACGCTCTGCCAATTGCTCTTTTGAAGGGCGGTTTAAAAATGAAAATCCAAGTAAAATTACGGCCATCAAAAGAAAGCCGATCCATGTGTTTTTATCCATATTGTTTTGTTTTTTATTTTCCTAATAGTACGCCTACGTGTAGGCGTGGGCCGCTGGGGGAGATGAATGAGGACCATTTGACGCTGCTGACAAAGCCGTCTTTGCTTTTGCCAAACGGTAGCAGATAATCCAATTTGATCATCAGTCCCAATAGTGCTCCGAAGTGTACTTCCAGTCCTATGTACGGATCGAGGTAGAAGAACGAGGTGGTGGTGTACGATGCGTTGTACACGATTCCATCGGTGCTTGTCACTTCTTCCGGACCATTTGGGACGTACATTCGTTTGACTTTTCCTCCTCCAATGCCGGATCCTGCTAATAATGCTACTTTACCTACTTCCAGATAACCATCCACGAGTGCGCCTGCATAGCCATGTCTGATGCTGCTGCCGGATTTCATCATCGGCATGGTGCTGAGGTAACCTTCGGCACCTACATGGATATGGTCGATGAGGTGAATGCGAGCCATTGCTCCGGCTCCCAAACTGACACTACGTGTGTTCAGTTCATCTTTCGTCAGGTTGGTTAGGCTGCCATTGTGGTACATCTCAGATGGATTATTGGCAAAGGCATAACCAATGTTACCAACGATACCAAAGGAAAATCCAGAGAAGATGGCTCCTCTGCTTTTTCCTTGGTTTTCGTTGTCTTCGTTTTCCCCTGCCAGTAGTAGAAAGGGGATAAGCAGCATAGCGATTATTAGCGTTCGTCTCTTGATCATACCAGTGAGAATGCCACGTCCATCATGTGTGTGAAGCTGTTTTGACGCTCTTCGGCGGTCGTAGCCTCACCTGTCAGGATATGATCGCTAACGGTGCAGATGCAGAGTGCCTTCTTGCCGGCGCGAGCTGCGTTCATGTACAGAGCAGGAGCTTCCATCTCGTCGGCGAGCACACCCATCTTGGTCCAGTTGGCCTTGCGTGGGTTCTCGCAATAGAAGATATCTGCCGAGAAGACGTTACCTACGTGATAGGTGTAGCCGAATTTCTCACATGCATCTACTGCGCCGCGCACCAGATCAAAGGATGCGATAGGTGCATATGTGCCGGGCAGGTCGTACTGGTCTGCATAGTGGCTGTCTGTGCAAGCACCCATAGCGATGATGATATCGCCCAGTTTGATGTGCATCTGTCGAGCACCTGCGCTACCTACGCGAATGATGGTCTTTACATCATAGAAATTGAACAACTCATAGGTGTAGATACCGATGGATGGAATACCCATACCATGACCCATTACGCTCACGCGCTTGCCGTTGTGGGTACCGGTATAGCCGAGCATACCACGTACATTATTTACCAATACTGGATTCTCCAGATATTTCTCTGCCATCAGTTTTGCGCGAAGAGGATCACCTGCCATAATTACGGTCTCAGCGATCTCGCCATACTTTGCCCCAATGTGTGGGGTAGGGGTGTTGTCTTTCATAATGATAAAATTGTAATGATTAGTATTAAAGTTTATTTCTCAGATATTCAATTGCTTGTGTCAGGTCCTCAGGTGTATCTATTCCCATGGAGTAGGTTTGGCAGACGGCTACGCGTATCTTGTATCCATTTTCCAGCCAACGAAGTTGCTCCAGGGACTCTGATTTCTCCAGATTGGTTTGCGGCAGTTGGGTGATTTCTTTCAGGACGTGGGCGCGATAGGCATACATGCCAATGTGCCTGTAGTGTTTGCCTTGTGCCAACCATTCTGATTTGTCTATCCCTCTTAAATAAGGAATCACGCTACGCGAGAAGAGAATCGCTTCGCCCGTATCCTGTCGAAATACCACTTTGGGGGTGTTGGGATTCTCCAGATCGGCCAGAGTGTCATCGGTAGTGAATGGCTTCACGAGTGTCGCAATATCCGTCTTTATCTTCTCGCCGTCTTTCTCAAAGCAGGACTTGATGGCCTCAATCTGCTCGGGTTGAATGAAAGGTTCGTCCCCCTGAATGTTAATGATTACATCCTCATTGGGGTCGATAGTCTCCCGACACTCCCCCGATGGTCTATAAGGGGTCTCTAAGGGGTCTCTAAGGGGTCTCCCGTGGGTCTCCCGTGGGTCTCCCGTGGGTCTCCCGTGGGTCTCGTAGGCCTCCAGGCAGCGGTCGGTGCCGCATTTGTGGTCGGCTCGGGTCATGACTACCTCGCCACCGAAGCCGTGCACGCAGTTGTAGATGCGCTCATCGTCGGTGGCTACCACCACATGATCCAGCGCTTTCTTTGCTTGCTCGTACACCCTTTGAATCATCGGTTTGCCTGCGATGTCAACCAGAGGTTTACCCGGGAAACGGGTAGACGCGTATCGTGCGGGTATGATTCCTATATATCTCATATTAGGCGGTTGTTTTTATCTTTTCCAGCAAATGAATAGCACCACTCACGCTCTTAACTTGCATAATGGTTGCGTATCGTTTGCCGGTGGGTTGACCTTTTTTATCTTTATCCTCTTTCAGAGAGCATCGCTCAGGACGCGAACAGATATATGCAATAATCTTGCCAAATTCATTAGATTGCCAGTAATTCTGACTATTTGTCATGAAATGGATGACCAGGCGCTCCTGTTTGAGCATCACTTTCTCTATTCCCAACTCGCAGCACAGCCAGCGCAGACGTACTACATTCAATAGTTCGTTGGCTTCCTCCGGCAGATTACCGAATCGGTCTATCAGACGCTTCTGGAATGCCAGCAGCTCCTCTTCGTTTCGTAGAGAATCCAATTCTCGGTATAGGGTGATGCGCTCGGATATATTCTCGATATATTCACTCGGGAAACTGAGTGGCAGGTCGCTCTCCAATTGCGAATCCGAGCACCACGCCTGCTTCTTGATTCCTCCCCTCAATGTCAGATTAGGAGCAACTTCTTCCTCCATCAACTCCTCTACTGCCTCATTCAGAATGCGTTGGTAGGTCTCGTATCCCAGGTCTGCAATAAATCCGGACTGCTCTGCGCCCAGCATGTTGCCAGCTCCGCGGATGTCCAGATCCTGCATCGCCAGATTGAATCCTGCGCCCAATTCTGCAAACGTGCTGATGGCATCCAGTCGTCGTCTGGCATCAGAGGTCAGCAGTTCTCTTTCGGGTGCCACCAGATAGCAGTAGGCTTTGCGATTGCTGCGTCCCACGCGACCACGCAACTGGTGCAGGTCGCTCAGTCCGTAGTGCTGAGCAGAATAGATAATCATCGTGTTCACGTTCGGGATGTCGATACCGCTTTCGATGATAGTGGTTGCCAGCAGAATGTCGTAGTCGTAGTTGATGAACGCTTCCAATCTTTCCTCCATTTCATCGGGCGGCATCTGTCCGTGTGCCACCACGATACGAGCCTCCGGACATAGTCGGCGCAGGCGGTTTTCTATGCGTGGCAACATCTCGATGCGATTGTTGACAACAAACACCTGTCCGTTGCGACCCAATTCGATGTCGATTGCCTCCTTGATGATGTCCTCGTCTTCCGGAGTGATGACTTCTGTCTGGACGGGATAGCGATTGGGGGGGGGAGTGGTCATCACACTCAGGTCGCGTGCTCCCAGTAGCGAGAATTGTAGTGTTCTCGGTATTGGGGTTGCCGTCAAAGTCAGCACATCCACGTTGGCGCGAAGGGATTTGAGTTTGTCCTTGACTGCCACACCAAATTTCTGTTCCTCATCGATGATGAGCAGTCCCAAATCGTGCCACCTGACCTGCTTGCCTACCAGTTTGTGCGTGCCGATGAGAATGTCTATCTTGCCCTCTTTCAGTTCGGTCAATATCTCCTTCACTTGTGTGGCGGTTTTGGCGCGACTGAGCATCTGCACCCTGATTGGGAAGTTCTTGAATCGCTCACGGAATGTGTTGTAGTGCTGCAGAGCCAGCACGGTGGTAGGAACGAGCACGGCTACCTGTTTGCCATCTGTTGCTGCCTTGAATGCTGCGCGCATGGCAATCTCGGTCTTACCAAATCCCACATCGCCACAAATCAGGCGATCCATTGGCATCGGGCTCTCCATATCGTGCTTGATGTCCAGAGTTGCTTTTGCCTGATCTGGTGTGTCCTCGTAGATGAAGGATGCCTCCAACTCATGCTGCAGATAGCTGTCCGGTGAGAAGCGGAATCCCTGTTGCTGCTTGCGTGTAGCGTACAGTTTGATGAGGTCGCGAGCAATATCCTTGACTTTATCTTTTGTGCGTTCTTTCAATCTCTCCCAAGCACCGGAGCCTAATTTGCTGATGGTTGGCTCGCTACCTTCCTTGCCCTTGTATTTGCTGATTCTGTGCAGGTTATGTATGCTGACAAAGATGGTGTCTCCGTCTCGGAAGAGCAACTTGATCATCTCCTGCGGTTTGCCATTGACCGATGTGGTAACCAATCCACCAAATTTGCCGATACCATGATCCGAATGTACGACATAGTCGCCATATCGTAACTGGTTGATTTCCTTGAGGGTTAGGATGGCCTTGCCACGTCGGGCATCTTCGCTCTGCAGGGTCACACGATGGTAGCGCTCAAATATCTCGTGGTCGGTGTAGCATGCTATCTGCAGGTCGCTATCCACGAATCCGGCATGTAGCGCATGATCCACGGCTACAAACTCAATAGGTGTGCTGCCTTCCTGCTTGCTATCAAGGATAGCACGAAGTCGGTCGGTTTGCTTCTTCTGATCCGACAGGATGTATAGTCTGTACCCCTCGACTTGTCGTTGTAGCAAATCATCCACGAGCAGGTCAAAGTTCTTGTGGAAGACCGGCTGTGGTGTAGTATGGAAAGCGATAGCGCTGGTAGAGGCGAATTTGCTGTTCTGCACTCCAAATTCGATGGTGTGAGTATCCTCTATTCCCACCAGCACACCCGAGGCACAAAGCGAGTCCAATTTGTAGCGTATCAGAGAGAAATCATTTGCCGCCCATACGATATTAGCCGGCAGATAATCAGTCAGATAGCATAACTCATCCTCCGTAGTTGGCGTCGAACTGTTGCTCACGATGTCAATCTGCTGTAGCTGCTGCTTGCTGAGTTGGGTCTCTACCTCAAACTCACGTATCGAATCAATCTCATTTCCCCAGAAATCCAGTCGATAGGGGGACTCGTGTGAATAGGAGTAGATATCTACGATACCACCTCGGATGGCAAATTGACCGGGCTCATACACAAAATCCACACGATTGAATCCCAGTTCTACCAGTTGCTCAGTCAGTTGGCTGACGGCGTATGTATCTCCCTTGCTCAGATGGATGGTGTTGGCTGCCAGTTGCTGCCTTGCCGGCACCATTTCTGCCAACGCCTCCGGATAACTGACCACAATCAGTTGTTGGCTCTCTTTGCCCAATGCCGTCAGCACTTCTGTTCGCTGAATCACCATCGCCTCATCGATGCTCTGTCTCCTGCGATGTCCGGCTGGGAAGTAGAGTACGTTGGCGCCGATGGCGAGCAGGTCGGAGTAGATGTATTGTGCATCGTCCTGACTGTCGCATAGCAGCAACATAGCTGGCAGATGTAGCGCGTGCAGAATCAGACTTTGAGCAGAGGCATGCAGTCCGCTGATGACAATATGCTGGCAATGCCCACGAGATGGTTTTCTCGTGAGCAATTGCTGCATAGCACCTATATTCGGATGATGTGCAACCAGTATGCCAAGGTCTTCTATTCGCACTATTCTTTATCTTGTTTGGTCGTCCGTTATTTGGTCAGTTTCACAATGAGTGTGCTCATCGGCTCTACGACGATGTCGTTTCTGTCGAGGTTAACCTCTTCTGTGGTGAGTATGTTGTGTCCCAATGCGTTGTAGCGACCGAGAATCTCTGCATAGTGTGCAGTAGGAATGGTACGTGGCTCGGATGCTGCATTGGCAAATACGAATACTGCTCCTTCGTCGGTGTAGCGGAAGAATGCGTAGGTGTTGTCTCGTGACATGAAGTGCATGGTGCGACCGGTGTGGATGATTGGTTCGGTCTTGCGCCATTGGAAGAGAGCCTTCTGATAGTCAAACATTTCGCGCTGTGCCTGAGTCAGGGTGTCTGCTTGTGGCAGAGGCATGCGCAGGGTGGAGTGACCCATGCGAGTGTCGGACGATACGCAGGCATACTCGTCGCCGTACAGCACTTGTGGTATGCCGCGCATGGTAGCCAGCAGGGCATAAGCCAGTTTCACGCGAGCCGGATCCTTGTCCAGCACAGCATCTGTGATGCGATCCATATCGTGGTTGCCCAAGAAGATGAGCAGTTTGTTGACATCTGCATACAGGTAGTCTTGTGTCAGGGCATCATAGACTTTGGTGAGTCCACCTCCCCATCCCTGATTATCGCTCTCCAGGGCACCACGGATAGCCTCCTCCAATGGAAAGTCCATCACGCTTGGCAGGTTAGAGTTGAATCCATCGAAGTTTCTGGCATCAGCCTGCCAGTATGCCACGGCGGCTGCCGGACGTGTCCAGCACTCTCCTACGATATTAAGGTTAGGATATTCCTCACGAATTGCCTTGCACCACTCGCTGGCTGGCTCTTTCTCTATATATGGATAGGTATCCACGCGCAGTCCGTCCAGTCCGGCAAACTCTACCCACCAGATTGCCCATTGTTTGAAGTATTGCAGCAGGTCCGGGTTCTCCAGGTTCATGTCCGGCATTGGCTTGTCAAACCAACCACGATTGCTGAGCTTGCGGTCGTGCTGAGATGCGTTGATGTCGTAGTTGGCGGTAAAGGCGTTGATGGTGTTGGTGAACTCAGGGAACTGATTGATCCAGTCTTGATAAGGCAGATCTTTCATCCACCAGTGTTGACCACCACAATGGTTGGGAACCATGTCCATGAGCACCTTGATGCCTTTCTCGTGGGCAATCTCTACCATTTGCTTGTACATGTCGTTATTACCGAAGCGCGGGTCGATATGGTAGTAGTCCGAGCATGCGTATCCATGGTAAGACCAAGCAGCCTCGTTGTCCTCCAGTAGTGGGGTAGGCCAGATGGCTGTTGCACCCAACTCCGAGATATGGTCCAGCGAATTGATAATACCCTGAATATCACCACCCCAACGGCCGTGGATATTGTCCTTCTGGGCAGGTTCTGCGGTCAGTTTGGTGGTATTATTGCTCTCGTCACCATCTACAAAGCGGTCGCTCATAATCAGGTAGATCATATCTGCCGATGTGAATGACTGACGCTCGCGACTACCCTCTGCACGATTATTGATGACGTAGTCGAATGTGGTCTTCTTATTCCCTTTTTTCAGGGTGAAACGATAAGTGCCGGCCTGTTTGACATCTACATCGATGAAAAGGTAGTTCTTTGACTCGGCATTGTGTTGTCCGGTCACTTTCAGACCCAGACATTCGCCGCGCATGGGGCGTCCTGCAGCCAACTGTTGTACACTCACTTGTGCATCTGCCAGGTCCTGACCTTGCACAAGCAGAGTCAAGGGACAATGCATGTTCGTCCACCAGTTGAGTGGCTCTACGCGTTGTACTTTTGGTGCTGCAGAGAGACAAACTGCCGCCAGTGCAGCAAAAATCAATAATGAAATTCGTTTCATGATAGTAGTATTTTATTGTTTGATTGGTTGCTTTTGGGCAATCTCGCTCACCAGGATGGTGTCGAGTGAGTTGTACTCTTTCTTAATATTCAGGTAATTGTTCCAGAAGGTCTTACGCTCTGTGCCGCAATTGCTCAGAAACTCCTCCGTACCTTGTTTATCAATCCGATGCAGCACCATTCCAACGGATATTTTGTGTGTGTCCAGTGCCGGCAGATAGGTCTTTTCTTCCTTGTCCTCCACGTATGTCTCGCGTATAATCTGCACCTCAATCAGCCGGGAGAGCAGTTGGTTCACCAGACGAATGGGCAGATAGTTCTGGACGGCGAGTTCGTGTGCGGTTAGTGGCTTCTCATCGTTCTCAAATCGCCGGATGATGATGCTCAGCAGGTAAAGCATGATGTAGTCCTTGTATCTCCTCGACATGTGTTGCAGGTCGTACTCGTAGTTGAACATCTCCTTATTCTGAATGGCATACGACATCTGTGCTCCGATAAACATGAGCAGACAAGTCCATTGCAGCCACATCAGCAGGATAGGGATGGCTGCAAAGGCTCCATACACGATGCTGGTTCGGCTAAGGAACATGAGCACATACACCGACATGTCTTGCAGCAACGCATAGAGTGTTCCTACCAGTATTCCGGGGACGATAGATGCCCAGAATCGCACCTTGGTGTTGGGAATCGCCAGATACATCCATGTGAAGATGACAACGCCCGTCAACCATTGTATCGCCCTCAGCGTGTGTGCTTTGTGCTCCATCAGGTGCTCCAGATAGGGAATGCTCTCCACGGCGCTATTGAAGAAGATACTCACACCCGACGACACGATGATCAGTACCGGAATCAGAAATAGGATAGCGATGTATGTGGTTATCTGGCGCAGTACGGAGCGCGATTGTTGCACATTCCATATGTCGTTGAATGCAGTCTCCACGTTGCGAAAGAACGAATATACCGCCCATAGCAGGATTATCAAACCCACACCCAGGAAGACGCCACCTTGCGCAGTCTCCAGGTATCGGTCGATGAAGCCCATCATCGTATCCACCATGCGTGCTTCGCCGATGAAGGAGCGGTTGAGGCGATCCTCGATAACGTCTGCCATGCCGAATCCTTTGGCTACAGCCAGCACCACAGCCAGAATGGGCACGATGGCAAAGATTAGGGAATACGTGAGCGCATTTGCGCGCGTATTAAGGTCTTTTGATATGAATCCACGGACTACAAGCACGATTGTCTTGAGCACGGCATAGTATGCGCGCTGACGTGCTGTCAGTTCGGTATTGGTCTTGCGCCAAAGTTCGTACTCCAAAAACTCGTATGACTTCCTAAATATACTCATGTTTTTTGTCCTTCAAAAAAGAAATAGCGAGCCTATAAGCCGGGTTCTGTACCCTTTTGGGGCGCTCATCATTAATCTTGAGCGTACATTACTGCACGTTTCTATCGCGCTCTACCCTCCAACGTGGCATTTCTGCCGTCGGGCGAGCAACCCTATGACGCTGGTTTACATGAGTTTGCAGCCCATAGTATGCTCGTATCACATCCTCGCTCTGCGCGTGGCAAAGCGATTGCTCGTCTCTTTGGCAGTGACCAAACATTCGGAAGTTTATTCCTCTGCCTGACGGCCGTTAACCGCTATGGTGCTCTGTGCTGCCCGGACTTTCCTCTGCGTAGGGGATTAAACGACGGGTCGTTTTCTTCCGTTACACAGCGATGAGCCGGCTCACTATTTATTTTGGGTGCAAAGGTACAACAAATTTCTGACATATGCAAGGAAAAGAGAAAAAAAATGAATATCCCCACCTGAACTTCCCACTTGTATTTCTCTGTTTTTTGTGTCTTCCACCGTAGGATGACCATAGGATGACCATAGGATGACCATAGGATGACCATAAGATGACCGTAGGATGACCATAGGATGACCGTAGGATTGTCGATGTTCTTCCGACACTTTTTCGTGATTATTTATTATCATGCCCTACACCCGTGTGTGAAACATAAATCTTAAAAAAAGAACATGTTTTTTGAAGAAAAAGAACTTGTTTTGTTCAGTATGGCATAGTTTTTGTTCTACTGATTGGATGTAAGAGGACGTATGCACGGGGAAAGAGATTGTAGAGGAGGTGCAACGTCCTGCGAGAATTGATAAACGATTGATTAACTAAAAGATTATGAAAGGTTTAACTTATCCTGCCATCATCAATCTCGGTCTGCTAATTAAAGGTGGAACACAGGCGCTGAAGCTGAAACGAGCATCGATGAACCCCCGCTTCTCGGCGGAAAAAACATTGCGAGACATTCTCTTGCTATCCAAAGACACTGTTTATGGACGTGAGCATCATTTTGATCAAATATTGGCTTGTCCTACCAGCGGAGAACTCTTTAAAATGTATCAACGCATGGTTCCGGCAAACGACTACGAAGCGCTTCGCCCGTATGTAGAACGCCACAAGAATGGTGAGAAAAATATCCTTTTCCCGGGCAAACCGGATATGTATGCTACCACTTCCGGTACCACGAAGGAGCCAAAATGGGTGCCAATGACCCACAAGTATCTAAAGGACGTGTACGGCAAAATGTCACATCGTTGGGTGTGGAATTTTGTATGTCACCGTCCTTATTGTTTTGCCGGTCATATCCTGCAAATCGTTGGTAAAGAGGTAGAAGGCTATGCTCCGGATGGTACGCTGTATGGCTCTGTTTCGGGCGTGCTCGTACGCGATATTCCCAATATATTGAAGAAGCGCTACACCTCGCCACCCGAGGTAATGGCTATCAGCAACTACCACAGCCGCAACTACGTCATCATGCTGCTGGCTCTGCAATGGAAAGACCTGACATTCTGGGCAACAGCCAATCCATCTACCATGCTGGAGCTGCTGCATACCGTGGATGAAAACTACGATACACTATGCAATGACATCGAAAAAGGCACGGTTTCAACGGATCAATTCCCAGTGGAGGAAGACCTGCTGAAAGTGATTATGCCATATTTGCATGCCAATCCGAAGCGTGCTGCCGAACTGCGTGCACTCAAGCAGACCGTTGAACATCCGCAACCTAAGCACTATTGGCCTTACCTGCAAATCCTCTCGACATGGAAGTGTGGTAACACCAAGATTTACATGGATAAATACCTGGATTCGTTCGATTTCAACCAGACTTTCTACCAGGAGTTGGGCTATATCGCTACGGAGTGTCGCTTTGGCTACTCGATTGACGATACCAATGAGTCGGTGCTCTTCCCACATTTCCACTACTACGAGTTTGTGGATGAGGAGGAATTGGACTCGCCGAACAAGCACTTCCTGCAGATTGATGAACTGGAGGTGGGTCGTCGCTACTGCGCCTATGTGACCACGTATTCGGGGTTGTTCCGATACAACATGAATGACCTGATTGAGGTAGGTGGACACTACATGAATACGCCTACTATTCACATGATTAGCAAGGTGAATGGTATCGTAAGCATGACGGGTGAGAAACTGTACGAACCGCAGTTTATTCAGGCTGTTCACGAGGCTGAGGAGGAGATGGGACTCTACACAACTTTCTTCGTTGGATTCGCCGATGTGGATAAGTCGCTGTATGATTTCTACTTTGAATTCCGTGAGCCGGACGTTACGCAGGAGCAGGCTGACGAGTTTGCAAAGGTGGTAGATGCTCATCTGCAGGCGATCAACTGCGAGTACGAGTCGAAGCGCCAGTCCTTCCGACTGCACGAACCACAAGCACATATCCTCCTTACCAACGCATATTCTCGCTTCAAAAAACGCTGTCTGGACAAGGGATTCCGAGATGGTCAGTTCAAATTTAATCTGCTGATGCAGGATACCAATCGTCAGGCTATGTTCCAGGATCTGCTGATCCTCGGTCAGAATCGTCTGCGTACGCACCAAGCCAATATTGTTGAGCGTCATGAGGAGCGTGTGGAGCGTCGTGCCGCGCGCCGAGAAGCACGTCAAGAGCGTCGTACAGAACGTAGAGAGGCGCGCCAGGAACGTCGCGAGGCGCGCAGAAAAAAACGTGAAGAATAAATGATGTCCTGATATGGTTAACAACTCCATATATCATCCTGAACTTCAGAATATAGATGCGGTCATCTTTGATTTGGATGGCACCCTATACAATAGGCGTGGTTTCATACCGCGCCTAATTGTACGTCTGTTGCCCACATTGTATTTCCTGATTCGTGAGCGCCTCACACGTCGTGCTTTGGCTGGGCGGCACTATGGTACTGAGCGTGAATTTCGTGATGCCTTTTTCTGCAAAAATGCTCGATTTGAACGGTGGTATGACGAGGTTGAAATGCCTGCAATGGTACACATCCTCCAGTATCATCATCACAGCGAATCGTGGGCTCGCGAACTTATCACCGAACTTCGCCGCCGTGGAATCAAAATTTGCGTGTATTCCGACTATGATGCGCCTCGCGAGAAACTGCGTGCGTTGGGGTATAGTCTGACAGATTTTGACCTCATCGTCACAGCCACTCAGATGGGAGGATTGAAGCCAGCCAAGCAGTCCATCGAAGGTGTGGTGGAGCGACTGGGTGTCTCTGCCAATCGCTGCCTCATCATCGGCGATCGAGATAAAACAGATGGAGCATCTGCACGTGCCGTGGGTGCCAAGTTACTTTTGATTAAGAATTAGTACGATAAACAATTTGCACATTTGAGTTATGAAAGAGAATAGACGATATGCTGACCTGCAGGTGACATCCGATACGTATGTCCCAAATACCGGAATTGATTATCCGGAAGATAATCCGTATGCACGTCTTCACAAGCCGGTCTATGACCGACAAGTAGTTGTAGATGAGAACTATCCGTTTGTGGATGACAGCCTGAAGTTCCGCTTTCATAACAAACTGAATATCTGCTTTACGCTATATGTGTGCGTCAATATCTTCATGCACGTCAAGTACGGATTACGCGTAGAGGGTAGAGAGTGGCTCCGTAAGTACAAAGAGCAACTGCGAGGTGGTGCCATCTCGCTGGGCAATCATGTGTATCCGCTGGATGCGCCGACCATCATGTATGCGCTGGGAAATGGAACCAATACGCGCATACCTATGTTTGCTCCGAACTTCTCGACCAAGGATCAGTATATGCTCACGGTGGTGGGTGGTATTCCTATTCCGGAACCGGAGGCTGGCTTGTCTGCGCTGAAAAAGTTCAACGAGGCTTTTGATGAGTTTCACCGTCGTGGTATGTGGTTTCATATCTTCCCGGAGGCGGCCCAATGGCGCTTCTACAAGCCACTTCGCCCGTTCAAGAAAGGTGCGTTCACTATGGCATACAAGTACAATATGCCTCTCGTTCCATGTGTAATCACGTATCGTGAGCGTACGGGAATCTTCAAATTATTTGGTAAACCGACTGAGCCGCTATGGACCATCAAGATAGGAGAACCAATCCTACCGGACATCAAGGCTCCACGCAAAGCCGAGGTGGAGCGCCTGAGACAAGAGGCACATTTACGCATGCAGGCTCTGGCCGGCATTACGCACAACTCGTGGCCTATTGTGCCGGAAGAGGAGTAATGAATCTCCCAAAATATAGGGATTTTTTGTATATTTAGGTGTAAAATTTGCATATATCGAAAAAAATGCGTATCTTTGCACACTTATTTTGGTTAAAAACTATATATGATGGATTTTACAGGACTAATTATAGGTGCCGCTACTTTTTTGTGTATTGGTTTGTTTCACCCCATTGTAATTAAGGCAGAGTACTATTTGGGTACGGGTTGCTGGTGGATTTTCGGCGTGGTAGGTTGTGCTGCTTTGCTGGCGACGTTGTGCGTGACCAATGTTATTGTTTCATCTATTTTGGGTGTGTTTGCGTTCTCTGCGTTTTGGTCTATCGGCGAGGTCTTTGAGCAAAAGAAACGAGTAGAGAGAGGGTGGTTCCCGCGTAATCCCAAACGCAAATATGATAAATAAAGGGTGTGACTATGGACGCATACTATGCAGCAATAGGTACCCAATCGGTAGTGTCTCGTCTGGATGGTGCCGCTTTGATACAGAAGGATATGCGTATCCTCCGTGGCGTATGTGCTGTGCAGGATGAGTTTGCAGAGTCCACCACTGGCATACATGCCATCGGCCTCACCGAAGACTGCATATTGCCGGATGGCTATGTGTGGTCGCCTATTCGGCAGCAGTTTGCCGCCTTGGGCGACGATTCTTTTTTTCTTTCGCGCGCGAAGGCGCTACTCGCGTGGCGCGCCAATACGCAATATTGTGGCAGGTGTGGCACCAAATTGCAGGATGATTCGCAATTCATGGCTCGTATATGCCCGGATTGCGGCAACCTGATTTTTCCTCGTATAGAGCCGTGTATCATCGTGATTGTCAAGCATCAGGACAAGATTCTGCTGGCCAAGCATGTACAACGCAATCAGGACATCTTTGCCTGCATCGCGGGCTTTATGGAGGCTGGTGAGTCGGCGGAGCATGCTGTGGCGCGTGAAATCTATGAGGAGACACACCTGCACGTGAAAAATATCCGATACTTTGGTAGTCAGAGTTGGCCGTTTCCTGCTCAACTGATGCTGGGATTTACCGCCGAGTATGAGAGTGGCACCTTGGCTCTGCAAGCCGATGAAATCAGCGAAGTTCGCTGGTTCACAAGAGCCGACCTGCTGGCAAAAGATGCTCCGGCATTTCCCAGAGTGGGGTCTATAGCCAACCGACTGATTACCACATGGCTCGATAATAATTGACCGTCAATACATTTCCCCTATGGCACCAGATTATACCATCATTCGCAGAGAGACATTTGGCGCAGGTGCATTTGTGGAGCAACTGGATAAACTTCACAGTCGTCTGCAACCTACATTGTGGCAACTCAGTTCACAATTGCCGGACAATACGTCTTTTCTGGTTATCACGTATCACTATACATCGCTGGATGAGATGTCGAAGCCGATTGTGCTGTCGGCGCTGATGGTCGTCCCGTATAAGGGAGGACAATTCTCTGCACCACGTATGATGCTGGAGAATCGTGCTACACAGGCAGCAGACCATGCCGTGCCAACCAATCAATGGAATATCGGTACTGTGCATGCGATTACCAATAGTGTGTTGGTTACGGCTGATCTGATCAGCTTTGGTGCATCGGTTGATCGTCCTATCTGCTATTGCCATGCCGGTTTGGCAGTACGACATACGGTAGATGCAGTCGTGGCTGCTCAGCACATCTTGATGCACGACCTGCAACTGGTATCGCATCCGTTGCCAATTTATAACGGTGGTCACTCATTGGGTGGGTACAATGCCTTGGCGGTTCATCGCTACTGGGAGACGGAGGCGACAGATGAGGAGAAAGAATGGCTGCCGTTGGTGGAGACGTATTGTGCATCAGGCCCTTACGTTCTGGATGAGCAGATGCAGATTATTGCAGAGAAAGGTAAGTATCTGTACGGAGCCTATATGATTATGAATGCCATGAGCCATATCGTTTATCATCGCGATTGTTTCGATGAAAACGTCACGATTGACGATTTTCTCACGCCCGAGGCCAAGGCTGCCGGTGTTGCTGATTGGATTGCAGACCGACGACTGGGCAATGCAGATCTTATCAAGACTATTGTAGAGCATTTTGGCACGAAGATGTCGGCTCTCTTTGTGGCGGATGCCTATCTGCCGGACGGTAATCTGTATCGGATGATGCTTGAGGCTTCGCAGCAAGACCGACTGCTGGATGGCTGGACACCTACCAGACCTATCCATTTCTATCATGCACGCTATGATGAATGTGTGCCGATTGAGAATATGCAGGCTGCCGAGCGTGCCTTCCATGGTAATCCGCTGGTTACGTTTGACACGGATGAATGGCGCGAGGAACCTCTGGTACACAAGTATTCAGGAGGAGCACATCACAGACATATGTTGATGGTGCTCGATTCGAAAAATAAAGATTGATTGTATATGAGAAAGATTTTGTTGTGTGTCGCCTGTGTGTTGAGTGTGTTCTGCTACGCAGAGGACGTAGTTTACGTTGTGAGTGACTATGTCACCGAGACGGTACAAAAGTCGCCCTTGACGTTGGTGATGGATGATATCACCCTGACTGCCGATAAACTGAACGGCATCACTAAACCGCAGTATCTGGCGAGTGGCTATTTCTGCGTGTATGCCAAGGGACAACTGACCATAACTGCTGAGGAGCCGATGTATCGAATCCTCTTTGGAGGATGCGATGTCAATCAATTGGCTCGCCTGACTCCGGATTCAGGCGAGATGACTCAGGAGGCACAGACCAATCCCATATGGACTGGCGAGGCAACCTCTGTGACCTTCACCGTCAGCGAGAAGGCTGAGTATGGCAAATCACCGACCAAGGCAGGTCAACTGCGATTCATGACGCTGGAGATTACCTATGGTGGCAGTCATCCGATAGTGGATCCTACGGATACGATTCTCACGCAAGGAGTGGACCTCTACTATGGGCATTATACGGGCACGAGTACGCCCAATACCTACTATAATCATCAGTTGTGGCTCACCTCGTCCGGATTGACCTTTGATGGAGATGGTATCATCGGATCGGATGGGCATGTGATGCGACTGGATCTTTTCTCGGATTCATCGGAAGATTTATGTGGCACGTATGTGATAACCGATCCTAATCAGAGTGATCATCCGGGATGTATCAACAAGAAGTTCTCCTACTACACTTATTTTGTGGAGGGTTCGTTTGTTGAGCAGAAACTTACCGAGGGAACGTGCACGATTACCTGTACGACGCCTACCACCTATACCATCGACTACAACGTGCGCGAGATCAATCATGGTGCGCAACATGTGGGTACACTACGCGATATTCCGATTACGGCAATTCGGTATGATGGCAGTCCATATACCTTGCATCCCACGTGTGAGGAGACGGGTATCGATGAGATTATGGATAGCGATGACTCTGCGGCTCCGTCGTACAATGCGCTGGGACAACCGGTATCGGCTGATTATCCCGGAATCATCATTCGTGCAGGCAAAAAGTTCCTGCAACTAAATCACTAAACAGATAATAATCAAATACATAATAATAAATATACATCTTTATGAAACGCATTCTTTCTATTATGGTGCTGGCAGTATTAGCACTTGGCGCAATGGCGCAATCCCCTGTTGTTCGCAATGGTAACAACTATCTATTGAATGGACAAAACATGAATAAGCGCGAGTTCAAGGGCTACCTGCAGAACACTTGCCCTGAGGCTTTCGCAAAGTTTAATAGTGGTTATAAGACCGCCATTGCCGGTTGGGCTCTCTTTGGTACTGGCCTGGGTCTGGAGATAGGTGGCGCTGCTGTCGCTATTGTAGGCAGTATTAAGACTATTCAATCCCCATCGTCAACTCCTACTGTAGAAGCCGGCACTATCGTAGCAGGTTCGGCTATGTATGCTACTGGTGCTGTTGTATTGGCATCTGGTATTGTTTGCTTGGCGGTTGGTTATGCTCGTATGCATAATTCGACGGACGTCTATAATGTGGGCTGTGCCGGCAAGCCGGTGGCAGAGTTCAATGTTACCGCTGGCGGTAATGGTATCGGTCTGGCTTGCCGATTCTAAAAAAGTCACGACATAAAAATGTACGATTATTAAGATTTTGGAGAGCGAGAGAGTCACGAACGACTCACGGGAGACCCCTTAGAGACCCCTTAGAGACCCCTTAGTGAAATGGCTCGCGAGATGCAGGGGAAAAATGTACTATTTTTAAGATTGCAGACAATTGGTTGTGTTTGTTGCTCTATTGGGGATGGTGGCGGCATAAGCGCTATTGATAAGTCCTAAAATGGCGGAGATGACAAATAAGGTCTCAACGCCCAACACACTCCAAACCCAACCACCAAAGAGGGCAATAAAGATGGTCATCAAGTGATTGATACTGAGTCCGGTACTGATGGTGGCACGCATTTCGTCCTGATTATCCGATATGTCCTGCACATAGACATTAGATGCCATGCTGGCGAGCGAAATCACAGAATCCAACACGTAATTGATGCAGCAGACAATAAAAGCCGTGTGCATGTCAAACAGGTGATGCGCAAAGCCGTAGAAGAAACAAACGATAACGAGCAGCAGCGTGTCGGCGATCATAACCGTCTTGTACCCAATACGATCAATAAGCTTTCCCACAGCAGGAGCCAACACGAAACATGCGATTGCCGATACTGCAAACAGCAGGCTGACTGTACCCGCATCCGCTCCGTAGAAAAGAATCAGCACATACGGGCCAAAGGTGAAGAAAACCTGCTTTCGGGCGCCATAGAAAATCTCCAGCAGGTAGTATTTCTTGAACTTGCGACGGAAGTAGAATCGGCTCTTATTGGGATCTTGTCGGCTGGTATCGCGCAGATGCATCGATGCCATCCATGCCAATGCCATGAACCCCAATGTGACCCAAAAGATAGGTTTGAACAAACCCGTGCCAGTGGGCATAAAGGTAAAAAGTGCGATGACTGCGATATATCCTACCAGGTTGCCTATCTGATAGATGGAACTCTGGTAGCCTAATGCTCGTCCTCCGCATCCCTCGTGACTATACTCCAGCGAGAGCGTGTTTCGCATGCCAATCTGGATGTGTTCGCCCGTTGAGAAGATGAAAATGGCTACTATTACCAGCCACTTGGTAGGGCTGATCACGCATTGCAGGAGCATTCCCACCAGCATGACAGCCATACCAATCTTGAACATCCGCTCGGCTGATGAGCGGTAGAAAACAGCCAGTATCAGCACTAATAGCAGACCCGGTAGCTCGCGGAAAAACTCCGTGATACCACGGTCCAGTTCGCCCATGTGCACAACCTCTGCCATATAATTATCCAGTACACCTTTGTACAGACCATAGCCAATGGCAGATAGCAGCAGACTCAAAAAGAGCGCCTGATAGCGTGTCCCGGGTTTGAAGATTTCTTTCATCTGTTCAACTCAATAGAGTGGGGATTATGGTTGCACAGCGTAGATATACGGCTGTGAATAGTCGGTACGGTAATAGTAAGTCGCCGACAAATCCTCGGTATTGAAGATTACCGACCAGCAAGTATATTCCTCAAACGACACATCTTGCAGCAGTTGCGTCATCTGCCGGGTAGTCATGGCCGGTTGCTGCTCCAAACGTGCGCACAAGGTGTCGCGTCGAGCCTCGGTAGCGCCTATGCCCACGTGCGGGCGCAGGGGAGTAAGATAATGATTGGTGACGGCAGGTGTCTCGGTAACAATCATATCGTTATCAATCCATTCAACTACTACAGAATGCCCGCCAGCATCAGCAATCGCCAGGTGGTGCGCCCAGTCGATAGAGGAGTGCATATCCCACGAGCCAAGCATTTCGATGGCCTCATCGGTAGTGGCGGCACGATCCAGAAGGAGGCGAATGGCGGTAGTGGTGGTAACGGACAGGTTGCCACGCTCCTGGCAAGTCTTTTCGTGATCACCGGCAAAAAGGTCTGCCACCATCAGTCCCTTCTCGTTGATTCCATCCACCACCACATAGATAGCCGCAATCGCGGGCATACGCTGCATCACATCATCGGTATGCAGGTCGATGTGCATATTGAGGAAGTCGAGATTAGACGTTGAAACCGAGGCATATCCGTTCTTTGGACGGGTGCGTATGATGATGGTGTTGCCCTTCTTAGCCCAATCAAAGTTGCGACCAAAGAGATAGCCTTCTGCCGATTTCATCGGGGCACACAGGGTGCTGCATCCGAAATCGGGCAACTCCGGGGCAGGCGTCTCTACCGGCATGAAACCATGCGACAGGAACTTCTGTAGAAATGGGCGCAAATCCATATCATTATGTACTCCGCCCTGAGCGATAAATTCGTCTAATCCGTAATCACCCACATAGGTCATCTCATACAACTCGGGTGCTACCTCGTGGATTGAGTTCAGGGCATTCCATGAGTCGCGGAACAAATAAGCCACATAGCCGGCTACGCATAAAACACACACCACGGCAACGCCTATTGCCGTGGTGGATATTACGATTACTTTCTTGAAAGCATTCATATGTGTATGGATCTTATTTTGCCAGCAGCAGGTACTGCCAAGGCTGCATGGTGAGTGAGCAGGTAGCAGGGACCTCGCGCTCCTCGCCACAAATGCAAGTATAGATGCCCTCGTAGCCTGTGCAATCCAGCTCTACGGTTTGCTCCTCGGCCGACATATTCATGATAGCCAGCACGGTATTGATGTGCTTGCCGGTCTTGCTGCAAACGAGTGGACGTGCACATGCGAAGATAGCCGGATTATCAGCAGGAATGCGGAGCATAGGTGCTCCCAATTCAGGGCTGTAGAGCGCCTTGTTGGCCTTGCGGAAGGCATTGAAACGCTGATACATAGCAGCCTCAGGTGCACCCTCTACACGGTCGATAAGGTCCTTTTCGAAAAACTCCAGACGGTGGTGGTTGCCGGTAGGTTGACCAGTGTAGATGAGTGGCATACCCGGTACTATATAGGTGAAGGCAGCAAAGAGATGTACTGCATCGCCCATACGCTCGTACTCGGTACCAGCCCAGGAGTTCTCGTCGTGGTTGCTGGTGAAATTCATACGGATAGCATTTGCGCGTACGGTGGTGTCTGCCTTGGCAAAGTATCCCCAGAGATCCTCTACTGTAGATTTGCCCTGTGCCACCTCGTTCATGAGGCGATGCAGAGTCCATCCGTAGTACATGTCAAATGCAGACTCGGTAAGTTCGTCGGCCTTGTCCTCGTCCTCTGCCAGAGTGAACATATTAGGATGACGCTCGCGCAGGTCAGCCATTGCCCAGTTCCAGAAATCAGTAGGAACCTCGCCGGCTACATCACAACGGAAACCATCAATTCCAATCGAATCCATCCAGAAACGCATGGCATTCAGCATAGCGTCGCGCATGTCCTGATTGCGGTAGTCCAACTTGCTGATGTCGGTCCAATCGTACTGTACCATGAGGTTGCCGAGGCTGTCGCGATAGTGCCAACCCTCGTTTTGTGTCCACTTGCTATCCGGGGCGGTATGGTTAGCCACCCAATCCAGGATGACACGAAATCCCATATTGTGTGCTGTGGCGAGGAAGTGCTCGAAATCAGCACGTGTACCAAACTCAGGATTGATCTGGCAATAGTCGATGATAGAGTAGTAGCTGCCGAGTGTACCCTTACGTGTGAGTTCACCGATAGGCTGGCATGGCATTACCCAAATGATGTCCACGCCCAGATCCTTCAGACGTGGTAACTCCTGCTCTGCAGCGGCAAAAGTACCTTCGGGAGTGATCTGTCGTACATTGAGTTCGTAAATGGTAGCGTCGTATGCCCAAGTAGTATGGGTAGCAGGCGCTTGCTTGCTGCATGATAGCATGCACAAGGCAGCGGCAGCGAATAAAAGAATCTTTTTCATGTCGTATATAGTATTTGTCTGTTATTCAATGGTGTAAGTGAAGTTCTTGGCATCGATGGTGACGCGGACGGTCTCACCCATGTAGGTACGGTCGAAGACGAGCAGATCCTCGGTATTCTCTACTGGCAGATAATCGCCATAGAGGAGTGGCATACTGCTACGACGTAATGCGATGAGTTCCTGCATCTCGGTGCGGAACTGCTGTTCACGATCGGTGAGTCCGCTGAAGCGCATCATACCGCGGTTGTCCGGGTCGTTGGCACCTGCCTGACCGAACTCATCACCCTGGTAGATGCAGGGTACGCCCGGGATGGTGAGGTTGATAACCTCCAGC
The DNA here is from genome assembly GCA_045599285.1 of Paludibacteraceae bacterium. GTDB lineage: Bacteria > Bacteroidota > Bacteroidia > Bacteroidales > Paludibacteraceae > Colicola. The sequence goes on along the minus strand of JAZRVR010000008.1, from coordinate 150,558 downwards.
AGCATAGCGGCACGATAAGCCTGCTCCATACGCTCAGCATTGGCAACATCGGTATCGTCGGCGGTAACACCCACGTGGCGAGTCCAACCTGCCAATTTATCGTTTTCATCCCAACTAACAGCACCACCTGCAAGGGAGATGAAGCGGCACTTGTCGTGGTTGCCAGAGATATTACCCATCGTGTGGTGAGCACCATATGCAGCGAGGCTCTCCTCGATAGTACGTCCCATATCCAGCATGGTCTTGCCGTTGTGATTAGACAGTACGTCGATGGCGGTATGGTAGATGTTGAAATCGAACTGAGCAGGGAGCATACCCGTCTTGACATACGAACCGATGAGCTCGGTATTGCCGTACGTCTCACCAATCATCCAGATGTGACGCCCCGGGAAGCGTAGTGCCATCTTGTGGCCCAGCATGCGCCAGTAGTTCAGAGGAATATGCTTGCAGGCATCATGACGGAAACCATCCAGGTCATAGTGCTCCAACCAATAGAGAGCCGAGTCGGTCATAGGTTGGCATACATCCTCACGCTCCAAATCCAGAGTAGGGATATGTACATCAAACCAAGTGGTAAGGCGTGCCTCGTCCCACAGCTCAAAGTTGCGGCGACCATCCGGCAGGATAGAGTCGGTGTGCCACTCGGGATGCTCTTGGAAAGTAGGCGCCTCGATGTGCATATGGTTAGCCACGTAGTCCAGCACCACGTTCATATTGTGCTGGTGAGCAGCGTCCAGCATAGCCTTGAACTCCTGCTCGGTACCAAAACGCTTCTCCAGTTGAGTAACCGAGATAGGCCAGTAACCGTGGTAGCCAGAGAACTTTGTGTATGGCTTGGTGGGGTCAAACTTGTTGCAATAGGTGCCATCCTCGTTTTGAGCGAATGGGTACATTCCCCATGCCGACCATGGATTCTGTGTGATAGGCGAGATCCAAATCGTGGAGATACCGAGTTGGTCAAACCAGCCCTCGTTGATTTTCTGAGTGATACCAGCAAAGTCACCACCCTGATAATCAACGATATCGAGTACCTCGGGTGAGTTGAGTTTCCAGTCGTTGGAGGTGTTGCCATTCTCAAAGCGATCGATCATCAGCGAGTATAGAACCTGTGCCTGATCGTCGTGACGATTGAGACTGGCTACATCAGTAACAGGTTTGCCATCCTGCAGAGGAATAAGAATATCGTTGAGCAGGTTGGCAGCCTCGCTGGCATAGACACGCATCCATGTGCGTCCTTTAGCTTGATTAGCAGCCAGATGGATGCGGAAGGTGTTGTTCTCCTGATCATAGGTGTAGTCGGTATATGGCTCATCACCCAGCATCACGAGCAAGTGCTCTACAGCCACGGGACGGGTGAAACCAATGGTGATGCTATTGTCTGTGCATGCGGTGGTAGTCATTCCGGGCACTACAGGCAAATTAGGCAGAATCACTACATTCTTCACGATTTCACCGGCACAAATCTGCAGGACTCCCAACGTGTTGTCTCCGGTCAGGTCAAACTCGCCATTAGCGGCGTTGGTGATGGTGTAGTTAGCCGACGAGAAATGCACCTCGTCATCTGGGTTGATGGCAGGCACGTAATCGGTCAGATATACATGGGTAGTGGTGCCATCGTAGTGTAGTGGCACGATAGGATTAGGCGCTTGTACCGGCTTTTGTGCACATGATGCCAGCAGCAGTACGCCCATGAGAGAAAGAAATAGTTTCTTCATGATAATGATTGTTAATGATTATTAATGATTATTTATGATGTGTTAGTTAGGATGACACAATAGGGAGGATTATTCCTCGGGAGTGTAGTCTGAACTGTACTTTTTCAGGGCGCGTCCAACACCAACTTTCCACGAATTGATCGACTCGGAATCCATTTGCAGTCCGTTAATCATCTTTACCACCTGATCGATAGGCATGCCGTATCTGAGCACTCCGGAAATCAGTTTGGCATAGTTCCAAAACTCCTTGTCAAACTTGTAACTGAGTCCCTCCATGGTGGTCTTGAATCCTCTGGCATTGACAAATTGGAAGTCGTATCGCTTGGTGCCATCTTCCTGAATGGCACGTATGATTTTACCTTTGGTGACAGACTTCGGTACGAGCAGACCATCCTCGTCATCTGCCAGACCGGTGAAGATCTCGTACGGACGACCGTCCATGAGTCCTACGAAGGCAATCCATTTATCTTTGTTGACCTGAAAGCGAACGACATCGCACTCCAATTCAACGGGGCGTTTTTGTGGAAATGGGGTAGATTCCATAGTGATAAAATGTATTATTCGATACTAAGTTTGTCGATGAGGCTGACCATAGCAAATGCATTGGTTTTACCCTCTGCGTCGTGCATTTGGTAGCGAATAGACTGACCATCTGTCAGATAAGCCACTTCTACGCTTTGTCCTTCGCCAACCTCCTTGACGTAGTTCAGATCCAGGCGAACGGCACTATGACTGATATCCAGACGATGTGCGTCGAGCATGATCTCAAGGTATTGGCATGAGTTGCAATGGCGATTGTAGTCCAGGTCGGAGTAGCGGATGGTGTATGGCATGATGCCGGTCGGTTCAGCAAGTGGCATCGGTCGTGCTGCACGTGCCAATGGCAGGCGCTCGCCATCTACGCAATCCACAAAAGCCGGCTGGTCAAATACGTTCACAATCTCGCGACGTGTGAGTTCCAATACCGCCCAGATGCTCTTGCTGGCACCTATCAGGCGACGCGAACCATCTTCGGAAAGCAGGTAGATGCGATAGTCACGAGTAGAAAGCATGTGTGCGTTGCTCTCAATCCAGGTCTCGATGATGATATGCTCGGTGTGAGTGGGCAAATAGCTCATCTCAACATTCATGTGTGTGAGTACCCATGTCAGGTTTTGCGGCAGCAGGTATTGGATTCCAAATCCCAATTGATCCGCTACACGACCTGCTACATCCAGCAGGTATTCCTCCAATTTGTTCAGTCGTAGCAGGCGGGTATCGTCCACATCCTGGTACTTGACTTCGTATTCAAATTCGTATTTCATAATTCAGAGAACAGATAAAAGTTGACAGATAATAGATAAAAGAGAACGGGCATCGTGGTGGTTTACTATTATTCCTTTAACCAGCGGTCGAGCCAGTTGTAGAACGTACGTTGCCACAGGATACCGTTTTGTGGCTTGAGAACCCAGTGGTTTTCATCGGGAAAGATGAGCAACTCCGCCTCTACGCCACGCATCTTGGCGGCATCAAAGGCAGCCATCGCCTGGTTGGCGAGGATGCGATAGTCTTTCTCACCATGAATGCAGAGAATAGGTGTATCCCACTTATCCACAAAGCGATGTGGGCTATTGGCAAAAGTGCGCTGTGCTATAGGATTGTTTTTCTCCCAATAAGCGCCACCCATATCCCAGTTGGCAAACCATTTTTCCTCGGTCTCAAGGTACTGCATCTCCATATTAAATATACCATCGTGCGCGATGAAAGCCTTGAATCGACCCTCGTGATGACCGGCAATCCAATATACACTATATCCGCCGAACGAAGCACCTACACATCCCAAATGATCCTTGTCCACATAGGGCTCATTTTTTACGAATTCATCGATAGCCGAGAAGTAATCTCGCATACATTGTCCGCCGTAGTCACCGCTGATTTCCTCGTTCCACTCCTTGCCAAATCCAGGCAATCCACGACGATTGGGGGCTACCACGATGTAGTCGTTGGCAGACATCATCATGAAGTTCCAGCGGAATGACCAGAACTGGCTGACCGGACTCTGCGGTCCACCCTCGCAGTAGAGCAGAGTGGGATATTTCTTGTTGGGATCGAAGTGTGGGGGATAGATAATCCATGTGAGCATCTGCTGGCCATCTGTGGTCTTTTGCCAGCGTGGAACGACCTCGCCCATGGTTAGTTGATTATAGATGTTGTCGTTCTCGTGTGTGAGGTTGACGCCATTGCAGTAGAGTTCGTTTGCCTCGCGCATGCTGTGGCGCAGGTAGTAAAGCTTGCCGTCAACGGTGGCAACAGGCACGTGATCATATTGTCCCTCAGTGAGGACGACCCACGGCCGACCCACGGCCGACCCACGGCCGACCCACGGCTCTTGACGCGACACATCGAAGCGGTACAGTTGCACGGTAGCGTGCCAGCAAGCAGAGCCCACGATGTGCTCGTTGTCCTCCCAATAGTACTCATCCACGTTGGTGTCCAGTCCCTCGCTGACGAATGTCTTTTCGCCAGTAGCCAAGTCCATGACCATCAGGCGGTTCTCGTCGCTCTCGTAGCCATCGCGCTCCATACTGAGCCAAGCAATCTTGCTGCCGTCGGGTGAATAACTCGGGTTGGTATCATAGCCGCCATTGGGTGCTGTGATGTTCTTCTCCTCACCGGTCTCAACGTTGTAGAGGAAGATGTCGGAATTGGTAGAAACAGCATAGTCGAGTCCTGTCTTCTTGCGGCAGGTATAGGCCAGTGTCTTTCCATCTTGGCTCCAAGCGAGTTGCTCAACACCGCCAAATGGACGCATCGGACTCTCGAAGGCGGTACCCTTGAGGATATTCTTCTCATCGGTGAGGACTACGTTCTTCAGCTCCATTTCAGCAGCACCCATGTAGGTGGTTTGCACTTCGTAGATAAATGGCTGTGGTGCCTCTGTCACCCACTCGTCCCAATGCTTGTACATGAGGTCATCCACTACCTTGCCGCTGGCCAGTGGCAAGTCGGGATACTTATCGGCGGTAGAAGGCACGGTCTTGACGGCTGAGATGAGCACAATTCTGTTGCGCCACGGAGAGAATAGGTATCCCTCAATATCGTGCTCGTAACCGGTAACGGCAATCTCTTGGCCGCCTTTGGCAGCATAATCCTTGATGTAGAGCTTTCCACCGCGCAGGAATGCCAATTTGGCACCACAGAACCATGACGGATCAGAGCCCACAAACTCGTCGGTAACACGTAGTACCCCATCTTCCTCTACACCCACGCGAATCCAGGTAGTACTGCGGTTCTCCTCTACACTATAGTAACTGACTGTGTAGGCAATCCAGCCGGTCTCGACATCGACTTGCACGCTACCGATTCGACCCATAGCCCACAAGGCTTCCGGTGTGAGATGGTCGCTACTGAGGGTGATTTGCGGCTTCGTGATAGGAGCCTTTTCTACGGTTTTCTCCACTTTGCTGCACGAGGCAGCTACGACGGCTAATGATGCCATAAAAATCGTTTTAAATTTCATATTGTACAAATTTGGGTGCAAATGTACGATTTTTTTTTCAAATATGCAAATTTATTTGTATATTTCATTTTTTTTTCGTAACTTTGCAGCAGCAATACAAAAAACTATTCGCCATGAAGATTCAGTTTTTGGGCGCTGCCGGCGAGGTTACCGGCAGTAAGCATCTAATCACAACGGATTTGGATAAGCACATCCTTTTGGATTGTGGCATGTATCAAGGTAAGGGACAGGAGACCGATGCGGACAACCGTGCATTGGGTTTTGACCCGCGTGAGATTGATATAGTGGTGCTGTCGCATGCACATATTGACCATTCGGGACTGATCCCGTATATCTATCGATTGGGCTTCAGAGGTAAGGTGTATTGCACACCGGCTACGCGTGACCTGTGCGAGATTATGCTGCGTGATACCGCATTTATTCAGGCGCAGGATGTGCGATGGTACAACAAGAAGATGGATCGCCAGCATCGTCCACATGTGGAGCCGCTGTACGATATTCCTCAGGTAGAGCAATGTATGCAACGATTCCACACGATTGAGTATGGCACGCGAGCACTCATCAGCGATGATGTATGGCTTACGTTCACCAATTCGGGACATATGTTGGGTTCTGCCATCGTGTCGTTGGATATCCGCGAGGGTGGGGAGATGAAGCGCCTGGCATATACCGGCGATTTGGGACGACTGCACAGCCATATCCTGTGTTCGCCACAGGCATTTCCGCCATGCGACTATTTGATTTGTGAATCCACATACGGCAATCGCCTGCATGACGATGCGCTGGTCAGCGAGCAGGAATTGCTGGGCGTAGTGGAGGATACGTGCGTGTATAAACATGGTAAACTGCTGATTCCCAGCTTCTCTGTGGGGCGTACGCAAGAGATTGTGTATGTGCTGAATAAGCTCTATAACGAGCATAGTCTGCCCTCGATTCCGGTGTATGTTGATTCGCCACTTTCGGTTAATGCCACGCAGGTATTTCGCCGCTATGCGGATCAACTCAATAGCGAAGTGCAGGACGTGATGCGATACGATGATGATCCATTTGGATTCAATACGCTACATTATATATCGGATTTGCGCGAGTCCAAGGCGCTCAATACCTCTACCGAACCATGTATCATCATCTCGGCATCGGGCATGCTGGAGGCCGGCAGAATCAAACATCATGTGTCTAATCATATTGATGATCCGTCCACCACGATACTCATTGTCGGTTACTGTACGCCAACCTCGCTGGGAGCACGCATCCAGGAGCCGGGCAGACGATATGTCAGCATCTTCGGTTACGACCATCGTATTCGTGCACAAGTGACTAAGATTGAGGGCTTTTCTGGACATGGCGATTGGCAGGAAATGATCGAATTCATCGGCAGTTCTCAGCCAATAGAGTCGATTAGACGAACCTTCATCGTACATGGTGAATTGGCAGCAGAGCAAGCATATCGCGACCATCTGTACGAGGCCGGTTTTCGTAATATTGATACCCCAAAACGTGGAGACTCAGTCCTATTGTGATGTGTGAATGAATTATGATTAAAAACTAAGGTGTAACAACTATTAATCGAATGAAAAAACTTATAGTAATCTCCCCTTTGATCGTCTTTCTGGTGCTGTATTTGGGAATCAGTCTGGTGGCGCACGACTTCTATCGTATGCCGCTGATAGTGGCCTTTTTGGCTGCATCCATCTATGCCATTGCTGTGATGAGTTGGGTGCCGCTGAAGGAGCGTATCCATCAGTACTCGGTAGGTGCCGGCAATCCGGATATGTTGCTGATGATCTGGATCTTTGTGCTGGCAGGAGCATTCTCTGCCTCTGCAAAAGCTGTGGGGGCTATTGATGCGGCTACCGCGTTAACTATTCACCTGTTGCCATCCCGATTCCTGTTACCCGGTTTCTTTCTGGCAGCGTGCTTTATCTCGCTCTCGGTAGGAACCTCGGTGGGAACGATTGTGGCGTTGGCTCCCATTGCGGCCGGAGTTGCCGATGAAATCGGATGTTCTGCACCATTGATGCTGGCTGCTGTGGTTAGTGGTGCGTATTTTGGCGATAACTTGAGTTTCATATCCGATACTACTATTATCGCTACGCAGTCACAGGGGTGCCGTATGCGAGATAAGTTCCTCTTTAATAGCCGAATAGCTATTCCTACCGCTTTGGTGGTGTTTGGACTGTATGCCTATTTGGGACGCGATATGGTATCTACACCAGTTGTGTCGCTTGAGCGCTGGTATAATGTGCTACCTTATATTATCGTATTCGGGTGTGCGCTCGCGGGCGTGAACGTGATGCTGGTTCTGCTGATGGGTTTGATTAGTACGGGGCTGATTGCGATTATCCAACCAGGATTTGGATTCTTTCATTGGATCAGCAGCATCAACACGGGGGCGCTACAGATGTCAGAACTGATTATCATCACGATGATGGCAGGTGGAATGGTGGCGTTGATGCGATTGGGCGGTGGTATGGACCTGATTACGCAGTCACTCACAAGGCATATTCGTTCGTCCAAAGGGGCAGAGTGGTGTATTGCTGGTCTGGTGGCGGTTGCGGATGTGTGTACGGCGAATAATACCGTAGCAATCTTATCGACGGGTTCTATTGTCAAGCATATTGCTGAGCGGTATGATATAGATCCGCGTCGTTCGGCCTCGCTATTGGATATCTTCAGTTGCTGTGCGCAAGGTTGCTTGCCGTATGGTGCACAACTGGTGATGCTGGCGGGATTGACGGGCGTGCAGCCGTTGCAGGTTATCCCATATCTCTATTATCCAATGGCTTTGGCATTGGCTGGCATGCTTTCTATCGTGTTGCATCGCAAATAAGAGTGGCAACGAATCTCGCTATCCTGATATGCACGAAAAAAGGAGCCGATGGCTCCTTCTTTTTGTGTCGGGATAGCGAGATTCGAACTCACGACCTCCTGCTCCCAAAGCAGGCATTCTAACCGGGCTGAACTATATCCCGCGCGGCGTAGTTGCGCCACATTGTGCCTTATTTTTCAAAAGCGAGTGCAAAGGTACTGCTTTTTTTTGATATACGCAAATTTTTTAGAAAAAAAATGCATTTTAGGCGTGAATTTTTGTTTTTTAACATAAAAATGGGGACATTCAGTAGTAAAAATCCCTCATCTTTTGCTGTGGTTTGCCCAAGTGTTGTTACCTTACATCTTCGATACTTCTGCTCGTAGGTAGTTAAGGGGTGCAGAGGGATAGGCTAATGAGGTAAGGACTCGGTAAGGGGTCGATAAGGAGTCGGTAGGGGGTCGATAAACACACGATAAGGACCCGATATGAAATAATTTTTCACTATCTCTTGCGTATGTCGTTTTTTTTTCGTAACTTTGCAGCCGAAAATAAAAGTTGTGACTATTTATGTTGTAACTGAACCAAATAACAGAGCTGATAAATAAAAATAAAAATACTATGGCAAACTTAGAAGAACTAACCAACAAAATCTATGCAGAAGGCGTAGAAAAAGGTAAAGCAGAAGCTGCCGCTATCGTGGCTAAGGCCGAGGAGCAGGCTGCTCAAGTCAAGGCTAATGCTGAGGCTCAGGCTGCTGAAATCATCGCTCGTGCTGAGCAAAAAGCAGCAGAGATTGACAAAAATACACGCGCCGAACTCAAGCTCTATGCTGAGCAGAGCGTTAATGCACTCAAAACCGAAATCACCAACCTGCTGAATGGCGAGATCGCCAAGGATAGCGTCAAGGCGGCTACCGCTGATGCTAAATTTATGCAAGGCATCATCGCCAAGATGGCAGAGATGATGGCTAAGGATGGCAATGTGGTAATCGATGCCAAGGATGCTGAGGCGCTGAAGAAATACTTTGCCGCCAATGCCAAGAGTCTGCTTGATAAGGGAGTGAAAATCAACGAGGTTAAGGGCCTTCGTACCGACTTTGCCGTTGCTGCCGAGAAGGGTGGTTACAAACTCACATTCGGTGAGGCAGAGTTTGTAGAGTACTTCAAAGAGTTCCTCCGTCCGCAATTGGTAGAGCTGCTGTTCTAAAATTACGAAACTACGAATTATGGAATATCAATATTTATTGGCGGGACTCGAGGATTTGACGCTGGGTGGTAGCGCACAAACCAGTGCTGACGAACTGTTGACGCTGATGCGTGAGCAGCTCTCGGAGGCAGACTGGCAACTGCTGCAACTCGTGCGCATGCCCATTGATGATGAGCGTGTGACCGAGATGAAAGAGCAGTATCTGGATCAGGCCGACGAGATACCGGCACTATCGGATGCTGACCTGCAGGTGCAGATGCTCTACGAACTGGGGGCCAAATCTCGCAACCGATTCGTAAGAGATTGGTTTGAGTTCAATCAAAACATGAATAATATCCTCGCTGCTACCATCTGTCGCAAGCACGGCTTTGATATCAACAAAGTAGTGGTTGGACGCACCCAGGTGGCAGAGCTCATTCGTCGCAATCTTACTGCCAAAGACTTTGGCGTGGCATGGCTCGTCAGCGAATTCAACGACATCATTCGTATAGCCGAAATTGATAACCTGCTTGACCGTGAGAAAGCACAAGATGCCCTACGCTGGCAGTGGCTCAACGAACATACACTATTCTACAATTTCTCTGTAGAAAATGTGCTCGCATATTGGCTGCAATCAGAAATCCTGCATCGCTGGGATAACCTGACAATGGACGAAGGACAACGCGTCTTCCGTGCATTGGTTGCTGATATGAAGAAAGACGTAAAATTTTGAATAATTTGAATTAAACGATATGACAACAGGAAAAGTAAAAGGAATCATCTCAAACCTGGTAACGGTGGTTGTAGATGGTCCTGTATCGCAAAACGAAATCTGCTACATCTCGGTAGGTGAAACCAAGTTGATGGCAGAGGTGATTAAGGTCTCGGGCGAGAACGTGTATGTGCAGGTTTTCGAATCAACCCGTGGTCTGAAAGTAGGTAACCTCGTTGAGTTTACCGGACATATGCTTGAGGTAACACTGGGTCCTGGTCTGCTGAGCCGCAACTACGATGGTCTGCAGAATGACCTGGACAAATTGACCGGTGTGTTCCTGAAGCGTGGTGAGTACAATTATCCATTGGATAAGGAGAAACTGTGGGACTTCACTCCTATCGCTAAGGTTGGCGACAAGGTGGAAGCAGCCGCTTGGCTGGGTGAGGTAGATGAGAACCATCAGCCCCACAAGATCATGGTGCCGTTTGTGTTTGAGGGTAACTACACCGTCAAAACTATCGCGAAGGCCGGTCAGTACCGCGTAGAGGATACTATCGCAGTATTGGTAGACGCCGAGGGTGTGGAGCACAATGTGACTATGGTACAGAAGTGGCCGGTGAAGAAAGCCATCATGGCTTACCGTGAAAAACCACGTCCATTCAAATTGCTGGAGACCGGTGTGCGCACCATTGATACCGCCAACCCAATTTGTGAGGGTGGTACAGGATTTATTCCCGGTCCTTTCGGTACGGGTAAGACCGTGTTGCAGCACGCTATCTCAAAGCAGGCCGAGGCTGACATCGTGATTATCGCAGCCTGCGGTGAGCGTGCTAACGAGGTTGTGGAGACCTTCACCGAGTTCCCAGAGCTGGACGACCCACATACAGGTCGTAAACTGATGGAGCGTACTATTATTATCGCCAATACATCAAACATGCCAGTAGCATCGCGTGAGGCCTCTGTCTATACCTCAATGACCATTGCTGAGTACTATCGCTCGATGGGATTGCGCGTACTGCTGATGGCAGACTCGACCTCTCGTTGGGCACAGGCTCTGCGTGAGATGAGTAACCGTATGGAGGAGTTGCCTGGTCAGGATGCATTCCCAATGGACCTCTCGGCTATCATCGGTGCCTTCTACGCACGCGCAGGTTTCGTATATTTAAATAATGGTGCTACCGGTTCGGTAACCTTCCTGGGTACCGTATCACCTGCGGGTGGTAACCTCAAGGAGCCTGTGACCGAGGGTACAAAGAAGGTGGCTCGTTGCTTCTACGCACTGGAGCAGGCACGTGCCGACCGCAAGCGTTACCCGGCTGTGAACCCGATTGACTCCTACTCAAAGTACATCGAATATCCTGAGTTTGAGGAGTATATCACCAAACTCATTGACAAGGATTGGATTCCAATGGTCAACGACATGAAGACCTATCTGCAACGTGGTAAGGAGATTCAGGAGCAAATCAACATCCTCGGTGATGATGGTGTACCTGTAGATTATCACGAGGAGTTCTGGAAGGCTGAGACAATTGACTTCGTTATCCTGCAGCAGGATGCGTTTGATAAGATTGACTCTGTTTGCCCTCTGGATCGTCAGCAGTATATGCTGCGTCTTGTGATGGACATCTGCCGTCACGACTATGACTTCGATAACTTCCTGGACGTAACCGAGTACTTCAAGAATATTATCAACCTCTGCAAGCAGATGAACTATAGCGAGTTCCACTCGGCAGACTTTGAAAACTATAAACAAAAATTGGATCAACTTCTCGCTGAGAAGCAGATTCGTGCCTAACAATTAAACGAATTATGGCTAAAGCATTTCAAAAAATCTATACAGAGATTACTTCTATAACGAAGGCAACCTGCTCGCTGAAGGCAACCGGCGTGGGTAACGATGAACTCGCTACCGTGAACGGCAAACTGGCACAGGTGGTTAAGATTATGGGTGATGATGTCACCCTGCAGGTATTCCAGGGTACAGAGGGTATCCCTACTAATGCGGAAGTCGTTTTCCTGGGCAAGGCTCCGTCTCTCAAGGTGAGTGACCAACTGGCAGGACGCTTCTTCAACGCATATGGTGATCCTATCGATGGCGGTCCGGCTATCGAGGGTAAGGAGGTTGAGATTGGTGGCCCGTCGGTGAACCCGGTTCGCCGTAAGCAACCATCGGAGCTCATCGCAACTGGTATTGCAGGTATTGACCTGAATAACACGCTGGTGTCCGGTCAGAAGATTCCTTTCTTCGCCGATCCGGATCAGCCGTACAACCAGGTAATGGCAAACGTGGCTCTGCGTGCTGAGGCAGACAAGATTATCCTCGGCGCGATGGGTATGACCAACGATGACTACCTGTACTTCCGCAATGTGTTCTCCAACGCAGGTGTGCTGGATCGTATTGTCAGCTTTGTCAATACTACAGAGAACCCTGCCGTAGAGCGTCTGCTCGTGCCAGATATGGCATTGGCTGCCGCTGAGTATTTTGCAGTAGAGAAGCACGAGAAGGTGCTGGTACTGCTGACCGATATGACTCTTTATGCCGATGCATTGGCTATTGTCAGCAACCGTATGGATCAGATTCCATCTAAGGACTCTATGCCGGGTTCGCTCTACTCTGATTTGGCTAAGATCTATGAGAAGGCTGTACAATTCCCAGAAGAGGCAGGTGGTGGATCTATCACCATCATTGCTGTGACCACTTTGTCCGGTGGTGATATCACACACGCTATTCCTGATAATACAGGTTATATCACTGAGGGTCAGTTGTATCTGCGTCGTGATAGCGATATCGGTAAGGTCATCGTTGACCCATTCCGTTCGCTTAGCCGCTTAAAACAGCTCGTTGCCGGAAAGAAGACTCGTGAGGATCATCCGCAAGTGATGAACGCAGCCGTACGTCTGTACGCAGATGCTGCCAACGCGAAGACCAAACTGGAGAACGGTTTCGACCTGACAGACTACGATAATCGCTGTCTGGAGTTCGCTAAGGAATATTCTGCTCAGATTCTGGCTATTGATGTCAATATCAACACCACCGAGATGCTGGATATTGCTTGGAAACTATTCGCAAAGAACTTCAAACCAAACGAGGTGAATATCAAACAAGCCCTGGTAGATAAGTACTGGGTGAAATAATTGACGTTTTTTTATGGCAATTCAATTTCAATATAACAAGACGTCACTTCAGGCACTGGAGAAGAATCTGAAGATGCGTCAACGTACCCTCCCAACGCTGCAGAGCAAGGAGTCGGCTCTACGACTCGAAGTGAAGCGCGCCAAGGACGAGATCAAGGAGCTCGACCAGGAGGTGGAACGCCGCATCAAGGATTATGATCAGATGATCACTCTCTGGGGCGAATTTGACACCAGTCTCCTACACGTGGATGACGTGCGCATGTCTATTAAGAAGATCGCAGGCGTGCGCATACCCGTGCTGGAGGAGGTGGTCTATTCGACCAAAGAATTCAGTCTGTTCAGCTCTCCTAAGTGGTTCGCAGATGGCTTTGCACAACTCAAGGCTATCGCTGAAGTGGGTATCCGTCAGGAGTTTGTGCGTCGCAAAGTAGATCTGCTGGAGTACGCTCGTAAGAAGACGACTCAGAAGGTAAATCTATTTGAGAAAGTTCAGATTCCGGGATACGCAGACGCAATTCGCAAGATTAAACGATTCATGGAGGACGAGGAGAACCTGAGTAAGTCCAGCCAGAAGATTGTAAAATCCAAGCGCGAGAAAGAGGCCCAGGAGGCAGAAAGGAGAGATAACGCATGATTACCGAAATGAAGAAATACACCTTCTTGGTGTTCCATCGTGAGTATGACGAGTTCCTCTCTCTCATCCGTGAGGCCGGAGTACTACATATCCGTGAGAAAGCAGAGGGTATGGCAGACAACGAGCAGCTGCAAGCCGCTATCGTAGAGGCCGACCGCCTGCGTCATATCATCCGTCAGGGTGCACCTGATCAGCTCCTGCACGAGCGCGATGAGGTGGCTCAAACGCTGGCTGCTACCGAGAAGGAGCAGGCTCGCATGGAGATCTGGGGCAACTTCTCACAGGAGAAACTGGCTGCCTTGGCAGCAGAGGGCTACACACTACGCTACTATGCCTGCTCCAGCAAGTCGTATCAGGCAGAGTGGGGTATCGCCGTAGGTGAGAAAGATGGTAAAACATACTTTGTACAGGTGAACTCGGACGAAGAGATTCCTGCCGAGGAAATCAAACTGAGCGACAAGAACTACTCGCAACTCGCAGCAGATGTGGATGGTCTGAAAGGATTGCTCGCAGCCGCAGAAGCGCGTATCGAGGCTTGGCGTGTAGCTCACTTGGCAGAGACTGAGGCTGAACTGCACAAGGCTGAGAATCATATCGACTGGCAGCGTGTACAACTCTCTACCACCAATGTGGCAGGTGATAGTCTCAAACTCATCGAGGGCTTCTGTCCTATAGATGCTGAGGTGGTTCTCAAGGCGAAGTTAGATGCTTGTGACTCAGTATATTACACAGTAGAAGCTCCAACGGATGAAGATCCTACGCCTATCAAACTGCGCAATAATAAGTTCACACAGATGTTTGAGTGCCTGACCGGCATGTATGGTTGGCCCAGCTACGGCGAGTGGGATCCTACACCTATCTTGGGACCATTCTTCCTGCTCTTCTTTGCACTCTGTATGGGTGATTGTGGCTACGGAATAGTTCTAACAATAGTAGGTATTCTGCTGGCTAAGGACAAACTGAAGATTGCTATGTTTGATGGTCTGGGACCGTTGATTGCTACATTAGGAGTAGGTACTACCGTGATTGGATTCTTCCTGGGAACCTTCTTTGGTGTAGATATGTATCAGTTGTCGTGGATGCCGGATACCTGCAAGGCTGTGATGCTCAAGGGCAATGTGGCTGGTTACGATATCCAAATGGTGGCTGCTATTGTGATAGGTGTATTCCACCTGTGTCTGGCTATGATTGTGAAGGCTGTATGCTATACACAACGCTTTGGATTTAAGTCGCAGATCTCGTCATGGGGGTGGCTGCTGCTGATTCTGGGTGGTATCGTTACGGCTGTGTTGGCAATGGTGGGTCTGCTCTCACCGGAGGCAACCAAGTGGACAATCATCGTAATTGGTGCAATCTCGGCGCTGGGAATATACATCTTCAATACGCCTGGACGTAACCCTCTGATTAACATTGGCGCTGGATTGTGGGATACCTACAATGTAGTGACCGGTCTGTTGGGTGACGTACTCAGTTACATTCGTCTGTATGCCCTTGGTTTGGCTGGCGGTATGCTGGGTGCAGCATTCAATAATCTGGGTCTGATGGTACGTGGCGACGATCCTACATGGCAGTGGCTACCATTCGTTTTAATCCTGCTGCTGGGTCATGTACTCAACCTGCTGATGTCCGCGCTTGGTGCATTTGTTCACCCGCTTCGTTTGAGCTTCGTGGAGTACTTTAAGAACTCCGGCTATGAGGGTAAAGGTACTATGTATCATCCGTTTAAGAAATAATAACCACACATTACCTCCTCACTGGGGGAGAACGTAATAAAGTATAATAAATAATAACAATTAAAAATAAAAAATTATGACTGAAATTTTAGGTTATCTCGGTTGGGCTCTGATGTTGGGTCTCGCCGGTATCGGTTCTGCTTACGGAACCACAATCGCAGGTAATGCTGCAGAAGGTGCTCTGAAGAAGAACAAAGAAAAATCCAGCTCGTACATGATTCTGTCGGCTCTGCCTGCAACACAGGGTCTGTATGGCTTCGTTGCCTTCCTGATGTGGATGGGCAAGGACTTTGCTGCAAATGGCGCTCAGCTTTTTGGCGTAGGTTTGGCAGTAGGTCTGGTGTGCCTGTTCTCGGGTATCCGTCAGGGTCAGGTTTGCGCAAACGGTATTGCTTCGATTGGTGCTGGTCACGATGTACAGACCAATACCATGATTTATGCCGCTCTGCCTGAGTTCTATGCCATCTTGGCACTTGTAGCTGCTCTGATGATCTAAAAATCAGACGCCTCAAAAAGGCAAAATAATCGCGGCTAAATGCTAAGATTATTAAAAAAATGCACTTTCTCAACAGAAAAGTGCATTTTTTTTGTATTTTGTGCTTTAATGCGAAAAGTTTTTTCCTCTATAAGCAGTACCTTTGCATCAGAAATCAAAAAAGGAGATACAACTATGACTATGGCAATGTATGTAGCCGCAAGCAAAGGCAATGGACTGAGAGGAATGAAACGTAACGAGAGTCGCGAACATCTGAAGACTATCTCCAACACCGTTATGGAGATGGCAAAGGCAGCAGGACGCACCAAGTGCTCTATCAATCAGTTGCTCCGCGAGACCTATAATCTGGTGAATGTAGATCTGGATACCTACGATGGTTGGAAGAGTCGTGGCAGTCGAGTTCGTAAAGGACAGCGCGCCTACCTCTTCTGGGGCGAACCCATTACGAATGAGGCAGGCGTGCGATATTGCCCGGTAAACTACCTGTTTACTGCAGAGCAGGTTTGTGCCAACTGAGGCTAATCTCTAAGGGGTCTCTAAGGGGTCTCTAAGGGGTCTCTAAGGGGTCGGTAAGCCCACGGTAAGCACTCGAAAAGGACTCGGTAAAAATCCTATAAGGCCTCAAGTGCTTGACGGATGTCGGCAATGAGGTCCAGTTTATCCTCGATACCGCAGGAGAGACGAACCATGCCTGCAGGAATGCCAGCTGCCTCCAATTGCTCGTCAGTCAGCTGACGGTGGGTACTTGCCGAAGGACACAGACAGCATGTACGTGCATCAGCCACGTGGGTCTCAACGGCAGCCAGGCGCAGATTCTTCATGAATGTTTCTGCAGCCGGTCGGCCTCCGCGAAGCACAAAACTAACGACTCCACATCCGCCATTCGGCAGATACTTCTGCGCCAAGGTATAGTACGGATCAGAAGGCAGACCACTATAGCTAACTGACTCAATCATAGGATGTTGATGCAGGAACTCAGCAACGGCTTGTGCGTTCTCAACGTGGCGCGGCATGCGTACGTGCAGCGACTCGAGTCCCAGATTGAGCAGGAAGGCATTTTGTGGCGATTGGATAGCTCCAAAGTCGCGCATGAGTTGGGCGGTACACTTGGTGATGAAGGCTCCCTCCAGACCAAAGCGCTCGGCATACGTCAGACCATGATAACTATCGTCCGGAGTCGTCAAACCAGGGAACTTGTCGGCATACTTCCACCAGTCAAATTTACCACCATCAACGATAGCACCACCTACACCTGCTCCATGACCATCCATGTACTTGGTTGTGGAGTGGGTGACGATATCCGCTCCCCACTCAATAGGACGGCAGTTGACCGGAGTCGGGAAAGTGTTATCAATAATTAGAGGCACGCCATGCGAGTGTGCCACGCGTGCATACAATTCGATATCCAATACGGTGAGGGCAGGGTTGGCAATCGTCTCACCAAACATGGCCTTGGTATTGGGACGGAATGCTGCATGCAGCTCCTCCTCGGTAGCATTGGGGCTGACAAAAGTGAACTCAATACCCATTTTGCGCATCGTGACGGAAAAGAGATTGAATGTGCCACCATAGATACTTGCCGATGATACGACATGGTCGCCTGCCTGCGCGATGTTGAATACGGCAAAGAAATTGGCAGCCTGACCCGACGATGTCAGCATAGCCGCCGTACCACCTTCCAGAGCAGCAATCTTGGCTGCCACATAGTCGTTGGTGGGGTTCTGCAGACGGGTGTAGAAATATCCAGAAGCCTCCAAATCAAAGAGCTTAGCCATGTCTTCGGAGGTGTCGTACTTGAACGTAGTGGATTGATAAATAGGAATCTGGCGAGGTTCGCCATTCTTAGGCGTGTAGCCTGCTTGGACGCATTTCGTATTAATTGTCATAGTTGTCTTAATTTTTGTGCAAAGATACTAAAAATAATTGAATATACAAAGTATATTACAGTATAGGAAATCAAATATTCGTTTTTTCATAGAAAAAAACGCAGTCCGCTTGCGTATATGAGATTTTTTTAGTAACTTTGCACCGAATTTTATAAAATGACGAATACTATGCAAGATTTCATCACACTACTGCAACACAGACGCTCTACGCGCAAGTACACAGAGGAGGTTATTGAACAGGATGCAATGGATTATTTGCTGCGTTGTGCGCTGATGTCACCATCGGGGCACCGAGCTAATCCGTGGGAGTTCTTTGCGACAACGGATGTGGCGAAGATTCGCCCTTTGAGTGCCTGCCGCACCTATGGTTCGGGGATGTTTGATACGGCGATGGGCGCTATCGCTGTAGCAGTAGATGCCAGTCTGACGGATGTGTGGCAGTTTGATGCAGCCATCGCCGCATACAACCTGCTGCTTGCTGCAGAGGAGCGAGGATTGGGTGCTTGCTGGTGTCAGGTTTGGGGGCGCTTCAGTCCCGTTAAGACAGACTCGGAAGAACCTGCAGAGAATCTAGTGAAGCGAATGCTTGGGATTCCGGAACACCTGACGGTGGCTTGCGTAATCAGTTTGGGATACAAGAATGAGGAGCGCAAACCATATGATTTGGAGAGGTTGCCATCCGAGAAGATTCACAAGGTATAAATTTGTAAATTTACGTTAGTATGAAACCTATTATAGCAATAACTGCCGGCGATATCAATGGTGTCGGCTATGAGATTATTCTCAAGGGAATAGCAGACCCTCACATTTGTGAGATATGCAGACCTATCGTGTATGGCAATGCCAAGATTGCCCATGAGCATGCGTTGACCCTGGATGAGGAATACCACAATATCCAGTTCTCTATCATCAAAGATCCTTCGGAAGCGAAAGACGGCAAACTGAACCTCATCACATGCTATCCGGATGATACACCCCTCAATATCGGTGAATCGACTCCGGCAGCAGGTAAGGCATCGTTTGCCTCGCTTGATCGGGCTTGCAAAGACCTGAAAGCAGGCAAGGTGGATGCCATTGTGACCGCACCTATCAACAAGGAGAATATCCAGTCGGATAACTTCCAATTCAGCGGTCATACCGAGTATCTGACTCAGATGTTCGGCGATGGCGAGAGCCTGATGATGATGGTTAGCGACGCCATGCGCGTGGCTCTGGTTAGCAACCATGTTGCGATTGCCAAGGTGCCACAGATGGTGACCGAGGAACGCATTCTCAGAAAACTACGCACTCTGAACAAGACCCTGCAGGATGACTTCACCATCCGTAAACCACGTATTGCCGTCATGGCGCTCAACCCACATGCCGGAGACAACGGACTGATGGGAACCGAGGAGAAAGAAATCATCAAACCGGCTCTGGTTCGCGCCAACGAGGAAGGCATACTCGCCTTCGGTCCGTACAGCGCAGATGGATTCTTTGGCGCGGGCAAGTTCGTGCACTTTGATGCTGTGCTGGCGATGTACCACGATCAGGGATTGATTCCGTTTAAGTCGCTGGATATGAATGGCGTGAACTTCACTGCCGGACTGAATATCATCCGCACCTCGCCGGATCATGGTACTGCCTATGATTTGGCAGGTAAGAATACC
Source organism: Paludibacteraceae bacterium (assembly GCA_045599285.1). GTDB lineage: Bacteria > Bacteroidota > Bacteroidia > Bacteroidales > Paludibacteraceae > Colicola. The sequence goes on along the minus strand of JAZRVR010000008.1, from coordinate 131,099 downwards.
GCCAGCCAGCAATCGTTCTCGCACGCGCTGTATATGGCTATCGACCTGCTGAAAACCCGTGCACAAAACAAGGAGATAAACAAGAATCCGCTGCATGTGGAGCCGAGGGTGGAGCGTGAGCCGAAGGGACCGAGGTTCGCGGAGTAAAGGGCAAAGCCCTATTGAAGATTGAAGATTGAAGATTGAAGAATTAAAATTTATATATGACAGCTCAAGAGATTCGTAAGTCCTTTTTGGACTTCATGGCCAGCAAAGGCCACCAAGTGGTGCCGTCGGCACCGATGGTCATTAAGGATGACCCAACCCTAATGTTTACCAATGCCGGTATGAACCCGTGGAAGGGTATCATTCTGGGCAACGATCCTATTAAGTATCCGCGTGTGGCGGACAGTCAGAAGTGTCTGCGCGTATCGGGCAAGCACAACGACCTGGAGGAAGTAGGTCACGACACCTACCACCACACTATGTTCGAAATGTTGGGTAACTGGTCGTTCGGCGACTACTTCAAGCAGGAGGCAATTGACTTCGCTTGGGAGTATATCGTGGATGTGCTAAAGATTGACCCGGCTAACCTCTACGCTACCGTCTTTGAGGGTAGCCCGGAGGAGGGTCTCGGTCGTGATGATGAAGCTGCCAGCATCTGGCTCAAACACCTGCCTGCTGACCACATCATCAATGGTAACAAGCACGATAACTTCTGGGAGATGGGCGATACCGGTCCTTGCGGTCCGTGCTCGGAGATTCACGTGGATAGCCGTTCGGCAAAGGAGAAGGCTCAGAAGCCAGGTCGCGAGTTGGTGAACGCTGACCACCCACAGGTGATTGAGATTTGGAACATTGTGTTCATGCAGTTTAACCGCAAAGCGGATGGCTCGCTGGAGCCGCTCGCTAAGAAGGTAATCGATACCGGTATGGGCTTTGAGCGACTGGTGCGCACCATTCAGGGCAAGACCTCGAACTACGATACGGATGTGTTCCAGCCGATGCTCAGCAAGATTGGCGCACTCTGCGGCGTAGAGTATGGCAAGGAGGAGAAGACCGATATCGCGATGCGCGTGATTGCCGATCATATTCGTACGATTGCGTTTGCAATTGCCGATGGTCAGTTGCCCAGCAACGAGAAGGCTGGTTATGTGATTCGTCGAATTCTGCGTCGTGCCGTTCGTTACGGTTACACCTTTCTTGGTCAGCGCGAGGCGTTCCTCTATGCACTCGTTCCGCAACTCATCGCAGATATGGGCGACGCATATCCGGAACTCGTGAAGCAGCAGAACCAGATTACGCCGGTTATCAAGGCAGAGGAGGAGGCATTCCTTCGTACGCTGGAGAAGGGTATCGGCCTGCTGGATAAGTTGATGGAGGATGCGAAGAAGGCCGGCAAGACGGAGATTAGCGGCGTGGATGTGTTCACGCTGAAGGATACCTATGGTTTCCCGCTTGACCTCACGGAACTCATTCTACGCGAGAATAATTTCACCACCAACGAGGAGGAGTACAACAAGGCGCTGGAGCATCAAAAAGAGATGGGTCGAAGCGCCAATAAGCAGGATCTGGGTGACTGGGTAGAACTCGCCGAAGGCGATACCGAGTTCGTTGGTTATGACGAGCTCAACTGCGAGACCCGCGTACTGCGCTACCGTCAGGTGAGCCAGAAGGGTAAGGACTTCTACCAGCTCGTGCTCAGCAAGACCCCGTTCTATGCAGAGATGGGTGGTGAGGTTGGTGATACCGGTCTGCTCGGAAATGTCCGCATCATCGATACTAAGCGCGAGAATGGTCTGCCGGTTCATATCTGCACTGAACTCCCGGCTAACATTGAGGGCACGCTGACTGCTACCGTGGACGCTGACCGTCGTCAGGCAATTGCATGCAACCACTCGGCGACGCACATCGTGCACTATGCCTTGCGTCAGGTGCTGGGTGAGCACGTTGAGCAGAAGGGTTCGCTCGTAACGCCGGATAGCCTGCGTTTCGACTTCAGCCACTTTCAGAAGGTCTCGGCAGATGAGCTGCGTCAGGTAGAGAAACGGGCTAACGAACTCGTTCGTGCCGACTACCATCTGGAGGAGAGCCGCCACACGCCGATTGCGAAAGCAAAGGAAATGGGTGCAATGGCACTCTTCGGCGAAAAATACGGCAACGATGTACGTGTAATCAAGTACGGTCCGTCGATTGAGCTTTGCGGTGGTTGCCACGTATCGAGCACCGGTCGTATCGGTTCCATCCGTATCGTGATGGAGACCTCGGTTGCCGCAGGTGTTCGCCGTATTGAGGCTATGACAGCCGCTAAGGCTGATGAACTCTACTTCGCTGGTCAGGATATGATTAGCGGTCTAAAGACGTTATTCAACAACGCACCGGATTTGGCAGGTGCTATCCGCAAGTCGATTGAGGAGAATGCCGGATTGAAGAAGCAGATTGAGGAGTTCCTGGCTGAGAAACTCGTCATGTACCGCGACCAATTGCTCGCCCGTGCTGAGGATGTGAACGGCATTCGTCTGGTGAAACTCCAGGGTGAGGCAGACAACGCGATGATTCGCTCCGTATTGCCGCTATTTAAGGGTCACTTCACGGACGTTAAGTTTGCTGTTGTTGCTGCAACGGAGCAGGACGGCAAGCCGCAGATTGCGGTGTTCCTGTCGCAACCGATGGTAGAGGCAGGGCTGAATGCCGGTGCACTCATTAAGTCTGCCGCTAAACACATCCAAGGTGGTGGCGGCGGTCAGCCGCAGATGGCTACCGCCGGTGGTCGTAATGCAGACGGACTGGCTGCTGCAATGGCAGAACTGCTACAAGCTATTCACTAAAAAAATGGCTGTATCTATGAGATTACCATCCAGTAGCTTACCCCCAACAACTCGTAGTGCCTTCCGCTTTTTGGTGGTAGGTACTACGGGTATGTTCATTCAGGACGGACTATATCGTCTGTGCTTGGCTGGATTTAGAATGGCTTGGCCGGATGTAGCCATTTTGGTCTCGGTGGCTTTTGCCATTGGTTTTCTATTGGAGATGATTAGTAATTATCTTTTGACAGCCTACTATACCTTTGAGTCTAAACCTGATATCCGCAATGCCTCTGGTTTTCTATTGGCTCGCGCTATCAATTTCGTGGTACAGTTTGCCTTCCTGCACACGCTGATTACGTGCGGAATGTCGGAGCACAGAGCCGGATTCCCCAGCATCTTTCTGGCAGGAATCGTGAACTATTTTGTGACACGTATATTTTTTAAGGAGAAAGCAAGATGAAAATCTACAGAGCAAATATTATAGATACCCCCACGCCGGATAATTTTCGACTGATTGAGCATGGCTATGTATGCGTGGATGACAAAGGAATCATCATAGGCGTATATGAGAAATTGCCTGAACAGTATCAGGGCAAGGTGGTAACCGACTATGGCAATCACCTGCTGATACCGGCATTCTGTGACCTGCATGTGCATGCTCCTCAGTATCGCAATTTGGGACTGGCGCTGGATGAGGAATTGCTGCCGTGGTTGAATAAATACACCTTCCCAGAGGAAACGAAATTTCGTGATACAGACTATGCCGAGCGTATCTATCGTCGCTTTGTACACGAACTGTGGATGCAAGGTACAATGCGAGCATCTGTGTTTGCAACCATTCACCCAGAGGCGACTCATCGCCTGATGACCCTCTTCCGCGAAGCTGGTATGGGTGCATATGTGGGATTGGTGGGTATGGATCGTAACTCGCCCGACACATTGCGTAATACGGCCAAAGATGTGGAGGCTTTTTATACAGCCGAGATTGAGGCACTTCACTCTGTGCATGATGAGCCAAATATCCTTCCTGAATTAGTAAGACCTATCTTGACGCCACGATTTGTGCCATCGTGTACACCGGAGATGATGACCGTCTTTGGCCAGTTGGCCGCCAAGTATCGCACACCGGTACAATCACACCTGAGCGAGAACAGAAGTGAGATTGAGTGGGTGCGTGAGTTGGAACCGGAGTCAACCTGCTACGGAGATGCCTATCGCCGATATGGTCTCTTTGGTGCGACACCAACGCTGATGGCCCACTGCTGCTACACGGATGGCGAGGAATTGAACCTAATGCGTGATAATCAGGTATTTGTAGTGCATTGTCCTACATCAAATAGTAACCTTGCGTCAGGTATTGCTCCTATTCGCAAATTCCTGACCGAGGGAATACCAGTTGCTTTGGGTACGGATGTATCGGCTGGTCACTATATGTCTATGCAGCGTGTGATACAGTATGCTATCCAGATGTCCAAACTGCAATATGCTCGCTCGGAGGGACAGGTGCCATTCCTGACCTTGAGTGAGGCATTCTATTTGGCAACCAAGTCAGGAGGTTCGTTCTTCGGCAAGGTCGGTGCGTTTGAACCGGGATATGAGTTTGATGCGCTGCTCATCAATGATGACTACCTAAATTATGATAACTTTTCGCTGGAGCATCGTATTCAGCGCTTTATCTACCTGGGTGACGACCGCGATATCCGTCGCCGCTGGTGCCGAGGTAAAGAACTGGTAGAACCGGTGATGTAAAGGGGTCTCTAAGGGGTCTCTAAGGGATCTCTAAGGGGTCGTCAATAAATAGTGAAAGCACGCTAAAAAACCTCAAACAATCATTAATAACAATGAATTCAAAATTTGTAACAATTGCTCTATTATTCGGACTACGTGGGTAGGTACTACTACGATCGCTACTACGGACAATCCGTGCGACCCGTTTCTGATAATGCATCGACGAGCAATACCTTTGTACGTGAAGAGCAGAATTCTCCCTCCACAAAATCCATCCGCAATGGTCAACTCGTCATTACACGTGATGGCAAAGAGTATAATACACAAGGATTTGAACTTTAATTTAGGGTTCGACTTAAGTAGACTATATGATTATTGAAGTGCCTAGAAATATGCCGCTGGAGTGGTACCTCGCCAAGGAGGAGGAGGTCGTGTGGACTGTGCAGGAGCCGACTTGGTTCTTCTGGACGGTTGATCCAACCGTCATCATTGGCCGTCACCAGGTGCTTGAGAACGAGGTCAATGTAGCCTATTGTGAGGCGAACGGTGTCCGCATTGTGCGCCGCAAGAGTGGGGGAGGGTGTGTCTATGCCGATCGTGGCAATCTGATGTTGTCGTATATCAGTCCTTCCACACATAGTGAACAGGTGTTTCGGAACTACCTGCAAATGGTATCGGAGGCATTGCGAACATTGGGATTTGCAGCCACTACGACTTCGCACAACGATATACTAGTGAATGGTCACAAGGTGTCTGGCACAGCTTGTTTCACCACGCCTACCGGAACCATCGTGCATGGTACTATGCTTTGGAATGTAGATTTTGATGCCTTGCAGCAGGCAATTACGCCATCGGCAGAGAAACTTGCCAAACATGGTGTGGAGTCGGTACGACAACGGGTGGTAAATCTCTGTACACTGACGGATAGTATTCACTCCGTGGTGGAATTACAAGAACGATTGCAACAAATATTACAATGACTATCATATTTGACCTCGACGGCACCTTGCTCAATACGATTGATGATCTTGGAGAAGCATGCAATCATGCTCTCTCTGCATTTGGGTATCCCATGCATCGGATTGAAGAATATCCTCGCTTGGTAGGTAATGGCATAAATAAACTGATAAGCAGGGCTTTGCCCTCGGAGCATCGCGATGAGGAGACTGTGCAGCGTCTGCGTAGTGTGTTTGTTCCTTATTATGACGCGCACAATTGCGTGTACACGCGCCCGTACGAGGGAATTGTGGAGTTGCTCACAACTCTCAAAAGTGCAGGCCATCATTTAGCGGTGGCTTCCAATAAGTATGATGCGGCAGCCAAGCAGATTGTGGCGCACTATTTTCCTGGGGTGTTTGATGTCGTATATGGGGAACGAGAAGGGGTAGAGCGCAAGCCCCACCCACAAATTGTGCATGATATATTGAATGAACTATTCCCCCACACATGTGAAGATGGAGAGGAAAAAGTTGTTCTCTATGTTGGAGATAGTCTGGTAGATATTGAAACGGCAAGGAATGCAGGTGTGCCTATTATTGCGTGTACGTGGGGATTTGTAGAGGAAGCACCGCTATCCAATGCTCAACCAGATTATCTGGTACATACTCCCTTGGAGATTATTAAAATCTGTAATCAATGTTAGTTATTTTAATCGTGAACAAGTAATATGATTTCTAATCGAATTTTATCTCTTGAGAGCTCTGCTACATTAGCGGTGGCAGCTCGTGTGGCTGAAATGCGTGCAACTGGTGTGGATGTGATAGGTCTCACCCTGGGTGAACCGGATTTTGCGACTCCGAATCATATCAAGGCTGCAATCAAGCAAGCCGTTGATAATAATGTGTCTCACTATGGTCCGGTGCCTGGTTTTGAGGCTCTGCGTCAGGCTATTTGCGAAAAATTACAGCGAGAAAACGGCTTGACGTACAAGCCATCTGAGATCGTGGTATCAACAGGTGCAAAGCAGGCTATCTGCAATGCTGTATTGTCATTGGTTAACCCGGGAGACGAGGTGATATTGCCCACACCATGTTGGGTGAGCTATTTTGAGATGGTGAAATTGGCAGATGGCGTGAATGTAGCCGTGCCGACTACTATGGAGACTGGCTACAAGATGACTGCTGCTCAGCTGGAGTCCGCCATCACGCCAAGAACCAAACTGCTGATGCTCTGTTCGCCCAATAACCCAACCGGTAGTATCTATTCTGCGGATGAGTTGGCTGCGTTGGCTACTGTATTGGAGCGTCATCCCGAGATTTATATCATCTCTGATGAGATATACGAGCACCTTAATTATGTGGGTGAGCATCATAGCTTGGCAGAGTTTGCTACGCTGCGCGACCGTGTCATCATCATCAATGGCGTGAGCAAATCATATGCTATGACGGGCTATCGTATTGGTTGGCAGGCTTCGTGCCAAGAGATTGCCAATGCGTGCAAGAAACTGCAAGGACAATACACTTCATGTACCTGCACAGTGGCTCAAAAGGCGGTGGAAACAGCATATCGTGGACCACAGGATTGTGTGGAGGAAATGCGTCAGGCCTTCGCACGTCGCCGTGAATTGGTCTGCAGTTTGGCTGCCGAGATCCCAGGTCTGGAGTTCGCAAAGCCGGATGGCGCTTTCTATCTGTTCCCACGCGTGAGTGCATACTATGGCAAGTCGTATAATGGACATACTATCCAGTGCTCGATGGATCTGGTGGAGTACCTGCTGAATGAGGGACACGTTGCCGTAGTGGCAGGTTCCGCCTTTGGCGATGATTCCTGTGTACGTATCTCCTATGCTACGGATGAGAAGACATTGACGGAGGCTTTCCATCGTATCCGTGAGACTCTGGCTAAGCTGCAATGATGCACCTGTTGGTTTGGGATGATATGAGCACTTGTACAGAGGCAGACGTGACACGTATGTTGCCTCTGGTGGCTCCCTCTCGTCGAGAGAAGGCTTTGCGCTATCGCCATTTGCATGGGCAGTGGACATGCCTAAAAGCAGCAGAAATGTTGCTCCCATTACTCCCCAATGAGGAGTGGACGTACAACGAGTATGGTAAACCATACCTCACGGGTGGACCGCATTTCTCTATCAGTCATTGTAGATGCGGAGTCGCCGTTGCTGTATGCGAAAGACCGATCGGTGTAGATATAGAAACTATTCGCACACCCAGCGACGGACTTATTGAACGTGTGATGAATGCCGACGAGCAGACATGGATAGCCGAGCAAGCAGATTTAGCAGAGGCATTTACGTATCTTTGGACACAAAAAGAAGCTGTGCTGAAATTGCGTGGAACAGGCATCATTGATGATCTCAAAAACGTATTGGTGAATGCTGGTGAACGAATCACCACTACGGTACATCGTGACAAAAATTATGTGCTGTCTGTGGCACAAATAGAGTGATAAATATAGTATCAAAAACAAAATTAGTAGAATCAATATGAGTTATTTCTTGGCAATAATAGGTGGTGGTCCTGCAGGTTATGTGGCAGCAGAGAAGGCAGCTAAAGCAGGCAAGGAGGTCGTTCTATTTGAGCAAAACACCCTTGGCGGTACGTGTCTGAATGTAGGATGTATTCCCACAAAGACCCTGCTATATAGCGCGAAACAATATTACAATGCTACACATGCAGATAAATATGGTGTGTCTGCCGAACAAGTAAGTTTTGACTATGCCAAGATGGTTCAGCGAAAGCAAAAAGTAGTACGCAAACTCGTTGCAGGCATCCGTCAGAAACTCAGTAATGTGACCGTCGTTGTCGGCAAGGCCATGCCAAGCATGGCGGCTGAGGGACAGGGAGTTGTGATTGATTGCAATGGTGAAAAGTACCAAGCAGACAATCTACTGATCTGTACCGGCTCAACTAATTTTGTGCCTCCAATACCGGGTCTTACGGAGAGTGATGCTGTGCTGGATTCTACAATGGCATTGGATAGCAAGGAGTTGCCTGCATCTATCATCATCGTGGGCGGTGGTGTGATAGGAATGGAGTTCGCTACACTGTACCATGAGTTGGGTGTGCAGGTCACGGTGATTGAGGCGATGCCTACTATCTTGCCTAACCTGGATCAGGAGATTGTGACAATACTTTTGGATAAATATCGTAAGGCAGGTATCAACATCCTGACCGATACCAGGGTGGAGCGTATTGATGGACATCATGTGCAGACCAGCGCTGGCGAATATGAGGCAGATAAGATACTGGTGTGTGTAGGTCGTCGTCCCAATCTGGACGGACTGGATGGACTCACTGGATTGGAGTTTGACCGCAAGGGAATCAAGGTGGATGACTTCATGAAAACAAATCTGCCAAGTGTGTATGCTGCAGGCGATGTGACGGGTAAGATTATGCTCGCGCATGTGGCAAGTCGTCAGGCTGAAGTGGCCGTAGGTCGTATGCTACGCCAACTGCCTCTGCAGCGAATTGCCTACAATGCCATCCCCAGCGTAGTCTATACCAATCCAGAGATTGCATGTGTGGGACTCAGTGAGCGTGAGGTTAGTTCGTTCTACGAGGATATGGAGGGCAAATCAGCAGCGGAAGTTGCGGATAAGTATATTGTTCGTAAGTTGCCGATGACATTTAGTGGCCGATTTGTGGCTGAGAACGAGGGAGATACCGGACTATGCAAGATGATTGTTGACCAGAAGAATCAGACTATTCTGGGTGTACATATGATAGGTAATCCATGTTCGGAATTTGTGGCAGCTGCTTCGTTTGCAGTTCGTATGGGATATACTGTCAGCGAGCTGGAGCAGGTTGTCTTCCCACATCCTACTGTCAGTGAAATACTGAAAGAGGTATTATGATGCCATGACAATGATTGAGATGTTTTCCCTATTTGTGCTCGCGTTGAGCATTGTGCTTGTGCTGATACCCCATGTCGTATGGGTACTTCTTCGTATCATCGGACGACTCTGCCAATTCACTATTCCATATGCTCCATTTGGATACGTGGCATTGGCATTGGTCGTATTTGCGTGGTGCATACTGGCATATGGTTTCTATGTGGGACGCTGGCGCCTACAGACAACTTCTGTCGAATATACCCATCCGCAAATACCTCAATCATTTGATGGTATGCGTATTGTGCATATCAGCGACCTGCATTTATCGACCTTCACAGATCGTCCGTATCAGTTGCAACGCTTTGTGGATAGCATCAATGCCACCCATCCTGATTTGGTATGTTTCACAGGGGATATTGTTTCTATTGGGATAGAGGAGATGTATCCGTTTACCGACATCTTGCAGCAGATACATGCGCCCTATGGAGTGGCTTCTGTATTAGGGAATCATGATTTCTTAATCTATCGTCGTGATTTGACCGAGGCAGAACAGGAAACCGCTGTGAACGAGTTAGCTCGCTGGCAAACCGATTCTCTGCATTGGCAATTGCTGCGAAATCAATCTCTTCGATTGACTCGTGGAGAGGACAGCATGTACATATTGGGTGTAGATAACAGCAACTGCGCCGACCAGGGATTCCGTACTATTTATCGTGGTGATTTACAGCAGGCTATGTGCGGTACAGACGGATTCCGCATCTTGCTGAGCCATGATCCAAGCCACTGGACAGCGGAGGTGGTGGGCGATACGAATATTCCGCTCACGCTGAGTGGACATACACATGCTGCGCAGATACGTATCTTCGGATGGACACCTGCAGCATGGACATTCAAGCAGACGCAAGGTCTGTATCAGCAGGGCGAACAAACTCTATATATCAATATTGGCTTGGGGTGTACCGTACCATTTCGCATAGGAGCCAATCCAGAGATCACGGTTATCACGCTCAGAAGACCTCCAGTCCATTCAGGAAAATAGCCACTATCACCAAAGGAATAATATAGCGTATCAGGAAGAAGTATAAGTTGTAAAACCACTTATACTGCAGTGTGCTGTGACGTCTCAGTTCGTCCTCGGTATCGTGGCGTGGGCAATACCAGCCAACAAAAATCAATATTCCCAATGCTCCCAGCGGCATCAGAATCTTGCTGGTCAGATTATCCAATACATCAAAGAAGGACATCCCAAACGGACACATCCAGTCAAAATGTCCGGTAATGCTGAGTGAACAGATGACAAGCATGCAGGAGAGTAGGCTGACGATGATAGTGATGGTACGGTGGCGTGTCAGACACCATCGATCCATCACATACGAGATGGTACCTTCCAGTAGCGACAATACGGACGTCACGGCTGCCAGCGTGATGAGTATGAAAAAGAGCACTCCACATAGCCATCCAAACGACATCTGATCAAATACCGTAGGCAGAATCACGAACACGAGTTTCGGTCCTTCCGTCGGTTGTACTCCCATTGCAAAGACGGCAGGAAAGATGGCTACACCCGACAATACGGCTACCAAAGTGTCCAAAATAGTCACTTGAGCCGATGTTGCAATCAGGTTTTGTCCCTTGGGCATGTAGGCACCATATGTGATGAGGATACCCATCGCGATACTTAGCGAGAAGAAGCATTGCCCCATCGCATTCAGTAGCACAGAGGGGGTAATCTTGCTAAAATCAGGGCGGAACAGGAAGCGCATTCCCTGGTCACACCCCGGCATCATGAAGGCACGACCTATCAGCAGCACCAGAATGATTAGCAGCAGTGGCATCAGCAATTTGGACATACGTTCAATTCCTCCCTGCACACCCATCCACGAGATGACTGCCGTTAGCACCAGTGCAATAATAGACCACATGATGGGACGCATGCAACTGCTGGTGAACGTAGCAAAATGCTCCTCCAGCATGCTGGTAGAGTAGGTATGAAACGTGCCCAGCAGAGATTGCCACAGGTACTCGAAGCACCATCCCGTCACCACAACATAGAAACTTAGCAGCAGAAAAGCCACTACGGCTCCCATCAGTCCTAACCACTGCCAATGCCTATTTCCTGTCAACGATTGAAAAGCATGAGCCAATCCCTTGCCAGCGCGTTTGCCTATCGAGAACTCGGTCACCATCAGCGGAAAACCGATGAAGACGCAACACAACACATAGATGAGCAGAAAGGCACCACCGCCATTCTCACCCACCATGTAAGGGAATTTCCAGATATTACCCAGTCCTACAGCGCTACCTGCCGCTGCCAAAATCACCCCCACGCGTGAGTTAAAAGTATCCTTCATTGTCTATCAAAAAATATCTAATCCATCGGCAAAGATAATGAGTATTGCCACGGGAATCACAAAACGAATCAAAAAGAAAAACAGATCATATGCCCACTTGGCATGTACTCGACTGTGGCGATTGAGTTCGTCCTCGGTATCGTGGCGAGGGCAAACCCAGCCTACGAAGATGGTCATAGCCAGTCCACCTAATGGCATGAAAATCTTGCTGGTAAGCGTATCAAAGCAGTCAAATAGCGAATAGCCCATTGGGCACAGCCAAGGTGCTTTCCCCGTCATCGAATAGGCACATGCTGCCATGCTGATACTCAGCAGGATAAGCAACAATGCGATGGCCTTGCGACGTGTCAGGTGCAACCAATCCATCAGATACGAAACCGGTAATTCCAGCATCGAGAGTAGGGAAGTGACCGCTGCCAGAGCCAGTAACAGGAAGAAAAGCGATGCCCAAAACATGCCACCGGACATCTGGTCAAATACTGTAGGCAAAATCACATACACCAGTTGTGGTCCTTCGGTGGGACTGACACCCATCGCAAACACAGCGGGGAAAATTGCCAATCCTGCCAATATTGCCACCAACGTATCCAATACGGTTACCTGCAACGACGTGGCCATAATATCTTGTGATTTAGGCATATACGAGCCATACGTGAGGATCACACCCATACCTACGCTCAGCGAGAAAAAAGCTTGTCCCATAGCATTCAGCACCACAGTAGGATTGATTTTCGAGAAGTCTGGCATAAAGAGAAAACGCATGCCGATGTCACTTCCTGGCATCATCAACGCTCTAACAATCAGGAGAAAGAGCAGAACCAGCAGAAGCGGCATCAATAGTTTAGACATACGCTCGATGCCGGATTTGACACCAAACCACGATATGGCTGCCGTAAGCCAGAGTGAAATCAAACCCCAGATTATAGGTCGCACACTACCTACGAAACTACCAAAGAATTGGGATAATTCCTCTGGATTGGAGTTGTTGATATGACCGGTAACGGAGTCAAAAAGGTACTCCAGACACCATCCTGTAACCACAGAATAGAAACTCAGCAGCAGCAGCGACACAACGAATCCCATCGCTCCCATCCACTGCCAACGTTTATTACCCGTCAGCGTATGGTAGGCGTTATAAATTCCTACACCAGCACGTTTTCCTATGGAAAACTCTGCCACCATGATAGGCAATCCTATCAATAGACAACACAACATATACACGAGCAAAAAGGCGCTACCGCCATTCTCGCCCACCATGTAGGGAAACTTCCAGATATTTCCCAATCCAACGGCGCTACCTGCCGCTGCCAGCACTACGCCGACCTTTGAATTAAAACTACCTTGTTTAGACACAGACTAATATTTGATGTTTGGGGAGGGGACATTCCCCTCCCTGATTTTACCTCAGACAATCTTTGCAGGAATCAGTTTCTCGCGAATCTTGACGTAGATGATATTTTCTTTCTTGGCTTGCTCGGTCTTGACATATCCCATGCCAATACCCACCTTGGTATTCGGCAGCATGATACCGGATGTTACGTGACCAATCTCGCTACCATCTGCAGCGCATATCTGGTATCCATTACGAGGAATAGCACGCTCCTGGCACTCAAAATGTACCAACTTACGCTGTACACCTTCCGCCTTCTGACGCAGCAGGAACTCCTTGTCAATGAAGTCCTTAGCATCCAGTTTGGTTATCCAGCCGAGACCTGCTTCCAGAGGCGAGGTCGTATCATCTATATCATGTCCGTACAGGCAATACCATTTCTCCAGACGCAGCGAGTCACGAGCCCCCAAACCGATAGGTGCCAATCCATATTTCTCACCCACGCTGAACAGCGCATCCCATATTTGACGAGCAGCATCTACAGGGAAATAGAGTTCAAATCCACCTGCTCCGGTATATCCGGTATTGCTGAGCAGCACTCCCGGAACACCTGCGAAGGACCACTCGCGGAACGAATAATACGGAATCGCACTCAAATCAGCATCCGTTAGTTGCTGCAGGAGCTCAGTTGCTTTCGGACCCTGAACTGCCAACTGACCATAGCGCGCGCTGGCATTCTCCAGGTTGACACCAAAGGTGTTCTGCTCATTGACCCATGCCCAGTCCTTGTCGATATTGCCAGCATTGACAACCAGCAGATATTTGGTGGTGGAGTATTTGTAGATAATCAGGTCATCTACGATACCGCCCTTGCCGTTTGGCATGCAGGTGTATTGCGCTTTACCCGGAGTCAGTTTGCTGACATCATTGGTTGTGATGTACTGCAGAAAATCCAAGGCACGCTCGCCTTTTACCCAAAACTCGCCCATGTGGCTGACGTCAAATACGCCCACGCCCTCACGTACGATCATATGCTCTTTGTTGATGCCCTGATACTCGATAGGCATGTTGAATCCGGCGAACTCAGCCATCTTTGCGCCCAGCGCAATATGTATGTCTGTAAATGGTGTTGTTTTCATTTTTGTGTGTAGTTTTTTTAGGTATTTATTTATTGACGCCCCCTTAGAGACCCCTTAGAGACCCCTTAGCAAAAGTATGGACGACTCACGGGCGACTCACGGGCGACCCACGGGCGACCCACGGGGAAATAATTAGGCCTTTTCGATAATCTTCAAGATGACTTGCATTGCCTTCTCCATGGATTGGACAGGCAGGTACTCGAAGCGGCTGTGGAAGTTCTCGCCTCCAGCGAAAATGTTAGGGCAGGGTAGTCCCTCAAAACTCAGTCTTGCGCCATCAGTGCCGCCACGAATCGGTTGAACTTTGGGTGTGACTCCAACCTCCAGCATGGCAGCCTTCACCAGATCCACGATGTACATCACCGGCTCAACTTTCTCGCGCATGTTGTAGTACTGGTCGCGAAGTTCAATCTCAGCCGTGCCTTCTCCGTATTCGCGATTCACCTTGCGAACCAAGTGCTCAATCTCGCGCTTGCGACTCTCGAAGCGTGCGCGGTCGTGATCACGAATGATATAGCTGAGGGTGGTCTCCTCCACAGTACCGGTCATGCCAATCAGATGATAGAATCCCTCATACTCTTGTGTGTGCTCAGGCGTTTCCCATCGAGGCAGCATGACTGCCAACTGGTAGGCAATACGCATCGAGTTGATCATCTTGTGGTAACCATAACCCGGGTGCACATTAACGCCATGCACGCGAATCTTGCAGGCAGCAGCGTTGAAATTCTCAAACTCCAATTCGCCTACGGCCCCACCATCCATCGTGTATGCAAAATCGCAACCGAACTTCTTCACATCAAAGTGGTCTGCACCTTGTCCGATCTCCTCGTCCGGCGTGAATCCAATGCGGATTTTGCCATGCTTAATCTCGGGATGCTGCATCAGAAATTCGCAAGCGGAAATGATCTCAGCCACACCGGCTTTGTCGTCCGCACCCAGCAAGGTCTTACCATTGGTCACGATGATATCCTGTCCCACATAGTGCTGAATCTCAGGATATTTGGCTACTTCCAAGACGATATTTTCCTCCTTGTTCAGCACGATATCCTGTCCATCGTAGTTTGATACTATGCGCGGCTGAATATTGCGTCCGCTGGCATCCGGAGCGGTGTCCATGTGGGCGATAAATCCAATAACCGGCTTGCCATCGGTATTGGCAGGGATGGTTGCCATCAGGTAACCGTTGATATCAAGATCAACCTCCTGTAGTCCCAAACCGATGAGTTCCTCTTTCAGGTACTTCGCGAACTCCATCTGTCCTGGGGTAGATGGGGTCATGCATGTTTCTTCATCCGATGTGGTGCAAAAACTCACATACTTTAAAAATCTGTCTGTTATATTCATGGTCTAACTATTTAATTTACAATACTATATCCATATGCTCGAGATCTCCCTTGGCAAAGGCGAGTATATTATCCGTCACGTTCTCGCACATCGCCAGTCGTCCTTCCCAGGTGCCGGTTCCGGTATGCGGAGAGAGCACCACATTGTCCATGTTTAGCAGTTCGGGACTGATCTGTGGCTCGTGCTCATAGACATCCATGGCAGCACCGGCAATCTCTCCGTTTTGTAGTGCCTTCACCAATGCGTTCTCATCCACATGAGCACCACGTGCGGTGTTGATCAGATAGGCGGTGGGCTTCATCATGCGTAGTTGCTTATAGCCTATAATGTGGTGAACATCAGCGGTATAGGGTAGGTTGAGCGACACGTAATCTGCCTTTTCCAGCAGTTCTTCCTGCTCGACAAACTGTGCTTGTATGCCTTTCTCCGCCAGTGTGGCGGCTGGTATTTCGTGGCGGTTATGATAGATGATGGTCATTCCGCTGGCGATTGCTCGGCGTGCCAGGGCTTGCCCGATGCGTCCCATGCCAATGATTCCCAATACTTTGCCATACAGCGAGTGTCCCAGGTTGTTCATCACGCCAAACGGCTCCGCACAATGCGATCGCAACTGTCTGTCAAACAGACTTGTACGACGCGCCACATCGTGCATCAGAGCAAAGGCAAGCTCCGCCGTAGGCTCGATGACGGGTAGGGGAGTATTCGTCACGCGAATACCACGTTCGCGGCAGGCATCCAGGTCGATGTTATTGAATCCCACCCCGAAATTAGCGATTAGTCGCAACTTGGGAGCATGCTCAATGATGTCTCTGCCCACACGATAATCGAAAGTGGAAATCAACACTTCAGCCTCGGCTACGTCTGGTAATTGATTGGCAATTGGCATTACCAAATGGTGCTCACGCAGGCGAGCAAATCCCTCAATTGGCAACGATGTGGTAGAAACAATATACATAAGTTTACTATTTTGAGCGTGCAAAGATACAAAAATATTTTCATACGTGCAAGTGCGCGCGCGCTTTTCCTTATTAAAAATACAAAAATATATCAATTTGATGTCAATTCTTAATTCTTCATTTTCAATTTTCATTTATTTTTCGTACCTTTGCATCCAAATTGGCTAATAACGCGAAAATGAAAGCATTTGTTTTTCCAGGACAAGGTGCCCAATACACAGGAATGGGCAAAGATTTATACGATAATTATGCAGAAGCCCGCAGTCTGATGCAACGTGCAAATAGTTTGTTGGGGTTCTCCATTACTGATATTATGTTTGAGGGAACATCTGACGAGCTACGACAGACAAAAGTGACGCAACCTGCTGTTTTTCTGCATTCTATAGTGTCTGCTCTGATGAATACGACCGAGCAGCCGGATATGGTAGCAGGACATAGTTTGGGTGAATTTTCGGCTCTGGTGGCATGTGGCGCAATGGATTTTGAGGACGCGTTGCTGCTGGTCAGCCAACGTGCACAAGCCATGCAACACGCGTGTGAGCAACAGCCATCCACGATGGCTGCCGTATTGGGCCTGTCTGATGAGCGTGTTGACGAGATTTGTCAGGGAATCAACGAGGTAGTAGTGGCAGCGAATTACAATTGTCCCGGTCAGGTGGTTATATCAGGCTCCGTTGAGGGCATTGAGAAAGCCTCGTCATTGCTGAAGGAAAACGGCGCCAAGCGTGCACTCAAATTGCAGGTTGGCGGAGCCTTTCATTCGCCACTCATGAAGCCAGCAGCCGACGAACTCAGCAAGGCGATTATGTCCACGGATTTTCACACGCCTCGTTGCCCGATATATCAGAATGTCAGCGCCTTACCTTACACCAATCCTAATGATATTCGTGAGAACCTAATCCTACAACTTACATCGCCGGTTCGCTGGACACAAACCGTCAAAAATATGATTGTAGATGGTGCTGATTCATTCTACGAGTTTGGTCCTGGTGACGTGCTAAAAGGACTTATCCATAAGATTGATCCTAATGTTCAAGTTGGATAACTCTCAATCTTTGCTTAACTGTGATTATGTAAAATAGCTTTTTATAGAAAGTATGATGTACAATTTTGATGATGATATGAACGAACAGCCTATAGAGGCACACATTATTCCAATTATTTCGGGTGATGATGCTCAGCCTAATCCCGAGAAAGTGTCTGTGGATGATATACTTGGTGTGTTGCCAATTCGAAATATGGTTTTGTTCCCAGGTGTGCTGCTGCCAATCTCCGTCACAAGACAGAGTTCACGTAAACTAGTGCAGCAGGCATATGAACATGAGAAACTGATTGCGGTTTGCTGTCAGCGAACCAAGGATGTACAAGATCCGGGTGAAAACGACTTGTACACCGTGGGTACAGCTGCCCGTGTGGTGCGCATTCTAACTATGCCAGATCAGTCTCTGATGATAATATTGGAAGGTATCGACCGCATTTATGTGGAGGAGTTCATTACCACTAAATCCAAACTCATCAAGGCGCGTGTTCGTGCGATTCCAGAGGTTTTCCCAAAACGAGGCGACAAGCAGTTCCTCGCCATTGTCAGCAACCTAAAAGAGCAAGCAATACAGATTGTTAATCAGTCGGAAAACATGCCGGCAGAGGCAGGAATGACCATTCGAAACATAGATAATCCCCCTACCCTGGTTAACTATATTTGTGTGAATTTTGGGTTGAAAATCAGTGATAAACAGGAACTTCTGGAGATTTCTATCCTATCGGAGCGCGCATTGCATCTGCTGGAGATCCTCAACAAGGAAGTAGAAATGCTGAAGATGAAAGCCGACATCCAATCCAAGACAAAGGAGGATATTGACAAGGATCAGCGTGAATACTACCTGCATCGACAGATGGAGGCTATCCAGAAGGAATTGGGCGATACCGGCGAGGATGTCATCAAAGAAATGCGCGAGCAGGCTGCTACAAAAAAGTGGTCTGAGGCAGTGAAGAAGGTCTTTGAGGACGGTCTAAAACGACTACAACGAACCTCCACACATTCACCGGATTACGCTACTGAGCAAAACTATCTGCAGACCTTGCTCGACCTGCCTTGGCAGGAATACACCGAGGACAATTTCGACCTCCAGAATGCGCAGTCTATCCTGGATCACGACCACTACGGAATGGAGAAAGTCAAGGAGAGAATCATTGAATATCTGGCAGTTCTGTTAGTTAAGTCGCGCCAGAAAACAACTGAAGACATCGGTAAGACCCCTATCCTATGTCTATATGGTCCTCCGGGTGTTGGTAAAACCAGTTTGGGAAAATCCATTGCTGCCGCGCTGGGTAGAAAATACATTCGTATCTCGCTGGGTGGACTGCATGACGAGTCGGAAATACGAGGACATCGCCGTACCTACATAGGTGCGATGCCTGGTCGCATCATTGAGAACATACGTAAGGTGCATTCATCCAATCCGGTGATTGTATTGGACGAGATTGATAAAATAGGTTCCGACTACAAGGGCGACCCGACTTCTGCTCTGCTGGAGGTTCTGGATCCGGAGCAAAACAACACCTTCCATGACAACTATCTGGATGTGGATTATGATCTGAGCAAGGTGATGTTCATCTGCACCGCCAATACGCTGGACACTATACCACGCCCTCTGCGCGACCGAATGGAACTCATCGAGATGACCGGTTACCTGCAGGAAGAAAAGGTAGAGATTGCCAAGCGTCACCTGCTGCCCAAAGAACTGGTTAATCATGGTATCAAGAGTACTCAATTACGTCTGAAGAAAGATGTATTGGACTATATTATAGATGGTTACACGCGCGAATCCGGTGTTCGCTCGTTGAGCAGACAGATTGCGTCTATCTGCCGAAAAGTGGTGACAAAGATTGCTACGGAGGCGGAATATAATGTGAGTGTGACCCGTGAGGACGTGAACGAATATTTGGGTAAGCCACGCTTCTCGCGCGATGCGTGGGAAACCAATAAATATATAGGTGTCGTTACCGGTCTGGCCTGGACACAGGTAGGTGGTGAGATACTCTTCATCGAGACAAGTCTCTCGACATCCAAGACCCCTACTCTCACTCTGACGGGTAACCTGGGAGATGTGATGAAGGAGTCTGCCACATTGGCGATGGGCTTTATCAAAGCGCACGCCGAGGATTTCGGCATCAGTCGCAAGGATTTAGATACCAAGGCGGTACATATTCATGTGCCGGAAGGTGCTACGCCCAAGGATGGTCCCAGTGCCGGTATCACAATCACAACGGCACTTGTGTCTGCCTTCACGCGACGCAAAGTGCGTGAACGCATTGCCATGACGGGCGAGATGACGCTGCGCGGCAAGGTGTTGGCTATCGGTGGCGTGAAAGAGAAGATCCTGGCTGCCAAGCGAGCCGGTATCACAGATCTGGTACTATGCCAGGATAATCAGAAGGACGTGGAAGCTATTCCGGAAAAGTACGTTCGTGGACTAAAGTTCCATTATGTATCTGATATTCACGAGGTAATCGATTTTTCCCTACTAAAATAAACAAGAAGAATGGGATTATTATTTGTATATTTATTATTGGCACTGGTGGTGTCGTTTTTATGCTCGACGCTGGAGTCGGTACTGATGTCCACCACGCTAAGTTTCATCAATCTGCGTGAGGAGGAGGGGCACAAGGTAGCCACGCTCATGAAGCGCTATAAGACGGAGCCGGAAGAGGCTTTGGCCGCCATTCTGACGCTCAACACTATCGCCAACACCATAGGTGCAGCCGGTGTGGGACGCCAGGCTACACAGGTCTTTGGCAGTGAGTGGTTTGGTCTGATTAGTGCCCTGATGACGCTGTTGATTCTCATTTTCTCGGAGATTATTCCTAAGACAATGGGTACTACCTATTGGAAGAATTTGATGGGTTTCACCGCCTTAACCATTCGTGCACTGATTGTTCTGCTCTACCCGTTTGTACTGCTGATTCGCTGGATTACTCGTTTGTTCCCTGAGGTGGAGGAAGCGACTGTCAGTCGTGAAGAGGTGGTAGCACTGGCCAATGTAGGAGAGGAAGAAGGTGTCATCGAGGAGGACGAGAACAAGATTATCCGTAACATCATGCGCCTGGATGAAATCAAGGCATACGATGTGATGACTCCGCGCGTGGTTTGTGCCATTGCAGACGAGAAAATGACGCTGCGTGAGTATTACGATAGTGATGAATACGACCATTTTTCTCGCATCCCCGTGTATGCTGAATCTCCCGAGTACATCACCGGTTATGTGCTGCGTGATGATGCCTTGGAGGACCTAGCGGAGGATCACTTCAAAGTGACATTGGGCAAGATCAAGCGTACACTACCCCAATACAATGAGGAGATGTCGATTGGCGATATCTTTGACAAAATGTTGCGTGAGAAATCGCAGATAGCCGTTGTCATTGATGAATACGGTTGTTTCCAGGGAATATTGACACTGGAGGATATCATCGAGACCATCTTTGGTCTGGAGATCATCGACGAGAGCGATGTCATCACCGATATGCAGCAATACGCTCGTGAACGCTGGCAAATGCGCCAGAAGCGATTCAAAAAATCTCGTAAGAGCAGTACATTACCGAAGTCGGAATCGGATGTAATGCCTACGACCGTAGAGGAAGTAGAAGGCGATGCCTAAAGCATAAACGATGACAGCCAGCCAGAAGGCAGAGTAGTATCCGTATCGCTCGGCTACGCTACCGCCCCACAGCATTCCTACTCCCATACCCAAATCCCAACCCGTGAGCACAGTCGAATTGGCTGTGCCACGTTTGTTATTGGGGGCAAGGTTGATAAACATGGTTTGGAATGCCGGCCACAGATGTCCGTTACCTAATCCCAAAATAAACGGAGATAGATAATACGCCCACGGTTCATGAACAGTGGTAAAGAGCACAAAGGATGAAATCGACACCAGCAGTCCTGCCGACGCGTTACGAATCACCTTGCCCTGCTTGAGCGAGCGACTGCCGGTCAGACGCGATACTATGAGTCCAATGGATAATAGCGCGAAATACAGGCCCGTTCCCTCGGTGATTCCCATTCGCTCCTTGCCGTATATCGCTATATAGGTAGATACTACGCTGTAGGCAAACGCAACAGTGAACATCGTGATGAATAGTGCCCATCCCTTCATCAGCAGGAATCGATCCAGCGATATTGGCTCCTTGCCCTGTATAATCTCGCGCGGACGAAGGCGCAGTGTGGAGTCGATAATCACACCTAACAGCGATGCCACCATTGATATGGCAAATAGCATATCGTAACTCTGGTATCGGGCATAGAGCAGCAGAGCAACAGAGGGCGCGATGGCCGTTGCGATGTTATTGCTCAGTCCGTAGTACCCTATTCCCTCTGCTCGTCTATCGCTGGGTAGCACGTCGATCGCCACCGTAGATAGTGATACGCCGGTTGCCCCGAATGGTGCACCATGCAGGGTGCGAAATATCGCGAATAACAGCAGACTGCCGGATAACAGATAGCCGCCAAAGAATGCTGTGGTCAATCCATAGCATAGCAGCAATACCGCTTTCCGAGGAAAACTATCTACCAGAAAACCACTGAAGGGACGTATCAGCAACGCGGCAACCGCATAGCCGGATAACACCATGCCGATGGTCTCCTTGTTCGCTCCGTAAGTGTCGCTCAGATATAGTGGAAGCAGCGGAGTAAGCAGCATAAAGGCAAAGTACATCAAGAAGTTACTGCACCATACCTTCAGATATTCACTATTCCAAAGTGTGCTATTCAATGTGTAAGAAATATTCGTACCGCAATCGCTACCAACTCCTCGCATGGACGCTTGTGGTAATATGCTTCGTCTCTGGGAGCAGGTGTTGCGTCGCCCTCGCTCTGCGTCAGTCCCAGCAGTTCAGCACAAATGATAGAACCATTCTCGGTGCGGAAATCGTCCGCCAACTGGCGTACCAAAGTGTAGTTTGCTTGCTTACCTTCAGCATCACCGGGCGTGGTGGTGCCGTTCTCCATACCGGCCAACAGGAACATACCTGATGCGGCACCACAGACGTGACGCATCCTGCCTATTCCGCCACCAAACGATGCACTCACACGCAGGGCGGTCTGCTCATCCATACCATACATGTCCGCGCAACTGGCGAATACCGATTGCGAACAATTAAATCCCTGATGAAACAGCTCTCGTGCTCGATTGACGCGAGATTCAATATCTTCGTTGGATAAGTTCATATTACTGATTACTCAACGGTTACAGATTTGGCGAGATTACGTGGCTGATCTACATCACAGCCTTTGGCTACTGCCACGTGGTATGCTAATAGTTGCAGTGGAATGACTGCCAACAGTGGAGTCAGAGCCTCCTCGGTAGCAGGAATCTCGATGTAGAAATCTGCCATTTTGCAGACCTCCTTATCGCCCTTAGTCACAATAGCAATCACGCGTCCCTTGCGCGCCTTGATTTCCTGTATGTTGCTGACAATCTTCTCGTACGTGCCACAACGTGGAGCAATCACGACGCATGGCATCTCCTGCGATACCAAAGCAATAGGTCCGTGTTTCATCTCGGCTGCTGGGTAACCCTCGGCGTGTATGTAGCTGATTTCCTTTAGCTTCAGTGCACCTTCCAGAGCTACAGGGAAGTTGTAGCCGCGTCCCAAATACATGAAGTTTTGCGCGTAGGTGAAGGTGTTGGCAAACTGCTGAATACGTGTGTTCTGCTTGAGAATGGTAGTTATCTTGTCCGGTATATTGCCCAGCTCACGAACCAGCTTCAGGTACTTATCTTCAGGTAGTGTACCCTTCTCACGTCCGATCATCATTGCGAGCATGGTCAATACAGAAACCTGTGCGGTAAATGCCTTGGTAGAAGCGACGCCTATCTCGGGACCTACGTGTGTGTAGCAGCCCGAGTGTGAACTACGTGGGATGCTGGATCCCACAACGTTGCATATACTGAAGATGAAGGCGCCATGTGACTTTGCCAATTCGATAGCAGCAAGCGTATCTGCTGTCTCACCGGACTGTGAGATTGCAATCACCACGTCTCCCTTGTTGATAACAGGTCGGCGGTAGCGGAACTCCGACGAGTACTCTACCTCCACAGGAATCTGCGCAAACTCCTCTATCGCGTACATGGCAATCAGGCCTGCGTGCCAGGACGTACCGCAAGCGGTGATGATGATACGTTTAGCATTGAGGAATCGCTTCTTATGATCAATGAAGCCGCTCAGTACCACGTTGTTTTGATCCACGTTTACCCTACCCTTCATGCAGGTTGCCAGTGTCTCCGGCTGTTCAAAAATCTCCTTGAGCATAAAGTGTGGATAGCCGCCTTTCTCCAACTGAGATAAGGTCATTTCCAAACGTTTAATCTCGTGTGTAAGGGTCACATTGCCGATGGTAGTGATATTCACCTCTTTGCCTCGCTGCAGCAGTACCACCTCCTCGTCACCTACATAGATGACCTTATCGGTGTATTCCACAATCGGTGTAGCATCCGAAGCCAGGAAATACTCGTCTTCGCCTATTCCAATCACCAGCGGACTACCTTTTCTGGCGGCAACCAATGTATCGGGATGGTTCTTGTCCAGCACTACGATTGCGTAGGCGCCAATCACCTGACTGAGTGCCAGTTGCACGCCACGCTTCAAGTCCACGCCATTGGTCTTCATCGTGTATTCGATGAGCTGCACCAGCACCTCGGTGTCGGTGGATGAGCGGAAGGTATATCCCTCCATTTGCAGTCCCTTCTTGATGACGGCGTAGTTCTCAATGATACCGTTGTGAATGATGGCCAACTGCTCGGATTCGGAGTAGTGAGGATGGGCATTAGTCTGGTTGGGCTCACCATGCGTTGCCCAGCGAGTGTGGGCAATACCGATATTGCCGCTGACATCCTTGTCAGCAGCCACCTGCTCTAGATCTGCGACCTTTCCTTTTGCCTTGTAGATATTCAAACTACCTGCCGGGTTTATCATGGCCACACCGGCACTATCGTATCCTCGATACTCCAGGCGATGCAATCCCTTGATGAGGATTGGGTACGCCTCGCGTTTACCTATATATCCTACGATTCCACACATATCTTTTTTCGCATTGTAAAAAACACTGCAAAGGTACGATTTTTTTTGCAAATATGCAAGAAAATACTACTTTTTTATGCCAAAGTGCCGAATAATAGACATATAAGTCCCAATATTATGCCCGACAGACAGGCTAATTTACGCCACGGATTGGCTTCCCGCAGTATCAATATACCGTACAGGAATGGTATGATGGTGCCTCCGCGTCGTATGGTACTGACGACCGCAATCATTGAGTCTGGGTCGGTCAGTGCAACAAAATACACATAGTCGCTCAGTACCAGAAATACGGCAATCAGTGGTATGGACAGGCTGAAGTGTTGCAAAGAGTGTACCAATTGCTTGCGCTCAAACACCACGGATGCAATGAGCATCATGATGGCCTGATATAGTATGTAGTAGCACTGTACGGTATTGTGGTCAAAGTGGCGCATCATATGCTTGTCGTACAATCCGCTGCTGGCACCTATCAGGATGCTGAGCAACAGGCAGATGTAGAACTTCACAGGATTCTTCCCTTCCTTGTTTCCCTTGACTGTGAACGAGAATGCGAACGTGCTCCCTAGCGCCAGGACGATACCTATCCACTGCCATCCGTTCAGTATCTCGCCGTAGATTGTGACTGCACCCAATAGTGTCCACATCGGTCGTGTAGCCTGCATTGGAGATACGATGGATAGAGGCAAATGCTTGACGCTGATATACGCGAACACCCAACTGGATAGCACAATCAGCGATTTCGCAAAGATAAACATATGCGTTCGCAGGTCTGCAGGAGGCAACTGCACAAACATCGGTATGAGCAGCACGCATGCGCAGCAAAGGCTAATGGTCAATACGCTCATCACACTATGGTCGCTGAGTGCCTTCTTCTTGCATATGTCATAAAAGCCGAGGCAAAGCGCTGATAATATGGCTAATAGTACCCACATATTCTGATTACGGATTAAATTGTGTGCAAAGGTACTGCTTTTTTTCTACATATGCAAATCTTTTAAGGTATTGACAAGTATTATTTGCGATATTTGCAATCACAGAAGCGGCAGAATGTAGTACCTTTGCAGCGAATTTTAACCCAAAATCTTTTTTGTTATGAAAACGTATTGTAAAATTATTTCTTTGCTACTGAAGGTAGCGATTATCGTGTGTGTAACGTGGGGTATCATGCTTAATGCCATGAACCCGTTTGCGTATATGAGCAGTCATACGATTTGGATGTACTTTACGGTACAATCTAATCTGTGGGTGGCTGTTATGTCTGTTCTGGGAATCATAGTGTTAGGCTCTCGGATACAGGTCGGACGATGGTATGGTGTTGTGCATTTGGTCACGACGATTGCCATCACGTTGACGGGATTGGTTTATTGCTTTGTGTTGGCACCTGTTCGTGGTGAGGGCGCATTTTGCATGAGCAGTATCCTCACACATATTGTGGTGCCGCTGGTGGCTGTTTTTGATTTCTTCCTGTGTAGTCCGACGTACCGATTCCGACTGACGGATGCCTTCTATCCGATGATTCCAATTGTGGTGTATGTCCTCTTTGCTGCCCTAGCCTATTGTATGGACTGGACCTTTACCAACGGACTGAACTACCCGTATTTCTTTATGAATTGGGGCTCCGAGACGGGTGCCTTTGGATTCTCGGATAATCTGCCGTATATGGGTGTAGTGTATTATTATATCTTTGGCTTTGTCGCCACATTGATTCTCAGTTGCTTCTACATCTCGCTGGCCGACACTCTCCGCAGAAGTTGATTTCAGACACAAAGTTGATACTTCCCATGACGACCTTAGTACGTACATATACTCCCCCTACACGGGGAACGTATATAGTACTAACGGTCTAAGGGAGTTATCAAAAATTGTCATGAATTAGTACAAAAGCAAGGCACCTAAACCAGCAGTGCCAAGTAAACCAACAATACCAAAACTTAGTCCAAATTGTGGGACAACGATTCCATCTGTAACTTGGCATCCTGCAGAAAAACTCCAAAAACAGAAACGTGAACGACCCGAATTAAAGGCGAACCTCATACCAAGGTCACCTATACAATGATGATCGCCATTGTACATTCCCCAACCTGGTCCGGCATAGATATGCCAATCGAATATATCAGATACATCTTCCGGTATTAAGCGGAAGTCCAAACCTGCGCTTACTGTACCAGAACCATCTAATCCACCCATACCTGATACAAAAAATCCTAAATGAGTCGGAGTCCAACCATATGTGCCACCTATCAAGATGTCACGTGCATTACCTAAAGCAAAGCCACATGTTGCTTCAAAGAAATGACTAATGGGATATTCATACGCACGAGCGGCAATAGCTAATGTTCGTATAGGCATAAGACTTAGATTTATGGACGGAACTATTGTCCGATCATAGTATTTAATACCTAGCCCAAAACTCCACCACGAGAAGTTACTTAGTGCATCATAATCATTCTCGAATCCGAATCTTAATCCTCCATCAACCATCCATGTAAACTTATTTGTTGATACATCCCATACTGCACCAGCTCCAGTACAAAGTTGTAAATTCAATGCAGAATACATTGGAGTAATTCTAAATACAGGACCAGCCGTCATACTGACATTGCATAATTTGTCAGTAGTAAAGCCCAAATTAGGAGCCAAACGTAGACCAAAGAAACGCCGTAACCAGGCATACTCAAGACCCAAGTTATGATTCTTGATTTGGTATTTGTTATCCATATCAAGGCTCGCACCATAAGATGTCTCGAAATAATGTTCTGGGTGTGAATCATCTGTCCAATTTTGTTTACCTATTTGTTTTTTTAGCGTGAAATCTACAGACTCCGAGGATGATTGCTGTATCGTGACGTATTTGGTATCTGATGTGTGATATCCGGACATATTGGTATATACGTTGTGAGACCCTGTTTCAACAGTAGTACAACATGGAGTCATGCCGACATATTTTCCATCTACATATACATTGGCATTTGTTGGTTTGGATGTCACATAAATTTTTCCTGTAGGAGATGGCATTTTCAATGCCTTTGTCAAATTTTCACCGTTTACTTCAAAAGTGGTAAAGGCATCCTTGTAATTTTCTCTAACAGTTTTTGCAGAATAAGAACCATTAGGCAACATGCCTTCCCATGATGAGTTCCCCTTGTAAACATAAGAATTTTCGCTTGCTGCCTTTAAGTAAATATCAGCACCAGACGCAGTCAATGTAACTTTAGCATTTTTATGGGTTATTTTGTCTTGGACAGTGATATTATCAGAAAAAACTTTTTGGTTATTATACCAGATTTCATATCTGTATATTCCTGGAACATAATATGTCTTGTCAGAATTTCCCCATCCTGTCAAATAGTAGTAAGATTCTGAATTTTTGAGGGTTAAATTTAACATGAAGGAATAATCATTCTCCGAATTGGCTTTTGATAAAATTCCAGAAGTATTATATACCTTTATATAGAATGGATATGTTCCCTCCGTGTTTACTACCATGTTAAGTCGTGCATATACATAGTCCACGTCTCCAGCAACAATTGGCTGTCCATAATCACCCGTCTTAGTTGGTTTATATGCTATTGATTTTATCTCAAATGGAAGAGTCCTTTTGATATTAGGAATAATACTACCCTTATATAATTCAATATATGCAATTTTCCAATCTCCAGATGTCTTTCTAAACATTATTTTCTCGTTACCGGTATATGAAATCGGTAGCTCGGGATTCTTTCCAATTATTGTTTTTTTAACGTACACCAATATTCTCTGGGAATCGATTACCTTTGTTTCAATTTGCGTATTGTCTATTGATATATTCAAATAGTAATATTGTCCATTATATGGTTGATTGGCATAACTACCTAATGCCATAGAGTACAACCCCACGGAGGTGTTAGACTCAATTCCCCATTCGTTGTGATTGATGCAATAATAATCATTAAAAACAGTAGTTTGTGCACCTTTTGTAAAGAAAGTATTTATTCTTACACGACGCGCCTCCTCCTTGGGCTTCTTAGCATATTGTCCAAGTTCTGAATAATACTGTTTTACCAGAGATACAACTCTATTTTCTGCATCACTTTGTGCATAACATGTACATTGAAAAATACAGAAACAACCTATGCAAAACAATATCTTTTTTATATCATGTGTACGCATCAGGTCTTAGTTATTGGGATGAATATCATGTATAAGCCACCCTGCATGCGCATGGTTGAAATCAGATACGTATTTGACACACAGATAATAACCTGCTATGTCATAAAAAACATATCTTAAATCTGCAACTTCAACTATCTTCAATTTATTTGTATAGATCAATGTATAAAACACAGATAATTCATCTACCTTAAACTGATTATCAGCATAATTTAATATATTTGGATATTCTCTATTGGTTATGCTTGATAGTGACATAAATCGCATTTCGTTATCGGTAGGAGAAATACTTAATCCGGCATTTCTTTTTTGTGGATTAAGTTGTAATTTTTGCCATGAAACATTTGATATTACCCATTTATAGATGTTTTTCTCAACACGTTCTGTTTTCAATGTCAACTCAAGGGTATCTGCCTTGCCAGAGTAGGAAACCACAGTCTTGGCTACTGCCACCCATGTGGTATCTGTAAATTGCAAATGCGGATGGCAACTGCTCAATTTATCTATGAATTTATCCACATCTTCCTGGTGAGCATAGTATGTCTCCTTATCAAAAAGAAATAGTGCATTTGTACGATAGTCCACTGAATCTGTGCCCGGAGTTGGAATTCCGATCTCACCATTGATTCTCTGCATAAATTCCTCAATTTGCTTCACTTGAAAAGCATATGCATCAAGGAATGGATCACTAGCAAAGGTTTGTCCGCACAAACACAATAAAATTGCAATAAATACTTTCTTCATAAGATTATGATTTAATATGCTTCTGTAGCAACAACATCAACATCACCTAATAGAACCTCCCAATGTGAGCGCTCTTTGTCTCCAATGCGATTGATGTACACCTTAATTTGTTTTGTGGTTTTATCCGAATAGACTTTTATACCATCCTTATATCCCGTGAAGATTTGACAGTATGACAACACCGTTTCATATCGATCCTCCGAAACTTGTTTTAGTGAACTAATAAACACTGCTTTTGCAAACTCCATCTTGATTTCGGAATAATCCAAATACTGCAGGTTTTGTAAATACAAAGCAACACTATATTTACGTTTAACACCTGTTCTGACATTAGACACCGCCATTTGTGGAGCTTCTTTGATATTGCCATATATATCAGAATATTCGCGTCCTTTTCCAATAAATAAATCAAGTGCGGCTTCTGCATATTCACCACGAACCTCGTCAGAATATTGTTTGCTGGCAATAAAACTGACATATTGGTTGAAATGATCAACTTGAATTTTTGCTTGTTGTGTAAGTTGTTTTTCTATTTCCGGAGTTAAATCACTGGTTTGTGCCATCATAGCTAATGGTAAAAAGACACATATAATGCAAAGAAACTTTTTCATTGTAGTATGCACATTAGTCAACATAAATTTCATGAATTTTAAGAGAAGTTATTTTCCCATTAGCATCTTTTTGCTCATCTATGATGCAGAAGTTTCGTAGATGAAAATCAGTACTCACGTGGCGTAAATACCCATCAACATTATGTTGATTGAGGATAGTGCTTCGATCAGACCCCATAACATAAACTACCGCATCAGGTGCAAAGAACGTACTCTTAACCTGTGATTTGTTTGCAATTCGTTGGGATGGGGTTAGGTTTATATCATCTGCTAATTTAACAAGTGAACTACGTAAATCCTGAGAATTTATGACTGGTTCATTCTTTGTTGTATATCTATTATTAGCACCTCTTTTCTCAAATATATATTGCGGATGTTGTAATGTCATCTCAGAATTTCTTTTCTTACATTCCTGGGTCAAACTTAGTACACTATTCTGTGTAGTTATCATAATATCGTTCCAGTTATATGACTGATGTACAGCATCAATATATGTACTAAGTGCATCCAACCATGAATTGAAGAAAAATCCTCCCATATTTTTATCATACCACGAGAACTCACCGGCTTTACAGCCAGTAGCAAGTAGAATTCCTTCTTGTTCCAAAAACAAATTTTTTAATGCATCTACTTGATGTTGTGAGATTCGTGTTTCTGACGCACCAGCCGTCGTCAAAACATTGATTTTAGGGAAAACAGAGTGATCCGCAAAATTGCAACAATCACCTAAAATAATACAGAACTTCGGATTTTTTTGTTGCATCACTATTTTAACATCCTCTATTGGCACAAAATTAGCTTGATTGTTCTCTCCCAGACACATCTGAGGAAAAATAGATTCATCACCATTCGATCTTGCTCCATGCCCAAAATAGCAAAATATAACAATATCTTCTGGAGAACATTTAAAGTCGCTTAAATCCATCTGTAATTGTTTCTTTGAGCAACCTGTTCCACGTCTCACGATTGGAGTTGCGCATGCCCCTTGCATATCCAAAGCAGCTGCTAATGCCATTTCAAACTGCATTAACATATTTAGATTTGCAGTAAAACCTGTACCTAACTTTGCATCATTGGTATCCGCATATGCTATCAAGCGGATACACTGTGCATTGCATACTTGTAGAGAAACAATGAATATCAAAAAAAAGACAATACACTTTTTCATCTTGCACACATTTAGAGATTAACTTGTTCGTTGATACTATCTGTAGGATTCTGTATATCATTCAGATACAGATTCATAGTTTCATTATTGGGCAGTAATGTTGAAAATAGAGTGAGCCATTCTACCCTATTCGATACTCGATAAGTTAGCAGCGAATTCTCATCTAATGCTACATCCATTACACCTGCATTAGGTGAAAAGAAAACATAGCCACGAGGAGATTCTTCTCGATAGAACTCCATAACTACCAAAGGTCTAAAAGGAGTTGATGGCAAAAAATCATGACGACAATTGAGATTAGAATCTAACAACAAAGATTGAATTTCAACATATTGTGTGTCTGTCAATACTAATTCTTGTTTATCTATTACAAATCCATTAATCACCTGCATAGTTGAATCAATGGTATCCACATCAAGTTTAATTGAATATAGCAATACACTATCCGAATGGAACAATATCTGTGTTGCAGTATCTCCTAATATTTTTTTAACGCTATCAAGTTTCGCGTCTGTAGTGGTGTCTGACACCATTTTTACACAAGAGCATCCTAATACAAGAATGTTTAATAAAAGTAAAATCACCAACATTGTTTGCTTCATATAAAAACCCCTTGTTTCGTGTCGGGCGCAACTTTTTAGTTAAATATCTACATTTAGATCTTAAAAAAACGCTGCAAAATTACATCTTTTTTTCTACATATGCAAATTTTTTTTACGATTTTTTACAATATCGCTTCTGTGTCTTCCCTATGTCGTTACCTTACTTCTACCTTACTACAGTTAACCCTGAGTTTACCACTAACCTAAAAAAAAATTTTTTCTGCCATAAAATTTGCCTGTTTCGGAAAAAATGAGTATCTTTGCAACCGATTTTAATTTGACCTTAAATATCAACTAAATTCAACCATAATTATCAACAAACATGAAAAAGTTTTTTCTCCTATCTTTGCTAGCAACGCTTAGCCTCGTGGCTTCCGCTGCTATCACGATTGAGAACACCGCGGGCTGGCTCGAATCTGCCGCTGTGGAGTTCAAGTTAGGCGCAGACTCGATGGCACATGTGTATGTAGCTCCGGAAGGTGGTGCATACACGCAGTTGGATGCCGAACTCGTGCGCGTGTACCCAAACGACATCGTTCGCGCAGATGCACTGGGTCTGAAGGCTGGTAACTACACCTTCAAAATCGTTCCTGTACGAGACGAGGTTGAGACGCCGGCTGATGCTGTTATTTCCTCTGCGGTAGAGGTTAAGGCACACGACCATGGTGGCTTTGCGCACTTCAACTGGACTAAGGGCGTAGGCGCATACAAGGATGATGGTACCTTGAAAGATAATGCCGTCGTACTCTATGTGACTAAGGACAGCGCCAAGAAGGTGAAGATGGATGTTACAGGGGCTGAACAGTCTCCGTGTGTAGGTTTGCAACAGATCATCACCGGTTATCAGAAAGGTAAAGAGACTCGTCCACTGTGTGTGCGATTGATTGGTATGATCAAGGCGGAAGATATGGATGGCTTTGATTCCAGTTCTGAAGGACTGCAGATCAAGGGGCGCGCTGCCGATAGCGAACTCAATATCACCATCGAGGGTGTTGGTAACGATGCTTTCGTTTATGGTTGGGGATTCCTCATTCGTAACTGTAAGAGCGTTGAGCTCCGTAACTTTGCAGTTCGCACGCTCATGGATGACGATATCAGTCTTGATACCGATAACTCCAATATTTGGGTACACCACATCGATGGTTTCTATGGTCGTAACAAAGGTGGTGACCAGAAGAAGGGTGATGGCTGTATTGATGTGAAGGGTAATTCTAAGTATGTGACGGTCGCATATTGCCACTTCTGGGATACCGGTAAATCTACTATGTGCGGTATGCACCAAGACGATGGCGATAACTTCATTACTTACCATCACAACTGGTTTGACCACTCCGACTCGCGTCATGCACGCATCCGTACTATGTCCGTGCACATGTACAATAATTATTATGATGGCATAGCTAAATATGGTGTAGGTGCA
The DNA here is from genome assembly GCA_045599285.1 of Paludibacteraceae bacterium. Lineage (GTDB taxonomy): Bacteria > Bacteroidota > Bacteroidia > Bacteroidales > Paludibacteraceae > Colicola. Next base: position 97,906 of record JAZRVR010000008.1, on the reverse strand, counting down.
ACTTCTGCATCCAGCGTATTCATGGAGGCCAATTATTTCAAAAACTGCCCCAAACCAATGCTTATTTCTTTGCAAGGAACTGATGTTCATATGGGTGTTGGCAGTGGCGATGATACGAAGGGCACTTTCTCCGGAGAAGAGGGGGGGATCATCAAGTCGTATGGTAACTACTATTCCGGCAGCAAGACACTGGTGACCTACCAGCAGAACCAAGTCCATTTTGACTGTTGGGAAGCATCGTCTCGTACAGCAACCATTCCGGCTGAGGTGGTAACTCTGTCGGGCAACAATAAATACAACAACTTCGATACCGATGCCAGCAAGATGTACACCTACAATGTAGATAACGCAGAGGCTGTTCCGGGTATCGTAATGGGCAATTATGGCGCAGGTCGTATGTATCATGGCGATTTCGCATTCACCTTCACCTCCGCAGACGATTCATCGTATGAGATCAACGCTGCTTTGGAGAGTGCGCTCAATAACTACAAGCCATCTGTGATTGGCATCCTTGGTGCAAAGGCCTCCCAGCCAGACCCAGATCCAGATCCGGACCCAGACCCAACTAAGGGAGCGTTTGAGTGCCACTTTGATGGTGGTAAGCCCAGTTCGACATTCTATACCATCAGTGGCACATACAGCAATAGCAAGGGTACTGCTGAGGTCAACGGCACTACCTACACATGGTGTCTGAAGATGGAGTCTGCTACCTCGATTAAGTTCAAACTGGAGCAGGAAAACACTATTTACTTGCGCTTTGGTGACTCTGATACCAAGGTCAATATCAAAGTGGATGGTACCAAGGTGGTTGCCAATGGTTCGGATAAGTATATCCAGTACGACCTGACCGCCGGTGAGCACGAATTGACCAAGGCTGATGGTTGCAACCTCTTCTACATCAATATGCTCAAATCTACCGACATCACCGAGACCACAGTTACCACTCCGGCTCGCAAAATTATACGTGATGGTCAACTGATGATTATTCGCGATGGTGTAAGTTATGACATGATGGGACGTATAATTCGATAATCGTATGAAGAAACTGCTAATCAACGCCACTATCCTATTTTGCACAATTGCAATGGTGGCATGTACAACAACTAACAACAGCTCCACGACAATGACTACACAAGCCGTATTAGACAATATCATGACTCGCGTCAGCGTACGTCAGTTCACAGGCGAACCAATCACCGATGAGCAGGTAGAGACCCTGCTGCGAGCAGCCATGGCTGCTCCGTCGGCTATCAACAGCCAGCCTTGGGCATTTATGGTCATCAACGATGTCAATACACTGGCTGCCATCGGAGAGAAATTCCCCAACTCTCGCTGCCAAAACAATCCCGCTGTGGCTATTGTCATGTGCGGCGATATGGACAAGGCTTTGCCCGGAGTGAATCGCGATTTTTGGATAGACGATGTGTCGGCCGCTACCGAGAACCTGCTACTGGCGGCTCACGCCATGGGACTCGGTGCTGTCTGGACTGGCGTGCATCCTAACATGGAGCGCGTGACACTACTGCAGGAGCTTCTGGGGCTGCCTCAGACCATCATACCTCTGTGCGTAGTACCGGTAGGTCATCCCGCTGAGAATCCTGCCGTGAAGGATAAATTCAAGGCAGAGAATATTCATTACAACGTGTGGTAATACGAGGCTTCTGGTAAACTTATTTCCAGGTTTGCCAATCGCCAAATAGCACATTATCATCAAATCCATAGTCATCATCTTCGGTGGCTATGGATATTTTTTGGGGGTGTGCCCGATTGATGCTATCCAGATAATTGAGCAGAGCCATTGTACTGTCCATCACCGACTTATCCTGCGGTGGATATAGTACTATATGCATCAGGCAGGCACCATATAATCCCAGCGAGAAATTCATCTGACGGGTCAGATTCTCATTGCCGTCACCGATGTCAAATCCCTCTTTCGTCAGGTCTGTGAGCCACTCCAATATCAGTTTCTCGTTTGCTTTGCCCTCTACGTGTATGGTGAACGTCCATGATTGGTGCAACTCGCGCTCCAGATACAGACTGACGGGGATACTACACAGTTGGTAATCAATGCTCATCCACGCACGATAATCGCTGATATGCTTATCCATAGGTATCGGCAGATGCGCGGCTCTTGCCTCGGCGAAGAACCACCACTGGTCACAATTAGTATGTACCTGCACGGTTGCGAATAGTGCATTCGCTTCCATTCTAAGCAACTTCGATGCTATTTGTGTGCTTTTATCCATCATTAGACTAATTGTGTCACGCGTCCGTATTGACCTAGGCGAACGCGATGCTTTGCCACCTGTGACGCGTGCTGCAATACCCATAGTATAGGCAGAAGTCTATGCATCTGCAGAGCATCGGAGGCCTCTCCATCCGTAAAGATGACTACCCCATCATAATGCTGTTTTGCTTGAGCCACATAGTCAAACACAGGCTGATAATTCGTGCCGCCTCGACCGGTAATCGTAATCTCGTGGCGGATGCGCCGATAGTGCTCGACCGACTGAATCTCGGCATCAAAGGTGAGCAAATCTATTGCCGCTGTGCAATGTACAAAATAGTGGTTGATAAAGCGATAGATGCTCTCAATCTGTCCCGTGGTCATTGAGCCCGACACATCGATTGCCATCAGCAAGGTGGATTGCTGTACGCGCCGATGACCCATTTGCTGGAAGTCCGTCCTACGATTGGGGTACATACGTGTCAGCATATAGGTGCTGGACAAAACCGATGCCCGAAATCCGTCGATAATATGTGCCGGGTAGCTATCCGCCTGGTGACAGAGCCGAATGTGCTCCACCAGATTAGCAGGAATGCTGCCCCACTCTGTCGTGCGATCTACCAACTGCCGTATGCGCTCGCGCTCTACTTCGCGCTCCTCCCAGAGCGACGATTTATCGTGGGCTGCCTGCTGCTCATCTTGGCTTGTTTGCTCATGCGGTGTATCCTGAGCGGTGTTATGCGCTGTGTTTTGAGTTTGTGGCGGATTCTGCTTCTCACCGCGTTGTCGCAGTTGCTCTACATACCATTCATATGGCATGCCCAGTGGCAGATGATAAGCCTCCGGCGTCTGTACCGGCAGTTTCTCTTTTCCTCGGATGAAGCAGTAATTATCGCCGATCGTGATGTCGCTGCCGATACTGATAATTTGGTTGGTAGCACCCTGTGGACGACGACTGTACGGATGAAGCATCAGTACTCGAATCATCTCGGTGCGAAACAGCAATTCCGTCTCGCGATAGTTGATATGTATGAGCGCCAGCGGATTATATTCCAGCCGCCCCTGCCCAACGCGTACCGGACATTGCATGCGGTCGTTCTCCGTCAATGCCAACGTACAATACACCGCATAATAAACCGGCTCTCGTAGAAACCAGTTCTCTGCCATCAGGGCTATCCTATTTCGCAGCTCATCACGCATCTATAGTTGAGCCACATAATCTACCAGTAGCGCATAGACATTAGGTGTATGAGTGATGATGAAAGATAGTGCATTAAGGTAATCCGACGATGCTACCAGATTCGCCATATGCGCCAAAGCCTCACGATCCTCGCACGTATGCAATAGATCGACATAATGCTGCAGATTAACCGCATAGGTAGTCTTCTGCTCGTCGGTTAGCACACTATCAATCGTATCTGGGCGACTAATCTCCAGATGCTGAAATATCTCCTCGTTGATCAGCGCCAAAATATGTATCGGATAGCGTCGAATCTTCGCCTCGTGTTGCTCGTAGTGCAGCAATACATCTATTCCGCTCACGTATTGCTGTCCGGCTACGAAATTGACAAACTGACTGGCGGCTGCTGTGCCCACAATGCCGGCAAAGAGTCCCAATTGTGCATCGCCAAAGGCAGATATGTCTCTACTTATCTCTGCCAGTCGAGTCCAGGCACGTCGGTTAGGCAGTGGATCCAATCCGTGGTCAATCTGCATATCACCCGGAATTCCATCCAGCCACGCATTATTCTGCGTGATAAAGGCAATCACGCGCTGATCCAGACCGACCTCCGTAGCATACGTGAGCCAGTCGGTGACTGATGGCTGAAACGAATAGACATTAAATCGACTCACAAGCGCTGGATCCAGCGGCGTGAGTTGGTACTCATCGCCATCGTTGACTGCCGCAACGACACGGCTGCCTGGCGGCAACGCGCGTCCGGCCAGGCGACGAGACAAACATAGGTCCATAACCGCCTGCAGCAGTTCAGGACGAGCGCGATTCAGTTCGTCCAGAAAAAGCACCACCGGCTTTTCGTCCTCTTGCGGCCACCATTGTGGAGCTAGAAAACTGGTCTTGCCCTCTCGGCGATCCGGCAATCCAATCAGGTCACCTGGATCAGCCATCTGTCCAAGGAAGAGCGTAACAACATGCTCACCTCGCACCCTAAAATAGTGGGACAGAATCTCGGATTTACCGATACCATGACGTCCTACCAGCAGGATGTTTTGCGAGGGAGGGGTATAGGTCAAAATATCTAATAACTGAGCGGTATTGATAGAAATCATAGTGTTACCTCCAAAGATTATCTTTCTGTGACACTTGTGATGGCACTGTCCCTACTCTACCGCCTAACTGGCAGTCCTGTAGGATGATAGCTTTTGTATGCTCAGATGTAAAGCCTATGCGGCAGGTATCTGCGCTGACGCGCGTGAGGCTGATATCGTGTAGTGGTAGCGCCTCCGTACCATGCAGTACTACGGCTGCATTGGTGGCACGACGGGCATGCACATCCTCCACGTGAATGTCGTGAATATCCGTAAAATGGATATCATCAGCTCCTTCTCCGGCATACATACTGGTGACATAGATTAGATCCTCGACCTCGCCAAACTCGCATCTGCTCATATATATATCGTGTACGAAGCCACCACGATTAGGGTTGGTTTTGACGTACAGGCCGCGCTTGACGTACCCGCCAAAGGTGCAATCCTCCACATACACGTGTCGCACACCGGCAGACATCTCCGAGCCAATCACTACAGCATGCAGCCCTTTGAACTTACAGCGACGGATGATGATGTTTTCGGTAGGAAGTCCGTGCCAGCCATCGTTGTCGCGACCCGACTTGATGGCAAAGTTATCGTCACCGTTATTGAATACTATATCCTCAAAGAGCATATTGCGGCTCATCTCAGGATCGATACCATCGTTGTTGACAAGTTTGGCATCGTAGCGCACGCGTCTGCAAATCACATTCTCGCATTGCAGCAGGTGTATGCACCAGAAGGGCGAATTGGTAATAAACACATCCTCAATCGTAACTTGTTGACACTGATATAGTTGAACCAGATGTGGGCGTAGCAGATGTCCTGCTCCAAACACGCGTTGCTCTACCGATACCTCCTGATGATTGTAGTCGCGCGAGAGCATTTGATCCTTCTTCTGATCCTTGCGCCAAGTGGGGAAAGTCTCGGTGCAATTGCCATTGATGGTGCCGCGACCGATGATTGCTACATCCGTCAACTGGTATCCGTATATCATTGGACTGTAGTTGTAGCAAAACGACCCTTCCCAACTGGTAGCCACCACCGGCAGATAGTGGGCAGGATCTGCCGAGAAGAGCAGTTCTGCTCCCTCTGCCAATTCTATCGTAATATGGCTCACCAGGTGTATCGGACCATTCAACAGATACTTGCCCTCGGGCACAATGATATGCAGGCCTTTTTGCGACTTGCGGGCGCGCTGCATCGCCTTGCGAAACGCTGGCAAGGCATCCGTACGTCCGTCACCTTTGGCACCAAGTTGAGTGATGCGTATCGTAGGTTGCTCGCTCCAATCCTGAGCACCTGTAATAATTGACAATACACTATCACGATGTGCCTGTACGTCAGTCGTATAGGCATACGATGATGCTGCACTGAGCAGCATGCTCAACGTGAGACCAAGGATTAGTTTCCTAATCGGATTTCTCATAATGTGTTTGTTGATAGGATTTATTCGTTTAATAAGGATATGCTGATAGTCAGTTGATTATAGATTCCATCACGTTGGTATTGTACAGATTGAGCCAGTTGTTGTACCAGGAATATACCCAGTCCTCCTACGGCTTTGTCTTCGATAGATGCATCCAAATCCGGCGGTGTCTGCTCCAGTGGATTGAATGGTATTCCGGCATCACAGAATGTAATCTGACAACTATCCTCGGTAATGTGGGTGGTAATACTGAGAGAATCGTTATCTGCCTCGGGCGGATAAGCGTATTCGCAGATGTTCACGACCACCTCCTCTACCACTAATCGCATGGTATTCTGTGCCTTATCCGACAGACGAACTGCACTCATCACCTCCTGTATGATGGTTGCACTATTGCCACGCGCATGCTCAAAATATAAGGTATTTTCCGGCACATAGGCAATTGTCATCAGCGTAATATCATCACTCTGTGGCGCCTCATGGGTATGCTCCTTAATCGATGCCAGAATATCCGAAAGCGATGGCGATTGATGATCTGCAAACAGACGGATAAGTCGATTATCCGAGAAGCACTCTCCGTTGCTATTCATAGCTTCGGTCACGCCATCGGTGTACAGATAGATAACTTCACCTGCCGACATCATAATCTCCTCGTCTGCATATTCGGCACTATCAAATACACCTATCGGCATGTGCTGCGCCGGCGGCAGGAACTTACCCTTCAGTATAGGCGAACAATGACCGGCATTGCAGTATATGAGTTTGCCATTCGGGTGCAGGATGCCGATGAACATCGTCACAAACATACATTGCGTATTGTCGCGCGCAATGGCTCGGTTGATAAACGCCATGATTTGGGATGGAGACGTACAATGCTCATCATAGATAATGTGACGGAACAGCTGTACCGTAGCTGACATAATCATCGATGCCGGAATACCCTTACCACTGACGTCGCCAATGCAGAAATAGCGGTATCCATCTACGTCCACTATGTCGTACAGATCACCACCTATATTCCTGGCTGGCAGCAGGATAGAGGACGAATTTGGACGTTCGCTTGGCAGCATATGTCGCTGAATATTGGCAGCGATATTCACTTCGTTGTCCATCACGGCTTTGTCCTCTGCCAGGCGGCGTTGCTCCACCACAAACGGCCTGGCTACCCATTGCACAATCAGCAATACGGTAACCAGCGTCAGCGAAATAATGATCAATATCATGATACTGATTACCCCCCTGATGTGCATCAGATATTGCGTCATTAGATGTCTTGGATAAGTAAAGATTATGGTCCATCCAAGTTCAGGCACAACGTCCTTCTCCACCAGAGCATCATCACCAATGGCTATATCCGCTTTGGGCTCCACGATGCAGTTGCCCACGGTATCTATTATGGTGATGTCGTAGTCGGAATTGGGCTTGAGCATCAATGCCAAATTGCGAATTTCATCGTTTGTGGTATTCTCATTGTTCTCCATGTAGGTGGAAATAGCACGTGTTGTGAGAGCTGTAACAACCTGCATATCAGTGATGATTTCCTTCTCACATGAGTTATACAGTTTATTCTCTATCCACCAACCGATCGCTGATAGCACCACCGTCAAGACTGATACCAGCCACAACGACATCTTCACTATTATATTGGTACGTCCGCGCGTCATGCGATAGTGAACATCTGATCAAAGTGTGTAATCTTAAGTATCTCCATCACAGAGGGTTGCACACCCTGTAGTGTAATACTGCCACCCATTGGGCGCACTTTTTTTACCAGTTGCAGCAGCACACGCAGACCCGAACTGGCGATATAATCCATGTGGGTGCAATCCAGCGTGATGAATTTCGATTCGATGTCCAGCAGTTGATTCTCTGCCTGGATTGATGCCTGTGTGTCCAGACTACCGGTGATAGTGGCTAATGTGCCGTTTTCTACTTGTTCAATTTGTATAGTCATAATCAGTATTGTTTAGTATCATTCGTCAAAGAATCCCAGTCCCTGGATAGCATGGATAAACTGCTCCACATAATCCCACGAAGTTGGATTCCAGTTAAAGCCCAGTCGCAGCAGTATCTCTGCTGTATAGAGCGACATATAGGTGTTGCCCACTGCATATCGTCCATCGCTGCGCATCGAGTATGCCACCAGCGACTGCATGATGTCAGCCTTAGCCGGATCAGCCATGGCAGCCATCAGCATCTGCGTGAACTCCGGCATCTCTACCGCACGGATATCGTAGCCGGCGTGGCGCAGGCAATTGATCACGTCGCCAAATGGTGAGTGGTGCGGATTGACAATATGGAAGACATTGCAGTTGTCATTGGTGCGCGAGAGTAGCAGCACGGCACGTGCCGCCTCATCAATCGGCGTGAACTCAATATCGCCCACCATCATCGAATAAGCGACTGCGCCCAGCGTGGTGTGCGCTTTCAGACGACGCATGGAGGCATTGGTGTTGAAGTTTGCCTGGAACTCACCATCCATAGCGCGCGGAGCCAGATTGCCCAGACGCATAATCTTGGCTTTCAGTCCCTTAGTTGCTACGGCTTCCAGGATAGCACGCTCGGCAAGGAACTTTGAGTGCGCATACTTATTGCTAAGGTCCTGTCCGTAGTAGAGCTCCGATTCGCGCAAACAATGTGGCTCGGGTTGTGCGGTATCGCTGAGTGTCGAACCACCGATACTGCAAGTCGAGGTTTGGATGAATCGAGCGCCCAGACGCAGGCAGAGATTGAGGCAGTTGACTGCTCCGTGGTAGTTGATATCCTCGATATCTGTACCTGCGGAGAAGTGCTTGACATTGGCTGCGCAGTTGATGACGGTGTCGATGTTCTCAATCGTATCAAAGCACTCGGCATTGGTGATATCACCATTGATGACCATCAGTCGATTACCAAAGTCTGCCTCGTAAGTCTCGCCGAAATAGTAGAAGAGCAGCGTGCGCAGACGACTCTCGGCGGAGATTGATTTACTGCCTCGCACCATGCATTGGATAGCAGGCACGGACTCGTCATCCAGCAGTTGCTTGAGCACATGTATGCCCAGATAGCCGGTAGCGCCCAATAGTAGTACTCTGCCCAAATCGTTCAGCGAAGAGTCTGCGAGATATGTCTCAACATTGTTTCGCAGCACCAATTCGTTCAGTGCTGTATAATCGTAATCCACAATCTCATGGTCGATTTCAGGCTCAGCAGTAGCACCTCCGCTGACGAAGGCAGCCATTTTGGCAGGGGTTGGATTATCAAAGAAATCCTTGTATGCCATTGGATAACCGGCATTACCAACTGCCACACTGAGGCGCATCGCTATCAGAGACGTACCGCCTATCTCAAAGAAGTTATCCTCCGCTCCCACGCGCTCCACATTCAGCACCTGAGCAATCGTATCGCAGAAGAAACGCTCCACGTCATTGCGTGGCTCCACATATTCGGTCGCTGCCGTGGCAGCAGGCAGAGGCAGAGCACGCTTATCGACCTTGCCATTCGGCGTGAGTGGCATAGTTTCCATACAGAGCAGGAAGTCCGGAATCATAAACTCCGTCAGGCTCTGGCGCATGAAGTCGCGCAGCTCCTGCTCGTCCAGAGTAGCACCATCCCGGAGCATATAGTAGCCGCAGAGGTGCTGTGTTCCACTCACCTCCTTGACAGCTGCCGTCGCCATCTTGATGGCAGGGTGACGGCTCATGACAGAATCGACTTCGCCCAATTCGATACGCAGTCCGCGTAGTTTAACCTGACCATCCATACGACCCATATACTCAATATCTCCGGCTTCGGTCCAGCGTACACGGTCGCCCGAGCTATATGCTTTTTCTCCTTGATATTCAATGAATTTCTCACTATTGACATCAGGACGGTTGAGGTAACCTCGTGCCACACCATCTCCCATGATGAGCAGTTCGCCTGCGGCTCCAATCGGCAGGATATTCTTATCCTGATCTACCACGTAGAGGCGATAGCCTGTCAGCGGCTTACCTATCAATCGTCCGTCGAACGGACCTGTCACCTTGTAGTACGTCGAGAAGAGCGAGCACTCGGTAGGTCCATAGACATTGTAGAAATCAAATGCCGGAGGCGATAGTGGCGGCATCTTCTCACCACCGGCAGACATCAGTCGCATGGTAGGCAACTCAAAGAGTGTCACCATCTGGCAGCAGATCTGCGTGGTCATGAAGGCGATAGTCAACTGATTATCATTGAAATAGTTCGCCATACCTTGCAGGTCGTGACGAATCTCAGCGTCCAGAATATGCACCTCGGCGCCTGCCAGGAAGGCTGGATACAGATCCAACATGTGGGCATCAAATCCGAAGTTGGCAAAGGCGGCAGCCTTGTCGTGCTCGCTCATAGCGAATGCCGATACATACCAGTAGCAGAAGTTGACGATGTTGTGCTGCTCCAGCAGTACGCCTTTCGGCTTGCCTGTTGAGCCGGAGGTATAGAGCACTACCATGAGGCTATCGGGAAGCGCGCCTTCCTGGTTGTCGTCCGTGGGTCGTCCGTGGGTCGTCCGTGGGTCGTCCTTACTTTTACTAAGGGGTCTATAAGGGGTCTCTAAGGAGTCGATAGCACTTCGTTCAAAGATTTCATCGGTGTAGTTGGGCAACACACGTTGTACCAGACCGTCATCCGAGAGAATCAGATGCACGCCGGCGTCCTCTATCATGAAGGTCAGTCGATCCTCTGGGAACTCCGGATCCAGCGGCATGTATGCCCCACCCGTTTTCATGATTGCCATCGGATAGACAGCCATCAGTTCGCTACGCTCAATCATCACACCCACGATACTTCCTTGTCCAATACCCAGCGTCGTCAGATGAGCCGCCAGTCGGTCTGTAAGTTCATCCATCTCCTTATATGTCAGGTGCTTATCGCGGAATACAACAGCTGTCTTATCCGGATGAGCCGCTGCTGTGCGACGGAAGATGCTTACCAGCGTGTCGTCCATCGGATAATCCAGTCGCGCGCAGAATCCCATCTCGGTAACGCGTTCCAACTGACCATCCGGCACGATGCTGATGCTCGCCACAGGTGCATCCGGATCTGCCAACATATGCATCGCTGTAGCCTCGATACTATCGGCAAGTGCCTGCATCAGACGGCGCGTGTATAATGTGCTGTCATACTGACAGATAACGGCTGGTTTGCCATCACGGACATCAATCATGATGCCTATTTTGAACTTGGGTGACTCCATTCCCAGCACCTCGACATGCATCGCCGAGTCCTCCTGCATGTAGCTGTCCACCAGTCCTAATTGGAAGGCATACGTGGTTGCCGCGGTATATCCATAATCGGCGGCAATGCGTGCAAATGGATAGTTCTCGTGCGCCATAGTGTCGCGGAAGGTGTCGGCATTCTCCTTAATATATTCGCGTACGCGCTGCTCGCGTATGTGCGCGTGAATGGGCAAGGTGTTGACGAACATTCCCACAGTCTCCGATACCTTCAGATTTTGACGTCCACCACTTACGGTGGAGATGTATATATTTTTCGTTCCGGCAAATCGTCCCAGCGTGTATGTCGTGGCTGCCAACCAGAAATGTGCTTCCGTTGCGCCATCCGGCAGCTGTCCGCGACCGGTATTGCGAATATATGCGATAGCTTCGTGCTGCTCGGCAGTACCACCGGCATGCAGGTCTTGCTGCACCTCGGTTACCTCCTCAAAGTCACTGAGTTGCGTAGCAAAGTATTGCTTATGTTCCTCAAAGGCTTCACTCTCTGCAAAGCGGCGTTGATCGTTGGCAAAGTCGAAATAGGTATAGCGTTCTGCCTCCACAGTAGCCCCTTGCATGAGGGCTGTCAGTTGCTGGAAGATCACATTCGTACTACCACCATCGGAAATCAGGTGATGACTGTCAAAGAATAGATAGACGCGGTCTGCCACTTTCAGGATGCTGCTGCGATAGAGCGGACCATTGGCAAGGTCAAACGGACGAACGCAAGTCTGTTTAAACTGCTCGTACTCATCCTCGGTCAGGTTCTTTACCTCCACCTCTGCCTGCATGGATTCGGGATAGAACATCTTCACCTCATCACCCTCGGGGGCGAAATGCGTGAAGTAGGCAGGGTGCAGACTGATGAGCGTAGCCACATGGTCGCGCAGCGTCTCGGCATTAGTGCCGGCAGGCATACGAATCAGCATCGGGATATTGTAGAATGTTGCCTCCGGATTGCGTAGGCACTCCATATACACGCCTTGCTGTGCAAAGGTCATTGGGAAGGTCTCACCGGCATGGTGCTCGATGGCGTTCATCTCGTCCGACTCGGTGGCAATGGTGGCATTGGCGGCAATGGCACGCACGGTAGGTGTCTTCAGCATCTCTCCCACACGGATGTCCAATCCATATTGCTTCTTGGCAAGCACTGCCACACGAATAGCCAGCAGCGAGGTCATTCCGATAGTGAGCAGGTTGGTTGTCACACCAAACTCGTCTTGCTGCAGCACATCACGAACGATAGAGAGCAGTTGCTCCTCGCGCTCGGTCTCTGGAGCCACAATCTCCTCTGCCACCAGTGTCGGCTCCGGTAATGCACGAGTGTCAATCTTACCCGCAGGAGTGATGGGGAATGACTGCATGGCAACGAAGACGCTCGGCACCATGTAGTAGGTGAGGCTTTGCGACATCTTGTCTGCCAGTTCGCGCTCAAAGGCGCGTGCCTCATCCTCATTGGCAGCCGCAGTCTCCGGCACATAGTATGCCACCAGTTTGTCGTTTCCTGCCACTTTGCGAACCATCACAACGCATTGTTGGATAGCATCTTGTTTGCCAAGCACAGTCTCAATTTCACCGAGTTCAATACGTAATCCATTGAGTTTCACCTGATTATCGGTACGTCCCAGGATGACCACATTTCCATCCTCTGTCCAGCGGGCATAGTCACCACTGCGGTACATTCGCTCGCCATCTATGGTCACAAACACTTCTGCTGTCTTTTCCGGCTGATTATTGTATCCGCGTGCCAGGCATCGTCCTCCAATCACCAGTTCACCGATGATACCTACAGGCAATTCGTTCAGGTCACGATCCATGATGCGGTAGGTGTAATTGGTGTGCGGACGACCTATGTGTACCTCGTTGGCTTCGTTCATACGTGCTGAACTACAAGCGATTGTAATCTCGGTTGGACCATAGGCATTGATGAGTTGTACACCCAATGAGCGAAGATCGTCCATCAGGGCTGCAGGCAGTTTCTCACCACCTACCATCACAGTACGTATCTGCTTGCCCATCAGTCCACGAAACTCGTCTATACCCATATTCAGGGCCAAACGAGATGGTGTGGAACTCATCGTCTCAACGCCCGTCTTGCGACAGAGTTCTGCCAGCAGCAATGGGTTGAGAACCTGCTCCTCATCAGCAAACACAAAGGTACGGCCATTGTAGAGCGTGCTGCCGTACTCCATGATTGACATATCAAATGATACTGTTGCCAAACCTATCACCACGCGGCTTTCATGCCCCATGATGTATGTCACAAGGTTGTCCTCATGTGACATGAGGAAGTGCGCAGCACCATCGTGACGAATCATTACGCCCTTGGGTTTACCCGTCGAGCCGGAGGTATAGATAAGGTATGCCAAATCATCTTTATCCACGGCTACAGGTGCCGCTGTCGTGCGTGACTCTGCGGCATGGAGCAATTCTTCAATATTCAGTGCACGATTCTCATAATCAGCGACTTTATCAGATGTGGTGATAACGAATCGACCCTCAGAATCATCCAAGATATACGCAATTCGGTCTGCTGGATACTCTGGATCCATTGGGATATATGCGGCACCACAACGCATGACTGCCAGCATGGATACGATGAAACTGCTTCGGCGTGGCAGCAGGAGCACCACGCGATCACCATGTTGCAATCCGCGTGCTTGAAGTTCGGCAGCCAGTTGCTCTACAGCGGTATTCAATTCGCTGTATGTCAATGTCTTATCTGATGCTATCACGGCTACTGTATCAGGCGTCTCCTTTGCCCAACGCAGCACTCCCTCATGGAATGTGGTGGTAGGCGCATCAGCCATGGTTGTCTGATGCATGGCGCTCACCTGAGCAAGCTGGCGCTCGCTCATGACAGAGGTTTGATGTACCAACGCATCAGGACTGGCCATCATATGTTGCATCAGCGCATCGTAGCACTCTACCATACGACGGATATAGGCTTCCGAATAGAGATTGCTGAAATATTGTACATCCAGTAGCAGCTCGTCACCTTGCACCATCAGCTGCAGGCTGAGTGGCTCGTTGGTGGCATTATCTTCGCCCGACACTTGCTCCATCGCCACGCCGGCAAAGGTCAGCGCACGATGCATCGTGCCCTGGTATGCAAACAGCACGTGACTATTGATACCGGTAGCGGCAGCCACCTCGGCAAAGGAATAGATATCGTTGGTCATCGCCCCCTCGTTCTGCGTATGGATAGCATGCAGGTAGTCCGATACGGTGACGGGCTCATCGTAGCGGCAACGCACGGCAAAGGTCTTGACCATCATCTGGATGGTGCGCAACTGATGGCGGTCATGGCGACCATGCCAAATGCTGGCAAATGCCACATCTTTCTTATCCGTCAGTACGCCCAGCAGACGACCAAACACACCATATGCCAAGGCCGCCTGACTCACACCCTGTGCCTCGCAGAAACGACTAAGATCGGCATAGCTGGTACTGAGATTCTGCTGATATTCACCATGTTTCTCCTCCTTATCATTATTGATGTCGCCATCCGGAACGATGGTTCCTTCGCTGCCGGCATAGGTTGCCTCTGTCCACTGCTTGGCATTGGCATACGCCTCACCGGCACGTGCCGACTGCTCTGCCTCCGCTATGTCAAAGGCAGAAATGGCCTCCGTGCGAACAGCACGTCCTGCATACACACTCTCAAGGTCGCTCAGCAGAGCACGCAGCGAGAGTCCATCCGATATGATATGATGCGTATCTACGAATAGATATTGTGTCGTCTCCGTATCAAATAGTCGCAGGCGAAATAGACCATCAGTATGAATATCAAAGGGTTGCTTCAGTTGCTCACGTATGTGGATGAAATCCTCATCGCTTACATGCTCCACAGCCTGCGCGTACACGCAATCTTTTGGCGCAGGCATGCTCATGCAGGGCACACCATCCGCGTCTTCTACAATGTGGGTGAAGAGTACAGGACGCAATGTCACCACCTGCTCTACAGCGCGTGCCAACTTATCAATGTCGATACGCTCGGTAAAGCGGAACAGATACGCATTGTTATAGACTGCCTCGCTGGCATGACGCAAACATTCAAAATAGATTCCCTGTTGGGTTTGAGTTATTGGGAATAATTTCATGTCCATAGTTATTTAATATGTTGATTTGTAAATGATTACTTCCAAAGTTTTTGCGAGAAGTCAATTAGATATTGGCGCCAATTACACCACATATGTCCTCGCGTTGACTCATGATACTCGTATGGAAATTGGATTTGATCCAGTCGATTACGAAACTCTACATTCTGCTCGTACAGAAAGTCCTCGCTGCCGATGGCTATCCAGAACAAGCGGAAGCCACCCTGCTGTAGGCGTTGCAGTTTTTCCTGCTGATGTGCATAAGTGCCGGACTCCAGGTCGAACCAATGGATATTCAGACCTGCAGAGAAAAGACCGATATAGTCAAAGCTGTCGGGGTGCAGCAATGCGGTATGCAGGGTGTGGAATCCACCCATCGACAGACCGGCTATGGCGCGATGATGCTTGTCGGCTACTACGCGATAATGCGACTCCACGTATTGGATAATCTCTCCAAAGGCCAATTCGTATTGTCCATCCTTGTAGTTGCCTACGATTCGGTCGGACATCACAGGACGATAATTGAGGTTTTCGCTCGTCTCACCAGGAGCTGCTGTCTTGGCGAAGTTGCCATTAGGCATCACCACCAGCATCGGTTCTATCTTGCCCTCTGCAATCAGATTATCCATGATGCGTGCTACGTGACCCAGGTCCACCCACGCTGTCTCGTCGCCACCACTGCCATGCAGCAGGTACAGCACAGGATAGCGCTCGGTATTGGCACCATAACTGGGAGGGGTGTAGATGGACATTCTGCGATCACGTGCCGATGATACCGATGGATACCATGTCTCTATGATTGAGCCGTGAGGCACATCGCGTACCAGATAGTAGTCGCCTACTCCACCCGTCACATAGAAGATGCTGAATTGTGTACCTACATCACGACGCACAAACGGATTGGTTGGATCCAGTCCTATCACTCCGTCTATTTCTACGCGGTACATATACATTTCCGATGGTAGCACCTCGGTCGTTGCTTCCCAGTATTCGCCGGCATTGCGAAGGGCGAGCTCTCCGCCATTGGATGCCCAATCGCCCAGCACACGCACATTTTCCGCATGCGGGGCACGCACACGGAAAGTGACCGTATGGTCGTCGTTCACGATGGGGGATGTGACATTAACGTCACGGAAAGACGTGTTTTGCTGAGCTGATACTACACCGGCAATCATCACAAATACCGGTAGCAAGAGGTGTTTAATGGATTTCTTCACGGACTTTTCGGTTTTTAATCGATTTTTGGTCTGCAAAGGTACTACTTTTTTTTCACATATGCAAGTCCCCATGAAGAAAAATACAAACTTCATTTCAATCCCTGATAGTAGTGCAATATCTTCAGTCGGAAATAATAGGTATATTCTGCTTGTAATCTGGACGATACAGCACGCAGATAATTGGTCTTGGCTGTTGTGTATTCGTAACTGTTGCCGCGTCCTGCTTCATATTTCTGCTCGGCATAGTGTAGCGCCTGCTGCTGACTGCGCTCGGCACGATGTGCCGACTCCAGTTCGCTGTGTGCATTGATGGCATCATAGTATGCTTTGTCTATCTCTTTACGAATATCTTGCTTTTTCTGATCCAGTGCTATTTGGGCATTCTCCAGGTTCAGTTTCTGCTGTTTGACGGCATGTGGCGTCTGCATTTTATCATAAATAGGTACATTCAGACTGAATCCCACGTTGGCCTGGGCATTGTTTTTCATCTGGTCGGCAAAGCCGGCATTCTCGGTGCCGTACATCTTGTAGTAGCTGGTCCCCACGCCGGCATTGGCACTGATGGTGGGCGAGTATGCCGCCTTTTGGCGCTTGAGCGCCGCCTCGGCAGCCGCTATTGAGTATTCCAGCGAGTGAATCTCAGCACGATTCTGTAGCGCAGATTGATAGACCATGTCACGCTCTGGCAGCAGTTCGGCTATCAATTCATCCGTAGGGATAACCACGACATCAAAGTGCTCATAGTCAGCAAGATTCATGGCTTGTGCCAGATCCAGTAGAGCCAGTTGCACGGCATTTCTGTATTGCACTACGGCTAGTTCATCCTGCGCCTCTTGTGCCTGAATGGTATATATCTCTCCCTCTGCCATGCGATTAGCCGCAATCAGTAGTGAGTCGCGATGTAGCATACGACGAGTATCCAGCAGTTGACTATCCGCCACAGCCAGTAGTTCTTTCTGCAGCAGCACCTGTAGGTAAAGTGACGCTACAGATATGCGTATCTGTTGCTCATAGGTAGCCAGTTCTGCCTCGCTTTGCTGCATGGAGGCACGCGCCTGATCGATGGCAAACTTCATCGCCAGTCCATCAAAGAGCGTTAGCGACGCACCCAGATTGAACGATGTGGATGCCGAGTTGCGATTGGTGGTGATATTATCCGCACCCGTCGATCGACCGAATCCCCAGTTCTGCGAAGCAGACCCGCTGATGATTGGCGACAGGTTGGTGAGCGACTGTTGATATTGGATTCGTGACGACTCGTATCGATTGGTCTGTGTCTGCAGGCTCAAATTATTCGCCAGCGCTGAGTCAATACATTGCTGCATGTCCAGCGGAATCAGTGGCAATGTGTTTTGGGCTTTAGCACCCCACCCGACCAGCAAAAGGATGATTAGTAGTGACTTTCTCATAGTTGTAGTTTCTCGTTACCTCGTACAATATCGCCGGCTTTTAGGCCGTCGGTTACCTCAATATGCATGCCATCGCTTAGGCCTGTGGTGATAGCTACGGTATCCACCGCGTAGGTAGTGGTATCGGTTACCAGGCAGGCTACGGTCTTGCCGTTGCGCATCACGATGCACTCCTCCGAGAGGGTCAGCACGTCGCGGCGCTCCTCCAGAATAATCTCCGCATTGGCGCTGTATCCACTACGGATAACCACCGAATCTGGAATCGCTGCAGCACCTTTGATTTGAAACATCATCGCGCCATTGTTGCTTGTGCCTTTAGGGGCAATATATTCCAGTCGTGCCGAGAAGCGCTGGTCGCCCAGTGCACCTATCTGCAAATCCATCATCATGCCTTCGCGTAGTAGTCCCACCTCGGTCTCGTCTATTTTTCCCACAAAGAGGAGATCGGTCATATCCGCCATTGTAGCAATCGTAGTACCGGCGCTGAAGTTACCAAGCTCCTGCACGGTGTTGCCCACCTTAACCGGCACATCCAGCACCGTGCCGCTGATGGTGGCACGTACGATGGTATTCGAACCATCGCTATTGCCGCTCTTCGCAACACCCGTACGCACGATATTGAGCTGATCTTCAGCATTTCGCAGCGATTCTACGGCGTTGATGTATGCCAATCGATTGCGGTCGTATTCTTCCCGCGACACCACACCCTCACGCAGCAACACAGAGTCGCGCAGATACACCTCGCGCGCATTCTCCATATTAGCGCGCATTGTGCGCACGTTGGACTCGGCGCTACTGAGGCTCTGCGCCTGAGTGATAACGCGCAGTTTAGCAATAGGGTCACCCACGCGCAGCACTTGACCTGCCTCCACATATAGTTCAGCTATCGTGCCGCTGATTAGTGGCTTGATTTCCACCTCGTTACGTGGCTCAATAGCACCTGTCACGATGGTTGTGCGACGGATATCATCTACGGTCACGGTCATCAACTCGTATTGCTTATCCTTCGGACGCGATTTGAGCCAAAGGCTAACAAATACTGCCACTACGCCTGCGGCCAGCAGCGAAACCAGAATCCATTTAATTGCTTTTTTCATATCTTCATAATTTAGTATTCATGTATTTCCCTTGCCCGCGGGAAAGGGATTTTTTATTCATCACTTAATGCCTCAATTGGCTTGATGCGAAGCGCTCTCAATGCCGGCATCAGTCCGGCCAGCAGTCCTATTATCACATTGATTACCAGCGCCCCCATGGCCAGCGAGAAATCCACCTCCACGCTGCTCATGTGCATGCTTCCGCTCAGCAGATTGGCAAATAGCGGATTGATGGCGTTGCATAGTTCTACTGCTAGCACGATGCCCAGCAGTCCGCTGATGGTCGTCAGTAGCAGGCTCTCAGCCATGATCTGCCGCACAATCATCCACGGCGAGGCACCAAGGGCGCGACGGATACCGATCTCACGTGTCCGCTCACGGATAGTCACCAGCATGATATTGCTCACGCCCACAGCACCAGACACCAGTGTGCCGATACCTATCAGCCACAGCAGCAGCGAGAGTCCGATGATGGTATAACTGATGCCTTGCACCATATTCTCCATATTCCATCCCCAGAATGCTTTCTCGTCATCTGGGGCAATCAGATGGATGTGGCGCAGGATGGTCTTGGTCTCCTCCTCCACGTCCGCCGCACGATAGCCCCGTCGCGCAGATACAACCAACTGGTGAATATCCTTGCCTCGATTGTAGGCGCGCTGCAGGGTTGTGATGGGCATGATTACATTCTCATCATTATCGCCCAATCCCTGCTTCGAAGCCGCCAGAACACCCACCACGCGGTACTGGATATTACCCACGTGTATGATTCGTCCGATAACGTTTCCACCCGACGGAAATAGCTGTTTATAAACGGTTTGTCCTATTACGCACACCTTGCGTGAGGTCGTGATATCCATCTCGTTGAGAAAACGTCCTTGCATCACCTGCATCGTGTACAGTTCGCCATATTCGGGCATCACACCCAGCACGCTGTAGCTGCCGCTAAAGTCCTCGTAACGCACGTTCTTGTCAGAGCGATCACCCCACACTACGGGGCATAGTTTATCTAATGTCCTGGCGTCTTTTCTCAGCACTTCCAGGTCCGACATCTGTATCTGCCACATGCGACCTTGCGGCAGTCCTTTGTAGGGTTTGGAGGTCTGATTTGATCCCATCATCACGCTGTTGGGAGGTACGCTGCCAAGCACCTCGCGAAACGAACCATTGAAGCCCTCGCCGATACCCAGTAGCACCAGCAGCATGAACATACCCCAGAACACACCAAATCCGGTCAAGATACTTCTTGACTTGTTCTGCCGTATCGTAGTCCATATTTCGTTTAAGAACTCCATTAATCTCTCAACTATTTATCCGCATTCATGGCTTCTATCGGTTTCACTTTCATGGCCTTGGCGGCTGGGATTGCGCCTGCGGTGGCACCCACAGCCACCAGTATCAGCGTGGCAACAACTACTGTGAATGTATCCACGCTTGGATTGAGGAAAATAGGAGTCTCGGCATTGGCGGTCATTATGTCAATGACCCGCACCACGCCTGCTCCCAGCAGTCCGCCTATCATACCAAAGATGCTGGTAATCATCAGCGATTCGCCCACTACCGAGCGCAGCACCTCTATCGGAGGAGCACCCAACGCCTTGCGGATTCCCAGTTCTTTGGTGCGTTCGCGTACGCTGACCAGCATGATATTGCTCACACCCACAGCACCGGAAATAAGGGTGCAGATACTCACTATCAATATGAATGCGCGCAGGCCCCACATCAGTTTCATCATGTCCGCATATTGCTCCTCGTAGTCGGTTATCCACAGGGCGCGCTCGTCGCGCTCGTCAAAGCGCAAGATGGGGCTGAGCTCGTGCCGAACCACACTCTCAAAGTTCTTCACACCGGGTCGCAGAACAGCCTCCACGCGACGAAATCGTCCGTCCGGCTGAAATATCCCCTGAAAGGTCGAAAACGGGATTATCACCTCGCTACCGCCCCATGCCTCTTTATCTACGGTCACACCTATCACTCTGAAAAACAGGCCACCAAGTTGAATAAACTGCCCCACAATATTCATATTGCCATTGGCTATTTCTTTGACCGCGCGCTCATTCAGCACAGCTACTTTCATGGCATCCGCTATATCCACCGGCAAAAAATGTCGTCCCACCAGCATTTCTGCCTTTTTGATTTGTGCATAACTCTCATACACGCCGCGCACGTTCATCGTGCTCTCCTCCTCCTGGTAGCGAACAGCAAGTGTCTTTTCGTGTACGGGCGAGAGCAATTCTATCTCGCTATGTTGTTCTAATAGTTTGTATGCCTGATGGTTAAGTTGTATCTCGCGCCAGATGGGAAGTCCCTGATAAGGCATTTGTGCCCAACCACCGCTGATACTCATCGAGTTGCTCATACGTCCGGCATAGTTGTGCTCCATGCCGTGCTGCAATCCGCTGCTGGCGCCCAATAGCACCACCAGAATAAAGATGCCCCACGACACGGCAAAACCGGTCATGGCTGTACGAAATTTATTCCGTCTCAGCGTCTCTAATATCTCCAGCAACGTATCAAACATTATAAAATCTGTCCATCCTCTATTCTGATTACTCTATTCGTTGCCGCTGCCACATTCGGATCGTGGGTCACGATGATGGTGGTTATCCCCTCGGCATTCAGGTCACGAAATACATTCATCACCTCCACGCTGGTCTTGCTGTCCAGTGCGCCGGTTGGCTCGTCTGCAAGCAGGATTTTCGGCTGTGCCACTATCGCTCGAGCAATGGCAACGCGCTGTTTTTGTCCGCCGGACATCTCGCTTGGCAAGTGGGTCGCCCAATCCTTCAGACCCATGCGATCGAGCTCCTCCATCGCGCGTGCATAGCGCTCGCGCCTGCCTACTCCTTTGTAGTATAGTGGCAGGGCTACATTCTCCACCGCAGTCTTGAATGGCAACAGATTAAAACTCTGGAACACAAATCCGATAAGTTCATTTCTCAGTCTTGCGCCCTGTGTCTCTGTGAGGTTACGAATCAATCGTCCATCCAGGCGGTACTCGCCCTCATCGTAGTTGTCCAGGATGCCGATGATATTCAGCAGCGTAGATTTGCCACTTCCTGACGCACCCATGATGCTCACGAACTCGCCTTGCTGAATCTGCAGGTTGATGCCGCGAAGTACATGTAGTGCATTCTCCGTCCCCGGATTGTACGTCTTATGTATGTTTGTTAGTTCTACCATTATCCACGTTTTGTTTGCAAAGGTACTGCTTATTTCCGCAATCCACTTATATTTCTCACAAATAATTTTTATTTGGCAGACTCGTCAGAGGCTTCAGTCTCGGAGGAAGATACCCCCAACCTCTCAACTAACTGTTGGTATTCAGACCGCATAAACTGCTCTGTCAGCATCCCCTGCTCCATCATCACCTGCAACTCCTGCCACGTGAAGAATCGCCCTTCATCCACTTCATCGTGGTCAGGCGAAATCACGCCATCATAAGTGATGGCAAAGGCGGTCACCAGTTCGCGTTCGCGGCTGGATTGCCATATGTATTGAAATAGAAATTGCAGCTCCGACTCTGCCACCTTTATGCCCACTTCTTCGCGTGCCTCACGCACGACGGCAGATAGTAGATCTTCACCATAATCCACATGTCCGCCTACCGAAGTGTCCCATTTACCGGGTGCAATATCCTTGCGCATGGAGCGTTTTTGTAGGTATAGCCGCCCTTCGCGGTCAAAAATGTGCAAATGTATGACTGGATGTAGTGCCATCGAACCGGAATGGCAATACCGACGAGTAGCTCGTCCTACCACTTCTCCACTCTCTGTAATGAGTGGAAAAAACTCGTTTGACTGGTCGTCTTTGTATTGAAGTGAAATCATTAGTTGTTTGATTGTTTTTCCTCTATGCCTCGCTATTAACCTTGCATCTCGCGCGCCATTTTGCTAAGGGGTCACTAAGGGGTCGCTAAGGGGTCATCCGTGGGTCGCCCGTGGGTCATCCGTGAGTCGTCCGTGGGTCACTTCCTCCTTTCCCTCCCCCGCCGCACTTAAAGTTTATGTATATCCACTAATTTTATTTCATTATTATATGTTTGTTATTTAATAACTTTTGTATCCAAACTAGCTGCAAAGATACTACATTTTTTTTACATATGCAAGAGCAAGGTCAAAAAATATAGAGGAAGGGATCCTAATATCTCATCAGCACCACCGATACGACGATAGGCACAATAGCAACCAGTGTGATTGCGATTTTGGCAGTTGTCAGGATGAGGTTCTCAATATTGGTATGTGTATTCATAATTGCACCGAACTTCAGGGATTCATTCGGGCGACATGCCCGTCTGTTCTGAAATTCGGTGCAAAGATACTGCCTTAATCGGCAAGAACGTTTCGTATTATACGAGAAAATGCAAAATTATAATGCCCACAATGGGTTTACTCAACACCCATAATCTGCATCATCACCTTAGCGGAGTATGCCACCGGAGTACCAGGGCCGAAGATGGCTGCTACACCTGCCTTGTATAGGAAGTCATAGTCCTGTGCAGGAATAACACCACCAGCGGTAACCATGATGTCCTCACGGCCGAGCTTCTTGAGCTCTGCAATCACCTGTGGGATGAGGGTCTTATGACCGGCTGCCAGCGAGCTGACACCAAGGATATGTACATCGTTCTCAACTGCCTGTTTAGCAGCCTCTTCCGGAGTTTGGAAGAGCGGACCCATATCCACATCATAACCGCAGTCGGCATAACCGGTAGCGCAAACCTTAGCACCACGGTCGTGACCGTCCTGACCCATCTTAGCAATCATAATACGTGGACGACGACCTTCCTTCTTGGCGAACTCGTCCGTCAGACGCTTAGCCTCCTGGAAGTCAGCGTCGTTCTGAGTACCTGCTTTATACACGCCTGAAATAGTTCTAATAGTTGCTTTATAACGACCTACCACGCTCTCGCAAGCGTCGGAAATCTCACCGAGGGATGCACGCAGACCGGCAGCCTTGACAGCCAGAGCGAGGAGGTTCTCACCCTTGCCACCATTAGCCCATGCCTGTACAGACTCGGTAATCTCCTTGAGGGCAGCCTGAACAGCAGCCTCGTCACGATTAGCGCGCAACTCCTTGAGACGAGCCACCTGCTCCTCACGAACAGCGGTGTTATCAATCTCCAAAATATCAATAGGATCCTCGTGGTCAAGACGATACTCGTTGACACCGATGATCTTTTGGTTCTTGGAGTCGATACGAGCCTGCGTACGTGCAGCAGCCTCCTCGATACGCATCTTAGGAATACCGGTCTCGATAGCTGCAGCCATACCGCCCAGTTGCTCAACCTCCTGGATGAGTGCCCATGCCTTGTCAGCGAGCTCTTGAGTCAGTTTCTCTACATAGTAGGAACCTGCCCATGGATCGATAGCCTTACATACCTTGGTCTCCTCCTGGATGTAAATCTGAGTGTTACGTGCAATACGAGCCGAGAAATCGGTTGGCAGCGCGATAGCCTCATCCAGCGCGTTGGTGTGCAGAGACTGGGTGTGACCCAATGCAGCACCCATAGCCTCGATACAGGTACGGCCGACGTTGTTGAACGGATCCTGCTCGGTGAGCGACCAACCAGAGGTCTGCGAGTGAGTACGCAGCGCCATGGATTTAGGATTCTTAGCGCCGAAACTCTTCACAATCTTTGCCCACAGCATACGACCTGCACGCATCTTAGCAATCTCCATGAAGTGGTTCATACCGATTGCCCAGAAGAAGGACAGACGCGGAGCGAAAGTATCAACGCTCATACCTGCATTCACACCGGCACGCAGATACTCGATACCATCTGCCAGCGTGTATGCCAGCTCGATATCAGCTGTAGCACCAGCCTCCTGCATGTGGTAACCCGAGATAGAAATCGAGTTGAACTTAGGCATGTTCTGCGAGGTATATTCGAAGATATCAGCGATAATCTTCATCGAGAACTTAGGCGGATAGATGTAGGTGTTGCGCACCATGAACTCCTTGAGAATATCGTTCTGGATGGTACCGGCCATCTCCTCAAGTTTAGCCCCCTGCTCCAGACCGGCGTTGATGTAGAATGCCAGGATTGGCAGTACGGCACCGTTCATGGTCATGGATACGGACATCTTGTTCAGAGGAATTCCGGCGAAGAGTACCTTCATGTCCTCCAGCGAGCAGATAGATACGCCTGCTTTTCCGACATCACCTACAACACGCATATTATCAGCATTATAACCACGGTGTGTAGGCAGGTCGAATGCTACAGAAAGACCCTTCTGACCAGAAGCCAGGTTACGGCGATAGAAAGCATTAGACTCCTGTGCGGTGGAGAATCCTGCATACTGACGGATGGTCCAAGGACGCAGCGGATACATGGCGCTGTACGGGCCACGCAGGAATGGTGGAATACCCGAAGCGTAGTTGAGGTGCTCCATACCCTGGAGATCCTCCTTCGTATAAACCGGCTTCACCTCGATTTGCTCAGCGGTGGTCCAGTTTGTATCGTTGTTGCCGGCAAACTTAGAAGCGGCAACCTTCTTGATATCAATATCTTTAAAATTAGGCTTCATAACTTTGCTTATTTAACGAGTTTTGCTTGAAATTGTTTGAGGGTGTCGAGGACATTGCAACGAACGTGGATGAAGTTCTCTATGCCGAGCTTCTGCAGGTCCTCCATGCATGCCGGAGCACCGGCAACGATGAAGAGTTCCTTGTCCTGACGAATCTGCTTGAATGCCTGCGGAGCGTACGTAGCGTACTCATCGTCGCTGGAGCAGAGAACGATGATGTCTGCCTTTGCCTTGCGCGCAGCCTTGATACCATCCTTTACAGTCGGGAAGCCGTTGTTGTCAATTACCTTGTAGCCAGCGCATGCCAGGAAGTTGCAGCTGAATTGAGCACGAGCAATACGCATAGCCAGGCTACCAATCGTGAGCATGAAGGCAACCGGTTGCTTCTTAGCGCACTCGGTCTCGCGACGCAGGGTCTCGAACTCCTCAGCAGCACGTGTAACAGGGATAGTCGGGAGCTTATCGCCCTCGGTCTGGCATACGCAACCACAGCAAGCCTTCTCAGCCTTTTTCGCCAGAGTCTTAGCCTTCTCTTTGGTAGTCTTCTCGGTGAAGTTCGGGAACTGGTTGGTACCCAGCAGGGTCTCCTTACGCTTAGCCACGTCCGAGAGACGAGTCTTGAGGTTAGCCTGCATGGCAGTCTGAATCTCACCGGCAGCAACCATTGCGTAGAAACCACCCTTTTCCTGAACGTCGAGGAAGAGCTTCCATGCCTCAGCAGCGAGGCTGGCGGTCAGATTCTCGATATAGTACGAACCGGCAGCCGGATCTACGACCTTATCAAAATGGCACTCCTCCTTGAGCAGGAGCTGCTGGTTACGAGCGATACGCTCTGCGAAATCGGTAGGATCCTCGTAGGTCACATCAAACGGAGTAACCACGATCTCATCCACGCCAGCGATAGCAGCCGACATAGTCTCGGTCTGCGAACGCAGCAGGTTAACGTATGCGTCAAATACGGTCATGTTGAAGCGCGAAGTCTCAGCGCTGACGTTCATCTTGGCAGCGGCCTTCAGCGCGGTGGTGAACATACCCTCGCCCTTGTACTGCTCCACAATCATAGCCCACAGCATGCGAGCGGCGCGGAACTTAGCAATCTCCATGAAGTAGTTGCCACCGATACCCATATTGAAGCGGATAGCGTTAGCAGCCTGATAAGCCGGAACACCAGCCTCGGTGAGCATGTTCATGTACTCAGCACCCCAAGCGAGTGCGTACCCCAGCTCCTGTGCGCAGTATGCACCGGCGTTGTTGAGCGCTACAGAGTTAACGGCAATCACGCGGTAGTTCTTCAGGCTCTTAGCAGCCTTCACCACGTTGGCAATCTTCTCGCTCACCTTCTCAGCCGAATACGGCTTACCCAGAACGAGCATCTTCTTGATCGGATCCACGTTGATGGAGCCCTTCAGGTTCTTCACATCATAGCCCTTGCGGCCGTAGTAGCGAACGAGGATGTTAGCCAGTTCAGCAGCCTTGGTTGGGCAGCAGATGTTGAAGTTGATAGCGATGCAGTCGCAGTAGATACCCTCGAGGAGGGTCTTGATGTAGCGGTAGCTGAGCTTCTCGCAGTCGAGGTCGAAACCGAGTGAGTCAACACCCTTACCAAGAATCTCAAGCGCCTTGGCATTGGCTACCTTGGCATTCTTTGCGCAGATGTTCTGGCGCACGAGCCATTCGTTATTCTCCTTGGTACCACGCACATACGGGTATTGCCCCGGTGCGCTGACCGTTGTTTTGAGGCCCTTGAGGTCCTCCTGGCGATAGAACGGCTGGACATTGAATCCCTCCGTGGTACGCCAAACGAGCTTCTTGTCAAAATCAGCTCCTTTCAGGTCGGTGATAATCTTCTCCTTCCACTCCTTGGTGGAGATAGCAGGGAAGTCAGCCAACATGTTCAATTTGTTTTCTGCCATGAAATCAAATGTTTAAAGGTTAATTTATCTTGTTTTCTTGTCTATTTTCCTTGTATAAATCGCACGCGAGCGCGCTCCGCACGAAAATTTGGCGCAAAGTTACAAAAAAATATCGAAACATGCAAGTGTTTAAGCATATTTCGGTGAATTTTTATTGGAAGTAATGGTTAAAGGAAGTATCGAAAGAATAGCGACAATCCTATGGTCATCCTATGGTCATCCTATGGTCATCCTATGGTCATCCTATGGTCATCCTACGGTCATCCTACGGTGGAAGACGCATAAAAGATGCTGCTGACCTTTCCTGGATTAGGTTGACCAGATTGGGTCTTAACACAGGAATAGGTTGATTAGGATAAAAAAAATGTACAATTTTTAAGATTGCAGACTGGGAACTAATGCCGGGGAGAGACAAGGTCATGGTAGCGACGTGTGCTGACAAGATAGGCGATTTGGGCATCGGTATAGTTGTTGATTGCCGTCAACAAATCCGACTCAGCAGTCAGCAAATCGGCAATGGTGGACATTCCTGCACGATAAGAAGATTGAGTCAGTCGATACTGCTCCTGCGCCAACTGACGTGCCTCCTCACACTCGGAAAGCAACATAGCAGACTCTTGCCATTGGTAAAAAGCCTGCTCGGTTCGGAGCATCAGTTTCTCTCCCAAATCGGACTGTTGTAGTCTCGCTTCCTCCAGTTTGAGCGACTTTTCACGAAGTTTGTGCGACGTCTCCCACCATGCTGTCAGAGGCACGCTAACCGTTACGAATAGTGCACCATTCCATCCTCCTAACCCATTTCGCAAGATATTGGCATCGTATCGACTATATCCATAGTTGGCGCCCAATGCCACATGTGGCATGGCATCGGCAAGCGTCATCGTGCGCTCTAATTGTGCGGCACGCACCTGCAAAGCCAGCAAGGAAGACTCCTGCTCGGAGGCAGAGAAAGTGTCCATCGCAGGCGATGGTGCATCGACACTATGCAACTCCGGAATGGGCAAAACCAGCGAGTCGGAATACGGCATGCCAATGGACTGGCAAAGCGAACGAGTAGCCAACATCAACCCCGACTGCAGACGGATGGTTTGTCGATTGAGTTCTGCCCGATTGACACGAACCTTCAGCAAATCTTGCGGCAAAGCCAGTCCGGCATCAACAGCCGAGCTAACCATCTGCTGCACAGTATCTAAGAGCAATGTGATCTGTCGGATGGTTCGCTGCTTATCCTGCAAACCAACCACCAACCAGTAGCTCTCCTCGACCTGCTCGAGAAAGTCTCGCTCGGTAACCTGCTGTTGCAATTTTGCAGCCTCTACCCCAACCTTTGCCAACTGATTGCCGGCAATAATTTTGCCGCCCATGAAGACCGGCTGAATCGCAGTCACACCCGCTGACATGCCATGCTGGAAGAGCGACAACGTGTTCTCCAATCCCAGCGCTTCGCCATAGTTGCCATACAGGGTGAGCAGCAAATCGCGGACGGAGGCATTGGACAAATCTTCGATGCCAATATCCACCGGCGGACGCAACGAATGATGTGCAACAGCGGTGGCCTGCACCTGCGGGAAATACTTTGTGAGTGCCTGATTCTGAACCTGTTTGGCCATTTGTACACGCAGTTCTGCCTGTCGAATGGTGGCACTATTCTCACGAGCCAGTTGCAGACACGAATCCAACGTGAGCACGCTGGGCAGCGAGTCTGCGTGGGCACATGGCAAGCAAAATGGCAGGCAAATCAGCACAAAAAATATGAATAGCAGGCGTCTCATTTTCTATCGTACAGTTTCCAATAAACAACAGGTAAAATGGTGATAGTCAGCGGCAAAGTGAAAATGGTACCAAAGCATATGACCACACCCATCGGCATCCATAAACTGGTATGCGCAATAATCATCGGCAAGACTCCCAATGCCGTGGTAGCGGATGTCAGGAAGACAGGTCGCATACGTCTGAGACCCGCCTCAAATGCCGCCTCGCGGACAGAGAGGTGACGAGTTCGCTGGAGTTCCTCGGCATATTCGTACATCATGATGGCATTTCGGACAATGATACCAATGAGCGACACGATACCCAGCACGGCTGTGATGGAGATGTCCAGTCCAAAGAGCCAAAGTCCCAAGAACGCACCAAACATACACAAGAGCGACGAACTGAGCGACAAAATAGCCAGCGAGACCTTGCCAAAATGGTACAACAGCAGGGCGAACATCACGAGCAAAGCCGCCACAACGCTCCACAAAATCTCGGGAATGAGTTGACCATTGATGGCAGACAAACCGCCATATGTGATGTCACACTCCCCCAAATCATCCTTCGCCAAATGCTGGCTAATCCATTCACGAATCTGCCGTTCTGCAGTCACCTGACTGGTCATTCCGCGCAAGTCAGCACCTATTGTAATCGTGCGCACGCCATTGCGATGCGTGACGGACGAATGATGCCATTCCGGCTCAATATCAGCGACTTGGTGCAACGGAACCCACACGGATGGGAAGATAGTAGGAATCATCATATCCGAGAGTGTCTGGACAGACATAGTGTCAATTCCAGCCGTATATAGCACCACAGGAATAGAGTGCTCATCCTCCCACAAAGTGGTCAAGGTAGCCCCCTGCGTAATCGTGCTGAGATAGAGCGAGAGAGCCGCCTCGGTAATGCCCAATCGAGTGGCCTCGTCGGGATGCAAGACGATGCGAATCTGACGCGCATATTCCTCATAATCAGAGTGTACCCAACTCAGGCACGGCATAGATGCCATATACTGGCGAACGGAATCTGCAATCACAGACATCTCGTCCCAATCCTCTCCCTGCACAAAAATCTCAATAGGATTGCGCGCCGCCTGGTAGTCTAATTGTTTGAAACGGACAAAGGCATTGGGGAAATAATTCTCATAGACGGGAGCATACTCGCGCAGGACAGCCGCCGTAGCCTCCAGACCGGTTGTGTTGACAATAAACTGGGCGTAACTGGGCTTCGCCATCTGCGGCGTGTAGGTGGCATGGAATCGAGGCGACGCCTGTCCAACAAAGGATGTAACAGAACGAACACGCTCGTCATGCAGCAAGATACGAGCCAGAGAATCAGTAATTTGTGCCGTTTCGGTAACGGGGGCACCTTCGCGTAGATGTATCTCGACAGCAAAACATTCGCGCTCTGCCTTGGGCAATAATTGCAGGTTGAGACGGGTGAGGAAAAAGACGCCCAGAGCCAGCGAAGCAAAGAGCATCAGCCACACAATCCACGTGCGACGGAAACAGATACTCAGCACGCGCTGGTAGAACGAAAGCAGGCTATTGAAGAATGCGTTTTGCCCCTTTTCAAATAGAGACAAATCCTCCTGACGGCGTTTGCGAATGAAACTGGTAGCCAGGTATGGTGTCACCCATGTGGCATAAAAAATACTGGCAACCAAGGCATACAAGACAGCAAATGGGAATAGCTGAACAAACTCTCCCAGTGGTCCGGTAATGATACGCGTCATAGGGAAGAACATGCCTGATATAGAGCAGGTTGCAAGCGTCATGGGAACAAAGAGTTGCCGAGTAGAGACAGCCGCCGAGTACCAGCTGGAATGCCCCATATCCAACATATTGGTGTAGCCGTCGATGACGATCACAGAGTCGTCCACAATCATTCCCAACACAAAAATGAGAGCTGCCAAAGTGACCGTATTGAGCTCAATACCAGTGAAATACATCAGTCCAATACAGATGGCAGTACAGATGGGCAAGCCCGTGGAAGCGACTAATGCCGTGCGCAGGGGGAATAGCACCAGCATCACCAAAATAACCACCAGAATAGATATCACGATGTCTCGGAGGAAAGATACCACGCTGTCATTCACCACTTTAGGTTGGTCTGTGATGCGATGGAAACGCAGGTCGGCAGGCAAATCATGACGCGCCTTGTCCAGGATGTCCTCGACCTTGGAGCCAAATGCCACGATATTGTGCCCCGGCACCATCTCAATATTGATGATGAGACAAGAGGAACGCTGGCAGTTTTCGTAATGCTCGACGTATTTCTTGGACTTCTGATAGCGACGCTCTATATCCGACACATCCTTCAGACGTACTGTGGCACCATGAACAGGATCAATCCAGACAATCTGTTCCGCGACCTCGTTCTCGGACTGGAGTGGCAGAGTCACCTGGATAGCAGACTCGGGTGTAGTACCCGAGAAAGTGCGGAATCCCTGTAGCATGAGAGACATCTGAATCGCCTGACGATCAATACCATACGCAGCCAACATGGCAGGGTCAATCGTCACGGCAATCTCCTCGGTTTGTGTGCCCAAAATTCGGATGTTTCCCATCTCGGGAATGGTACGAAGACGCGTGCAGAGCTTCTTTGCAAAAGACTCCAACTCGCGTGGACTACGATCGGCACTCTCCACCGCCAAAAGCATAGACGATGTGTTGCCAAAGTCATCTACGACGACCGTCTGCAAGACCCCTTGGGGCAGTCGAGTCTTTCGAAGTAAATCCAATCCGGCGCGAATCTTGGTCCAAGCCTCCTGATTGGAATGCACGGAATTGCGCAACATCACATAGATATACACGATACCATCCTCGGTAACGGAATAGGTATTGTGCTTATCGACCTCTGGAAAAGAATTGATGTATTCCTCCAGCACATCGGTCACCTGCATCTCAATCTCCTGCGCCGTAGCCCCGGGATAAATGGCCGCCACAACGCCTTGACGGATAGTGAATTGCGGGAACTCGTCCTTGTTCATCTTGGGCAAAGACCATATTCCCAATAGCGACAAAGCAGCAAAAAGGAAGAACACAACCCCGTGGTTGCGTAGCGCACCTAATATGTGGTCACGACTCTTCATTCGGCTGTTATTCAATGATTTGCACAGGTGCTCCCTGGTATAGTTTCTGATAACCAACGGTCACGACCTGATCCCCCGTGTGCAGTCCATCGGTAATCAAGACCCCCTCGTTGACATATCGATCGACGGTAATCATTCGACGATGAGCAACGGAGTCCTCCACTACCCAAACTCGTGCACCATCCGGCAGAATCTGGATGCAGGCAGGAGGCAGAATTACACCCACAACATGGTCCATGGTCAGTTGCACCTTAGCCATCATACCCGGCATCAGCTGCACCTCATCGCAGACCAGCGCCTTCACCTTATAGGTATGAGCGATTCGATTAGGAATCAGGCTTTTCTCGTTAATAATCAAGCGAATATCATTTGTATCAAGGGCTGGTATGTGCATACGTGCCTCGTCTCCGATATGGATTGCAGCAACCTCTGTCTCCGGTACAGAGAACTCGACCGTGTATCCCTGCATGTCCATGAGACGCACCACTGGTATCACAGGACTAATAGACTGCCCCACCCTGGCGCTACACTCGGCAATGACTCCATCCATGGGAGCACGTAAAGCGCAGTCCTGTACCGTACGCAAAGCAGCCTGACGCATGCTGCGTGCACGAGAGAGTTGCGACTCAATCTCGACACGTTTCTGCTCTGTGAGTCCGCCATCCTGATATAGTTGCATGGCGCGAGCATAGCCGTCCTCGGCTTGCAGCAAGATAGCCTCGGCAGATTGCAGAGCGTTGACAGCCTGCGTGGAATCAATAGTCAGCAACACCTGTCCCTTCACGACTTTGTCAGCCGTTTTGACGTACACAGCGGTTACCTGACCGGCAGCGAGCGGACTGAGTTCTACGCTATTGAGCACATCAATCTCGCCCACGTACGTATGCCTGCTGACAGACACGCTGCCGGCAATCGTCTCCACACGTACCTGCAGAACAGGACGCTCGTCAGCATGATGACTCTGCATGGTGCAAGCTGCTAATAATATGGCAGATATGAATATGTATAGTATGCGATTATTCATCATATAACTGTTAGTTTTTCTTAGCCACCATCAGGATATCGGAACCCACAACTGTGGCTTCGCTGGACTGGGATTGTCCCTCGTAATCCAACATGAAGATGATGGTCTCGCGGAGAACCTCTCCTTCGCCGGAAACTACGATGTCAAAGTTCTCGGAAAGAGTCTTAACAATGGTATCGACGTACATGATACTATCTGGAAGTATGATGGTATCACCAATGACAATGGAGTCGTAGCGCACGATGGTAGTGTCGTAGGTTGTGTCCTTGTACGAAAGCATGATAGTGCGCTCAAAGTCCTCAAAGACAAGTTGTTGATTGCTGTAAGTACCATCGGTTCGCATGATAGAACCACCCATCTGATTGAGTGTGAGCAACACCACACTATCGTGGCGCGACACGATATTCAGGGCACCCTGCTCATCGGTTAATGGCTGCTTCTGTCCATTCACATAGACATTGCCACTAATCTTGTAACTGTAGGAGCCCAGGATATGCTGCGCAGGTTCCTGGCAGGCCACCAGAGAACAAATAATAATCAGAAAAACACAGATTTTTTTCATAGATTCTCGCAAAAATATTTATACAATGGGGCGGCATGCAGAGCCTGGATGATTTCTCCAGAGGAGAGCAAAGTGTGCACCTCATCCTTTGTCAAGATGTGTACATGTATATCCTCAGTAGGCTCCTGATGCTGCTCCTGAATCTTCTCTACATTAGTAGCTAAGAAGGTGTAACTCAGGTTGGAATGATTGGTAGGATTGGGAGACAAGACCATATATTCCGTCCATTCTCCTCCTCCAAATCCGGTCTCCTCGAGCAGTTCGCGACGCGCAGCCTCCATCGGCTTCTCGCCCGGATCTACAACACCGGCAACCAATTCGTAATGGGTCTCTCCCAACGCATGTCGATACTGGTCAATCATCACGAAATCACCATCTCGGGTGATGGCAATCACATTGATCCAATTAGGAAAATCCAATACAAACCAAGTGGGAATCTGCTTTCCGCTGGGCAACTCTACCACCTCCTGACGTACATTCAGCCAGGGACCTAAATTGATCAATGGCTTGGATGAAATGACACGCCACTTTCTATTTTTCAGTTTCTCTATCATAGACGCTTTTCCATTTAATAGATAAATATAGCACGCGCGCGAGCAGGTGCGCGAAATAAGCAATGTATAGGGCATGTATATCCATGTATGTGTAGGTTGCTAAGTATCCAATCACAAATCCAATGGCAGCCCAAATCATGGCATTACGGATCTCACGTCCGGCAGTAGCTCCGGCAAAAATACCATCCCACATGAAGGCAATGGTAGATACTATCGGCATGGCTATCAGCCATCCCATCAGCGGTTTAGAGGCATCCAGAACATACAAATCGCTGGTCAATATACGTACACAACCCATGCCATAAACGGCATACAACAGGGTGAAAATGACTCCCACTCCCAATGACCAGAAGAAGAGCAGACGCACTATACCAGAGGTGGATTTGTGCTCACCAATTGCCTTGCCCACCAGCGCTTCGCCTGCATAAGCGAAACCATCCACAAAGAAGGAAAAGAGCATCATCAACTTCATCAAGATGCTGCTGACGGCTAATTGCAAATCTCCATAGTGCGATGCCAAGGACGTGAATCCCACATACACCACCATGAAACAAAGTGAACGGATAAACAGGTCGCGATTCAAACGAATCAACCGACCGGCTCCTGCAAAAATATCGCGTGGCAAGCGAATCACCTCCGCCAATGCCAACTTAATCTCTTTCGACACACGGAAATGTACCAGCAGCAATGTGACTAATAGTCCCAGGTATTGTGCAACCAAAGTGCCATATGCCACACCAATCACTCCCATTGGCGTATAGACTGCCAGCACATAACTGACAATCATATTGGTGACATTCACCACAATATCTGATACCATGGGACTTATGGTGTCCTGCATGCCGATAAACCACCCTTTCAACGCCATCAAACAGAGTGTGGCAGGCGCCGCCCAAACACGTACATAGAAGTATCGCATGGCAAAGGATTCTGCCTCTGCAGAGCCAGGAACCAATCCAATGACCAACTGCACAAAGAACCACTGTATCAGCCATATAAGCAACGCACCCCCCAAAGCAATTGACATCGATTGGGTAATCAATTTGGCACACTCGTGATAATCTCGGCGGCCAATTGCCTGCGCAGTCATACCACTGGTAGAAACACGCAGGAATCCGAAATTCCAATACAGCAAATCAAATAGCATGGTACCGATGGCGATGCCACCAATGATAGTAGCATCTCCTACATGCCCCACAATGGCAGTATCCACCAGTCCGACCAGCGGTATCGTGATATTAGCCAAGATACTGGGTATGGCCAATCGCAAAATCTCTCTATTTAATTCTTTTTCTACCAATTCGATTACAAACTAAATTACCCAACGATTATTCCTCCACCCACAACCAGATTATCCTGATAAATGACACAACTTTGTCCTGGTGTGACACCCCAAACGGAATTGGCGAACTTCAAATTTACATAAAAGGGTCTGACCCCTTTGTGTAAATCGATACTAACCATAGCCTCTTCGGCGAGACTGCGATAGCGGATTTTGGCGAAGACAGGACGCGAGGCGTCACCACGGAAGGTATAATCTCGCAGTCGAACATCTGTGCGAAGCAGATCGTCTCGATGTCCTAAATGGACTTCGTTGTGCGTTGCGTCAATATTCGTCACAAAAGCAGGATAGCCAAGCGCGACTCCAAGACCCTTGCGTTGACCGATGGTGTAGTTGGCAAATCCGGCATGTTGACCTACGATTTTGCCTTGTGCATCCAGGTAATTACCCGGGGTGAAAGCAAGCCCTACTCCACTCGTATTCTCGGTGAGAAAAGTGCGATAATCACCATTAGGGACAAAGCAAATATCCTGTGACTCAACCTTTTTGCTCAGCTTCTCGAAACCACGTTCCAGCGCCATCTGTCGCACCTGTGCCTTGGTGAAACCACCTAATGGGAAGATTGTGCGACGCAGGTTATCCTCGGTAAGCATCCAAAGAAAATACGTCTGATCCTTGGTCTGATCCACCGCCATTCCGAGGTATGGATGTCCCTCACGCTCAACTATTTGTGCATAGTGACCAGTAGCAATCATATCGCATCCCAGTTCGTCTGCTGCCTGCAAAAGCACACCCCACTTGATGTGCGAATTGCATAGCACACATGGGTTGGGCGTACGACCACACAGGTATTCGTCTATGAAATTTTGTACCACATGGTCGTGGAAGGTTTGACGAAAATCCAAGATATGGTGCTCAAATCCCAATCGCAGCGCCATATGCTTGGCCTCCATGATGCTATCTACGGAACAACAGCCTTTCTCACGTGCCAAACAACTCTCCTTAATAGAGTCAAATGTGCGGAAAGTACATCCCACAAGTTCATAGCCCTGCTCCTGTAGAAGCATGGCACTAACCGTGGAATCAATTCCACCTGACATAGCCATTAGTACTTTCATAACGCCAATTTGGGCACAAAGGTACGGAAAAAAATATAAATTTGCAAATTTTTCGGGACATTTTTTTGCAGACAGCACAAATAGCCTGCAAAATGTGCGTGTAGCATGTAAAAAATCGAAAACCATTTGCATAAATGATGAATTATGCGTAATTTTGCCACACTAAACAATTTCACACTATGTCCATACTAACCATATTGCTCGTTATTCTGGTCGTGATACTCGCCCTTGTGGGCGTGATGGGCGCTATTATTCCTGCTATTCCGGGTCCGCCGATTTCGTGGGTTGCCATGTTGCTGATTTTCTATGCGGGAGACGGGGTTGTAACCACCAGTATCCTGCTGTGGATGTTGGGGTTAACGATTGTGACCACCATTTTGGACTACGTGGCTCCGGCACTACTAACGAAGATTGGAGGAGGCAGTAAAGCAGCCACGACAGGCGCGACGATTGGTACCATAGCAGGACTATTCTTTGCTCCGTGGGGACTGCTGCTGGGACCACTTGTTGGTGCCTTTCTGGGCGAGTACATCACAGATGCACGCCTGGGTAAATCCATAAAAATAGCGACCCTCAGTTTCTTGAGTTTTCTGCTGACAACAGGAATGAAACTGGTGGCGTGTCTATGGATGACCTACTATATCGTATTAGCAATCTGGCAGATGCTGTAGCAGGGTCTCCACGCTATCAAAAGTCTGCCAACCGAGCGACTCAGCCACAAGGCGATTCGGCTCTAAATCATCCACAAACATGATGGGACTATCTATAGAGCCAATATACTCATTCACAGCCCGATAGATACGGATGTCCGGTTTGAGAATGTGCATCTGAAACGACAAAAAGAATTGCTCGAACATGGACATATCGGCAGTATCCAAGACGTGCTGCCAGCGCAGGCTACTATTGTTGCTGAGCAACAACAAACGATATCCTCGCGCGCGCAAATCATATAGAGTATGTGTGTATCGATCCGGAATACCAGCATGAATCAAATTCCAGGCCTCGATAATCTCCTGCCGCGATGTGCCAGGGACTGCAATGGCACAAAGTGTATCCATAAACTCATCCGTGGTACAATCTCCCAGTTCGTATCGGTGCATCAGGCTGCCTATTCGCCCAGCTCCGTTGGGCAGATGACCAAGTATATCTGCCATATTATCAGCACCAAAGAGTTCGGTCAAGCGACGTTGGCATGCCTCACGATTGTGCTGCATGAGCACTCCACCCAAATCAAAAACGATATATTTTTCCATACAGTTCACCCATCAATTGTGGTGCAAAGGTACAAAAAATATCTCAATTCAACAAATATTTGCGTAAAAAAACACAAAAAATTCGCCAGTGGCTTGCGATTGTCAAAAAAAAGCAGTACCTTTGTTGCGTTATTGTGGTTGTGGGAGTGGAATGGAGGCTAATTAATGATAGGATAAACATAAGATAAAAATGAGGACAGAAAGATTGATATGTTGGGCAAAATGGACATGTCTGTTTTGCATCATAATGGCACCGGCAATACTACATGCGCAGGAAAATGCCAGATACAAAGGACGAGTAGTTGATGCTGATGGACACGGCATCGGATATGCAACAGTTTATCCCAAATTAGACCCTATTTCCGGTACAGCGACCAATATGGAAGGCTATTTCCAGTTTGAGAGCGAAAGTCCTGATTATGAGGATGTCATTATCTCCTTTATCGGATACGAAAAGCAGATATTGCCACTCGCCTATTTTGCCGAATTGGCTGATACCATACCGCCAATGACCATCACTCTGAAGGAGCAGCCGATAGCATTGGAGGAGACTGTGATAGCCGCCAAAGCCAGTAAACAACGTAACAAACGTAAGCAGATTTCTGCCCTACTTCATCAGGTGTATAACCAAATGGAACAGGACTTTAGCAAGAATCCTGCTCGCTATCGCATTGTGAGCGACGTGCGCATGGACAGCGATGGCGAGACGTGGGGAATGGAACAAATGATCGCCTCAGTGGTCAATATTCCAGAGGCGAAAAACAATGGACACGACTCTATCCAATTTCAAGGTGAATACTGCAAACGATACTTCAAACAGGAGTTGAGAGACAAGGTAGATACCATCTTTGCCGGCAATAGTTTGGAGACTTTTGACAAGAGCAAAAACAAAAAAATGGACTATCGTCAGGCCGCCAATGCCATCGATTCGGGCGTAGTGGTACATAAGGGATTGTGGGCCATTGGTAACATCAAAAATGACCTACAATCGACCGTTGATGACCTGAAAAAATGGACAGTAAGCAACGAAAGTGAAGGCGAAACTGTGCTAACCTATACAGAAAAGCATAACTACCTGGGAATCTTCAAGATGAGTCATGTGCGAAACTATATACTTGACTCACAAACGCTATCCGTTCGCAAGTATTCGGAGCATGCAGAATTTTGGGT
The DNA here is from genome assembly GCA_045599285.1 of Paludibacteraceae bacterium. GTDB lineage: Bacteria > Bacteroidota > Bacteroidia > Bacteroidales > Paludibacteraceae > Colicola. The sequence continues at coordinate 58,694 of JAZRVR010000008.1, read as the reverse complement.
GAATATACCATTCGGCATCAAGCTGTCTGCCGACCAATTGCAACTGCTGAATCTGCTCAATATGGGAGCACAAGACATAGAGAAATTTCGCCTGCGCAAAGCCCACGCGGTCATCACAATGAACACGATTTATCAATGGCAAAATGGGCATATCTATCCACTGGAGAAGAACCTGCAAACAGATGCTCAGATAGTGGGTACCAAGAAGGCAGAAATCCCCATTTGGGTAAAGGCCACTCAACGCGTGACAAACCTGACCACCGAAGGCGTGCAACCCATGAAAAATAGCGAAATAAGCAAACGCGTACCCCGAAAAATAGTTGAGATTTATTGATAAAGCGAAAAATAAATGCTTATTTTTGGCAAAAATTTGCGTATGTCGAAAATTTTATGTAACTTTGCGGCGAATAAGAACTTAAAAGACTAAAACTATGGCTTCAAACAATCAAAATGCCGGCACACTATACAATGCGTTAACCGCCGGAAGTAAAATCATTGGTACCATCATTGCAGACTCTGATATTCGTATAGACGGTGTGGTAGAGGGCGATCTGCAATGCACAGGCAAAGTAGTAATCGGAGAACAAGGAAAGATAAAGGGTACCATCGCTTGCCAAAACGCAGAGATTATGGGTCACTTGGATGGTAAGATTAACGTACAGAGCACCTTAGCCCTACGCGCAACCGGTAATATTCATGGTGAGGTGAGCACCAAAACGCTCATCGTAGAGCCCAATGCCATCTTTAATGGTTCGTGCTCAATGTCCAAGGCACCGGAAGGCGCACCCAAAAAGTAATTGTGAATAAACAAAACATAATGCTATGAGAATCAAACCATTTCGTGGTATTCGTCCACCAAAGGAGTTGGCAAAGCAAGTCAGCTCTCGTCCGTATGATGTGCTAAATTCAGAGGAAGCACGCGAGGAAGCCAAGGGTAATGAGATGTCGCTATATCACATCATCAAGCCGGAAATCAACTTTGAGCCCGGCACCGATGAGCATGATGAGAAGGTGTATCCTTCTGCATTAGAGCACTTTACGCTATTCCGCAAGAACGGATGGCTCGTGCAAGACAATGAGGAGAAATACTACATCTATGCCCAAACCATGAATGGCAGAACGCAATACGGATTGGTAGTGGCAGCATGGGTGGAGGACTACATGGAAGGTCGCATCAAGAAGCACGAATTGACCCGCCGCGACAAAGAGGAAGATCGCATGAAGCACGTGCGCATCAACGATGCCAACATCGAGCCAGTATTTTTCAGTTACCAGCATCGTGATGATATGGACGAGATTCTGCGACAGGTGACAGCCGGCGAACCGGAATACGATTTTGTAAGTGACCTGGACGGATTTGGTCATACATTTTGGGTAATCAATGACAAGGCACTCATCGAGCGTATCACACGTATCTTTGCGGAGATTCCTGCCATGTACATCGCCGACGGACACCACAGATCTGCGGCAGCTGCTCTGGTTGGTAACGAGAAGAAACTGCAAAATCCACATCACACGGGAGACGAGGAATACAACTACTTCCTGGCTGTTTGCTTCCCTGATAACCAACTGAATATCATAGACTACAACCGCGTAGTAAAAGACCTGAACGGGCTGAGCGATGCGGAATTTCTGGAGGCATTAGACGAGGATTTTGTAGTGGAGAAGCAAGGTGCAGAGATCTACAAACCACAGGCGCTACATAACTTCTCGCTCTACCTGTCGGGCACATGGTACAGCCTGACTGCCAAAGCCGATCGATACAACGACGCTGACCCCATCGGCGTGCTGGATGTGACAATCTCCTCAAATCTAATTCTGGATAAGATACTGGGAATCAAGGATCTGCGTTCAGATAAACGAATTGACTTCGTGGGTGGTATTCGCGGTCTGGGCGAACTGAAACGTCGCGTAGATAGTGGCGAGATGAAAATGGCGCTGGCACTCTACCCCGTCACCATGCAGCAGATTATCGACATTGCTGACTCGGGTAACATCATGCCACCAAAGACCACATGGTTTGAACCCAAACTCAGATCGGGTCTGATTATACACGAATTGCATTGATGATCAAAAAGGTATCCATATTGCTAAGCTTAGCCCTGCTGATTGTGGGGCTAAGTTCTTGTAGTGTAAAAGCTCGTGTCAAAAGAGCCGACAAAAAATACGAAATAGGTGAATACTACGACGCTGCCGATATATATAAATCGGTATATTCTCGCATCAATTCCAAGTCGGAAAGAGACTTGAAAGCCCACGTAGCCTTCAACCAAGCCGAGTGCTATAGAATCCTTAATAATACGCGCGCGTCGCAATACTACCAAAATGCCATTCGATACAAGTATCAAGACTCGATTGTGTATCTGAGAAATGCGCAGGTTCTGCAGTACCAAGGCAAATACAAGGATGCAGAAAAGAACTACCTGATCTATCTGGAGGCACACCCCGACAACTATGTGGCAAAAGCCGGAGTGTATGCCTGCCGACAGGTGAATGAGTGGAAGAAAGAGTCCAGCCGATACAAAGTGGCTCTGGCAAAGGACTTTAACCAAAAGCGCTCTGCTAATTTTGCTCCGGCATACATCGGCACGGATGCCGATGCTATCATGTTCACCAGCAATCGACAATTGGGAACCAACAATAGTTCCAGCAAGAAGAGGCTCATGCGTCCAAGTCCGGTGACCGGCGCACAGAGTTTTCAACTATTCCAAACACGCCGAAACGCTTCCGGCAAGTGGGAAGATATAGAGCAACCCGAGGGATTGTATGGCGAGGAAGGGTCTGATGATGACAACAAGCAACAGAACGACTCGGTGCAGAAAGTAGGCAAAGCCGAGATGGGGGTGTGCTGTTTCTCCGCAGATGGCAAGACTATGTACTTCACCTACTCCTGCCCTGTGAACGGACAAGATTTGGGTGCGAAAATATATGTCTCCAACCGTGCCAGCGGCGAATGGGGTGAACCACAAGAGCTAAAACTATTTCGCGACAGCAGCATCACCGTAGGACACCCAAGTCTCTGTGTAACAGGCGATACACTTTATTTTGCCAGCGATGCTCCAAGTGGATATGGGGGCAAAGATATCTGGTTTGTAGAGCAAGATGGTAGTGGATGGGGACTGCCGCAAAACCTGGGTCCAAAGATCAACACAATGGGCGACGAGATGTACCCTTGCATTCATCCGGACGGTACGCTATACTTCTCATCGACAGGGCATCCCGGCTATGGTGGACTCGATATCTTCAAAGCCGAGCGAGATACCACGATTGAGACCAGCGATGCTGAACCAATCGGATGGGAACTATACAATATGGGCGCGCCTTTCAACTCCAACCAGGATGATTTCGGTATCACTTTTGCCGGAAACTCGCAGAACGGATTCTTCTCATCGAATCGCAATTCCAAGAAGGGACTGGAGCAGATCTATAGTTTCGTTTTGCCGGAGATGGAATTCTACATCGAGGGGGTGGTTGCCGATGATAAAGGCGAGAAAATCAGCGATGCCAGCATCCGTCTGGTGGGAAATGATGGCACCAACAGCAAGATACAAGTGCGCCGAGACGGCACCTACAAAATCAAGTTAAATAAGGATGTGCGCTACGTAATGCTCTGCACGGCACGCGGACACCTGAATGCCAAGCATACACTCGCTACTCTGGATCTGCGCGACAGCAAGACCTATTCTCAGGACTTCAATCTGGCACCAATCAGTCGTCCAATCACGATGGACAATATTTTCTACGAATTTGGTAAGTGGGAGTTGACCCCTGCATCGGAGACCGGATTGCAATCGCTTGTCAAAATGCTGACAGATAACCCTAACATTACCATTGAGTTATCAGCTCATACCGATATGGTGGGTGACTCGATACGCAACGTAGAACTCAGTAAAAAACGTGCGGAATCGGTTGTAAATTATCTCATCAAACAGGGCATAGAGAAAGAGCGACTGACTCCGGTTGGATATGGTAAGAATCGTCCTGTAGTGGCAGATAAGGCGCTGCACGACAAGTATAAGTTTATTCCTATTGAGCAAACATTGGACGAAGACTTCATACTCTCATTGACAAAAGACCAACAGGAAATCTGCAATCAGATTAACCGTCGAACAGAGTTTAAAGTGCTGAAAACCACCTATAAATTGTATTAAGAGCGATGAAACAGTACCTCGATTTATGCCGCCGAGTGCTCGATGAGGGCGCCATCAAGACCGATCGTACCGGCACAGGCACCCACTCCGTTTTTGGCCATCAGATGCGATTCAATCTGGAGGAGGGATTCCCCCTGTTGACAACCAAGAAACTGCACCTCAAATCCATCATATACGAACTGTTGTGGTTCCTGAATGGCGACACGAATGTGCGCTATCTGCAGGAGCACGGCGTGAGGATATGGAATGAGTGGGCTGATGAGAATGGCGAACTGGGTCCCGTATATGGACACCAATGGCGCAGTTGGCCTGATTATCAAGGTGGTACGATTGACCAGATTCAGAATGTGGTGAATCAAATCAAGAACACACCAGACTCGCGACGAATGATAGTTAGTGCATGGAATGTGGCGGAAGTTGACAACATGGCATTGCCGCCGTGTCATTCGCTATTTCAATTCTATGTGGCGGACGGCAGACTGTCTCTGCAATTATACCAGCGTTCAGCAGATATCTTTTTGGGGGTTCCGTTCAATATTGCCAGTTATGCCCTACTCCTGCAGATGATGGCGCAGGTTACGGGACTCAAAGCAGGCGATTTTGTACATACGCTGGGGGATGCGCATATCTACAACAACCACATTGAGCAGGTGAATCTGCAACTGACGCGCGATCCACGTCCTCTACCCACGATGCGCATCAATCCTGATGTAAAGAACATCTTTGATTTCCACTACGAGGATTTCACTCTGGAGGGTTATGACCCACACCCACACATCGCAGGTGTAGTAGCAGTATGATGATTCAACAAACACTTTAACACAATAGAAATCATGGTAATAGCAGTAGATTTTGATGGCACAATCGTTACTCACGAGTACCCACGCATTGGCAAACCGATTCCTTTTGCCATAGAGACTCTGAAGAAACTACAACAGGAGGATCATCACCAATTAATACTGTGGACAGTACGCGAGGGTGAATTGCTGGACGAGGCCGTGGACTATTGCAAGAGTCGCGGATTGGAGTTCTACGCTGTTAATTCAAACTATCCCGAGGAACTGCCGGAGCATCACACTACTCGCAAACTGACTGCTGATCTGTGGATTGACGATCGAAACTTAGGTGGACTACCGGAATGGGGAATCATCTACCAGATGATTCATACCGGCAAACAGCATCAGCCTGTACCTCAGTCATTTGAGGAGGAGGAACCACGCAGAAAGACCGGACTCCTTGGCCGAATATTTGGATGAATCCAATTACAGACACGACCTCGATAAGATGATGCGCCTTCGAAAATTAGAGCCGACCGATCTTCCCTACCTTTATCAATGGGAAAATGATTCGTCATCCTGGGCTGATTCCGACACACACAATCCTCTCTCGCAGCAGGACTTGCGTGCATATATTGAATCTACAACAGGAGATATATACAAGGATGGTCAACTCAGGTTAGTGATTGAAAATGAGGGGGCTACAGTTGGATGTATAGACCTGTTTCAATACGATATACGTAATCGACGAGCGGCTATTGGGATGTATATCGCACCGGATTACAGAGGAAAAGGACTGGGCAAACAAGCCGTGGTGCTGCTGGAGCAATATGCTTTTCTACAATTAGATATGCGCATGCTGTATGCTATAATCCATGTGTCGAATACTGCTTGCAGTCGTTTGTACGAATCGTTGGGATATCAGCCGAGCGCGCAACTACAAGCGTGGACACTGGAAGGTGATGCCATCGTTTGGCAAAAATTCTCCATGACACGATAAATCACGAACTAAGGAACGTAATTGGCTGAGAAATAAGAGGATGTGCACGATGCACATCCTCTTTGCTTTTCTACTCTTTGGAATTAGTAGGTTCAATTACTATTTCATTGGTAGGAGTTTTCTCTTCGTTGGTCTTTTTCTTTGCCCGTGGCCTACGTTTTTTCGGCGCTTTGGGGGCTTCATCTGCAGGTTGCTCTGCTATGGCAACTTCTGCGACCTCCGTTTTTTCTTTCTTCTCCTTCTTTTTCGGTTTTTCTGGTTGGGTTTGTTTCTCTTGCTTGGGAGCAACCTCCGTTGCCTTTGTTTGCTTTGCCTTCGGCTTCGCTTCCTTCTTCGGCTGCTCTGCCGGTTGTGGCTTCGCTTCCTTCTTGGGTTGCTCTGCCGGTTGTGATTTCGCTTCCTTCTTTGGTTGCTCAACGACCTTAGTTTCAGCAACTTTCTTTTCAGACTCTACGTCTTTCGGTGCGGACAAACTCAAGATGTTTCCTTTTCGATCTACAAATTTGGTTTCTAATAGTCCCAAACTCTGGTTTTCTACAAGCGATATACCATACTTGAGACGCCATTGCCACTTAAGACTCTTAAACCAACCTCTGCATGCATACGCATATACAAAAGGATGCAAATGTAAAATCAGGTGTGAGCCAAAACGCTCACGCATTTCAATAATCTGAGTTTCAACCTGTTCTGTAAAGAGAATCGTAGGTTGCACCTTACCTTTTCCCATACACATGGGACAAACCTCCATCACATCAACTTCTACCGCTGGGCGCACGCGTTGTCGAGTGATCTGCATCAGTCCGAACTTACTGAGAGGCAGTACATTATGTCGAGCACGATCACGACTCATGAGCTTATTCATATGCTCAAAGAGTTGCTGCTGGTGCTCCTTGTTATCCATATCAATGAAATCAATAATGATGATTCCACCGATATCACGTAAGCGGAGTTGATGCGCAATCTCGTCAGCGGCGAGCATATTGTAATGAAACGCATTCTCCTCTTGGTCATCATAGATTTTCTTACTACCAGAGTTGACGTCGATAGAGAAAAGAGCCTCGGTACGGTCAATAACCAGGTATCCACCCTGCTTGAATCCAACCGTTCTTCCCAATCCCGTCTTCATCTGACGGGTGATATCAAACTTATCAAAAATCGGTTGCTTGTCCTTGTATAGTTTGACAATTTTTACGGCCTCGGGGGCGATGAGTTCTACGTACTGACGCACCTCTTCGAATATCTGCTCATCATTGATTTGAATGCTGGAGAAATCGGTTGACAACACATCTCGAATGACTCCAATTGTGCGTCCCAGTTCCTCGCTGATGAGTCTTACATCCTTGTCTTTAGAAGCAGTTTTGGTGTCAATGGTTGCTTCTTTGGGTTTCTGAAGTGTACGAATCGCTTCTTCCCATCTCTTGACCAACACACTCAACTCGGTATCGAGTTCTGCTACTCTCTTGTCTTGTGCCACGGTGCGTACGATGACGCCATATCCCTGTGGTTTGATAGACTGGACAAGTTGTTTAAGTCTTGACCGCTCCGATTCTTTCTTAATCTTGCTACTCACCATCACTTTGTCCGCGAATGGCATGAGTACCATATTTCTTCCGGCAATGCTGATTTCGGCAGTTAGTCGAGGACCTTTCGTATTGATAGGCTCCTTGATGACCTGCACGAGAAGTTGATCTCCAACCTTCAGAACATCAGCAATTTGTCCTTCCTTCCCCACCTCCGGCTGACGTTGTGTTTTTCCCATTTCGGGTACGCGACGTCTGTCGCTGACAGCCTTGGTAACGTAAGTCTGTAGCGTTCTAAAATTTGAACCTAAATCCAGATAATGTAGAAAAGCATCTTTCTCATGACCTACATCGACAAAGACCGCATTTAGCGCCGGCATGACCTTTCGGACTCTTCCCCAATAGATATTTCCAACGGAGAAATTGTCCTCATTGCGCTTTTCGCGATTGATTTCTTGTAGTCGATCATCCTCTGTGAGCGCGATAGCTATCTCGTCGGGCTGTACGTCAACAATCAATTCGCTTTTCATAACTACGTAATTTTCAATATTTCAATAAAAAAAGCCTTGTGGCCCGTCTGCTTGCGCCCAAGCAAACGTCACGCCACAAAGCTCAGTGATACGAAATCGTCTTACTTATGCTTATGACGATTCTTACGCAAACGTTTTTTACGCTTGTGAGTGGACATCTTATGTCTCTTGTGCTTTTTACCGTTTGGCATATTGTTAAATATTTAATCGTTAAACTTAAATTTCAGTTAGAGCATCTCATTAAACTCATCCGATGGCTTGAAAGCTGCAATCTTGTGCTCAGGAACAACGATTGAGGTGTTCTTTGAGATGTTACGAGCAATCTTCTTAGCACGAGTTTTGGTGATGAAACTACCGAATCCACGGAGGTAAACGTTCTCTCCCTCAGCTACGGTCTTCTTAACATTCTCCATCATAGACTCAACGATAGCCATGATCGTAGTTTTGTCATATCCGGTTTGGATAGCGATGGCATTTACGAGTTCTGCTTTTGTCATAATTTTGTATTTTTTGTAATTAATATTTACATTTGATGCGAAAATCGCTGCAAAGTTACTAAAAATAACTGAAATACGAAAATTTTTGGGCAAAAAAATTCTATTTTTCGATATTTTTTTGTAATTTTGCAGAAAAATTCAATAATCGGGCATGAATAAGACGCTATTTTACTCAAAATTATACAGTTGGTACGAGCAGAACCATCGAATTTTGCCTTGGCGAGAGACGAGCGATGCTTACCGCATTTGGATCTCAGAAATCATCCTGCAGCAGACACGCGTGGTGCAGGGAATGGAATACTACCACCGGTTTGTGGAGCGATTCCCGGACGTGGCAAGTTTGGCGGCAGCAGCAGAAGACGAGGTGCTACTCTACTGGCAAGGACTGGGCTACTACTCGCGTGCGCGAAATTTACATAAGGCAGCAAAGCAAATCGTTAATTCGCACGATGGAGCAAAAACCGAATCCGAAGGAGACGCAAAGCATAAAGTGCCGTTTCCGACGACGTGGGCGGAACTAAGGCAACTGCCTGGTATAGGCGACTATACGGCTGGTGCGATTGCCTCGTTTGCCTACAATCAGGCCTACCCTGCTTTGGATGGAAACGTGTATCGCGTGCTGTCACGACTTTATGATTCGGATGTGGTATTCGACACGTCGGCAGGCAAACGACATTTTCATCAGTTGGCTGAGGAACTGCTCGATCATGACAATCCTCGGCTGTTCAACTCCGCCATTATGGAGTTCGGTGCGCTATATTGCACACCTCAATCGCCCGAATGCGAAGCGTGTCCATTGCAGGCCTTTTGCCTTGGTTATCAACACGAAACTGCTGAACTGTTGCCCATTCGCAAACCTCGTCCGACACTACGCAACCGCTATCTGAACTACAACATCTACCTCTCTGACCAGGGCAAGACACTCATCCGACAACGCAAAGAAAAGGACATCTGGCAACATCTGTACGAGTTTCCACTCGTGGAGGCGGACCACCTCATAGACCATGCCGATGTGCCGCATTTTGACTTCAAACATATCCTCAGTCACCAACGCCTACACGCGCGATTTAATATATATAAGGTGTCGGAGTTGCCTGAGATGGACGAAACGATGGCAATCAGCATGTCGGAATTGGACAACTATGCCCTCTCTCGCCTCACATTGTTGGCGCTGGAGAAACTCCATGGAATCAGCAAGGGATAAGCCGTGGGTCGTCCGTGGGTCGTCCGTGGGTCGTCCGTGGGTCGTCCGTGGGTCGTCCGTGGGTCACTAAGGGGTCGCTAAGGGGTCATCATTACTTGCAACTTTGTTTTTTTCGTCATTATGCTTGCATATGTGAAAAATTTGTAGTACCTTTGTAGCAAATTTTGTATAAAGACTAATTATGGAACTAAGCGAACAAGAAATCGTGCGCAGACAAAGTCTGCAAACCATGCGAGATATGGGAATTGATCCGTATCCTGCCGCAGAGTATGTAGTAACAGGCTATTCTACTGATATCAAATCACAATTCGTTGATCCAGAGACAGATGCTGATGGTAACGCCATCGCTCAACCTCACGTGGAGGGCGAGTGGCACACCGGTGAGAAAGTATCCATTGCCGGACGACTGATGTCCAAACGCATCATGGGTAAAGCCTCCTTTATCGAGATTCAAGACTCGAAAGGACGAATCCAGGTGTATGTGAGCCGCGATGATATCCAGCAGACTGTGCCAGAAGGTTGCACAGAGCCACTCACCGTGGAGCAACAGATGTACAATGTGGTATTCAAAAAATTATTGGATATCGGAGACTTTATTGGTATCGAGGGGTTCGTCTTCCGCACGCAGATGGGAGAAATCTCGGTTCATGCACAGAAACTGACCGTTCTCAGCAAGTCGCTCCGTCCGCTGCCTATCGTGAAATACAAGGACGGTGTGGCATACGATGGCTTTAACGATCCGGAGCAACGCTACCGTCAACGCTATGTAGATTTGGTGGTGAACGATGGCGTGAAGACCACGTTCCTGAAACGCGCCACTATCCTTCGCACAATGCGTCAGGTGTTTGATGAGGCTGGTTACACCGAAGTGGAAACCCCTATCCTACAGCAGATTGCAGGAGGAGCAAGTGCTCGTCCGTTCATTACACACCATAATTCGCTGGACGTAGATATGTATCTGCGTATCGCTACCGAGCTTTACCTCAAGCGCCTTATCGTAGGTGGATTTGAGGGCGTGTATGAGATCGGTCGTAACTTCCGCAACGAGGGAATGGACCGCAGTCACAACCCTGAGTTCACCTGCATGGAGCTGTATGTGCAATACAAGGACTACAACTGGATGATGAGCTTCACCGAGCAATTGCTGGAGAAGATTGCCATCGCCGTCAATGGTACCACAAAGGTGCAGATTGGCGACCACGAGGTTGATTTCAAGGCTCCATATCGCCGTCTGCCAATCCTGGAGGCCATTCAGGAAAAGACCGGCCACGACTTGACAAATATGTCCGAGGACGAGATTCGCGCAATTGCAAAGCAATACGGTGTGGAAGATACCGACAAGATGGGACGCGGCAAACTGATTGATGAGATCTTTGGTGAGACCTGCGAGGGGACATTCATCCAGCCGACCTTCATCACAGACTACCCCGTTGAGATGTCTCCGCTCACCAAGATGCATCGCAGCAAACCAGGTCTGACCGAGCGCTTTGAACTGATGGTGAACGGTAAGGAGTTGGCTAATGCCTACTCTGAGCTCAACGACCCAATCGACCAATACAACCGCTTTGTGGAGCAAATGAAGCTTGCTGACAAGGGCGATGACGAGGCAATGGTTATCGATCACGACTTCATGCGTGCGCTGGAATACGGTATGCCTCCTACTTCGGGTATCGGCATCGGTATCGACCGTCTCGCAATCCTGATGACAGGACAACCCACCATCCAGGAGGTACTACTCTTCCCCACCATGAAACCAGAAGCATAAATTATGGAAAAACGACATGTAGCCATACTTGGTAGTGGCAGTTGGGCCACCGCATTAGCCAAAATCGTCATGGCCAACGAACCCAGTATCAACTGGTTCATTCGTCGCCAAGAAGTGATTGAGGAGTTTGAACATACACACAAAAACCCCTCCTACCTGAGCAATACCCCATTCGATACCAGTCGAATCGAATTCTCGTCGGATATCAACGAGGTGATTGCTGCTTCCGACATCTTGATACTGGCTGTTCCGTCGCCATACCTCAAGCAGACACTCAACAAGATACGTCGCTCTATCAGACAAAAACTGGTGGTTAGTGCCGTGAAAGGTATGATCCCAGATGAGAACATGATAATCAGCGACTACCTGCACCTCAAATACAATGTTCCCAACGAAAATATCGCCGTCATCGCCGGTCCATGTCACGCAGAGGAGATTGCTCTGGAGCGCCTCAGCTATCTGACCATCGGTTGTGAGGACGAGAAAAAGGCCAGCGAAGTGGCACGTGTGTTCGCAACAGACTATGTTCACACCACAATCAGCAACGATATCGTAGGTTTAGAGTATTCCTCTGTGATGAAAAATATCTACGCCATCGCTGCTGGAATGTGTACAGGACTACACTACGGAGATAATTTCCAGGCTGTACTGGTCAGCAACGCCGTACAAGAAATCAACAGATTCCTGGCAGCTGTCAACAACGTCAAGCGCGATGCGGACGCCTCTGGTTATCTGGGAGATGTGCTGGTAACAACCTACTCCAGATTCTCCAGAAACCGTCAATTCGGACAAATGATTGGTATCGGTTATTCAGTCAAAGCGGCACAAATCGACATGGAAATGGTGGCGGAGGGATACTATGGCACAGAGTGCATCTGGAAAGCCAACCAGCGCTATCATGTCAACTTGCCGATTGTGCAAGCCATGTATGAGATTCTGTACCAGCAAATGACACCAAGCCGAGTGATTCAGGCTTTGACCACCCGACTACAATAAATCATCACCTGACCTCTCATCGGGAAGGAAGGCATAAATGAACAAAATATAAAACACCAATATTATGAAACTTACAATCAAAAATGCAGAGTGCTTTGTACCTGCAGGCAGTCTGCAGGCTGTAGCCAACGCAACAGCAGCAGCTAACGAATTACTGGAGTCTGGTTTGGGCGCTGGTAACGATTTCCTGGGTTGGGTTCACCTCCCATCGTCTCTCACCGAAGAGTTCCTTAACGAGGTACAAGCTACCGCAAATGTACTGCGCGAGAAGGCTGAAATCATCGTAGTAGCCGGTATCGGTGGTAGCTATCTGGGGCCGCGTGCCGTTAATGAGGCTCTGGATCACACCTTCGGGCTGAATGGAAATAACCCACGCGTAGTTTATGCCGGTAACAATATTGGCGAAGACTATCTGGCTGATTTGATGGAACTTCTGGAAGGAAAGACCTTCGCAATTATCAATATTTCGAAGTCTGGAACTACCACCGAGACTGCCCTTGCATTCCGTCTGCTGAAGACCATGCTGGAGAAGCAAGTCGGCAAAGAGCAAGCCAAGGAACTGATTGTAGCCGTAACTGATAAGGAGAAAGGTGCTGCACGCAAGACCGCAGAAATCGAGGGATACAAGACATTCGTTATTCCTGATAACGTAGGCGGACGCTTCTCTGTACTCACCCCTGTAGGTCTGCTGGCTATCGCTTGCGCTGGTCATGACATCAAGCAATTGGTACGTGGTGCACAGGACATGGAGAAGGCTACTGGTGTGGATGTACCATACGAGCAAAACCCTGCCGCACAGTATGCTGCTATGCGTAATACGCTCTATCAGTTTGGTAAGAAGACTGAGATTCTCGTTAATTTCAACCCGAAATTGCACTACTTCATGGAGTGGTGGAAGCAACTATTCGGAGAGTCTGAAGGTAAGGATCACAAGGGTATATTCCCAGCAAGCTGCGATTTCACTACCGATCTGCACTCAATGGGTCAATGGATTCAGGATGGCGAGCGTACCATATTTGAGACCGTAGTATCTATCGAGAAGAGTAATAAGACCGTGATCTTCCCACACGATGAGGCTAACCTGGACGGACTGAACTTCTTGGCCGGCAAGCGTGTAGATGAGGTGAATAAGATGGCAGAATTAGGCACACAATTGGCACACGTAGATGGTGGTGTACCTAATATTCTGGTACAATTTGAGAAGGTAGATGAGTACAATCTCGGTCAATTCATCTATTTCTTCGAGCGTGCGTGCGGTATCTCCGGTTACCTGCTGGGCGTTAATCCATTTAACCAACCGGGTGTAGAGGCATACAAGAAGAACATGTTTGCCCTGCTGGAGAAACCGGGTTATGAGGAGGCAACCAAAGCCATCAAGGCACGTCTGAAGTAAAACGTTAACGTTCTTCAAACGTACCGTCGGAATAGAAAATTACTATTTTCTCAATCGACTTGCCCACTTGTGGAGTAGCAACAAGCTGCTCCACTTTTTTTGTGCTTATGCCTGACGATGGCACAACAGAATCCTGCTGCTCCACACGTTCTTCAGGACGAATATCAAATAATGTTTGACTCGGCATTTCACCATTAGGACGATACATCTGTCCAACTCCCAAGAACATCCAATCGGAAGAAAGACTTCTATATCGATTCATTACTCGTTGCAAAACATCCAGACTGGGATTGTTTCTTCCACCAACAATATTTGATATGGTGCCAGGTTGTATTCCGACCTCTTGTGCAAATTGTTTTGCGGTCAATCCCTCACTCTCCATGACCTTAATTAAACGCTCTCTCTCTGTCATATTTTTATTCTAAATTACTGTGCTGTACAAATATCCGATTCTCAGAATAGAATATTAATTTCAAAATCGAGTGCAAAGATACGAAAATTATTTCACATATGCAAATGTTTACAGAAAATAAACTATTCTTGAGTGCAATTCACATCTGCAAAATGCACACACAATTCACAGATAGCGTATAAGAGATTCACAGTAGTATATCTCCTCAATATACCCCTTATGAAACACTTTAAGTGTGATGTATATACGACTGAAAAATAGCAACTTACTACATTTTAATATATAAAATAAACAATTGATGGCAGCCAAAACAGTTTTCAACATGTATTCAATATTACTTTACTTTAAGTAAACGTCATATCTATTGATATATAAACGGTTAACTTTTGTTCGTTAGTACATGCTGTATGCGCGTGGAACAATTTTATAATACAAAATTCACATGATTATAAAATATCTTTGCTGTTCACAGTTGAAATGTATATTCAATTCCGCTTGCGTTTCATGTGTGAATATCCACATGATTTACATTGTGAAGTTCACAAAAATACGGCGTAAAAAATGATTCACATTTCTACGCCATAAATTGTAAAAAAATAAATTGTCTGTAACCTACTCTTTTCCCTCGAACTTATCCAATGCCAGCCGCATCCTCTCTCTACCTGCATTCAGAATCTCCTCTGCCTTATCAAAATCAAAGGTTGTATATTCGTTCTGCTGCATCTCTACTAAAATGTCCGGTTGATAAAAATGAGTCATGAGTTGCCCATTTCGTTGAATCTGTACATCAATCGATCGATTGATCAGAGAGAAATAATTAAACTCCATAGGAATGGAGTCCTCATCCTGCTCATGTACGTGATGCTCTATCCTCTCCGTGATCTGTTCCCATCGATCTGCAAGATGCGTAAATCGCTGCAACATATGTGGAACCTCGGGAAGGTCAATACTATTTTCGCTGGATTTGATACCCATGGTGTCCTGCGCCGAGATATTCACTCCTACCAGAATGTCTCCATCGGTTCTTGCCACCTGATTGAGAGGAAATGGATTGATTAGACCACCATCCACGAGAAAAGTGTTTTTATATCGAACAGGACGAAAGAACATCGGGATTGAAATAGATGCTCTGATAGCATCAAACAGACTTCCAGAACGGAAGACCACTTCCTTGGCATGAACAATATCCGTAGCAATAAATGCTGCCGGTATCGGCAAACTCTCGATCTTACGATCCGGCACAAACTCCTGTATTGCTCGCAGAACCTTGTCTCCACGCACCACATGGCTAAAGCCAAGCGAAATATCTGCCAGAGATAAAATCTGCTGCTTGTCCAGCTGACAAAACCACTCATGCGCCTCGGCCAATTTACCAGAAGCATAGATGCCGCCTATCAAACTGCCGATAGAACAGCCGGCTATAGACGATATCTCATACCCACGGCTGACCAACTCCTCAATGGCACCTATATGAGCCATTCCTCGACTTCCACCTGAAGCCAATACTAAAGCTACTTTTTTACTCATAACGAGAGGATTATAATGCCAAACTCAAAAAGAACAGCACTATTGCGACAATAGGTGTAGCCAACAATATGCTATCAAATCGATCTAATACGCCTCCGTGTCCGGGCATGAAAAAACCAGAATCTTTAACTCCGATTGTACGCTTCATCAGACTCTCCATGAGGTCACCCAGCGTGCCAAACACAGAAATCAATAAGGTGTAGAACAGTACCAGCCCCAGGTTCCATCCTGCCATCCAACCCAGAAGGTAAAATACATATCCCGCCAATAGAGCAAATAATATACCTCCAATCAAACCCTCCCATGATTTATTGGGACTTACACGAGGAAACATCTTATGATTTCCCCCTTTACGTTTTGATAGTAAGCTGCCTACACAATATGCACCCGAGTCATTCACCCAGATGGTGATGAACAGCGCCAACAATATCCATTCGCCCAACGAATAAATATAATTCATGGCAGCAAAAGGCAAAGCAATCATCATCTGACAGCCCAAGATATATCCCCAATTATGTATAGGATTATCTGATTTGGCAAATAATTCTGCTATCAGTAGAGATATGATTAGAATGGCGTAGATCAATCCCAAAATCGGTAAAACTGGTAATACGACAGAAGCATACGAACTGCACAAAGAGAAAAAAATCGAAAATAGCAATCCACCGGCTATAGCGGATCCCCATTTGACACATGCAGTAGAGTGCATTAACGCATGAAACTCTCTGATTGCCAGTATAGTAACAATAGTAAACAATACTCCAAAAAAGATGGGATGAACCAATATAGATGCTACTACCAGACCTACATAAACAGCCCCAGATAGTGTACGTTGTACAAAATTATTCATATTTTCACGATTTTGCTTGCAAAATTACAAAAAAAATTGTACTTTTGCAAATAATTTTGAAAAAATATGGAAAATAATTCTATTGAAATGTCTCTAATGGACGCTGAAGAGCGCGAGCAAGTGCAATTTATCTGGGATGCAATTCCCCAACAGGATCGTCAAGGACTCACCCAAGATGATATTTTATTCGTTTTGGATAGTGTGGATAACTATCTGGAGGAAGTTGGATTATTGATCGAAGACGAACAAACCGGCGAGATGATTTATCAAGAAGGAGAAGTAGACGAGACCGAGCAATTGGACTTTGTACTCCAAGAGGCAAAGAAAGACAAACGTACCATCACTGCCGTACAAATACAAATCATTCTGGATGCAGAATTGCAATACGGAATCGAAAATGGCTGGTACGAGGAGGAAGATTGATACTCCGGCACGATGATTAGACGACTGTTTTCCATATTATCCCATATTCCACTATCGGTTCACTATTTCGTGTCCGATTATCTACTCTATCCTCTTATATATCACGTATTTAGATATAGGAGGATAGTTGTTGCGAAGAATGTAGACAATACATTTCCTAACATACCTTCGCACAAGAAGACTACTATTATTAAGCACTTCTATCACCATTTCTGCGATACGATTGTTCGAATCATATATGGCTATCATGCCTCTGATAATTTCATGCAGGAGCATATGCAGTTTCAGCACGTTGAGATCCTTGACGAGATGGTACAAAAATATGGTGGCGTAATTGCCACAATGGGACATATGGGCACATGGGAATGGCTGCTGGATATCGCTAAAAGAGTGAAGACACCGAATGCCAAGGTCGTAGGAGTCTATAAACAACTGAAAAACACATCCATGGATGTGCTCATGCGAGACATTCGAAGTCAACGTAGTCCGGAGATTGTGGAGAAACGCCAATTATTGCGATATATGGTGGGTAATCGTAGCAAACACATCCCCACCATGATAGGTATGTTGGCAGACCAGAAACCTACCCCGAAAAAAGCACACTACTGGACAGAGTTCTTGCATCAAGAGACAAGTTTCATGGATGGCACAGAGGTTCTAAGCCGTAAATTTAACTATCCAGTGACCTATTTCTACATTAGAAGTCCCAAACGCGGATATTATGTGGTAGATATACAGCTTCTGACCGAGTTCCCCAATCAAGAATCGGAAAACGGAATTACTGAAAAATACGCTCGCATATTAGAGAAAAACATATTGGAGCAGCCGGAATTATGGCTATGGACTCACAACAGATGGAAATACAAACGCAACCAGGCATGAAATGTAGCATCATCATACTCAACTGGAATGGCTCGCAGATGCTACAGAAGTATCTGCCCTCGGCAGTCCACTACACTACCAATCCAGATTACGAAGTCATCGTTGCTGACAATGGCTCGAATGACGATAGCCTGGATATTCTATCTCGGCAATTTCCTACTGTCAGGCGTATCGTATTGGATCATAACTATGGATTTGCAGAAGGATATAACAAAGCCATCGAACAGATTGATTCTGAGTATGTTATATTACTAAACTCTGACGTCGAAGTGACACCCCAATGGGCAGACATCCTCATTCGCCACATGGACACACACCCTGATATAGCTGCTGCACAACCTAAAATTCGTAGTGTGAACAGACGCGAATACTTTGAGCATGCCGGTGCCGCTGGTGGATTTATGGATGTATTGGGATACCCCTACTGCAGAGGCAGAATACTGAATCATATCGAGCAGGATTGGGGACAATACGATACTGTTACTCCCGTTTTTTGGGCCTCGGGCGCATGCATGTGCGTGCGCACGAAAATATATAAGGAATTAGGTGGTCTGGATTCGGATTTTTTTGCACACATGGAGGAAATAGATCTTTGCTGGAGAATGAATTGTAGAGGATACCAGCTTGTCTGCATCCCCAACTCCATCGTTTACCACCTGGGTGGAGGCTCTTTGAATTATGATAGTCCCAACAAGACCTACCTGAATTTCCGCAACAATCTGCTGATGATTTACAAGAATGGTACCACGCGCCAGGTCTGGACAATACTGGCAATACGATGGATTCTGGATAATGTCGCTGCCCTACAGTTCTTGATAAGTGGCAGACTTTCACATGCCCGTGCTGTCGTTCGCGCTCGAATAGATTTCTTGCGTTTATTACCCGCATTCTACCCTAAGCGACAAAAAAATATCGAGCAGACATGTGTTGCCTACCCGAATACTATTATCAAGCGTAGTATCTTATGGGACTACTACGTGCGTGGTAAGAGGAAGTAAATACTAATTCATACCACCATTGACCTGTAGTACCTCACCGGATACATAGCCAGACAGATCGGAAGCCAAGAATAGCGCAACACCTGCCACATCCTCCGGAGTTCCCATTCTGCGCATGGGTATCATGTGGATGTATTCCTTGTGCATCGACTCTGACACTGATGCCGTCATATCGGTATCAATGAATCCTGGGGCAATGCAATTGGCACGTATTCCTCTGCTACCCAGTTCTTTAGCCGTTGACTTGGTGAGCGCAACGAGTCCAGCCTTGGATGCCGCATAGTTGGCCTGCCCTGCATTTCCATTCAGTCCCACTACGGATGACATAGAGATTATCGAGCCATTGCGCTTGCGTAGCATAAATGGGGTGACGGCATGGATGTAGTTGAATGCAGATTTCAGATTGACGTTCAGCACATCATCCCATTGCTTCTCTGCCATACGCAGAATCAGGATATCACGGGTGATACCGGCATTATTAACCAGTATATCGATTGTCCCAAAGTCTGCAATTACTTGATTTACAACCTGATGAGCTGCTTCGAAATTAGCAGCATCGCTGACGTATGCCTTAGCAGATACTCCCTTTTCCTGCAATTCTGCGCATGTTTGTCTTGCTAAATCTTCGGTTTCCAGGTATGTGAATGCTATATTACATCCTTCTTCTGCAAATCGTAAAGCAATCGCTCGACCTATTCCTCTTGATGCTCCGGTTATCAGAGCTGTTTTTCCTTTTAGCAGCATAATTAATTTAGTCTTCCTTCACAGGGAAATATCCTGTAGGATGTTTGATTGTGTATTGAGTCATATCCTGGTTTGACTCAAAACCAATTCCTTGTATAGTAGATGTCTCTTTGACAATAGTGATTTCTTTATCCGAAAATATTCGTTCCTCTTTTTGCGACCAATATAGTTCAGGCGTATAGAAGTGCTCCCCTTCTCTATTCATGCTATGCACATTCCCTTTTATAAACCACATCTGCATCTCCTCATTGTAGTAGGCATAGTCAGCCTGGATGGAGGCAGCTACATCCAGGTTGTAATCAAATTGCTCTAAAAATACCCCTTTCTCAAATTCCCAATGCGGTGGATTGGACTTATCATAGACTGTCCAAATCGGTGCTGTGACTCGGTACCTCGTGATACCAGAGTCGGATATCAATGTCGTGACGTTATGTGTCTCCAGTACAGGCATGTTGGCTCTGTCCGAGACGGCATCCGTATAGTGCTTCACCTCTTTACGGCATGCTGACAAAACAAGCACCGCCACCCACAGGATGACGATGCTTGCTCTGATATGTGATTGATTATTAATCAATTCCTATTACTTTGCTGGACGGCAAATGGTTGTTTCATTGATCCAACCGCCGACTGTGAATGTTGCACCACCGAACTCACCCGGCAGGTCAAACATCTCTTCCTTGGTTGGGAAGTACTTGCTATATGCAGCAATCAGTTTATCTACATCGGTGTTGCTAGGATCAGCCTTCTTAGCCTTTTGGAACTGATCAACAGCAGCCCAGAATACAGACTTATTCAAGATGGCAGCCTTAGCAGCTGGGTAATCAGGAGCCGAGTAAGGCTGTGATGCAGCATAGCACATACCAATCAGGATATAGCAACGGCTACGATCTGATGGCTCACTATTCTCCGACAGACGATCCAAAGAGCGGCGTGCATATGTACGAGCCTGCGGATAGTTCTTGAACTGGTCGAAATAGATCTTAGCGATGCTAACGAGGTAATCCTCTGGATAGTCATCATCATCCTCATCAGAATCTGACATCGAAATAGCCTGCTCAAAATAGTCAATTGCCAAACGATAGTCACCTTTCTTCATTGCCATACGAGCGCAACCAGCAGCAGACTCCTCTGTAGGCTGCAACTTGTGTGAGTACTCACATGCTGCGAAATAAGCCTCTGATTCTGTGCACTTAACGCGCTGATACAGTTTAGCAATCTTGGTAAGGGTCTCCAAGTTGGTAGCATTGGCTGCTACGATAGAAGCATAAATCTCATCCAACTTAGCGCAGTCAGCAGCACCGGAACTTGCAAAGATCTGATCTACGCGATCCTTGTTGCTGGCAGCAGCAGCGGCATTCTTGTTGGTTGGGTCCTGTGCCTGTGCAGAGAGAATACCGGATACCAATTGATAATCGTTGATGATTTGCTCACCATATTTATCAGGATTCGACTTGTACAGACCATACGACAGATCCATTGTCTTACTCAGAACCAGGATTTGCGAGTTGTTACCCATACCTTCAATCGACTGCTTGAGCCATCCGTATGCTTTCTCTTTCAGCTCATCCTCAGGGAAATAGGTGCAATAATCCAATGCCTTCTGACCCAGGATGTATGCCTTCGGATATTTTGGATCATCTCCAAAATAACGCATACGCTTGTCGTGTAGCTGAAGAATAAGCTTGCGAATCTCATCTTTTTCCGCATCAGATGCGGCATTCTCAAACTTCCACTCCAGGATCTTAGTTCCCTGAGAATAGATTGCTTTATTGGCATTTGGGCAGTTGTTGTACACTTCCCACCATGGCTCATATGCATCTGCAAATTGTTTGTTTTTCACACTTTGGTTAAAGAGACTTACATTTTGTAGGCACTCCTCTGTGATGACAGGATCCTCACCTTCGTCCATTACTTGTTGCTCCTCTACCTGAGGTTCAACCTCTCCTTTTTTGGGCTTCTTTGCACATGCCATTGCCGGTATTGCAGCAGCTAATGCAATGATAAACAATGATTTTGCTTTCATGATGATTAATATTTTTTGTTGTTTTTATAATTTACGTTTAAAGAACCAATTCTCTGCAATCGAGGCATTTAATGTCAGTTTCAGAGAATTCTCTACCAGCTGGTCTGAGCCGCGATGGTTGTATTCGATGGAGGCATTAAAGACGGTTCCTACATTGCGAAGCGGCAATCCTATACCTAAACTTACGGTAAGGTCTTTTGCCAGATTGCTATTGACATACGAATCCGACACGTTGCATCCTACTCGCCAAGACATGCGCTCCACGTATTTTCTTCCCAACGGATTATGTCGGTATTCTACACCCACACTGTATCTGTTGCGATTGACGAGCACTTCATCTTCAAATATGAATTTCACGTCCCCCATGTTTTGGCGCTGATAATCAAATCCAATGGTCAATCTTTCTCCCCAGCAATAACTGATTCCGGCGCCATAGGTCATTGGCATCTGAAAACCGCCGGTGGTATCGCTGATACCTATTTCATTGGTCACGTCCAGTACATATAACTCACTGTTTAGGTTCACTTTAGGTTCAAATATTCCGCCCAATACTACGGTATGATCGCTGAACGTGTGGAATAATTGAGCACCTGCGCGGAATCGTACGCTGCTCACATGCAATACGGTTGACTGTGCCACC
This sequence comes from Paludibacteraceae bacterium, assembly GCA_045599285.1. GTDB lineage: Bacteria > Bacteroidota > Bacteroidia > Bacteroidales > Paludibacteraceae > Colicola. The sequence goes on along the minus strand of JAZRVR010000008.1, from coordinate 36,363 downwards.
GATACGAGATTGGTTTCCGCAAATGTCAATGTTCGTGTGTTGTTAATATCGCCAAACATGTAGTAAACATTGGCTCCCAGCGCTGCCCAATCACAGATATTAACACTCAATCCGCCATATACTTCGTTGATACCACCATTGCCCTGATAGGACTTGATTGCGTGGGTATTGGCATCCACTGTCTGACTGAGCAGAATATCATAACCTACTGACGAATAAGGTAATACACCCGCTGAGAATGCCACCCATTTCTTGTAAAGAGGAAATTGTACTGTCAGATACTCCAGATTACCATTGGCTTTGTTTCTTGTGCCATTGGCATCTTTGTATGTGGACCACCCTACACTGGCACCCAAATCAAACATGAATGTCAAACTATCACAGGCTGTGTACGATGCCGGCTGAGCCGAGCAGATTACCTTGTTGCCACGCATGCCGATTCCTACGCCACCCATTGCACGATACGCCGTGGGTACATTGTCATTCAGGTCTCCGTACGCATAACGCGAAAATGGTGATGAGGTACCATTCTGAGCCAGCAGGGGAGCGGCTGCTGCAATGCTTAATAGCAATAATATGTTTTTAAATATCTTACGCATAACTTTTCAGTGTGCAAAATTACAAAAAAAATGCCAAATATGCAAATCTTTCAAATAAAAACTAAAAAAAATGTATATTTTTGTCTCTAAAATAAAATATTTTAGTGTATTTCTTTTCTATTTGCATAAATATTCGTACCTTTGCAAAAAATTACTAACCACAAATTTAAATCAATGAAAAGCAAACTTGTCATAATGGCTACTATTGCCCTCTTTTCTGCATGTACCGTGCAGAAACCTGATTACCAATCAGTAGATGAGTACCCTATTAAGAAGGGAAGTGTTGCGGAGGTGTTCTACACGCCCGCCCGCACGTTATTTTCAATATGGTGTCCGAATGCCGATTCCGTATTTTTGTCACTCTATGCCGATGCTACCACCACAGAGCCTGCCGAGCGCATTCTCATGCAGCGAGAGAAGGACGGCTCGTGGACTGCCAAGCAAAATGGCAATCTGGTCGGCACTTTTTATACGTTCACAGTCTATGATCCTACCTCTACTTATCCGGTACATGAGACACCGGGTATCTTCGCTAAAGCCGTAAGTATCAACGGAGAGCGCGGTGCTATCATTGACATGTCCACCACCAATCCTGATGGCTGGAGCCAAGATGTTCGTCCCGAGTTGAATGGCATTCAGAGCAGCATCATCTACGAGATGCACCATCGTGATTTCTCTATTGATCCAAGTGCCAATATTCAGCATTCCGGCAAATTTCTGGCTCTCACCGAGGCTGGCACCAAGACGGATGCTGGACTTACTACTGGTATTGATCATCTGCGCGAATTGGGTGTGACTCACATCCAAATCCTCCCTTCGTATGATTTTGGCTCCATCGATGAGAAAAATGCTGATGGCGAGGCTGTTGTGCTGGAGAGTGGTGCTGCTGCAGGTGGCAAGTACAACTGGGGATATGATCCCAAGAACTACAACGTACCGGAGGGTTCGTATAGTACCAATGCCGCTGATCCTGCATGTCGTATTCGCGAGTTCAAGCAGATGATTCAAGCATGCCACCAGGCGGGTCTGCGAGTTATTCTGGACGTGGTGTACAACCACACATATGATGTGGAGCACAGCAATTTCACCCAGACGGCTCCGGGCTATTTCTATCGCATGACTCCTGATGGCGAATTAGGAAACGCCAGCGGATGTGGCAACGAGACTGCCAGCGAGCGCCCGATGATGCGCAAGTTCATGCTGGAGTCGGTTCGCTATTGGGTAGAGGAATACCACATTGATGGTTTCCGCTTTGATTTGATGGGTATTCATGACATCGAGACTATGAATCAAATCCGCAGAATGCTCAACGAGATTGACCCGAGCATCATCATGCTGGGAGAAGGTTGGACGGCTGGTGGTGCGCAGATTCCTACTGAGCAACTGGCACTTAAGGCACATATTCCTCATATGCCGGGTATTGCTGCTTTCTGCGACGACATGCGCGATGGATTGCGTGGACCGTTCTTTGATGACCATGTAGGTGCGTTCCTAGCTGCCCTACCCGACAACGAGGAGAGCGTAAAGTGCGGTTTGGTGGGTTGCATCGAGCATCCAGAGGTGGATTATTCTCGAGTTAACCACTCCAGCGAGGCATGGTGTGTAGAGCCCACACAGATGATTTCGTACATCAGTTGCCACGATGATATGATGCTCACGGATCGCCTGAAAGCCAGCATCCGTCTGAAGAAAGGCGAACTTGAGAAGCTGGATATGCTCGGTCAGACAGCGGTTCTCACTTCACAGGGAATACCATTCATCTGGTGTGGTGAAGAGGTGCTGCGCGACAAGAAGGGTGTGCACAATAGTTTCTGCAGTCCGGACTCAATCAATGCCATCAACTGGGACCTCAAAGCGCAGAATATCAGTGTCTTTAATTACTATCGTGATATGATTGCTCTCCGCAAGGCGCACCCTGCATTCTATATGGGTAGTGCTGATTTGGTTCGCGAGAACGTACATTTCATTGATTCGCCTAAGTTGTGCATTGCCTTCCAGATCAATGGTGGTGCTGTGAATGATAGTTGGAGTGATATTATTGTTATTCTGAATGCCAACCGCACGGCGACCACCATCCTACTCGATGGCGAGTACGACATTGCCGTTCGTGATGGTAAGGTGAGTCTCAGCGAGAGCCTTGGTTTCGTAGAGGGCAAGGTTGTAGTACCTGCAGAATCTGCCATGATTCTCTACCGCTAACCCATCCATTGGGTTCTCTACCGATAATCTATCCCCTTTCACACACATTCAATTAGAGCGAAAAGATGATTTTGCACATCTTTTCGCTCTTTTTATTTTTGTCTGTGTCTTGCCCAAGTGTCCTTAGGTTACATCTTCGTTACTTCTGTTAGCAGGTAGTTAATGCTGCACATTAACTTCGTTCAGTTGGTTGCGCTCGTAACTCAGTTGCAGAGTGTAGAGGATGGCCTCCGATTGGCGAAGGGCGTTGCGCTTCTTTTGTCCACTGGCATAGATAAACGTCTCGGCAGTTATCACACGATTGGCAGCTTCGTCCAAACGAGTGAGACTAACGAACGGACCACCCATTGCTTCACCATTCATAATCTTCCACAGACCACGAACCTCTGCAGCATAAAACTCACCCTTCACAGGCTCTAATCCACTGACAAACTGCATCATAGGAGGAAATACCTTGTACTCTGTTCCCATGTAGCTCCCCTCTACGCTGGCGGTAATAATCTTGCCCAACACCTCGTCTCGCTTCTGATTGAGATATGCCTGTGTGAAGGTCTCCTTATCTACATACGGATAACTGTACACCACGATGTCACGACGCATTGCGCCCTTGTTATTGCAGCACCAAACGACTTGACAATCAGCACATTTATCATCAAGCACCAATGTCGTATCCATGATGAGCATGTAATCTTCCGGTATCAGCATGTCGGCACCCATGCGCTTGTCCAACGCAGCACGAGCATCCTTGTTGGTAGAGGCACGATAGAACTTCACCTGACGGCGAATTTCCTCCTTCACAAACCAATCTCTCACCTCTTGTCCATGCTCCAGCCAATAGTTCACAAAGTCCTCATCTGTAGGTGCTTGTATGTGATAGTAGGCTTGTGGTTTTGACCATCTGTTGGTCGATACTTTTGCCTTGGTCTGCGTATATTTCTCGGGATTGATATCTACAAACAGGATGTTACGTGTAGGTTTTAGATAACTATCAAATGCCGCTACCGGTACCTGCGTCAACTTGAAGTATGGCTCCATCTGTGGCAAGCATGGCATATCTTCCCCAAATGTCAACTTGACCAAGTCATAGGTAGTGGTCACATCCTCCTGATAAGCAGAGCCGGTCTGGTTCTGGACTGCCCCTACCTGCTGCAGCTCCTCCTGACTCAGAGGTTTGGAATTCATAACTACCAGGCACTCGTAGATAGTTCCGGTGGCAGATGTCAGGGTGTGTCCGCTGTTGGTACAACCTGCTAAAACAAAGAGTGTCAGCACAAATGCCATGACACGCATACATGTGTTCTTATTCATACGATATAGATTTAATATATTAGTAATCATTCATTTAGTTCCAACCAACGAAGTTCCGCCATGTCCAATTCATCCTTCACCTCCTGGTATCGCTGACTTGCTTCAGCAATCTGCTCTGCAGATGTGAGGCCACCGGATAGCGCCGTCTCCAGTTGCGCCTTCTCTTCCTCCAATCGCGGAATGAGGGACTCCAGTTCGCTCAACTCCTGCTTCTCCTTAAAGGACAATCGCTTCGGTTTCTGCTCGTCGTTCAGTCGTTTCTTCTCGTTTGAGGGAGCAGGTTTGCTTTTCTCCGTGGCACCATCCGTCATCGAGCGTGTCTCCTGCTGCTCTATACGATATTGAGTATAGTTGCCCGGGAAGTCACGAATCAATCCCTGCCCATTGAAGATGAACAGGTGATCCACCACTTTATCCATGAAATAGCGGTCGTGACTCACCACAATCAGGCAACCTTTGAAATTGCGGAGATACTCCTCAAGTACCTGTAATGTAGGGATATCCAAGTCATTGGTCGGCTCATCCAATATCAGGAAATTAGGATTGCGCATAAGTACCGTGCACAAGTACAGACGCCTTTTTTCTCCACCCGACAATTTCTCCACATAGTCGTATTGCTGCTCGGGAGAGAAGAGGAGGTGCTGCAGAAACTGAGTGGCACTCAGTCGATCTCCATTACCCAAGTCCACCGTCTCTGCCAGATCCGACACCACATCAATCACCTTTTTGCCATCATCAAACTGTATGCCTTGTTGCGAATAATAGCCAAATCGAACCGTCGTTCCTATGTCAAAGCACCCGGAATCTGGTGCCAATTCGCCCAACAACAGTTTCAAGAAAGTGGATTTACCGGTACCATTATTACCGATAATGCCTAATTTCTCGTAACGGGAGAAGACGTAGTTAAAGTTCTGTAAGATAGTCAGTTCCGGTTTGTCGTCCATTGCTGGAAAGGCTTTGCTGACGGCCTTCGCCTCAAAGATTTTATTGCCTATGTAGCCGGACTGCACCTCCAACCTGACGTCCGATTCCTGGATGCTGCGCTTTGCCTTTTTCTCCAGTTCGTAGAAACTGTCGATGCGATACTGCGCCTTGTGCGCACGTGCCTGTGGCATGCGTCGCATCCAATCCAGTTCGGTGCGATACAGATTACGTGCCTTGTCTGTCTCAGCAACCATCTGCTCCATTCGTTCCGCACGTTTATCCAGATAGTAGGAGTAGTTGCCATGATATGTGAAAATGGAGTTCTGATCCATCTCGATGATATCCGAGCACACACGATCAAGAAAATAGCGGTCGTGCGTCACCATCAGTATCGTCAGATTAGACTTGCGTAGCATCTCCTCAAGCCATATAACGTATTGTAAATCAAGGTGGTTAGTGGGCTCATCCAGCAGTAGCATATCCGGTTCGTCTGCCAGTACGCGCTCGATAGCCAATCGCTTGCGTTGTCCACCGGACAGGTGCTCCTCACCAGGCAATATCTCCGGATCTTGTGGCAGATAATGCACTCGCAAATCGCGTCTCCATGTGATGCGACCGTCGTCATAATCCGTACGATCCATGAGGATATTCATCAGAGTAGATTTCCCCACTCCATTTCTTGCCACCAATGCAATTCGATCTCCCTTGTTGACACCAAAGGAGATATTGGTAAACAATCGCTTGGATCCTACGGATTTCGTTAGGTTCTCGACCTGCAAATATGGAATTAGCGCTGCCATATCTCACTACGATTCCTGCTTAAACTGAGGCAGGTAGTGCATTGCTGTGAATACAATCCAATCGGGTAAGTGATTGATAATCGGCACGATAATATAGTTCCATGCACCCGGCATGCAACGCTTGCGCCTGGTCTTGAAGAGCACATGCAGCGCACGATGTACCAGTTTCTGCGGAGGCATCGTGATACGTGTGACGCGCAGCAACTTGGCAAACATATCGGGGAATGGCAGCAATGGCGTATCTATCGAACCTGGCGTTACAGCCAGCACGTGTACACCATGTCGGCGCATCTCGTACCAAAAGGCACGTGAGAAATTCAGCACATACCCTTTCGTAGCATTGTAGCATTGTATTCCCGGCATGGTCATCCATGCCGTCATGCTGCTCATATTCAGGATGTAACCGCGATGACGTGCCACCATATCTGCAGAGAAGAGTTTGCATAGTTTGGTCAGCGTGACCATATGCACCATGAGCATCGTCTCCAATTTGGGCATTGCGGTACGGGTCAGTTCCTCAAAGATGAGCAATCCGGCATTGTTGACGAGCACATCCACTTCCAGCTGATTATCAGTAGCATAGGTATAGATACGTTCCGCCGAGTCAGCCTCCGCAAGATTCATATACAGATGATGACATGTGATATGATACGTGGAAGACAAGTCATCTGCCACCTGCTTGAGCTCCTTCTCCTGATTGGAGACGAGCAACAAATCGTAATGATAATCGCGTGCCAACTGGGTGGCATAGTGCAAACCCATTCCGCTGGAGGCGCCGGTAACAAGTGCGTACATTGGTGTTTTGTAATATTGTTAGAGTTCGGATTCCTTTAATCGCTCGGCATTCTCAGCAACCTGCAGAGCATCTATAACTCCCTGAATATCACCATCCATAAAGGCATCCAGATTGTAGATTGTATAGCCGATGCGATGGTCGGTGATACGTCCTTGCGGATAATTGTAGGTGCGAATCTTGGCAGAGCGGTCCCCCGTGGAAACCATCGTCTTACGTCGAGCAGCAATATCGTCGATGTATTTCTGGTGCTCCTTATCATATATTTGCGTGCGCAGGCGCGCGAGAGCACGTTCTTTGTTCTTGGGCTGGTCACGGGTCTCGGTACACTCGATGAGTATTTCCTGCGTTTCGCCAGTATTCGGGTTTTTCCACATATAGCGCAGACGAACACCCGACTCCACCTTGTTGACGTTCTGACCACCTGCTCCCCCCGAGCGGAAGGTCTCCCACTTGATCTCTCCCTCGTTGATATGTACCTCAAATTCGTCTGCCTCGGGCAGTACCGCCACGGTGGCAGCAGAGGTATGGATGCGTCCCTGTGTCTCGGTGGCAGGTACACGCTGTACGCGATGGACGCCCGACTCATATTTGAGTGTACCATAGACGTTATCACCGGTGACGTTGAAAATAATCTCCTTGAAACCACCTACGGCACCCTCCGAGAAGGACGAAACGGTATATTTCATGCCGTGTGTCTCAAAATACTTGGTGTACATACGAAAGAGGTCGCCGGCAAAGAGGGCCGCCTCGTCACCACCCGTTCCGCCACGAATCTCCATGACCACATTCTTGCCATCCTCGGGATCTTGCGGCAAGAGGAGCAACTTGATCTCCTCCTCCATAGCGGGAATTTGCGGTTCGAGTTCGTCAATCTCCATGCGCGCCATCTCCTTCATTTCCGGGTCGGAGAGGAGGGACTTGGCTTCGTCGAGGTTCTGGCGCATGGTTTTGTATTTACGAGCAGCCGTGAGCACACGCTCCAGTTCGTGATAATCACGATTGAGGCGCACATAGCGCGCCTGATCCGCAATGACGGCAGGGTCTGTGATGAGGAGCGATACCTCATGGAACTTAGCCTCCAGGCCTTCTATTTTATCTAAAATATCCATATTCAAACTAATTGACGACCCCTTAGAGACCCCTTAGAGACCCCTTAGAGATCTCTTATCGACGACGCATCATCCCCGGGCGCATCTGTTGCACCTTCTTCATCATCTTGGCAGTTTGGTCAAACTGCTTGAGGAAGCGATTAACCTCTACAATGCTGGTACCAGAGCCCTTCGCAATACGATTTTTGCGGCTTCCATTCAGCAGAGCCGGGTTAGCACGCTCCTCAGGAGTCATGGATGAGATGATGGCTTCGATAGGTTTGAAGGCGTCATCGCTGACCTCTACCCCCTTGAGCGCCTTGTCCATACCCGGAATCATACCCATGAGGTCCTTCATCGAACCCATCTTCTTGATTTGGGCGAGCTGCGACATGAAGTCGTTGAAGTCGAATTGATTCTTGGCAATCTTCTTGCTGATGCGGCGTGCCTCCTCCTCGTCGTACTGCTCTTGCGCACGCTCCACGAGGCTGACCACGTCACCCATACCGAGGATACGATCCGCCATACGGCTTGGGTGGAAGACATCCAGGGCATCCATCTTCTCTCCGGTACCGATGAACTTGATAGGCTTCTCCACCACGGTACGAATACTGAGCGCAGCACCACCACGTGCATCACCATCCAATTTGGTGAGGATGACACCATCAAAATCCAATCGGTCGTTGAACTCCTTGGCGGTATTGACGGCATCCTGACCGGTCATGGCATCCACGACGAAGAGCGTCTCCGTAGGATGGATAGCCTGCTTGATGGCAGCAATCTCCTGCATCATCGCCTCATCCACCGCCAAACGACCAGCCGTATCCACAATCACCACGTCGTATCCGTACGTACGCGCCTCATTGATAGCGCGTTCCGCCTTGCGAACCGGATTGGATTCAGCCTCGTCGGTATAGACCTTGGCACCAATCTGTTCACCCAGCACACGCAACTGCTCGATAGCCGCCGGACGATAGACGTCACATGCCACCAGAGCCACCTTCTTGCCCTTCTTAGTCTGCAGATAATTAGCCAGTTTGGCTGCATGCGTGGTCTTACCCGAACCTTGCAAACCTGCCATCAGGATGATAGCCGGATTGCCCTTGACATTGAGCTCGGCAGTCACTCCACCCATCAATTCCGCCAACTCATCGTGCGTAATCTTGACCATGAGTTGCCCCGGACGAACCGCCGTCATCACACTCTGCCCCAACGCTTTCTCCTTGACACGATCGGTAAACTGCTTGGCAGTCTTGTAGTTAACATCCGCCTCCAGCAATGCCTTACGAATATCCTTGACCGTCTCGGCAATATTAATCTCGGTAATACGACCCTCACCTTTGAGGATCTTAAAACTTCTCTCTAATCGTTCTGATAAATTATCAAACATAGTTGTGCATATTAAATTTGGGTGCAAAGGTACAAAAAAAAATGCACATATGCAAATTTTCACCCGATTTTGTATGTATTTCTACACACAAGAAAGATCTGCATAGTGCACAAAGAAGGCTTATGCCTTGAAGTCCACGCGATTCACGATACTGCGTCCAAGGGTAATCTCATCGGTATATTCCAAATCATTGCCGACCGCTACGCCGCGCGCAATCTGCGAGATACGCAGCGTCTTCCCCTCCGACAGCGCATTCATGAGGCGACGATAGATATAGAAATTGGTGGTGTCCCCCTCCATCGTAGTCGGCAGCGCCAGCAGCACCTCCAGATCCGATTCGTGCTCCGCCGGCGTTTGCGCCAGCAGCGTGTTCACACGCTCAACGAGCGAATCTACGTTGATATCCTTGGGTCCCACGCCCTCCATCGGGTCGATAATGCCGCCCAGCACATGATAGACGCCACTAAACTGCCCCGTACGCTCGATGGACATCACGTCCTGCACATTCTCCACCACACAGATCAGCCGATGATTACGATGGTGCGAGTCGCAAACTGGGCACACATCAGAGTCGCTGATATTGTGGCAGATACGACAATAATGCACATCTCGCTTCAGGCGCAGAAAAGACTCTGCGAACTGCTCCACCTCCCCCTCAGAGCGGCGAAGCAATTGCAACACCAGACGCAAGGCCGTCTTGCGCCCTACGCCCGGTAAAGAGGCCATCTGATTGACCGCATTCTCCAGCAATATGGATGGATAATCCGACACGGCCTTAGTTCTTTTTCGCCCAGCGAGCGGGGATGGTACGATATGGATATTTAGCACGCATGTCCGCTGCGTTCGGACAATCTACACGATGGATGCGGATGCCCTTCAGCACAGAGATGAAGCCAAAAATAGTATCGCCAGGTTGCGGATTGCAGCACCCAGACAGGTGGTAATCCACATTCTTGACATTCATATCCACCTCGATGGCAAGTCCCTGCAATTCTGTGTTTTGCGGCACATATTCCGATTTCTCCGGTCGCATGGGCGCTACCGGATCATCCAAATGCTCGTACAGGTCGCGCAGGCGCAACACATCCTCCCTTCCCAATGCAATCGATTGGAAAAGGTCGCTCGCCGCCTTGTATCCCAGTTTGTCCGCCAGACGTGACAGGTGTCCCTCGTTGAGTTCAATCTTCCAGTTCTTGAATCGGCGCTCCAGGATCTCGCGTCCCTCTGCCGCGTTCTTGTACTCCACCTCTTTGAGCGACTGACGAATCTTATTCTTCGCCTTGGTCGAGACAACCACCGTGAGCCAATCTTGGGATGGTTTTTGATTCGGCGAGGTCAGAATCTCCACCTGATCACCATTCTGCAACTTCTGCTTGATGGAGACATTTTGGTTGCGAATGCGCCCTCCCACACAGTGGCACCCTACGTCGCTATGCACAGAGAAGGCAAAATCAAGTACGGTTGCACCTGCCGGCAGACGCTTCAGATCACCCGTCGGAGTGAAGACATAGATAGATTGGCTGCCGCCATAGATATTGCCATGGATGCCCTTGTATGCCCAGTGAGCCGCCACACCTTTCTCCGCCACCTCGTCCATACGGCGAGTACGAATCTGCACCTCGACCCACTTATTCTCAGGGCCAAGCACCGTGGTGTGGAGCGACTCGTAGCCGTTCTCCTTGGGCACACTCAGCCAGTCGCGCAGGCGCTTTGGATTAGGTGTGAAGATATCCGTGATGAGCGAATACACCTGCCAGCAATCCGATTTCTCCTTCTCCGGCTCCGAATCCAGGATGATACGGATGGCAAACAGGTCGTAGATGCGATCCACATCGCAGTTTTGCGCCTGCATCTTGTGGTAGATACTATGAATCGACTTCGGACGTCCCTTGATGGTGAACTTAAATCCTGCACGCTCCAATTTCTCCTTGAGAGGCGTGATAAACTTCTCTATATACGCATCGCGTTCGGATTTCTTCTCATTTAGCGCACGCGCTATATACTTATATGTGTCGTAATCGGTAAACTTGAGCGCGAGGTCTTCCATCTCTGTTTTGATCTGATACAGACCCAGACGATGAGCCAATGGCGCATGCAAATCTGACGTTTCCTTTGCGACATGACGACGGCGATCCGAATCGCCCTCTTTATCCAACTGACGGAGCAAATTTAGGCGTTCCGTGAGGATTTCAAATAGTACTTTGTTGCTGTCTTCCATAAATTCGGTGCAAAATTACAAAAATATTTGCATATATCAAAAAAAAATAGTAATTTTGCAGCGAGATTTGTGAAATATAATCTCACCGCTATCGAAATACTAACAAAAAACATACCAAAACAATGAAAACAACAAAAATTCTAATGAATGTCTTGCTGGTTGCCGCAGTCTGCTTTATGGCATGGATTTGCGTGGACAGCGTAGTCACCCCTATCAATTTTGAAGAGAAACGTGCAGATCGTGAAGTTGCTGTAGTGAAGAATCTCGTTGCCCTGCGTACAGCAGAGGTTGAGTTCAAGGCACAACATGGTCGTTTTACCGCTGACTTGGATTCTCTGATCGATTTCTTGAAGACCGCTCCTAAGAAAGAGGTGTACAAGGTAGGTAGCCTTACCGAGCAGCAGTTGGAGTCCGGTATGACCGAGCACAAGGCCGTTAAGGTTCTTGAGACCGCTAAGCTGAAAGCACAACGCGCAAAGCAATTTGAGAACGAGGATGCTCTCTACGAGTACGTTTGGGCTAACGACAAAGAGGTGATTGCCAACAAGTTGCAGGGCTTCCGTCGTGATACTATCCTCAACAACCTCATCGAGGTTACTTACAAGGGAGAATTCAACGCCGAGAATATCGAGAATATCATCTACATCCCTTACACCGATGGTGTTAAGTTCGAGGCTGAGGTGAATGATAACTACACCACCAGTCAGGGTATCCGCGTTCCTCTGTTTGAGATTCGCGCACACTACAACACCTATCTGGCTGACCTCAACAACCAGGAGTGTGTTAACCTGATTGACAAAGAGCAGAAGTTGGATCACTATCCAGGACTGAAGGTTGGTTCGATCGACGCTCCTAACAACAACGCAGGTAACTGGGAGTAATGAGAATCATATCCGGAACATTTGGGGGGCGTCGATTGGCGCCCCCTAAAAATATCACAGCACGCCCTACTACCGACTTCGCCAAGGAGAGTTTGTTCAATCTGCTCAATAATCGCATCTGCTTTGAGGACATTGATATGCTGGATCTCTTTGCCGGAACGGGAGGTATTGGATTGGAGTTCGTCAGCCGAGGTGCACGAGAGGTGACGGCTGTGGAGATGGCACACACGCAGCAGAACTTCATCATCAGCACCTGTAAACAACTGGGAATACGCAACTTAAGTGTGATTCGTGGGGATGTGTTCAAGTACATCAACGCCTGCCACATCAGTTACGACTTCATCTACGCTGACCCACCCTACGCCCTGGAGCGGCTGCCCGAGATTCCTGACCTCATCTTCGAGCACGAGATGCTGAAGGAGGACGGACTATTCGTGCTGGAGCACTCAAAGGCCAATGATTTCAGCTCCCATCCGCATTTCGTGGAGAAGCGCACATATGGTAGTGTCAACTTTTCCTTCTTTCAATAAAAAACATGCACGCCTACCCTTTCGGATAAGCGTGCATGTTTTTTTTAGGACTGTCGCCTTATTTAGCCATCGCCAAGTAGTAGATTTTCTTCAACTCTTCCTTATTCATCAGCACAGGTACAGGATACAGAGGATTTCCCTCTGCGGCAGCATGTGCTACCATCTCGTCGATGTCTTCCTCGCGAATGAAATCAAAGGCACGTGGAATACCCATCTTATCGTTCATCTTCTGAATCCAATCGATAAACGCCGTGGCTACATCATGATCCGAATCATAGTTCGCAGCACACGACTCCTTATTTATTACGCGCGCAGCGCGCGCGAGGCGTGCCAATCGCTTCTCTGCAGCTGCACCATACATACGCAGCACGATAGGCAGCAGTACGGCATTGGCCAAACCATGCGGCGTACCATATTTGCCACCCAGCGAATGCGCTACCGCATGCACATATCCTACATAACTGCGCGTGAAGGATGCACCGGCACTATAGGCCGCCAATAGCATCATACGACGCGCCCTCAGATTCTCCGGCTCCATATACGCTGTGTATAAGTGCTTATGAATCAAGTCAACAGCCTCGATACTAAGGTGACGAGTCAACTTCGTTGTCGAGCCTCCGATATAGGCCTCAACTGCATGTGTCAAGGCATCCATACCCGTTGTGGAGGTGATATGCTTCGGCAGAGAGGTGGTCAATTTACCGTCCAATATAGCATAGCGTGGAATCAACGGGAAGGAGTTGATTGGATACTTATGGTGCTTCTTCGAATCCAGGATTACAGCAGCCAAGGTGGTCTCACTACCTGTTCCGGCTGTTGTCGGAACAGCAAACAGCGTAGGCGTTTTTAGCCACACTTTCAGGATGCCCCCCATGGCACTAACAGGCATAAACGGTTGTGCGATACGTGCGCCTACCACTTTTGCGCAGTCGATTGCGCTACCGCCTCCCAGACCTATCAACGCGTCACAATGATCGTTCATATAAATCTGGCGCGCCTCTTCCACATTATCAATCGTGGGATTGGGCACCACATCTTGATAGATGCTGTACGGGATCTCATACTCATCCAGTGCATCGGTCAGTCGCGACAGCAGTCCCGCCTTCACAATTCCCTGATCTGTAACGATTAAGGCACGCTTCAGACGATGATGACGCATAACCAGTGGTATGGCATACACCGACGTGCGAACAGACGCCATGCGGTATGGCAATACGGGAATTGCCGCCCACATGCACTTCTGATAAACACGACAAAATATCTGTTGAAAAATATTCATTACTTGTACATGAATCGCTTAATCGAGCGCTTTGGAGTCTTCTCAAACTCCTCTTTCATCAATTCGATTTGGAAGATTTGACTATATTGTGGCAATAGTTTGTTGATTTTGACCTTGTTATCAGCCATCACATCCTCTATTGACTTACCCTGCAGATCAAACTCTGCATCTGGGAATACCAGCGCCCACAGTTTGCCATCGCGGCTCACGCAGAGCGACTCTGCCACACCATCTTGCGCGTTGATGATATCCTCGATCTCCTCTGGATAGATGTTCTGACCACTCGCGCCAAGAATCATATTTTTATTACGTCCGCGGATGTACATATTGCCCTTTGCATCCAGCACACCCAGGTCACCGGTCTTCAGCCAACCATCTTCTGTGAATGCAGCCTTGGTTGCCTCCTCGTTCTTGTAGTAACCCATCATCACGTTATCACCCTTCACCTGGATTTCACCTACCACATTAGCTGGGTCCTCGCTATCAATTCGGATTTCCATACGATCCACGATGCGGCCGCACGAGTGAGCAGCAAACTCCTGCCATGGCACATAGCCTATCAGCGGAGCAGCCTCTGTCATACCATATCCTACCAGGAATGGGAACTTCACATCCATCAGGCACTTCTCCACCTCACTATTGAGGGCTGCACCACCGATAATCAGACAGTTCAGCTTGCCACCGAATGCCTGCATCAGGCCGTCGCGCACCTTGTTTTTGATGAGTGTACCAATGCCCGGCACATTCCACAGCAGTTTGATAATCGGCTTACTTACAGTCGGTTGTATCTTTTTCTTGTAGATCTTCTCTATCATCAATGGCACAGTCAGCATCAGGTATGGCTGGCAATCGTGTAGCGCCTTCAGCAGCACAGGTACGGTCATCTTTGGCAGAAAATAGATATGGGTACCACCTGCTACCTGATACAGAAACTCAAACGCCATGCCGAACATGTGTGCCAGCGGCAACATACTTACCACATTATCTCCCGGACCATTAGGAATCCACTCTTGTCCGAATGTCACATTAGACGATAGCGCACGATAGGTCAGCATCACACCCTTCGGCGAGGAAGTGGTACCCGACGTGTAGTTGATCAGGGCCAACTCATCCAGGCTATCTGTGTGATAATGAACATCTTTCGCGCTGAGCCCATTCGGATGTGCCTCGGCAAACAAACGATCGGCATTGGCAATGGCATCCGCGAACACATCCGTTGCCGCATAGTTGACAGAGAAGTCCTTCGTTTGAATCACAGCCACCACATCCGGCATGTTCTTGGCATCTATTTTGTTGGCTACCACAGGACCTGCCAGCAGAATCTTTGCGCCGGAGTGATTTACCAGCTTCTCAATGTCTGCGCCCGTGAAATCCGGCAATATGCTGACTGCTATTGCGCGATATGCCAATACAGACAGGAACGATATTCCCCAGTTCGAACTGTTTGCGCCGCAAAACGCAATTTTATCGCCTGGCTTCACGCCGCAAGCCTTAAAGACGAGGTTCAACTTCTCAATCTGAGTCGCCACTTCACCATAGGTGTAGTTCACGGGCTCACCAAAATCACTAAAAGCCGGATTATTCCATCCGGTCTCCATCACCTTGTTTAGATAGGTAAATAAATGAGTTGTAGGTGTCATATGTTTTTTGTAGTTTGAAATACTTTTGTTATTCGAATATGCACAAAGCACATTTTTTTCGCCAATTTTATACTACAAATACCTTACCAAACTACACTCAATACACAAAAAAAAACAAAAATAAATACTTTTTCTTGCACACGTGCAATTATTTTAGTAACTTTGCACCCAAATTTGCAAAGCACAATGGAACAACAAGAAGAAAAATGGACTACCGAAATACGCCCAAAAAACAAACTTTTGAGCGTTGATTTCCGAGAGATATGGCAGTATCGAGACCTTTGCATGCTATTTGTCAAGCGAAATATCATCACCCAATACAAGCAAACTGTGCTCGGACCGCTTTGGTTTTTCATTCAGCCAATCATGACCACGATCATGTACATGGTGGTCTTTGGTGGAATCGCCAAGATTTCCACGGATGGAATGCCACAACCCCTATTCTACCTCGCCGGAATTGCATTTTGGCAATATTTTGCAGACTGCCTGAACAAGACCAGCAACACATTTGTCAACAATGCCGGCATTTTTGGTAAGGTGTATTTCCCACGACTGGTCACGCCTCTGAGCGATGTGATTAGCAATCTGGTACGTTTTGGCATACAATTCGGACTTTTCCTGACCATCTATTTCTACTATTTAATCTTTACCGACGCGCCCATTCACACCAATTGGTACGCACTTTTGTTGCCGCTTCTGGTGATGATGCTGGCTGGATTGGCTTTGGGATTTGGTATCCTGTTTTCGTCCATGACCACCAAGTACCGAGACCTGCAATTGCTGCTCTCGTTCTTCGTCAGTCTGTGGATGTACGCCACTCCGGTCATTTATCCTCTTTCCACCATCACCAACGAAAAAATTCGTTTGGCGATGATGCTCAATCCGTTAACCGGCATTGTCGAGTTCTTCAAGTACGGCATGTTGGGGGTCGGTTGCCACGAGTGGTGGATGCTGGGATATAGTTTCGCATTCATGTGTCTGTTGCTCGTTGTGGGTATTGTGGTCTTCAACAAGGTGCAACGTTCTTTCATGGATACAGTCTAAGTAAATATGCTTCTTCACCCCAATTGCAAAATAAATATAGGATTGCGCGTCACGCGCAAGCGCGAGGATGGTTATCATGATTTAGAGACCATCTTCTACCCCGTGTATGATTTGCATGACGACCTGGAAGTTTGCCTCGCTGAAGACCTAGGGGTCGCTAAGGGGTCGCTAAGGGGTCGGCAAGGGGTCGCCCGTGGGTCGTCCGTGGGTCGTCCGTGGGTCGCCCGTGGGTTGACCGACACTTTCCTGCAGGAGGGAATAGCTGTGGATTGCCCACCGGAGAGCAACCTCATTTTGCGTTGCCTCAACATGTTTCGTGACGAGTTTGGAGACCGTATCTTGCCCCTCCACATCCGTTTTCGCAAGAACATCCCCTTCGGAGCAGGCTTAGGTGGAGGAAGTAGTGATGCCGCGCACATGGCTATCGCACTTAACGAACTGTTTCACTTGCAGTTAACCAAGTCCGAGCTTGCTTCTCGTGTCGCCAAATTGGGTGCCGACTGCCCATTCTTTATTTATAATACACCCTGCTTCGCAGAAGGAATTGGAGATATTTTGTCTCCTATCGACTTTGATTTGTCCGCCTATCGTCTGATGATGATTAAGCCCGAGGTTGGCGTCTCCACACGAGATGCGTATGCCGGCATTATCCCGAGTGGCAGCCATCGTGAGGACTTCCTCTTCACACGTAGCACCTCTGGTCTTTCGTCTGCTACCCATTCCATCACTCCTACAACGCTTACCCCGCTCATCAACGATTTTGAGACGACCGTTTTTGCCAAGCATCCGCAACTCGCAGACATAAAAAAGCGCCTGCTGGATGCAGGCGCCGTCTATGCTGCTATGTCAGGTTCCGGATCAACAATCTTTGGACTTTTTGAGAACAATACGGAACGTGGTACCAACGCCTATCTCCGAGGACTTGAGCAGGAGTTTGCCTCCATGATAATCTTCCACGATACGCTTGCTCAGGCTCAATCCTAACCCCCATCCTCTCTGTTTGGTTGTGAAGCCTGGGCAGAAAATCTGCTTCTGATTCCTGCGGCTGATGCCTTTGCCCGTATCTGTCACATCGATATAGATTTCGTTGGCGCTATGGGATAGGGTCAGAAGAATGAATCCTTCGCCATTCATCGCATCTATGGCATTCTTGATGAGGTTCTCTATCACCCAATCAAAGAGAGGTATAGACAGCATCGCCGACAACTTCTCCTCCGTCTTTATCGACTCGATCTGATACGACACCTTATTTGATGTACGCGTGCGCATGTACGAAACCGAAGACGTTAGTACCGATTCCACATCGGCCTTGCTCAGTTCTGGTTCCGATCCCACCTTCGAGAAGCGCTCCGCAATCATTTGCAATCGGTCTATATCTCGTTGCATTTGCGGCAGAAGTTCATCGTTGGGGTAAGTCGTTTTCAGCAGTTCCAGCCAGGCATTCAGAGACGAAATCGGCGTTCCCAATTGATGAGCCGTCTCTTTGCTCAGACCTGCCCACACACGATCCTGCTCGCTGCGTTGAGCCGTGTATAGAGTTACCACGCCTATCAGGATAAATAGGAATATGAGTGCAAACTGAATGTATGGAAAATATACCAGTTGCTTCAGCAAGGTCGAATCATCGTAGTAGATATATTGCTGAATATCATCCGAGATCTTCACCTCAATAGGACCATGCAGTCCCGTAGGATCGGTCAATCCCTCATCTGCATTTCTTGACATAATGATATTCCCCTCTTTATCAACCATATACACTGGAATAGTGTTGTTGTCCTCGATGATGGATGTCACAAAATCTATATCCGTCCCCTCATCTGCCAATATGAACTGACGGGTAGCTTCTGCCCATAGTTCCATCTTTTTCTGCTCCTCTACCGCCAACTGACGGGCCAAATTATTGGTGTACAATACCGAGGCTATCACCACGATGAGCGACACCAGCAGCACGATTGTGCCTATGCGTCTTCCTGACATAGTGTTCTTTTAATTAATGTGTATTTCCATGCGCAGAGACTGCTCATCCATTCGCAGACGAAGCCACGACTCTATACGCTCTATCTCGCTCTGTTTCAGTTTATTATCTACATCTATGATAACCAGCAACTCATCTGTCACTAGGTTCTTGGGTAGCGAATCATTCTGCACATTGGATAGTGTATTTCGATACCCACGAGCCATACTTACACCCCGCACTTGCGGGTACAACAGGTGCAGTTCGTCCAGCACATCAGTACTCAGTCTCTCCACCTGCTTGTAGGTGTCCAGAGCACGTTGCAAATCGTTGATTTCCACCTGTTGTTGTGCCAGCAGAGCCTCGTTGTGATGTTGATCTCTGTTGTTCTGATTCATCATCAGTTGTATGTCTTCCTCGTTGATGCCATTGGTCGCCTGCAGTATCTGCATATCCACGCCAGCCAAGCCATAGTATGGCAATTTTTCCTGGGCAACCAGTATCTGCGTCGAGTCTATTTCCGCACCTATCAGAACCACGCTAAACGACTGATTATCAAAGTCGTTTTTATGTGACACCACCTGTGTCATGGGCCAATGCAATTCTTGCTGGATATAGTGATTAACCTGCTGATT
The DNA here is from genome assembly GCA_045599285.1 of Paludibacteraceae bacterium. GTDB lineage: Bacteria > Bacteroidota > Bacteroidia > Bacteroidales > Paludibacteraceae > Colicola. Next base: position 17,078 of record JAZRVR010000008.1, on the reverse strand, counting down.
AAAGTAGCTTTCACGTACCATTCCTATCGTCAGGAAAATAGATGGAATGATTGTGATTATCAGCAAGGCTGTAATATAGTATCTTACCCGTTTTTCGTGCTCCTTATCCAGGTGTACTTTGGTATGGAATCGCATAATCCATCTTGCGCCGACAAACGTAGCCAGCGAGATAAAAATCGTGTTGATGACAAAGAGATACAACGCTCCCAGGGCATATTGCAGATTCCATGTTGCCAATCCAAATCCTACTGTGCAGAGAGGGGGCATCAGGGCGGTAGCAATAGCCACACCAGGAATCACATTACCTGTTCGTTGTGATTTACTGCCCAGCGCGATGATTCCAGCCAGACCTCCGCAAAGCGCAATCAGCACATCATAGATGGTAGGCGATGTGCGCGCCAGCAACTCGCTCTGTGCCTCCGAGTATGGCGTGATGAGGAAGTACAATGTAGCCGTCACCACGCTGAAAAGTGTTGCCACCACATAGTTTCTAAAACTACGTTTCAGTAGTTCAAAGTCATAGATTCCCATGCCCAAACCCATTCCGATAATAGGTCCCATCAGCGGACTGATCAGCATGGCACCAATGATGACTGCTGCCGAGTTCGTATTCAATCCCAGCGATGCTACAAAGACCGCCAGCACCAAAATCCACAATTTCGCCCCACGAAACTCCACACCCGACTCGATTCCGGATACGACTTCTTTTTCCGAAGCCGCATCTTCGTTCAGGCTCAATAGATGTTTCAATTTATTCAGCAGTAGATAGAATAGGTCTTTCATACACGTTTTTTAATCATTTGCGTGCAAAGATACTGCTTTTTTGCGACATACACAACACCTTTTAATTTTTATATAAAAAAAAGACCAAATATTTGCATATATCAGAAAAAAGTTGTACCTTTGCGTGCCATTTTATGTAATTGCAAATAAATCAACATTATATATTTACTTTAAAACAAGCAGAAAACATGAAACCAACTCACATTGAGCATCTTGGTATTGCAGTACCAAGTTTGGAAGAGGCTATGCCTTTCTTCGAATTTTTGACTGGCAACAAGTGCTACTCCATCGAGGAGGTAGCTGACCAGAAGGTTCGTACCGCATTCTTTAAGGTAGGCGAGGTTAAGATCGAGCTCCTGGAGCCAACTTGCGAGGAATCGACTATCGCTAAGTTCATCGAGAAGAACGGCGGTCGCGGTGGTGTTCACCACGTAGCATTCAACGTAGAGAACGTTGCTGACGCACTCGCTGAGGCAGAGGCAGCAGGTCTGAGCCTCATCGACAAGGCTCCGCGCAAGGGCGCTGAGAACCTGATGATTGCGTTCCTACACCCGAAGAGCACCAAGGGCGTTCTGACTGAGCTCTGCCAGCAGCCCGCTTAATTCATAATTCAAAATTCAAAATTCAAAATTATGGATAACGCTAAATTACAAAAACTGGTTGACAACCGTGCTGCAGCTCAGGCTGGTGGCGGCGCTGCAGCCATTGAGAAACATCACGCTAAGGGCAGCTACACCTGCCGCGAGCGTATTAACATGCTCCTGGACGAGGGATCGTTTGAGGAGGTAAACATGTTCCTCACCCACCGTTGCCACGACTTCGGCATGGAGAAGAAGGTCTTCCTGGGTGATGGCGTAGCAGTTGGTTCGGGTACCATCGACGGCCGTCTGGTATTCGTTTTCGCACAGGACGCTACCGTTATCGGTGGTTCGCTCAGCGAGACTATGGCCCTCAAGATCTGCAATGTCATGGATCAGGCTATGAAACTCGGTGCTCCTATCATCGGTCTTAACGACTCGGGTGGCGCACGTATCCAGGAGGGTGCTTGCGCACTCGCAGGTTACGCTGAGATTTTCGAGCGTAACATCCTGGCTTCTGGCGTAGTACCGCAGATTTCTGTCATCTTTGGCCCGTGCGCTGGTGGTGCTGTTTACAGTCCTGCTCTGACCGACTTCATCATGATGACCGAGCAGAACTCGTACATGTTCATCACCGGTCCGAAGGTAGTAAAATCCGTTACAGGCGAGGACGTAACCGTTGAGCAGCTGGGTGGCGCTAAGGTTCACGCGACCAAGTCGGGTGTAACCCACTTCGTAGCTGCTACCGAGGAAGAGGCACTCGCTGAGGTTCGCCGTCTCGTTTCGTTCATCCCGCAAAATAACATGGAGGAGGCTCCGCGCGTAGAGTGCACCGACGATCCTACTCGTGCTGACGACGCTCTCAACGAAATCGTTCCGGCAGATCCTAACAAACCATACAACATGAAGGACATCATCAACCTACTGGTTGATAACGGCGACTTCATGGAGGTTCAGAAGGATTACGCTAAGAATATCATCTGCGGTTTTGCTCGTTTCAATGGTCGCTCCACCGGTATCATCGCCAACCAGCCAAGTTGGATTGCCGGCGTGCTGGACTGCGACGCTAGCCGTAAGGCAGCTCGCTTCGTTCGTTTCTGCGACGCATTCAACATCCAGATCCTCACCCTCGTGGACGTACCGGGCTTCCTGTGCGGTACCGGTCAGGAGTATGCAGGTATCATCGATCACGGAGCTAAACTGATGTTCGCATTCGGCGAAGCAACCGTTCCTAAGGTAACTATCACCATTCGCAAGTCGTACGGCGGCAGTCACATCGTGATGAGTTGCAAGCAGCTTCGTGGTGACATGTGCTACGCATGGCCTAACGCAGAGATCGCTGTGATGGGTGCAAGTGGTGCCGTTGGTGTGCTGCAAGCTAAGGCTATCAAGGCTATCGAGGATCCGGCCGAGAAGAAGGCATTTATCGCTGAGAAGGAGGCTGAGTACAAGGATAAGTTCGCTAGTCCGTATCAGGCTGCTAACCGTGGTTATATCGACGACGTCATTGAGCCTAAGAACACTCGCTACCGCATCATTCGTGCGTTCGAGATGCTCCAGACCAAGCGCCTCACCAACCCGCTCAAGAAGCACAGTAATATTCCTTTGTAATCGTAAAGCATTATGTTACTCGAAGTTACAACCAACTGGGCTCACGTAGGAATGGTGACCGTCTTTGGTTTCCTTTTGGTGCTCTTTGTGCTCATCATGCTCATCTTTGTCCTCCAGGGCTTTGGTGCGCTGATGCAGCGCCTGAATGCGCCGAAGGCTCCTAAAGCAGAAGCGCCTAAGGAGGCTCCTAAGAAGGAGGTCGTTTATGCTAAAGACGCTGATGGAGAGACCAAGGCTGCTATCGCTATGGCGCTTCACCTCGCATCTTCTGATGCTGAGATGGCGGCTGTAGCAATGGCGCTCAACCTCTACTACAACAATGCCCACGACGTAGAGAGCTATGCTCTCACGCTCAAGCCACACGCTACGGTGTGGAACGATAAATCATACGGTATCAATAATCTATACCGTTAATCAAAAATTAACAATTAAAATTACAAACAAATGAAAGAGTTTAATTTTAAGATAAACGGCGTAGAGTACAAGACTGCCGTAAACGAATTGGAAGGTGGTATCACCGAAGTTACTGTTAATGGCAAGACCTACCAGGTAGAGGTTGAGAAGCCAGCTGCTCCAGCACCGGCTCCAAAACCTGTTGCTGCTCCTGCTTCTAAGGCAGCTAGCGCTGCACCTGCACCTGCTGCCGCTCCAGCTCCTAAGGCTGCCGCTGCACCGGCTGCCGGTACTCCGGTTAAGAGCCCACTGCCGGGTTCGGTTATCAAAGTGCTCGTTAGCGAGGGTCAGGCTGTTAAGAAGGGCGATACCCTGCTCACCCTGGAGTCCATGAAGATGGAGAATGCCATCATGGCAGAAAAGGACGGTACCGTAGCTCAGATCGCAGTTGCTGCCGGTCAGAACGTAATGCAGGACGACCTGCTCGTAGTTATTGCATAATTGGAAATTGAACGAGTTTGATTAAAAAATCGTCAAATCCTAAATCGTCAAATCGTAAATTACAGTTATGGATTTCAATGCAATAATTGATTTCTTCATGGGAATGGGCTTTATGCGCTTCGGAAACGAGTGGCAGAATGGTATCATGCTGCTTGTCTCGTTCTTCCTGCTGTATCTGGCCATCCATAAGAAGTACGAGCCGCTCTTGCTGCTGCCTATCGCTTTCGGTATGCTTCTCACGAACTTACCGGGCGCAGGTATGTATCACAGCGAGCTCTGGGAGGCATTCCTTGATCCCAATAGCCCGGCTTACCACAGCTACGGTGCTATTCTCAAGGAGGGCGGTCTCCTCGATGTGCTCTACATCGGCGTTAAGGCCGGTGTCTATCCCTGCTTGATCTTTATCGGTGTGGGTGCAATGACGGATTTCGGTCCGCTGATTGCTAACCCTAAGTCGCTTATTTTGGGTGCTGCTGCGCAGATTGGTATCTTCGTTACCTTCCTCTGCGCCAACGCTATGGGCTTCACGGAGGCTGAGGCTGGAAGTATCGGTATCATTGGTGGTGCCGACGGTCCTACTTCTATCTTCCTGACTACAAAGCTCGCTCCGCATCTCCTTGGCCCGATTGCTATCGCTGCATATTCGTATATGGCACTCGTTCCGGTTATTCAGCCGCCTATCATGCGTGCGCTGACTACCAAGAAGGAGCGTGCCATCAAGATGAGCCAGCTCCGTCCGGTCAGCAAGACCGAGAAGATTGTCTTCCCGATCATGGTAGCTACCGTTGTAGCTCTCATCCTGCCGGATGCAGCTCCGCTGATTGGCTGTCTCATGCTGGGTAACCTCATGAAGGAGTGCGGCGTAGTAGATCGTCTGTTCAAGACGGCTCAGAACGAGCTTATGAACATCGTCGTTATCTTCCTCGGCTTGAGCGTAGGTGCTACCGCAACCGGTGCATCGTTCCTGACGTGGAAGACCTTGGGTATCCTCACAATGGGTATCGTTGCCTTTGGCATGGGTTCTGCCGGTGGTGTACTGCTGGCTAAGTTCATGAACATCTTCCTCAAGGAGAAGATCAACCCGCTAATCGGTTCTGCTGGTGTGAGTGCCGTTCCTATGGCAGCTCGTGTCAGCCAAACCGTCGGCCAGGAGGAGAATCCGAGCAACTTCCTGCTTATGCACGCCATGGGTCCGAACGTTGCCGGTGTGATCGGCTCTGCCGTTGCAGCAGGTATCCTGCTCACCTTCCTGGGATAATCCGAGATACATTCGATAATTTAGCCCTATGGGCTTCACAAAGAGGACAGACCCCAGCTGTGTCAATTTGCTTGTCAAATTTACCACAGAGGAATCTGTCCTCATTGTGTAAATCATCGTTCAAGAAAGATATAAGGAAAGATTAATCACGTAATTCACTTCAATTTTGCAAAGTTAAACATAAGATTAACATAAGGTCAACATAGTAAGCAAAGAATGTGACTCATGCCCTTCGATACCCACACTTCGGGCAAACGCCGTTTGCATCCATCTCTACCCCACACTCTGGACAACGGTCTCTGATACCTTCGATAGGATACTCCTCGCTCGCGCAGTTCATACCACTACTGAAGGTCAGCTTCGCGATATTCAGTTTCTCGTGTAGCAGGTCATAGACGATTTTGATGAAGCCCTCCACCGTCATTGTCTCCTTCGTCACCACGAGCCGACATTCCGGATACGCCCTCGCCCACTCTGTCTGGAATGCCTCACCCACCATCGTATTCTGCGGATGTCCGTACCGAATGCCTTGCTGTTTGTACACCCCGAGAATAGCCGGTAGCAACGGATCGTCCTCACGCAGGATGAGTGCATGGTCAAAATTCCGTAGTACATCCCAAGCCACTTTCTTGATTTCGTTACATGGATACACCATGTTTACTCCAGGATTCACACTTATGGTGTCCTCCACCTCGATGGTCAAAATCCCGGTATGACCATGTAGATACTGTGCCTCCCCTTGGAAGCCATAAAATCGGTGTGCATACTGCAACTCCAATGTTGTAATACTTCTCATAATTGTACTAGTTTTATCGGTTAATAAATTTCCTACCGCGCAATCGACTAACGCGATTCACGCCGCAAAATTACAACACTATCGGCCTTCTCCTTTTACAAATTCATCAAAACAATTATTTTTATACAAGAAAAATTTGCACACATCAAAAAAGAATTGTAACTTTGCATTCAAAATAAATCTACACACATATGTCACGCGAGGATATTGTATTTAATTTTCTGAAGGAGCATGCTATTCCATACACTTGCTACCACCATCCGGAGGGCAAAACCATCGAGGAAGCCAAGCGATGGTGGCATGAGGATGGTAGTGTACATTGCAAGAACTTGTTCTTCCGTAATCACAAGGGCAACCAGCACTATCTGGTCTGCTTTCATTGCGACCACGACATGGATATCCACGACCTGGAGCAACGACTCAAGGCTCGCCTGCAGGCACAGGGTATGCCTTCGCCTGGCAAACTCAGTTTTGCCTCGCCGGAGCGCATGATGCGCTATCTGGGACTGGAGCCGGGCAGCGTATCTCCCTTTGGTCTGATCAACGATACCGAGCACCATGTCATCCTTTTTCTGGACGAGAATCTGCTTGCGGCAGATACCCTATCATTTCATCCCAACGACTGCCGTGGCACGGTGGTTATCCGCAGAGAGGACTTCGAGCGCTACCTCTCCATCGTAGGCAATACATACGAGTACATGGCATTGTATGAGTAAATAATCTCACCAATTGTTGATTTTTTTTGCATTTTTCTTGCACATATCAAAAAAAAGCAGTACTTTTGCACTCACAAACGCGCGGTAGTAGCTCAGTTGGTAGAGCATCAGCTTCCCAAGCTGAGGGTCACGGGTTCGAGTCCCGCTTACCGCTCAAAAAAAAACTCTCTCACCCGATATGGGCAAGAGAGTTTTTTGATGTTACTTTACTTGTGCGCCTTGCGCGTTGTAGGTGCGGCCATCGCGAATGATGAGCAGCTGACCGCCACAGATGGTCTTAGTGGTAACAACCTGAGTATCTACCAAATGAAGATCTGTTTTCTCATTGCCGAATACGATGTCGTTTGTTGCTTCCTCACCATTACCAATCATAACGAACGTATGGTTAGTACTGTCGTAGATGTGACTACTCAGCAATTCTACACCCGTCAGGTTGAGCGCGTAGCAACCCGAGATGGTAACATCCGTACCATTACCCTTCACAGTAACCTCTGCGTTGGTGATATTGAGTGCCTCACCGGCAATACCGATAGCCTCTGCGTCAGAGCTCTCAATCGTCATATTCACACCACTGATGGTCAACTCGTTCTGGTATGGCCAGCAGAAAGAAAGGTGCAGGGGTTTGGAGGTTGGTTTGATTGATTATCAGTCGGTTATGAGAATTGCGTAAGAAAAAGAAAAGTACAATTTGCTTTAATTTTGCTTTAAGTCGGGCTGCCTAATTAAGGCGGCTTTTTTAATTGTCTTTCAGTCAGGGGGCTGCTGTGGGTGATTGGTGGTCAGCAGCTGCTTCTGTTGGTACCGGGCGCTGCGCCCTGATGTGGCTATTTCGTGCGCGTGCGACACGCGAATAGTATTGTACACACGCACACACGAAGAAACCTCGCCAGATGGCTCATTTTAAGCCGTTTAGCGAGGTTTTGCTGTATCTGTATAGGAGTGTGCTCAGGTGATGGTCAGCAGCGGTGTAGAAGCATGGTGAAACGTGGTATTTTGTGGTCCACCACGTTTCACATGCTTCACCATATAGGGTTTTAAGTGGTCATTAAACGCCCTTTAATGGGTCGTTAAAAGGGGTTTGATTGGAGGTCAGATGCACCTTTCTTTTAGGGTCAAAAAACACGATTGGTGTGACGATTGGTGTGACAAATGGTGTTACACAATTCCGATATAGGTGCGGCTATAATACCCACATATAACACTCAACATACTGCTATAAATACCCACAACGTTCCGAAAAGCGTGTTTTATTGATGTGATGATTATGCACAAAAGTGCGTTATAATTACCCTTTACGTACACCGCAAAAATGCGTTATATGCTCATTATCAATGATTTATGCAAAAACGACATAAAAAACGTGTTTTTGCGTAGCTATTTCAGGCCTACATAACCAAAAAGAATTGTGCACCTATACGCGTGCGAATCATTCGAGGCGAACCACTCCGAGAACGATAGAAAGTGAGCGTATCTCTGAGCGAGGAATGCGGAATGGTGGGTAGTTCTCATTGTCGGACTTGCACAGCAGCTCATCAGGATTGTCATCAATCTCAAAGAGGCGCTTCACCATGGCACCCTGCATGGAGTCAATCACATAAACCTTGCCCCATTGAATGAAAGTGATCTCCGGAATGCGTCTGCATGCCAGAATATCCCCATTGCTATATTTGGGGTACATCGACGAACCACTGACACGGATCATGTACTCTGCTTTGGCCGCAATAAATTCCGGTACCGCGTAAACAGGACACTCTGCAAACGATATCCCCGGCTCATCAATACCATTAAACCCGGCAACCGCTTCTATTGGAATCAAAGGCAAGGATGACTTAGGAGGTACCTCGGTAGGTATCTCACTTTTCCATTGTGGCCCCCGACCGCAAAGAATCCAATCAGGGGAAATTTCGTACTTTTGACATAGTTGAGCGATGACATCAGTTCCTGCCATCATTCGACCAGCCAGAATCTCTGACAGTTTGGTGCGCCCACACTCTAAATCTGTCGCTATTTGTGTCTTCGTTAATTCCGGATGATCTTCCAAAATTTTCGCGATAGTGCCACAAAATCTGTCTTGAATCGTGCCTTTTTGCATAAAAAATCAAAAAAAATGCGTTAAATGACAAAATTTCTGTCAAAAAATTTGCGTATGTCAGAAATTATGACTATCTTTGCACTCGATTTTCAAAAATGAAAGTCGGGCGCAAAGTTACGAAAAAAAATTGACATTTGCAAATTTTAGCGATAATTAGTAGAAAAATGGCAAAAAAAATTTACACTCCATCCGGATTTCGGAAGCAAATCCAACACGATTTGGGCTACACACAACCAACGATCCGCCGGGCACTCGGTGGCATGGATGACACAGAGGCCGCTCGAAAGATCAGATATTACGCCGAAAGAAGATTAGGCGGCTTTAATCAATAATTACCAACCAAAACAAAAACTACTATGACACAGAATGAAGTAGAAGTACAGATGTACGAAGTTAACATGAAGTATGAACAGAAGATCGCTGTTATCACCAAGAGTCTTCATGAGAACAAGCGCAGGAGACTGATGCTTGAGGGAACTATCATTTACATCAAGCGTGAGAACAGCACGCTTCAGCAGCAGATCGAGGAGCTGGCACTTGCTCGCCTGGAGGAAATGGCACCACTGAAGAAGCTGCATCAGGAGATCATCGCCGCAAAGACGGCTGCCAAGCAGGAAGGCGAAGAATAAGGTACAGGGTGTGTAGCTCAATGGACAGAGCAGGGCCGTACAGGCTTTCGGTTGCAGGTTCAAGTCCTGCCACACCTTCAAAATCAACAAATCAATCAATAAGTATGGAATACAATTATTCTTGTGAGCACGACCACAGAAACGGTCATGTGATGCGCCTGAGCTGGAACGGCGTGATTGAACTGGTAGTCGATATTACCAACGGCATGGCCGGAGTACTGGTCAGAGGTGAGGTGAAAGACACCTACAGCGTAGAAGGCATGCTGATCAGCGAATTCATGGAGAAGATAGCTGAGTGTCAGCAGATGTATGATAAGATGAAGTCTTTTCAATAAGAACCCCGAAAAAAACAAAAGATGTCCGCTTTAGTAGCAACACAAATAGTCAATGGACGCATGGGTGTGTCTGCCCAATGGTTGGAAGAACGCCGGATCATTTCCATGGGCGCACTTCGCCAGATGGAGCATCGTCAGCGCGCCATACCCCTCACCCGAGGCGGTCGTGGAGTACTGAAGATCTATGAGTACAACACGCTTCCGATGGCCATCAAGGAGAAGATCGATGCCGTGGTGAATGTCTATAACGAGTCACGCACCAACCTCATCGAGCAGTACATCAGCCATGATGCGACTATTGTAGCCTATTTTGACGAATACAAGACCAGTAAGGGCAGCAGCCTCCCGAACAGTCGTGAGAACCCGGTTCGCACCAAGTACTACCACAATGCGCTTGTTCTGAACGCCATCATCGCACTATGTGCAGCGTATGAGAAGCGCAGCGAGAAAGTGAACTGGGATCTGATATGTGAATATGTGAAGACGCTGGATAAGATACAGTACAATATCGACCTGCCCGAGAACACTCGCAAGCTGCGTGAGAAGGTGCGTGACTATAGCAAGAATGGTCTGGAGAGCCTTATTCACAAGAACTACCGTTCGGGTAACAAGAACGCAGCCAAGGTGATGACAGAGGAACAGCAGAGCATGCTCATCAGCCTCATAGCAGAGCACCGGAACTTCGACAACCAGGAGATAGCGAACCTCTACAATGCGTGGGCTTCTCAACACGGCTGGAAGACCATCAGCCGGAGCCTGGTTCAGGATATCGCCAAGAAGAACCGTTTCATCACGATGGCCAGCAAGCACGGAGCTGAAGCATTCCGCAACAGCATGAGCTACACGGTCAAGAGAAAGGCTCCGAGCGCAGCAATGTACATGTGGGTGTTCGATGGATGGGACGCAGAGCTTGCCTATCAGAAGAAAGATGCCAAGGGACGCACGACCTACCACAATCGTCTCACGCTGGAGGTGGTACTGGATGCGTCAACAAGTTACCCCATTGGCTATGCAGTGGGAGTCGCAGAGTCGGCTGACCTCATCAAGGAGGCGCTGCGCAATGCAGAACGACATGTGCAGGAGTTGACCGGACAGATGTTGCGTCCTCACCAGTTGCAGTGTGATAACTTCGCCAAGAAAGCCATGTGGGACACCTACGAGGGGCTGGCAGCATTGGCAGTCACCCCGGCAAGAGTGGGCAACGCCAAGAGTAAGATCATCGAGCCATGGTTTGGTAGGTTCAACGATAAGGTGTGCAAGTATGCGTTCAACTGGACCGGTCACAACCTGACAGCAGCGAGACGCAACCAGCCGAACCTGGACATCACACTGAAGAACAAGAGCAGTCTTCCCACCCTGACGGAGTTGCTGGAGGAAATACACCTGGTTATCGGTCAGTATCGAGCAGCTGCGCTTCCGGCTTATCAGGAGTCGCTGAAGGCACTCCCTGAAGCTGATAAGGTAGCACTCAACATGAAACAGTATTTGGCCCTGTTCGGACAAAGTACCGGTCAGAACTACAAACTACAGAGCACCGGCATTAACGTTCGTATCATGGGCAAGAAACACCAATATGACATGCTCCCTGCCTCATCGAGCGAGAAGGATATCCAAGAGGCTATTCGGTTCCGAGAAATGTGCTGGCAATCGTGGAACGTGCTGCTGGATCCACTCGACAACAGCAATGTGCTGGTGGAGAATGACGATAAGACAGAACAGTTCCTGCTGACACTGAAGGATGAGCAGCCGATGGCACTGAAGGATCGCAAGCCGGGTGACTACGAGAAGCTGGCCGCTATCTGGAAGTTCAATGATGCCATGGAGGCACATATCACCAAAGCCATCTGCGGCTACCAACAGAACGCGATGGAGCAAGTGGCCCAGGAGAAACGCGACTATGAGCTGCTGAGCCGGGCACTCATCACAGACAGCAGAGGACAGCACAAGAGTGTGAAGGCTGCTTCCCGATTGGCAATAGCGCCGGTGGACGCATTTGAAGCAACTCCGGACACCGAATCCGGCAGCATATACGATGACTATTAAACAATCAATAAATACTAATTAAATTTCAATCAAAATGGCAAAGAACAAAGTAAACAAGGCAATCTCCTTCATCAAGTTGGAGAGTGATGGCAAAGATGTACGCATCCGTATCGAAGGTGAGCAGCAGCTGCTGGCGAAACTCGTATGCACGGCTATGGAGAAGGTCGAGAACTTCGCACCTGTCATCGTGACCGCATCGGAGGCATACAAGTCCTATCAGGCAAAGCTTCAGAACGAGAACCAGGAAGGAAAGGAGGCATAAGATGGAGAATGTAATGACCGATATCCGCAAGCGTGACATCGCTTTGGCCCTGGCAGACTACTGTGCTCGATATGGTGGTCAGAGCAAGACCGCCAAGATCCTGGAGGGCGTTAGTTCGGCAACCATCAGTCAGATGGTGAACAACAACTGGGAGAATATCTCCGATGACATGTGGCGCAATGTTGCGAATCAGATTGGCATGGAGGCTGTACGATGGAACGCAGTCGAGACGCAGAACATGATCCGTCTCAAAGAGCTGCTGACCGATATCCAAGAGAACAGCATGTGGATGGCCATCGTTGGCCGTGCCGGAAGTGGCAAGACCTTTGGCTGCAAGCAGTATGAGCGAGAGAACCGAAATGTCTATTACGTGTCCTGCGATCCGGACTGGACCAAGCGCGAACTGTTCAGCGTCATGCTGCGCAAGACCGGTACCAATCCGGAAGGTCTGTCGCTTATTCAGATGAAGCAGAAGTTGGTCATGAAGCTGCGCAGCGTCGATTGCCCGGTGATCATTCTCGATGAAGCCGACAAACTGAGCGATAAGGTGCTGAACTCCTTCATCACCATCTACAACGACCTTCAGCTGACATGCGGCGTGGTAGTGATAGCAACGGACTTCCTGAGCAAGCGCTTCGAGCGTGGTGTGTCATACAACATTCAGGGCTTCAATGAGCTGTGGAGCCGTTTCGGTCGCAAGGTAATTCCGCTGAAGGATGTCACTCCACAGGACATTGTGGGTGTCTGCATGGCGAACGGCGTGACCGACAAAAAGGTTATTGACAATATCATCGGTGAGTGTGAAGGCGACCTCAGACGCGTACAGCGCAGGGTTCACGCTTACATGAAGAAGAATCAGAAGTAAGATGAAGAAACGAGCTCTATCACTGAGAAACATATTTGACTACCAGCCAAAGACGGTGACTTTCACCGGTAGATGGCACGACTCAATCGGGGACCCTGAACTGTCCGGCAGTTGGATCATCTTTGGTCACTCCGGACAGGGCAAGACCTCCTTCACAACGCAGCTGGTCAAATACCTCATGTCGTTCAAGGGTGTGCGCATTGCCTATGCCGGACTGGAGGAAGGTCTGAGTGCTACCTTTCAGCAAGCCTTGCAGCGTGCCGGCATACTCGCAGAGAACCACAGACGGTTCATCTTATGGCCTCGCTACACGATGGATGAATTTGAGGCAGCCGTCGATCAGAAGCGCAGCGCAAACATCATTGTGATAGACAGTGTGCAATATCTGGGAATCACCTATGAGCAATATCAGGAACTGGTGAAGAAGCACCCTCACAAGCTGTTCATCTGGATTAGTCATGCCAGCGGCAAGAACCCCAAGGGAGCTGTGGCAGACTCCATTCGATACAACTGCGATGTGAAGATCCGAGTGGACAGCTTTATGGCTTATGTCATCAGTCGTTACAATGGAGGCCGACCATTCGATATTTGGCCAGAGAAAACAAACCACCTAACAGAGTAAGATATGGAAGGAATTATTCACAACGAGGAATGGACTACGGCTAACCGCCGATTCTATGCACTGGCTCGTAAGTGTCACATGAGTTCGGAAGATATACACGCTACTATCTATCGCAATTTCAAGGGCAAGAGCCACACCGATGAGCTGACACCGGCTCAGCTGAACAATCTGAGCTATGGTCTTCAGACACGCGTTCTGGGCAAACGAGAACGGAGTATGGACAGCCTGCGAAAGCGTGTGATGGGAGCCGTCAGGAGATATTGCCGGGCAATGGGCTACAGCGAAGACTCGAAGTATGTGATCGACATCATCGAGCGTGGGGGTAAGGAGTTCAACAAGATGACCGAAGTAGAACTCAATCGTAAATACAACACCTTCAACAAACTGGCCAACGATCTGAACGCAGAGCGAGAACAGACCACAGAGGCAAGAACTACAGGTGGGACAACAAGAATACTAATCAATAACAATCAATCAGCATGAGTGAACAAAAACAGAATGTGGAGCTGACCGCCGAGGAAATGGCGATGCTCCAAGCCTATCGAGCAAAGAATGCTCAAAGTAACGAAGAAAAGACCTACAAGCAGATGGTGGATGAGGCCATCAACGAGACGGTTCCGGAAGCGGAGGCAATCAGCAAGCAGCTGACCGAGCGCAAGCTTGCGATCATCGAGCGCTTCAAGACCATTATCTCGATGAAGAATGACCTGTACAAGGGCAAGAAGACGCTGAAGGAAGGTCGCTACACCGACACCTTCACCAATTCGGATGCTACAGCGCGCATCACCCTTGGTTACAACACGGTGGACAACTACGATGACACCTACACCGCCGGTGTGGATATGGTCAACGAGTACATTGCCGGTCTGGCCTCCGACGAAAAGAGCCAGCAGCTGGCCGACATGGTGACTACACTTCTGCGTGAGCGCAGCAAGGCCGGTCAACTGAAGGCGCAGAACGTGCTCCGTCTGGAGAAGATGGCCAACGAGTCAGGCGATGCTGCTTTCATCGAGGGTATGCGCATCATCCGAGACGCATACAAGCCTACGCTGTCCAAGCAGTTTGTCAAGGTGGAAGTTCGTGGCGCAGAAAACGAGTGGAAGCCAATCAGTATGAACATGACTAATTGTGAAGCGTATGCCGGTAAACAAAGTGAGTGAGTTCGGGAGTACTCGCGTAGAGATTTGCCGGAACTGCAAAGGTTCCGGATGGGTCGCAGTCAAACCGAGTATTGAAACGAGCTTCAAAGTCGAAAGCACATGCCCGGTGTGCGACGGTAAAGGACGAATCCGGAAGACTATCAAGGGGACTGTGACGGTCGATAATTTAGTCGAAGAGATTTAGACCAGAAATAAAAAAAGCATCCACCTTCAAAAGAAAGTAGATGCCTCGATAAAGGGACCAACCAAAATCGAGTGCAAAGATACTACTTTTTTTTGACATGTACAAGTCTACGCGTAAAAAAAGTGCGATTGTTCGCCAAATAGTGCAAAAATTCTATGAAGAAGGCCGGCAAGACAGGTGCAAACTGTGGATTTACCGCAACAAAGTATATCCGCTATTGGGCATCAGCGAGCGGACCTTCTTCAGGTGTCTTGCACCCGAGCGTGATTTGGAACAAGATGACACACGCCAACTAAAGATAGACTTTGACGCATAAATGAAAGAAGACCTCAATCGGGGTCTTCTTTCGTTGTTATGACTAAGCCGTCAACCAGGATTACCGGATGTGCCAGTTCCGGATCTGCCAAGGATTCCTCCCACGAAGTACTGAAGGTGAGTACTCGCTGGCGAACATTCTTCTCGTAGTTGTCACCCGGACGCGAAGAAACGCGTACCATGGGAACAGTATATTCGTGTTCCTCATCCCCTACGATGGCCGTTGGTGCCCATCCATAGAGAGCTGACACGATCTCACTCTCCAATGAATAGTCCTTCATGGCCTCTTTTCTTGACTTTAGAGGGCTTTTCTGCGTTGAGCTGGAGAAGTTACTAACAAAGAGGCGAACGGTGATTGTAGCGCGGCAGAATTGGCTGCTATCGCTCATTTCCTCATATTCCTGGTCTTCGATGTCAATCAGCACAGCCGGATAAGCGAGCTGTGGCTGTGGTGCCAGGTCCTGACCATTGTACCGGTCAATGAGCTTCAGGGAGGGAACCTCTGCTGCGAGGCGTTCCTGTATGTCAAAGATGACACGTTCTTGTGGAGCTTCAAACATAGTTTAATGGGTGTTTAATTGTTGTTTAATATCCTGGTCAATTCCTCGTCGATGATTTTCTTGACCTTTTTGTCCAGCTGCTTTGAGGGACCCATGAACTGGCGCTTGGGGATTTTCACCTTGTGGCTGCGTCCGGCATTGTTGGTTCCCTCGTTATGAGCAGCTGCGTATGGGACATCTGTGGAGATAATCACCTTAGCCGGTGCCACACGCTTCTTGATGGACTTGTACAGGTTATTGCGCCGGGACATGAGGGTGTTGTATGCTCGATCCGGATGTTTCGGATCTGACTTGCGCTTCGATGGCTTCCACTTCTGAAGGGACTCATCGACGAAGCCCTCTTTCCGGAAGTTGTCTCGAAAGTGCATCACAGCCTCGTTGCCGGCTTTGACCGGAATAGTCCTCTCGATGGCGCGTTTCACCTCATTCTGGTGCTTTTTAAGCAGTATTTTGAACTGATCTGGTGTCATAATGCAGAAAAATCGTATTTTTTTGCCATAAAATTTTGATATTTCAAAAAAAAGTTGTACCTTTGCAACCGAAAAGAGTGATACTTGGTGTTCGATCACATGGTCAGCTGACCAACCGATCCACCGATTATCATTCTTTTTTCTCTTTTATACTGTATGGGTATTCGCAGACATATCTTCCTTTTTTGCGGACTGTGCATTTTATAACGAAGATAACATCTCTATATATAACTTCATACGCGATAAAATTTCGTATTCCATCCTGTATTTTAGACTTCCAATTCTTCCTGCTCATGCTGATAGGCAGATATTTTCCGTTATCAACATGACGAAGGAGTGAATGAAGGTGTTTAGCCGCATCTGCTTCTAAAGCTGTATGCAGGTGGTCTCTTATTCGCTTAAACTCTGTTTTTCCGAAATACATATTACCAGTATAGACTCCACTATGCTTATAAACCTTAACACCTCGTTCTCGAAGATGACCGAGAACTTCTTTCTTCAATTCCTTAAACTTTTCAGGATTTGAAGGTTGGGTAAACAAACGTAGTTTTCTAACCTCTTTTTCCTTTCTTCGAGAACGTTCCACACACTTTGATATAGTTCTACAGCTCATACAATGCTTGCCCTTCCCTGCCAGGTCATGAGCGAGTGCCATGAGTTTGTTGCCGGCAAACGGACATGTGGAGCAGCTGCTGGGGAAGTATGGGTGATTGTCAGAGAACACCTCTTTGCTCTTAGCCGGATTGCTCTCCAGTCCGGGAGCAGCGTCAGACTTACCATCTGATGAAGGAGCAGCTGTGCAACCTTTGTCGGTTTGGCGCAGTTCACACTTGCAGTTCCATCGATCACCCGGCTTGTGCTCATCCCAGAACGGATCATCTACCGGCAGAACAGTTCCCCAGAAC
>JAZRVR010000007.1:0-30035 GCA_045599285.1 Paludibacteraceae bacterium | reverse complement strand
TGAATACATAAGGATTCTTCATGCAGGACAACCTGCAAAAATCATACGAATTTTAATCGTCTGAATCGAAAAATCCTCGTAACCGACTAATTTACAATAATTTCAAAGAACAATTCCCGATTTTAATGGGACAGTAATGATCTCTGATATATGCAAATAAAAAGAGCGAAAAGATGGTTTTGCACATCTTTTCGCTCTGATTCAATATTGAATAGGACTCTGCCCAGTCAATTCAATAAAAGGATCAGTAGAAAACGGAGTGAATCGATTGACCGACAGAAACAGGAGAGGTTACTTCTGCCAGTTGTCCTTCAGGCTGGCGGTGCGGTTGAGAACCAGGTGGTTAGCCGTGGTATCCGGATCAACTACAAAGTAGCCTTGCTTGAGGAACTGGTAGTGGTGAACCTGAGCAATACCATCCACATACTCCACATCATGGAGTTCGCTGCGGAGCGCACCCTCCAGATAGCAAGTAACAACCTTCAGGCTGTCCGGATTGAGCAGGTCGCGGAAGTCTCCCTCCTCAGCACTTGGATTCTCGCATGCAAAGAGGCGATCGTACAGACGAGCCTCTGCCTCCACACAGGTATTGCACTCCACCCAGTTGATAGTCGATTTGGTCTTGCGGTTACCGCCCTCGGTACCGGACTTAGTGTCCATATCGCAAGTAGCATAGACGGTAGTAATCTTACCCTCTGCATCCTTCTCACAACCAGTAGCCTGGATGATATAGGCATTCTTGAGGCGAACCTCACGACCACCGGGACTGAGACGATAGAACTTGCTATCACCCTCCTCCTGGAAGTCGCCTCGCTCAATCCAAAGCTCCTTGGCAAAGGTCATCTCACGCGTACCCAGTTCTGCATGACCATCAATATTATCCACAGTCAGAGTCTCGACCTGATCCTCCGGATAATTGGTCAGCACCAGTTTGACAGGGTCGAAGATAGCACAAACGCGCGGCACCTTTTCCTTCTGATCCTCACGGATGGCGTTCTCCAGCCAGGTGTAGTCGATCATACCCTCCACCTTGGTGTAGCCAATCGTATTGATGAAGGCGCGAATAGCCTCGGGCGTGTATCCACGGCGACGCAGACCGCAGACGGTCGGCATACGTGGGTCGTCCCAACTGGCAACAAGACCCTCCTTGACGAGCTGCAACATCTTGCGCTTACTCATCACGGTGTAGGTGATATTCAGGCGGTTGAACTCGTACTGATGTGGACGATAGTCGCTATCTGCAAATTGGTCGATGAAATAATCGTATAGCGGACGATGCACCACAAACTCCAGCGTGCAGATGGAGTGGGTCACACCCTCGAAGTAGTCGCTCTGTCCGTGCGCAAAGTCATACATCGGATAGACGTTCCATGTGCGACCGGTGCGATGGTGAGGGTGCGTGGTGATGATGCGATACATGATAGGATCGCGGAAGTGCATGTTCGGATTCGCCATGTCAATCTTGGCGCGCAGAACCATGCGTCCGTCCTCAATCTCACCATTCTGCATGGCCTGGAAGAGGCGCAGGTTCTCCTCGATGGGGCGGTCGCGGAATGGCGAAGCCACACCCGGCTCGGTCGGAGTACCCTTCTGCTCGGCAATCTGCTCCGCAGTCTGCTCATCTACATAAGCTTTGCCCTCGCGAATGAAGCGGATGGCCAGATCGTAGAGCTGCTGAAAATAGTCGCTCGCATAGTAGATTTGTCCCCAACGGAACCCCAGCCATGCGATATCGTGCTGAATCGAATCTACATACTCTACATCCTCCTTGACCGGATTGGTATCGTCAAAGCGCAGGTTGCATACGCCATTGTAGCGCTCGGCGATGCCGAAGTCCATGCAGATAGCCTTGACGTGTCCAATGTGCAGATAACCATTTGGTTCTGGCGGGAAACGAGTCTGAATACGTCCATCATTCTTGCCTTCTGCAAGGTCTTTCTCTACAATTTGCTCGATGAAATTGAGCGATCTTTCTTCTGCTTCCATAAAGATATATACGATTAATATTACATTGCTCCTTTGATAATGCCACGTGGGGACTCCTTGATGAAGTTGAGGATTAGGTCACGCTCCTCGCTCTGTGGCAGTTCGGCCTCGATATGAGCACATGCCTGACTGACATTCAGGTTGCTCATGAAGAGTGCACGATAGACCTCCTGAATGCGTCCTATCTGCTCGTCGCTGAATCCGCGGCGGCGCAGACCAACGGAGTTGATACCACAATAGCTGACCGGCTCACGAGCTGCCAACACATACGGCGGCACGTCCTTGTTAATTTTCGTTCCGCCCTGAATCATGACATGTGACCCGATATGGGTAAACTGATGCACCAGGCTACCACCGCCGATGATGGCATAGTCCTCCACTACGACCTCACCCGCCAACTGCACAGCATTTGACATGATGATATTATCGTGCAGCACGCAGTCGTGTGCCACATGGCAATACGCCATAATCAGGCAATTATTGCCCACCACGGTCTTGCCCTTGCTGGCAGTACCGCGATGCACGGTAGAGCACTCGCGGAGGGTGGTATTATCACCAATGAAGGTGTATGTCTTCTCGCCCTTAAACTTCAAATCCTGTGGGATAGCACCCACAACAGCGGATGGGAAGACATGGCAATTCTTGCCAATACGCGTGCCCTCACAGATGGTGGCATTGGCATCAATAATGGTTCCTTCGCCAATCTCGACATCGCGCTCGATGCAGACAAAGGAACCTATCTGTACGGAGGGGTGTACCTTAGCCTCCGGATGTATAAATGCAAGTGGTTGGTTCATGATTTATTGTTGAATTGTTGAACTGGTGAATTGGTGAATCGATTAATCGATAATGAGGTTGCGAAGCTTGCGGGCACACTGGGTATTGAATCCATGTCCGGGCTTCTCAGCATAGATACGTCCCTGAATGCGACATCCTATCAGGCTAAGGTCGCCGATAATATCCAGCAGTTTGTGTCTGGCGGGTTCATTCTGATAGTTGAGCGGCGAGAGGTATCCCAGCTTGGTGGCATCCAGTTTGGGTTGCCCCAGTTTCTCGGTCATGTAGTCCATTCCCTCTTGCGAGAGGGGTGTCTCGTAGATGACAAGCGCATTCTGCAGGTCGCCACCTCGTATGAGTCCCATCCGTAGCAGCGGCTCTATCTCGCGCACGAAACAGAAAGTACGTGCAGCTGATAGTTCGCGTGCATAGTCCTTTAAATCAGTGATTTGTGCACTCTGCTCGCGCAGCAGTTGAGATGGATACTTGACCACCACCTCTGCCTCGTAATGGTCACATGGCAGCAGCAGCAATCGATTACCCTGCTCGCTCATGTACTCGATAGGTTCGGTGATAACCCACACCTTCTGCTCGGCATCCTGCTCCAGCAGTCCGACCTCCTGAATCGCCTTCACAAAAGGCTTGGCGCTGCCATCTATGATAGGAATCTCAGGGGCATCAACCTCGATGAGGCAGTTATCCACGCCCAATGCATATAGCGCACTCAGCAAGTGCTCTACGGTAGAGATTTTCCACTTACCATGTTCCAATACCGTACCTCGATCCGTGCCCGACACATAGTCAGCCAGCGCCTCGTAAGTCGGGCGGTTGGGCAAGTCTGTGCGGCACAAGCGAACGCCGGTATTGGCATCTGCAGGACTCACCGTACAGTTAATCATCAGACCGGTGTGCAATCCCTTACCCGAGAAACTAAAACTACTCTGTATTGTATGTTGCTTCATTGATTTTACTTGCTTAATTTATTCACTTGCTTCGAGAGTTCCGGCAGCGACTTAAACACGACGCTGGCCTTGCGCCATTGCATGGCATCAATTGCCGGACTGCCCTGGTATATACCGGCCTTGCGAATGCTGCCTGCCACACCCGTTTGGGCGCCACAGATGACCTGATCCGCCACCTCAATATGTCCGGCTACGCCTACCTGACCTGCCAACACACAATGGTGTCCCACCTTGGTACTACCGGCAATGCCCACCTGAGCACAAAGGAAAGTAGACTCACCAACCTGCACATTATGAGCTATTTGTACCAGATTATCCGCCTTCACATTCTTCTTCACAATGGTAGAACCCATCATAGCGCGATCCACACAACTATTGGCTCCTATCTCTACATCGTTCTCGATAATCACATTACCAATCTGAGGAACCTTCTGATTCACGCCCTGTGCATCCGGCTCAAAGCCAAATCCGTCGGCTCCAATCACCACACCGGAGTGCAGGACGCAATGGCTGCCTATCACGCAATTGTAATACACGCGCGCGCCCGAATATAATATGGTATTGTCACCTATGCGCACATTATCGTCAATATAGACCTGCGGATAAATCTGCACACCATGACCGAGTTGCACATTCTTGCCGATGTACGCAAAGGCGCCCACATAGGCATCCTCCGGCACCACAACTCCCTCGCTGATGTACGCCGGCTGCTCCACGCCCTGTCGGGCAGGATTCATCGCCTTTGCCACCACTTTGAGCAACTCCGCCATCGCGCCACGCGCGTTCTCCACCAAGATCAGGGTTGTACCTGTCTCCGGCACAACCTGCTCGCCATCTGCCGAGCACAGAAGCGACGCCGTCACAAGCACCACACCTGCCGCAGCCTGAGGCAACAGATTCACATATTTCTCTTCGCACAAGAAACTCAGTTTTCCCTCGCTCACCTGCTCGATGGGCGCCACATCGCTCACGGTACGATTACCATCGCCGATAATCTTACCGCCCAATAAGATTGCTATCTGTTGTGCACTAAATTCCATTATCTGTAACTGAATAAATACATTTTGATTGGTTTGCGGGTCAATCCCTGCAAATCCAGGATTTCGCTGGCAGAAGCGATGTCGCGAACCGAGCCATCTTGATAGAGGATGTCTATCGAGTCATCCTTCTCGGAATAGGTATTCTTGGTCGATACATGCTCCACAAAGAAGTACTCAGCCTCCTGCTCCGTCACGCCCAGTTTGTGGGCATAGTACTCACGCTGTTGCGCCTTCTCCTCATCGGTCAGAGGCGCATCCAGCAGTCGTCCCTTGAAGAGGCGACGATTGGTAAACGCCGTACTGAGCAGGCTCAGCACCTTGTCGTCCGAGGACATCCATGCCTTGATAGCACTCAGCACATCGCTATCATCCAGTAGCGCATATTGGCGCATGGCTTCGCTACCTACATAGAACTCCTTTGCCGTGATATGATGGTATAGGAAGTAATGCAACGCCGGAGCACAGAACAGCTCCACTCCCTGCCCTGCCAATTCCTTGGCACGCGAGAGAATCTTTATCAGTAATTGCTCAGCTGCCACACTCGTCTTGTGCAGATACACCTGCCAATACATGAGGCGGCGTGCCACCAGGAACTTCTCCACCGAATAGATACCTTTCTGCTCCACCACCAGTTTATCCTCCACCACATTGAGCATCTTCAGCAGGCGAGCACTCGCCACACTACCCTCCGTCACGCCGCAGAAAAACGAATCTCGACACAGATAATCCATGCGATCCACATCCAGCTGACTGGAGATCAATTGGTGCAGGAAATGACGAGGATACTGATCCTTAAAGATAGCGATGGCCTGATCCAGCGGACGCTGTTTCCACAGTTGTCCTTCGATATTGGGGCAGAGGTCATCGTTGATCTGCTCCATCATCATCAGACTAATCTCCTCATGCGTGATACCATCCACGAGCGTATGCTCCAGCACATGCGAGAACGGACCATGACCGATATCGTGCAGCATAATAGCCACCATCGCGCCCGTTGCCTCGGTTTCGCTGATATCCACGCCCTTGCCGCGCAGCGA
Source organism: Paludibacteraceae bacterium (assembly GCA_045599285.1). GTDB lineage: Bacteria > Bacteroidota > Bacteroidia > Bacteroidales > Paludibacteraceae > Colicola. The sequence continues at coordinate 24,233 of JAZRVR010000007.1, read as the reverse complement.
ACTCAGTCCCTCCTGCATCAGATGCATTGCACCTATCGAGTGCAGAAATCGACTATGCATCGCACCCGGATAGACAAAATAACTGAGTCCTAACTGACGAATACGGCTAAGACGCTGAACAAAAGGATGTTGTAGTACGTCGTAGAGTAAATCGTTAGGAATATTCAGGAAGCCAAAAACGGGATCGTTGATAATCTTACGCTTGTTCATCATAGTGTACGGATAGTGCCAAATTTCTGTCTATCCACCAAACGATACGAGAAGCTGAAACCAAACTGATGATAGCCGTCGGTATTTTCCCAACCGCCATCTTCCGGATAGAGTGGCTTGCCATCCATGTAGTAACCGAAGTTCATGTTATCACCACACTTATCAATCAGAGCCGGATGCCACGAGTAGTAAACCGACAGGAAGCAGTTATTGCCCAGATACCAGGTATAACCAATCTCCAGAGGCACTACAGGCACCAGACCGATGGTCTTGCCCGAGTATTCTCCAAAGTCATATTTTATAAAACTAGTATTGGCAGCGATACCGGCATAGAAATACAATCCGGCATTGATAAACGGATAGCACTCCAGACCCAGCGCCAACTCACCATAGCCACTGCGGAAAAACTCACTCTCCTTACGCTCACCATGCTGATAACCGCCCAGCAATGAGAGGCGCACATTCAGGTGACGCCAAATAGGATGTACGTATGCGATATTCAGGTTGCCGCCCAATTTATCCTTTGAGAACTGAGTCTTCGGCTCAAAGTCGCCATAGTAGTAGGTCAGACCGCCACTCACAATCACACCCTGCGCGATAGCCTTTGGCTGCAGGACATTTTCATAGTAGTCCTTACCTCTGTTGTGATTCACCTTGTGATTGGAAACAGTTAACGCCTCAGCATCCTGAGCAAAAGAAGAAGATACCAAAGCTGACTGTGCAATCATCAACACTAAAATCGAAAGAATACGTACTTTTTTCATACCATTTCACAAAATTTGTGCAAAGTTACGATTTTTTTTTCACACGTGCAAGTTTTTTTATCAAAAAAACAAAAATGAGCTTAGATTTCTCTAAACTCACTTGTGCCGCGAGCGGGACTCGAACCCGCACAGCCATCACTGGCCAAGGGATTTTAAGTCCCTCGTGTCTACCGATTCCACCATCACGGCAGCACTTTCGCATAGAAAGCGACTGCAAAGGTACTGCTTTTTTGCGACATATGCAAATATTCATGGCAAAAAAAATATTTTTATCACTTTTCCTTGTGTATATCAAAAAAAAAACGTACCTTTGTACCGAATTTCAAAAACATTTTTTTTGCATAGATTATGGCACAACTAATCGATGGGAAGCAACTTAGCCTCACGCTCAAGAACGAGATGCGTGAGGAGGTGGCTCGTCTGGAGCAGCAATATGGGCGCAAACCATGCCTGATGGTCATCATCGTAGGGGAAAACCCCGCCTCGCAATCCTACGTGCGCGGCAAAATCAAAGCCGCCGAATACGTGGGCATGGATGGGCATATCATCGAGATGCCCGAGTGCACCACAGAACAGGTATTACTAGCTGAGATAGAGCGACTTAACAATGACGATAAAGTCGATGGAATCCTGGTGCAACTGCCTCTGCCACGCCACATCAGCGAGCAGAAAGTGATTGATGCCATCGCCGCCGAGAAGGACGTGGACGGATTTCATCCACAAAATGTAGCTAAGCTCTGGCTGGGTGAAAAATGCATCCTGCCTTGCACGCCAAAGGGCATCGTACGCCTCATCGAGGAGACCGGCACACAGGTTGCTGGCAAGCTTGCCGTGGTAATTGGACGCAGCAACATCGTGGGCAAACCGATTGCCAAATTGCTGCTGGACAAGAACGCCACCGTCATCATGACGCACTCACGCACACAAAATATGAAGGAACTGGTCCACCAGGCAGACATCGTAGTCGTAGCCATCGGCAAACCGCTCTTCCTGACCGCCGACTACTTGAAGCCGGGCGCCATCATCATCGACGTGGGCATCAATCGTACCGTCGAGGGCAAGCTGGTTGGCGATGCCGACTTCGCAGCATGCTCCGAGGTTGCCGGCTGGATTACCCCGGTTCCGGGCGGAGTAGGTCCTATGACCATCACCATGCTGATGCAGAATACGATCGAGTGCTTTCTCAATAGACAAAAGTAAACAACTAACAGACAACAGATTACAGGTATTATGAAGATTGGAACACCCCTTACTCCGATTGCCACTCGCGCGCTCATGTTAGGTAGCGGCGAACTGGGCAAAGAGGTTGTACTCGAGCTCCAGCGCTATGGCGTGGAGGTTATCGCAGCCGACCGCTACGAGAACGCGCCCGCCATGCAGGTTGCACACCGTAGCGCGACACTCAACATGCTGGATCCAGAGGCGCTCACCAGCCTGATTACCAGCGAAAAACCATCTCTCATCATCCCCGAGGTGGAGGCTATTGCCACACCGGCTCTCGTAGAATTGGAGAAGGCCGGCTACCGCGTCATCCCCACCGCCAAAGCTGCATGGCTGACGATGAACCGAGAGGCGATTCGTCGCCTGGCTGCCGAGGAGCTGGGCATTCGCACTTCCCCATACCGATTCGTGGATACCCACGAGGAGTTTCTCCAGGCGGTCGAGGAGATTGGTATTCCGTGCGTCGTAAAGCCTGTGATGAGTTCGTCCGGACATGGCCAATCAACCATCAAAAATGCCGATGAAATCGAGGCTGCATGGCAGGTTTCACAGACTGCCGGACGTGCCGGAGCAGGCCGCGTAATCGTAGAGGGATTCGTTCACTTCGACTACGAAATCACCCTCCTGACTGTGCGTCACGCAGGAGGCACAACTTACCTCAAACCCATCGGTCACCACCAGGTAGATGGCGACTATCGCGAGAGTTGGCAACCGCAGGCTATGAGTGATGAGGCACTAGAGAAAGCACAACTCATTGCCTGCAAAGTGACCGAAGCCCTGGACGGATATGGCATATTCGGAGTGGAAATGTTCGTGTGCGATAACGAGGTGATTTTCAGCGAAGTAAGCCCTCGTCCACACGACACTGGCATGGTGACTATGATTAGTCAGGACCTGAGCGAGTTTGCCCTGCACGCACGTGCCGTGCTGGGTCTGCCGATACCCGAGGTGCGCTTCTTCGCCCCATCTGCCAGCAAGGCAATTGTCATCGAGGGTGACACCACCGAGGTGGAGTTTGAAGGACTGGAGCGCGTACTGGAGGAGCCAGGCGTTCTGATTCGTCTGTTTGGCAAGCCTGAGGTGCACGGACATCGCCGTTTTGGTGTTATTCTCGCCACCGACGATACCGTAGAATTGGCACTTGCCAAGGCTGAGCGCGCCTACGCTAAACTCACCTACCATTGCCTCTGATATCCCCACACACCCAGTCTGTTTCCCCCTGATTCCTGTCAGACTCGTAGTATGTGATTCCCCTTATTTCCGTTAACCCTTAAGCAACCTTTAAGCAACCCATACATATGATAGATCGTTACAGCCGCGCCGTGATGCGCAACATTTGGACAGAAGAGAACAAGTTTAACGCCTACCTGGAGGTCGAGATTCTGGCAGCCGAGGCGTGGTCCACTCTGGGAGTCATCCCTTCCGAGGACTGCGTCAAACTGCGCGAAAAAGCTTCCTTCAACGTGGATCGCATCCACGAGATTGAGGAGATGACGCGCCACGATGTGGTAGCCTTCACTCGTACCGTGAGCGAGAGCCTGGGCGAGGAGAAGAAGTGGGTACACTACGGACTGACCTCCACCGATGTGGTAGATACAGCCAACGGATACCTGCTCAAGCAGGCCAATGCCATCCTGCGCGACGACCTGGTGCGTATGCTGAATGTGCTGAAGCGACGCGCGAACGAATTTAAATACACGCCCGTCATCGGACGCACGCATGGTATGCACGCGGACGTGACCAGTTTCGGACTGAAGTGGGCACTCTGGTACTCCGCTATGCAGCGCAACCTGGAGCGATTTGACTATGCCAGCCATCAGGTTGAAGCCGGCAAACTGAGTGGCGCAGTAGGCAACTACGCCAATATCCCGCCTGCCATCCAGACCTATGTCTGCGAGCACCTGGGTATTGAGAGTGTGAAGATTGCTACGCAGGTATTGGGGCGCGACCGTCACGCCTTCTATCTCAGCACCCTGAGTGTGATTGCATCTACGCTGGAGCAGATGGCGCTGGAGGTGCGCAATATGCAGCGTCAGGAGGTTCGCGAGGTAGAGGAGGCATTCCGCAAGGGACAGAAAGGTTCGTCTGCCATGCCGCACAAGCGCAACCCTATCTCGTCGGAGAACATCTGCGGTTGTGCTCGCGTGATGCGCGGATACATGGCTACCGCAGCCGAGAATGTGGCACTCTGGCACGAGCGTGACATCTCGCACAGTTCCACCGAGCGTATCGTACTGCCGGATGCCACCATGTTGCTCGACTACATGCTGGCGCGCTTTGAGGGCATACTGGAGAACCTAGTCGTTTATCCGGAGAACATGCTGCACAATATCAACCTCACGCATGGTGCCATCTTTGCACAACGTGTGATGAACGCGCTGATTGCCAAGGGTTTTGTACGTGAGCAGGCATACGATACCGTACAACCTGTAGCCATGCAGACGCTCATGGAAGAGGGTGAGATGATAGATAATCTCAAGAAGAACGACACAGTCAAGGCGCACCTGACAGATGCCGAGATCGATTCCTGCTTCACCCTGGACTACTACATGAAGAATGTGGACTACATCTTCAACGAATTAGGAATATAATTGCATTTATAACATCTGGGGCAAGTATCCACTATGCACACAATTCAGAGGCTGCCTAAACGCTTGTTAGGCAGCCTCTGAATTATGCAAGATTACATTTATTCCGATATTTTCGACCCCCAAAAATACATTTATTCCGAAAGGCACCACCGACTCTCACGAGCGAGTGGTCACTCATATATGCAAGCAAAAAGAGCAAAAATGCTATTTTGCAAGCATTTTTGCTCTTTTGTATATCATTTTGCCCCAAACTACTCGTCAGAGAAATGGACAAGCACGTGGCGATACGAATTGAAAATCTTTGACTTGCTGACAAATCCCAGGTAGTGGCGATCCTGATCCACAACGGGCAGATTCCATGCGCCCGTGTCCTCAAAGACCTCCATCACCTTCTCCATCGGCATGTCGTACGACAGAATCGCCTCGGGCGAATTCATGAGTTGCTCCACCGTAAATCGCTTATACAGACGTGGTTGGAACATGATATTGCGCACCTCGTCCAGCAGCAGCACGCCACGCAGGCGACCATCGTGCTCGATGACAGGGAAAATATTGCGATGGCTGTCCGCAATCACCTTGACGAGTTCGCCAAGCGTCATATCGGGATAGACCGGCCGAAGGTCTGTCTCCAGGACGTTCTCCATCTTGAGTAGCGTGAGCACGTTGCGATCCTTGTTGTGCGTCAGCAGTTCGCCCTTCTGTGCCAGTCGCATGGAGTACAGACTGTGTGGCTCGAAAATAAGAATGGTCAGATAACTGATAACCGACACTATCATGAGCGGCATGAATAGGTGATAACCACCTGTGAGTTCAGCAATTAGGAAGATACCCGTCAGCGGCGCGTGCATAACGCCGGACATGAGTCCCGCCATACCCACCAGCGCAAAATTGCTTTCCGGCACACCCACACCAATCATATTCATGATGCGCGCCACCACAAATCCAACCAGCGATCCCATGAAGAGCGAAGGTGCAAAGATACCACCCACGCCACCGCCGCCATTGGTTGCCACGGATGCCACAATCTTAAAGAGAATGACCAAAATAAAATAGCCGATGATGACCCAGGCATTGTAGCCGAAAGCCGACAAAGGACTATCCTCGTACGCCTGCAGCGAAGTGCCATTGATCAGATCCGTAATCACGCTATATCCTTCACCATACAGGGGAGGAAATAAGAAGATAAGCACGCCCAACGTGACACCTCCCACTACAATCTTGAGTTGCCAATGCTCGACTTTGTGTTTGAACGTCTGCTCCAGATAGTTCATGCCTCGCGTGAAATAGAGCGAAGCCAATCCGCAGACAAAACCCAACACCAGATACCACGGGATGCGCTCCACTACGAAAGGTTCGTACGTGGATAGGCTGAACATCGGCGTCAGTCCAGTCACCATGTACGAAATCGCCGTGGCAGTAACGCTGGAAATCAGCAACGGTGCAACGGATGTCATGGTCAGATCCATCATCAGCACCTCCAGGGTGAAGACTAATCCGGCGATAGGCGCCTTGAAGATACCACCCACCGCGCCTGCCGCGCCACAGCCAATCATGAGCATCATCGTCTTCTGGTCAAGGCGGAAGAAACGCGCCAGGTTAGATCCTATCGCCGCACCCGTCAGCACGATAGGTGCCTCGGCTCCGACCGAACCACCAAATCCGATTGTGAGACCAGATCCCACCACCGACGACCACATGTTATGCGGCTTGATGATTGATTTACGCTGGGAGATGGCATACAGTATCTTGGTGATACCATGCGAGATGTCGTCGCGCACCACATAGTGCACAAAGGCAGCCGACAGCATGATACCTATCATCGGGCACACCAGGTACCAGATGGTATATTCGTCGTGAATAAGGTAGGTAGCAATCAGGTATTGGATACCATGAATCAGTCCATGCAGCAGCGTGGAAGCCAACGCGCAGAAGACTCCCACAAAGAAGCTGAGTATCAGCACCAGATTCTTCTCGCTGATATACCGCTCCCGCCAGTCAATAAACCGATTGTACCAATTATTCACCATTTTGTGTATCCCAACCTATGCCCTCATATTTGCTCAGATCCCACTCTTCTTCTACCTCATTGAGATAGATAGTACCTTCCTCTTCTTCCTCATCCTCAACAGGTTCGTCGTGCTCGATAACCGTGACGTCAATCGGCAGATGCGAGATCTCGATAACCTGGTTCTGCTCCTTATTGAGTTCGGTCCAGAGCAGGTCTTTGAGTTCGCTCAGTCCGATACCAGCCACGCTGGAAATCTTCACGACAGGTATGCCTAACTGTTGCTCAAGGGTTGCTATATCCACCTGCACAATCTCCCCATCGTGCTCCGAGATGAGTTCCGGATTGGCATCCATCTTGGTGATTGCCAGGATTCGTGCCTTGGTGAGCAGTTGCGGGTTGTATTTCTCCAGCTCCGACAATAGTACCTCGTACTCCGCCACGATGTCCTCGCTGGTGGATGGCACCATGAATAGCAACACGGCGTTGCGCTCGATGTGTCTCAGGAAGCGCAGACCCAATCCGCGTCCCTCGGAGGCTCCCTCGATGATACCCGGGATATCCGCCATGCAGAACGACTGCCCATCGCGGTAACTAACGATACCCAGTTGCGGTGTGAGCGTCGTGAATGGGTAGTCGGCAATCTCCGGCTTGGCGGCACTAAGGACGCTCAGCAGCGTGGATTTGCCGGCATTCGGGAAACCTACCAGTCCCACATCGGCAAGCACCTTCAGTTGTAGGATGACGTTGCGCTCCTGCGCCGGCTCGCCGGGTTGTGCATAACGCGGAGTCTGATTGGTAGCCGTACGGAAGTGCCAGTTGCCCAGTCCGCCGCGGCCTCCCTTGAGCAACGTGATGCGCTCACCATGCTCCTTGACCTCGCATATCCACTCGCCGGTATCGCCATCATACACCACAGTACCACACGGCACCTCAATCACCTTGTCTTGTCCGTCCTTGCCGAACGAGCGCGACTCACCACCCTTGCCACCATCGGTAGCCAGGATGTGTTTCTGATACTTGAGGTGCAGCAGGGTCCACAGATTGCGATTGCCCTGCAGGTAGATGTGTCCACCGCGACCACCATCTCCGCCATCGGGTCCGCCCTTAGGAAGATACTTGGCTCGATGCAGGTGCATACATCCCGCTCCACCCTTTCCTGAGCGGCAGTAGATCTTCACGTAGTCAATAAAATTACTCGATGGCATAATGATGTGGTTTTGTGGTTATTTGTATATCTTGTCCAGCACGCGGCTGATACGTCCAAAAATTTCGCTGATGGTACCCAGACCCTGGATGCGAACGTACTTGTCATTCAGCTCGTAGTAGTCATCCACAGGACGAGTCTGCTCGTGATAAACGACCAAGCGCTCCTTGATGGTCTCCAGGTTGTCGTCTGCACGACCGCTGGTTTTACCGCGCTCCAGAAGGCGACGAATAATTTCATCCTCAGGCACATTGATATCGATGAGCACAGCCGTAGCGTCGCCACGCTTCTTCATCAGGCGCTCCAGCTGAACGGCCTGGTTGAGTGTACGGGGGAAACCATCGAAGATCAGTCCCTTGGTATCAGCTGGCAGCGAGTTGATATGCTGCTCCAGCAGTTGCAAAGTCAGGTCATCCGGCACCAGGTGACCTTGCGAGATATAGCTGTCAAGAGTCTTACCCAGCTCGCTGCCGGAAGCCATTTCCTTACGCATCAACTGACCCGTGCTTAGATGGGTTAGATTGTATTTATTGACGATAAATTCTGATTGTGTGCCCTTGCCGCAGCCGGGCGCGCCACATAAAATAATATTAAGCATATTTTTGTATCTAAGCCTAACTATATTCAACACTAAAAACGAGTTACCCCAGCAGGAGTAACTCGCCTTACACTCATAACCAATTATAGAGCCAACTTAGCGCCAGCCTTAAATTTAACTACCTTCTTTGCAGGGATAGTGATCTTCTGACCATTAGCAGGATTTACACCTACGTGCTCTGGTTTCTCTACAACAGCGAATGTGCCGAAACCTATCAATTGTACGTTCTCACCCTTCTTCAGAGACTCTGCAATAGCCTCTACGGTAGCCTCTACAGCCTTAGCTGCGCATGCTTTGGTAGCACCAGTCTTCTCAACTACAGCTGCTACAAGTTCTGCTTTGTTCATAATCGTGTTTTTTTAGTAAATTAAACGTTTAATTGGCTTCCGGCACTATCAGAGACCAGAATCCGCTGCAAAGTTACTATTTTTTTCTGATATTGCAAATTATTCTGCCATTTTTTTTATGAAAAACAACAAAATAATGTCAATTTTGTCAGAATAACGCATTTTTGCACACTTTTTGTGCTATTATTTGCGGACAAAACACTATAACTATATTTGTGACTTGTTATGAGATCTTTACCTACAATAACCAAAAACGTATTGCTAATCAACGTACTGATGTGGCTCCTGGATATGGCGCTGCGGCAACATGGTATTCAACTATCCACCATCTTGGGGATGTGCGACTATCGTTTGGGAATCTTCCACATATGGCAGCCCGTAACCTACATGTTCATGCACGCGAATTTCAATCACTTGTTTTGTAACATGTTCGCCGTGCTGATGTTTGGTGTCACGCTGGAGCGCGAATGGGGTGCCAAGCGCTTTCTGACCTATTACATGATATGCGGCATAGGTGCTGCCGTCATTCAGCAACTCGTATGGCTGCTGACCGGTCCTGGCATCACAATTGGTGCCAGTGGTGCCGTATTTGGCATCCTGCTCGCTTATGGATGGCTCTTCCCTGATGTGCGCATGTTCCTCATCTTCCTGCCGATTCCCATCCGCGCACGCACGTTCGTATTACTATATGCGGTATTTGAACTCTTTGCGGGTCTCAATCCGTATGGAGGAGATAATGTAGCGCACTTTGCGCACTTGGGCGGCATGCTGTTCGGCGCGCTGGTCATCCTGTGGTGGCAATATGCCACGCCATGGCTGAAGCAAAAACAACTGCGCTGGCCGTGGAAGAAGCACCCCACACTCAATAGCGAGAAGGATAAGGACTACAGCCGCTACCACTACCAGCGAAACGTCGGGGACTAATTGTCAGCCAAACTTCGAGCACTAATTATCTGCGAATCGTATAAGACTCGCAACACAACTCAACGTAACATCAACATCATGAAGATTGTAGTTTTCACTGGGGCTGGCGTGAGTGCCGAGTCCGGATTGGGCACTTTTCGCGATGCCGATGGTCTGTGGGAGAAATATCGCATTGAGGATGTTTGCACCCACGAGGCTTGGCTCCGCAACCCACAATTATGTGTAGAGTTTTACAACCAACGCCGTCGAGATGCTCTTGCAGCACAACCGAATGCCGCTCACATGGCGATCACACGCCTGCAGGAGGCGTTTCCTGACACCGAGATCATCACCCAGAATATAGATGATCTGCACGAGCGCGCTGGCAGTCAGCACATTACGCACCTGCATGGCGAGATTACCAAACTTCGCTCCGACATCGACGAGACGGCTACCGTACCGCTGGAAGGATGGGAGCAGCACTATGGCGACCGGCACCCGGACGGCAGTCTGCTGCGCCCCTACATAGTATTCTTCAACGAGGGAGTGCCCTACTTCCCGCAGGCATGCCAAATCGCCTCCACGGCTGACATACTCATCGTAGTTGGCACCAGCCTAAACGTCTATCCTGCAGCCAGTTTACTGGAGTATGCACCCGAGGATGCCAAGATTTATCTGGTAGATCCGGGTATGCCCGAGATGGGCAGATACCGCTACCGCATCGAGCATATTTGCAAGCCCGCATCTGAGGGTGTGCCCGAATTGGTTGACCGACTGATTCAGTCGATTATTTGATTGATTGGGCTGCGCGCTACTCCTGCTTGGTCCACCACAATGGACCATTGCCGTGCCCCACATGCAGGCGAGATCCCTGCTCAATAGCCTGACTGATATAATCCTTGGCATTGCCTACGGCAGTCGCCAGGGATTGTTTTTTTGCCATGCAGCACGCAATCGCAGAGGATAGTGTACATCCCGTACCATGCAAGTTCGTGGAGTGGATTCGCGGAGACGAGAACGATACCTCGCGTTGCTCATCCACCAGCCATAGGCGGTCTGTCATCATATCCGACTCGGCATGACCACCCTTAATGAGCATATTGCATGGCCATGGCATGTCTGCCTCCAGTCCCATCACGCGGCGAATTACATCGGTCTCCGGGATGTTGGGAGTCACCAGCGTGCATAGCGGAAAAAGCTCCTCCACCATATAGCGCACGCAGTCCTCGTCCATCAAGGAATGCCCGCTACTGGATACCATCACGGGGTCGTAGATGACAGGCAAGACGTACTTTGCCTTCTCCTCGCGCAGCACGCGAACGATGGCGCGCGCAATATCTATGGTAGGAATTATTCCTATCTTCACCGCCTCCACGCGCAAGTCGTCCATTACTGCACGCAGTTGGCTCTCTACCACATCTGCAGGCACGGGCATCTGGCTCTGCACGCCTTGTGTGTTCTGCGTTGTCAGGCTGGTGATGACCGTCGCGCCATAGCATTGGTGATTGGTCATCGTCTTCAAATCTTGCTGAATACCGGCCCCTGCCGATGGATCGCTACCGGCTATCGACAATACGACAGGCAGGTTTGTCTCGTCCGTCTCTATGCCATGCCATGCATCACCCAGCACCATCACTCCGCCAAATCCCATCTGTAGTGTCTCGGCGATATTGTCACGACAGATACCTCCCAATGCCACTACTCGCGAGTCGATGATACCAGCCTCACGGGCAGCCACCAGTTCCTCGCGAGAGAAGGCGGCACGATAGCCTTCTTTACTGATAGAGTCGTAGATGGGCGATAGCGTCAGATACTCATATGCAGGATTCGCCTTTTGCTCCGTAAGTTCCTGAATACTATGGCAGGAGCACGTTTTGTCGGACGTTATTTTCCCCATCACGATGCGCTCGTGATAGCAGGTAGGGATCTTGTCCAACAGCGCCTGACACTCCGCACTACTATGCCCGGGTTTGCGCAGGTGAAGGCGCTGCAAACCAGACTGAAACAGCATGGTGATTGCTTCTGCCTCACCGGGCCAGAAATGCGGGGTTGTGACTACGATATACATCGGAGAAGGTGTTGATTTACTTTTGTTTCAAAGTGATATAGCGCGTCTGTCCCAACATATGTCTGGCGCTCATGTACAGGGTCGTCTTACCACCTTTCACACTGATATTCAGGTGTTCTGACGGGGTTGCCTCCACCAGTTGATACTCACCGGACAAGGTAATCGCCATCGAGTAGCGATCCCATGTCGGGTCCGAAACGCTAAGGTGCAGCAGATTACCCTCATGCTGCATCATCACCGCAGCCACGCCGTCGCTCTCTACCCCTGCTATCTCGCCTTTTTTCCAGTAGTTAATTGCCGTGATATCCAGATTGCGCTCACGTACCGCCTGCATGGCAGGGATGTTCGCCAGGATCTCAACCTCCGGTTTGCCAACATATGCCAGCACCTCTCCGGTGGTCATTTGGGGCAGCAGCACATAGGCATACGATGCATCCTTGGGTGCTGTGCCGTGGCTCATCCACAACTCGGTATATTGCTTATCCGACACATTGGCATATAGCGTGATCGGCTCAGGGAAATAGTAGCCGCCGGTGCCATCCAGATAGGCGAAACTGACGGACTCCGTCTTCTGATTCTTCGGAGCAGACAGCATCTTGCCTTGCACCCAAAGGGTGCGCATATAGCGGCGGTTCTCCACCGTGGTGATAACCTCTCTGGCGTCCGTCAGATGAATATCCGCTCCCAGGCAAACCACCTCATTATCAAACATAAACCAGGATTTCTTGGCCATCAGATCCGATTTACTACCCAGCAGTTGCATCATCGCGCTACTGTACTTGCCGCCCAGCATCACACCACCGGCACGCGCCACATTAGCCGCCTTCACCTGATGTCCAAACACCAGATCTGTGGTCGCCTCCGGTTCGCGTGGAATTAGATCCACGGTTGTACCGGCCACACGGTACGGATTGGCTTCTGTGCTGTAGTGTATATTGTATTGCTCTGCATCCTTGGGCGTGTAGATATAGGTCATACCATCTCCGGTGTACCAACCCGTCAGATTCTGCTTGCCCGTGGCACGATCATATCCCTCGTATTTACCCACACGATTGCTGGACATCGCCAGCCCAAAGCGGAACTTGGGTGTCTGGTGTATCACACGGTCGCCCGCAGCCTGCACGATCGAGAACGACTGATCCTCAGCACCTTTCTCCGCAGCCGAGATGGCTGCATCAACGCGAGCTTTGTATAGCGGCATCTGATCCCAACCCTGATAAGGAGAGGCAAAATAGCGTGTATTGGACAATATATCCGCGCACGCATTCAGTATATTCTGGCGCTCTCGGGCATCCGTGATCAGCGAGGACACCTCCGAGATATTCAGCGCACAGGTTCGGCCGTTCGTATAGGCACCTCCGGCATTACCGCGACCCATGAACATGATCATCATCTCACCTTTGTAGATAGCCGGCAGATACGCCTTGCTGATCCAGATAGGCAACTGAGACACAATCTCATTCGGAATGATGATATCGCTGCCAGAGAGTACGCGGGCAAAATACGATGCCAGTTGCACCACCTCAATGCCATACGTACCGATATAGGGGATGGCATAGTGCTGGATAAAGGAACCATCGGCATACAAACCCTCTTGTTTATAGCAGGTTAGCGATCTTCCGCTCGAGGTCTGACGTCGCAGAGCACGCACGTGTGCCGCAATACCCATCTCGCGTTGCAGAGGAGTGGTTTTGTCGTAGAATGCAGGAATGCACAGGCGCATGGCATCTTGTATATCCTTCTCATTACCAGACAATACACCTATCGCCAATAGGTTACGGCAAGCGGATGCCAGATTGGCATACGTTGGCGTTGTACCCTTCTGCAGATAATCACGCACCATCGTGCGGCACACTTTGGCAAACGCATCACGCTCCGCTGGAGTCAACTCGTCATATAATATGCTCACTACCAGCGAGTAATTCCACGGAATACCGATGCGCCACTCCCACCAGTTCCCTATTATTTTCGTGCGCTCGTTGTACGCCACGCGGCTGAGCAGATTCAGTCCATAACGGATATCATTCAGCAGGTTAGCATCGTGATAGAGGCTCGTGCCAGGGTATGCCCACATGCGTGCCATCTCTGCCAATCTGGTGTAGCTGGCGTTGACGTGGGCAGGAGTGAAACTCTTGTTACCCGTCAGCAGGTTCTGGTCATCCCATAGATAGTTCCCCTCACGATGCATCGAGGTCTGATACTGACGAACCAGTTGTTCGTTGCTACTCAAATAGTTACGAATATCCGCATCTGTGCTGGAATAGTCGGTTCTTCCCAGACTCACTTGCTCCTGCCAGTTTCGACGCAGCTGAGCATAATCAGTTGCCGCAGCATACACAGTTAGCGACAGCAGCAACGCCACAAAAAATACTTTACGCATATATTCCGTTCTTTAATTGTTTCTAATCAGGTCAAAGCTGGCATCCCAATCCTTCCACACGGGTTCGCGTCCCAGCTCGCGCAGGCGACTCTCAATCTGACGCGCCGTACGTTCATCGCTCACGCTAAACTGTTCCAGCGCCTGCGGATACGTGTAGTAGCCACCGGGGTTGGTCTTGCTCTCTGCCGACATGGTCGTCACACCCAGCGTACACATATTGTCACGAATCAGGGCTGGCTCGCGCGTGGAGTACGATATATCCACATCGTGGTCGAAGATGCGCATAGCAAAGGTCACTTGAGCCAGTTCACGATCCGACATGTAGTAGTTCGGCTGGAATCCTTCGTTGCAGGCAGGGCGCATACGTGGGAAATTCACGCTATACTTGGTGCGCCAATAGTGCTTTTGCAAGTACCTGAGGTGTCGTGCCATCATTGTGATATCGGTTCGCCAATCCTTCTCCAAGCCTATCAACACACCCATTCCGATGCTGTGCACGCCGGCCTGACCCATTCGGTCAAAACCATCACAACGCCACTCAAAATTCGACTTCATTCCCGCCGGATGGTAGAGTTTGTAGTTATCGCGATGATAGGTCTCTTGAAAGCAGATGACGCCATTCATGCCATGCTGTGCCAAAAGTGCATATTCTTCCGATTTCAACGGCATAACCTCTATCTTGATATTGCTGAAATAGCGCTTGGCTATATCGATGGCTTCCACCAGATACGGCACGCCCGCCTTAGCTGGGTTTTCACCGGTCACCAGCAGGATATTCTCAAACGGAGCCAACTGCTTGATGGCACGATATTCGTTCTCAATCTGCTCAGGCGTGAGAATCGTTCTCGCCATCAGATTTTGCCGATGAAATCCGCAATATACGCACGAGTTGGCACACGAATTAGTTAGGTAAAGTGGGATGAACATCGACATCGTACGACCAAAGCGCTCCTCCGTATAGCGACGGCTTAGTCGCGCCATCGTCTCCAGATAGGGTGCTGCCGCTGGCGATATGAGTGCCATAAAATCGTCTATGTCGCAATGTTCCTTGCGCAGGGCACGCTCTACATCTACAGTTGTTTTCGCAGCAATCTTTGCCGTGGTTTCTTCCCAACTGATATTTTTCAGTATGTCACTAAACATTTTCTATTTTCTTTTTGAGCACGGCTGAAAGGCGTACTCCTTTAATTCGTGTATAGTAGGATGGCTGCCACAGAGCGGACAATCCACGTTGTGGTCAAACTCAAAGCGCATGAATTGCATCGTGCGTGCGTCGAAGGTCAACAACGTATTGGTGAGCAGTTCACCTGTCCCCACCAGATACTTAATCACCTCTGTCGCCTGTAGCGTACCACAAATGCCAGCGATACTCCCCAATACCCCCACCGATGAACAGTTCTGCTGTTCGTTGGCACCATTGGGTTCGGGGAATATGCAACGATAGCAAGCCGAACCGGGCACATGCGTCATCAACTGCCCTTCATAACGTGAGATTCCTCCCATCGTAAAAGGTTTTCCGGCCATGACACATGCATCGTTGATGAGATATTTGATGGCAGGATTATCCGTAGCATCTACCACAAAATCGTATTGTTCGACGATGTCCAGAATGGTATCCTCAGTCAGAAAACGGTCATAAGTCTCAACTTGCACATCCGGATTCATCGCGATGATACGATCGCGTGCCGATAGCACTTTCTCCCTGCCGAGATTCGGCGTGGTGTGAATTATCTGCCGTTGCAGATTGCTCAGCGACACCACATCTCCGTCGGCAATACCTATCGTCCTCACTCCGGCAGCCGCCAGATACATCGCCACCGGAGAACCCAGTCCTCCGGCACCAATAATCAGCACGCGAGCACGAAGCAAACGCTCCTGACCTTCTGCGCCGATTCCATCCAAAAGAATATGGCGATTGTAGCGATTTTTCTGTTCAGGGGTCATAGCTTTCTCAAATCATGCGTCAACTTCGCTGCGCAGAAGTTCGGACCACACATCGTGCAATACTCGCCATCCGTGTGACCGGCTTCCTCAAAGTATTGTAACGCACGCTCTGGGTCAAGACTCAAGTGGAACTGATCACGCCAGCGGAAGTCAAAGCGCGCCTTACTCAGCGCGTTGTCTCGTACCCATGCACCCGGATGTCCCTTCGCCAGGTCTGCCGCGTGAGCCGCTATCTTATAGGTGATTACGCCCACGCGCACATCCTCGCGATTCGGTAGAGCCAGGTGTTCCTTCGGCGTCACATAGCATAGCATAGCTGTTCCCTGCCACGCAATTTGTGCACCTCCGATGGCGCTCGTGATATGGTCATAACCAGGCGCAATATCTGTCACTATCGGACCCAATGTATAGAACGGAGCCTCGTGACAATGGTCGAGCTGGCGCTCCATGTTCTCACGAATCTTATGCATCGGCACGTGACCCGGTCCCTCGATGAAGGCCTGCACGTTCCTCTCCCATGCTATCGAGAGCAGCTCGCCCATCGTATCCAGCTCTGCAAACTGAGCCGCATCGTTAGCATCTGCTGTGCAACCCGGACGAAGTCCGTCACCCAGACTCAGCGCTACATCATACTGCGCCACGATGTCACAGATATCGGCAAAGTGTTCGTAGAGGAACGACTCCTTATCGTGAATTAGGCACCACTTACTCATGATTGATCCACCACGACTCACGATTCCGCACAGGCGGCTATCTGCCAGATGTACGTTATGGCGACGGATGCCGGCATGGATGGTGAAGTAATCTACACCCTGCTCACATTGCTCAATCAAGGTATCGCGATAGATTTCCCAACTCAGGTCTTCCACGCGTCCATTCACCTTCTCAAGTGCCTGATAGATAGGCACCGTACCTACCGGCACGGGGCAATTGCGCACAATCCACTCGCGCGTCTCGTGGATGTTCTCGCCCGTCGAGAGGTCCATCAGCGTATCGCCACCCCACTTGCACGACCATACGGCCTTATCCACCTCTTCGTCGATGCTGGATGTGGTAGCCGAGTTACCGATGTTGGTGTTGATCTTCACCAGGAAATTGCGTCCGATAATCATCGGCTCCGACTCAGGGTGGTTGATATTAGCCGGCAGCACGGCGCGTCCGCGTGCTATCTCTTGGCGCACAAACTCCGGCGTGATGTGGGTCTCAATGCCCAATTCTTCGCAGTTCATATTCTCGCGGATAGCCACATACTCCATCTCGGGCGTGATGATACCTGCCTTGGCATATGCCATCTGCGTGATGGCCTTGCCGGCCTTGGCACGACGTGGCAACTGAATATGCTCAAAGCGCAGGTGGTCGAGGCTGTGATCTGCCAGACGCATGCGTCCATACTCGCTGGTCAGTTGCTCCAGCACCTCCGTGTCGTCGCGGTTGATAATCCATTGTTCGCGTTTGCGTTCGATGCCTTTTTTCAGATCCACCGTCACGTTCGGGTCGCTAAACGGACCACTCGTATCGTAGATATACACCGGAGCATTAGACTCGGTATGTGGGATGCCATGGGCATCTTTCGTTACTGTCGGAGTCAGGTTAACTCTGGTCACACCTACTCGAATATCAGGGAATAGTTTTCCCTCCAAATACGCTTTCTCTCTCTTTGCGTATGCTTTATGATCATTTACCATTTTTTCATTTACTATTTACGATTGATGTACTATTGAGTTATTTGACCATTTTCTCTCCCTGGGGAGAGTTAGAGGGGGGCTTTATCCCTCCCCTATAGGGGGAGGGTTAGGATAGGATCCAACTGGTCAGCGGACTGCTGGCATACGCTTCCATCGTTCCTCCTACTGCTCCCAATCCGGCCTCGTAGGCACGACGTCCGGCGATGATGGCTTCCTTAAAGGCAACCGCCATCTCTACCGGATTACCGGCAACCGCGATAGCGGTATTCACCAGGCAAGCCGCAGCACCCATCTCCATAGCCTCGGCGGCGTGACTCGGCGCACCTATGCCGGCATCTACAATCACGGGTATGCCCGATTGCTCTATGATGATTCGCAGGAAGTCTCTGGTTTGCAAACCCTTATTGGTTCCAATTGGGGCACCAAGGGGCATGACCGTAGCAGCACCGGCTTCCTCCAGATGCTTACATAGTGTCGGGTCTGCCTGGCAATATGGCAGCACCACAAAACCCAATTTCACCAGTTCCTCCGTGGCTTTCAGCGTCTCCACCGAGTCCGGCAGCAGGTATCTCGGATCTGGGTGAATCTCCAGTTTCAGCCAGTTGGTACCGAATGCCTCACGAGCCATCTGTGCCGCAAACACAGCCTCCTCTGCTGTCCGTACGCCGCTGGTGTTCGGCAGCAATTGTATCTTCTCGCTCTGTACGATGTGGCGAAGCAGGTCATCCTGCTTGTCTTGCAGTTCAATGCGTTTCATGGCTACTGTCACCATCTCTGTCTCCGAGGCATCAATGGCGCGAGACATCAGGGCATTCGCCTCAAATTTGCCGGTTCCCATAAACAGACGAGAGTTAAACTCTCGACCGGCGATAATCAATTTTTCCATAATATTTGTACTATTTTTCGTGTCTCTGCCACAGGGTCTGCGGCGCGCAGTATCGTGCCGCTCAGCGCAACACCATCCACACCGGTCTCCATGATGGCTGGAATATCATCGGCGGTAATGCCACCAATGGCTACCAAAGGTATGCTTATCCCTTGCTTATCCCTTGCTGCGATGATGTCGCGGTATCCGCCCAGTCCCAGGGTTGGAGCCAGACGCTCCTTCGTGGTCGTGAAGCGAAACGGACCGCAACCGATATAGTTCGCTCCGCGCGCCACGTGCATGCGTATATCTTCTATGGTGTTGGCGGTTCCGCCTATGATGAAGCCATCGCCCAGGATGGCACGTGCCTCATCTATCGGCATGTCCGTCTTGCCCAGGTGTACACCATCCGCTCCTATCTCGCGGCACAGCCACACGTGGTCATCCAGCACGAAGGTCGCACCCACCTCGTGGCATAGGCGCTTGGCTTCGATGGCAATCGGACGTATCTCGTCGGTTGTCGCATTTTTCATGCGAAGCTGCACCCAGCGGCATCCGCCTGACAGCGCTATCCGTACCGAATCCAGATACCCTATCGTCTCTGTGTAATGTGTTATAAACTGCAACATACTCTACTCTATTCTATTTCCTCCCCCCACGGGGAGGACAGGTGGAGTTTATCCTCCAAAAGCCGCTTTGATGATAGTCACTTTGTCCCCCTCTGCAAGGGATGTTTCTTCCCATGCGGCACGAGGAATCACACGATTATTGACCGCCAGGGCAACGCCGCGCTCGGGTAGCGCCAACTCTATAGCCAACGCACCAACGGTCGCAACCTCTGTCACGACCGGCGAATTGTTAATGGATATATTCATGGTTTGTTTCATTGTTTTCCTACGACAGCATTATCTGTATCAGGTTCTCGGGGTATAATCTCAGCATCCTCTTCGGCAGCACCCCCACGTATGTTGGGATTAGAATCTGTAACTGAAGCTCACATACCAGCTCCACTCCCACATGTGTTGATTCTCTATCATGGGTTTACGAACTCGGTTATTCAGCCCGAAGTCGTATCCTCCTTGCAGGCGGTAGCGGTCCCACTCTATACCACCACCTATGCCCATTTGCACATTCGTGTGGTACAGTTCGCCGCTCCATACCTTGTCGTATGTGTCTGTGCGAATACCCTGGTCGGACAGCCATCCTTGCGCTTGCGCACTCAGGTGAGGTTTGATATAGTCGGTCTCGCCAAGGGCAAATTGCAGTTGCGGACCACCGTAGAAGAATAGGTTCAGTTGTTTCCACACGGGTATCGTGTAGTATGCGCGAATGGGTATCACCAGATTATGCTCCAGCACGCGATGTTTGCAATACTCCAACTGCGTGGTCTGCGCGCTCATCGAGCGCCAATGTTGCTCGCTCGTACCATAGGTCACAGCGTAGAGCAGTCCCGTCTGCAGACTGAAGTGCTTGGGCAGCAGGAAGGTCACCGTGGCACCCAGGCGAGCACCATGTGTATAGAGGTCGGGATAGCTCAGATTGGCGGTACGCTGGTTGTTCTGTGCATAGCCCACCTCCAGGCGGTATTCCACACCGAACTGATAGACCTCTTGGACTTTCTCGGTCTTGCGAGTCGGGTCAAAGAAACCATCACCTATCGTTTGCAAATCGGGTTTACTGGGTTCTTGTGCGTACACGCACAACGCGCACACACACATAAATAGTATAAGGAGATAATGTCTCATTCTCGTCAAAGATTGCATTAGTGCTTTGATTTTGGGTGCAAAGTTACTAAAAATATAGCAAATATCAAAAAATTCTGCACTTTTTTTACGAAAAATTTGCGTAATTCAAATAAAAGCAGTACTTTTGTACCCGATTTCGGTCAATCTGCCTCTGTTGAGGGCGTCAGCGCCTCAACTTGTGGGGTTCCCGAAAATTTTATTTTTTGAGGAGAGCGGAAGCCGAGGTCGCCTTGATGAATCTTTGATTCAGCCCGTGCGACCCTCGCGCTGAACGCGAGGCGCATTCGTCTATCGGCTAGGACGAGAGATTTTCATTCTCTAAAGAGGGGTTCGACTCCCCTATGTGCTACTAAAAAACATTTAATAAGCGCAATTAAAACCTTCCTCGAGGTAAAAAAATTGTAAACCCATTAAACGAAGAAATTATGGCAAACCACAAATCTTCTTTGAAGCGCATTCGCCAAACGGCTACCCGCAAGGCACACAACCACTACTATGCTAAGACTACCCGCAACGCAGTTCGTGATCTGCGTGCTACCACCGACAAGGCTGCTGCTAGCGCCCTGCTCCCAAAGGTAAGCTCTATGCTGGATAAGCTCGCTAAACGCAACATTATCCACCGCAACAAGGCGGCTAACCTCAAGTCGAAGCTCGCTGTTTACGTTAACAAACTGGCGTAAACGGGGGGGTGTACCCACTATCAGAAGGGCTACCAATCGGTAGCCCTTCTTTCGTATCAATTACATGAAGCGACTCATTATCATAGGATTATTATTACTCAGCATGCTCCCTACATGGGCGGAGGAACACCTCGATTCGCTCATGTTTCGCGTCCAGAACGGAGACACGCTATACCTCGCATACCTGCGCGACATCTACGTCTTTCCAGAACTCAAATTCAAGAACCGACGACAGGAGCGATTCTACTGGAAGACCGTTCGAGATGTCAAAGTCACACTCCCGTATGCCAAGATGATTACGCGCGAGATGGCGTATGCCGATGCCGAACTCGCTAAGATTCAGGACAAAAAGGAACAACGCAAGTGGTGGAAACACTACGAGAAAACGCTCTTCAGACGCTACGAGAAGAACTTCCGCAACATGACCGCCTCGCAGGGACAAATGCTCATGAAACTCATGGATCGCGAGAGCGACCGAACCAGCTACGAACTCATCCGGCAGTACCGAGGCAAGGCGAGTGCCGACTTCTGGCAGTTTGTCGCCAAACTCTTCAAAAACGACCTCAAGGAGGAGTACGACGGAGACGACAAAGACCGAATCGTGGAGAGAGTCATCCTCCTCGTTGAGGCAGGACAATTATGAGAATAGACGACATTTTGACCAATAATACCCACTATCTGGCATAAGGGGTCACTAAGGGGTCGGTCGTGGGTCGTCCGTGGGTCGCCCGTGGGTCGCCCGACACCCGTCATAGAGGAACTTTTGACCATTTTACCACTCGCCCGAATCCGACGTCCGAGTTAAAATTAGCGAAAAATGCTTGCAAAATAGTATTTTCGCTTATTTTATTTGCATATATCACAAAAAATCTGTACCTTTGTAGCCGAAACTATTGTGCTAACTATTAATTAACCATAGCAGTCACCTACTTGCTGGTTAATACATCCACCTATTTCCTGGTTAATACATCGACTCGGGAAAACGCATGACATAAGATTCATTCTATGGAATGATGATATAAATAACTATTAATTAACAATCTTTATTAACATCTATTATTTATGAAAAAACTCTTTTCATTTTTTGCTGCCGCCCTCATGGCGGTTAGTGCGATGGCGGAATTGACCAGTCCATGGTCATATGAGTTCTCGTCATCCAAAGAGACTGTTACTGACAATAGTTTCACGGTTGGTGAAGTCACTTGGACCTATTCCACAGGTGAAGCTATCGGAGGCACTACTACAATTCAGATTGGCGGTGCTAAGAAAACCCTTAACAATGTTACTTACTACTATTGCAAATTTGGTGATAGTAAGGATAAGTACTACGATGGTGTGACACTTTCAACGGATGCTTTTGCAGATAAGAATGTCACGGAGGTGTCAGTTGTTCTTGTAAATAACGGAAAAAAAGCAGGCTCTTTCGTTGCAGAGCAAGGTGCTACAACTATTGGATCTTATGAATCTAATGAAGTATCAAGTCAAGAAAACACAACCATTACTGTTAATCAGAACAAGGGTAATGGTGGTACACTCTCTTTCACCTACACTACTGCTCAGGCTTTCTATTTGAATAAGATTACCGTAACATACGAGGAGCAAACTGGTGACGATCCTGCAATTATCGTAAAGAAAACTGTTGAGATTCCGTTCACAGGTGAGGATGGTGCTACCATTTCTGTTCAATATTCTTTGATTGAGACTAGTGAAATCAATCTATACGCAGATGCAGATTGCACAACAGAATTTGAGGAGAGTTGGTTCGCTGCAGAGCTGGATACCGATGGCAATATCTTTTACATAGCAGGTGAGAATGAGTCACATGAGGCTCGTGTGGTTTATGGTCAGATTTATGGTTTGACAGAGGAGGCTGAAGATGTTTACTCTAATGTAATCACCTTCACTCAGGAAGGTGCTCCATATGTAGTAGAGAGCGTCACTCTGGATCAGCATGAGGTTATTTTGCAGGAGGGTAAGACTGTTACCCTTGTTGCTACTGTTCTGCCGGAGGAGGCTGAGAACAAGACTCTTCTTTGGGAGTCTGATGATGAGGACGTAGCAACTGTAGTTGAT
Source organism: Paludibacteraceae bacterium (assembly GCA_045599285.1). Classification (GTDB taxonomy): domain Bacteria; phylum Bacteroidota; class Bacteroidia; order Bacteroidales; family Paludibacteraceae; genus Colicola. The sequence continues at coordinate 947 of JAZRVR010000007.1, read as the reverse complement.
GGTAAGGTTCTGGCAAAGACAGCTGGAACTGCTCATATCTCTGCAACAACTACCGATGGTACTAATCTGTCGGATGTTTGTGTCGTAACTGTTACTGCAAAAGTTGCTCCTGTAGGTGCTATCTTCTATGAGTCGTTTGATAAGTTTAATGGTCAGGGTGGCAATGATGGTGTTTGGAAAGGTATTAACGTAACTCCGGAGGTGGGTACTTTTGATAATGAGGGATGGACTACCACCGAGTCTACGTACTCAGGTTCTAAGTGTGCGCGTATGGGAACAAGTAATACCACAAAGGCAACTGGTTTTACTTCTCCTGCAATTGGTGTTGCTGGTAATGGTCATGTTCAGTTTGATGCAGAATCATGGGGTACTGATGGCTCAAACTTCTTTGTAGATATCGTTGGTGAAGGTATCTTTGTTGCTGGCGAGGGTTTAGCGGAAGGTAATATCTCTAACGAGGGTAAAACTGCTAAGGTTGCTATGCTCAAGAACGGTACCTTCAAGACTTTTGATCTTGATTTTGAGGGTGTGAATGAGGAAACTAAATTCTTCTTCTATGCCCCGGAAAAAAAGCGTGCCTTCCTTGACGAGGTGGCTGTTTGGGTAACTCCAGTAGTCAACTACTACCTCGTAGGTTACATCAATGGTGCAGACTATGGTGATCAGGACGATTGGGAGGCTCTGCACGAGGAATGCAAGTTCGTGGATGGTCAACTCACCATTACCTTTGAGCAGACTTCCTACGTATTTATCAAGACCGGTGACAACCGGAATTGGTACAAGAGCGCTGTATATGTTGCTCCTGCTACTAATGGTGCTTCCGCAACTTTGGAGACCGCTCGCGAGGGTGTTGAGGAAAAGGTTGGTGTACTGGCTGGTATTGAGTATGTATTCACTCTCGTTGATAACGAAGATGGTACATTCACCCTCTCGTACGCTCCTACCAC
>JAZRVR010000006.1:0-83682 GCA_045599285.1 Paludibacteraceae bacterium | reverse complement strand
GCCCTGCCAGTGGTTGGCGGGGTTGTAGCGGATGTTGAGTGGGTTATTGTTGCGTATGCCGAGTGTGACCATAATGTTTATTTTTAGTATTCGGTGCGTCTCCAGAACCGAATGCGATGTGCAAAGATACAACATTTGGCGAGAAAAGTCAATAGTTGGGCGCACGAGGGCACAGAAAGTTGCACGCAAAATCCGCCCAACCACCTACATGATAGACAGTTAGACGGTATATGAAATTTACATATTGGGGTCAGACCCCTTTGTGTAAAAATTGCATAAGAGGGTCAGACCCCTTTGTGTAAATTGTTAGGATTCTTGCAGGTACGAATGATGCCCTCCGAGATGCCAGATATACGACTGAGACGACTAATACTGATTCCAGCATCACGCACTTGAGCCAGTGTGTTACGCATAGTCTTCTTATCCAAACGCTGAAACTCATTAATCGACATCGTTCCACTCAAACCCAATAAGGCCTCAATAATCAGACCGTCCAAGGTTTCTACATCCACTTTTTCATTCTTAGCCTGAGTAATCGAGCACAACAGGCTTTGACACCAGTTAGCGAACCTCTGAACCAACGTAACCTCCTGACTCGTAAGATGATGGACTGAATGTTCGTCGCTCGTAGTGGCAAGATTACACGTGTTCATGAGCGCACTCAAATCATAATACTGATCGGCAATATAATGACGAACCGTCGCATAAGGATCCCCCTCCTTATCGGCAGCAACATTCAAATCAAGCAACCACTCACGCACAGAGTGACGCGACACATCGTTTAGATTAGGCAAGGCCGTACACAAGGCATCGTCGGCACTGTGTTCAGCGGTCAGTTCAGCGAAAGATGAATAGCGATATTCAGCGGGGCGCTGGCAAATGCCTGCCTTAACGGGGTTGTTGTGAATGTAGGTGAGCAACGTATAATAATACATGGTGTCGGCGCAGACCTCAGAGTGATACCTATCCTGGAAAAGATGCCCCACACGCTTGTATCGCAAGTTGAAAAACTGCGCATAGGAGCAGGCAATACGCTTGATGACGTCGCCTAAGGCAATCTTGCGAGTGCCAATGAGCATATGGATATGATTATCCATCAGGCAATAGGCAAAGAGGTCAAAGTTAGGCTCGTCCACGGGCATTCCCATATTGTTGGTAAACATGGTGTTATGCAGGATTCGATAGAATCCGTCGTAGTCCTCGCTATATTCGAAGATACGTTGTTTATTAACGCCTCTGAGGCACACATGATAAACGCCGGTGGGGCTGATTGCACGTAATTTTCGAGCCATAATCGTCTTGTTTTGTGGTGGTTGATAATGATTTACATATTGGGGTCAGACCCCTTTGTGTAAAAATTGCATAAGAGGGTCTGACCCCTTTATGTAATTCGGGTGCAAAAGTACTGCTTTTTTGTGATATATGCAAGTATTTGGGCAGAAAAAAATCACCGATGATGCCCCACCCCCCGACGGATAGTCTCCTCCGATAGCCCTAACACAATAGAACGTAAATATCCTCTGGCAAATAAACCGTCTCTTCCATTCTGGCGATAGCGCGGTATAATGTTCGCCGATCTACTACTTTTCTACCTATTGCGCTATAGCCACCACCCTTTCTTTGATTTTCAGCGATATAGTCCAGAGTACGTGTTACGGCACCATCTTTACGATTGGTGCCTTGCACGGACTTGTAGTAGTCGAACCATGCGAGGTAGTCAACGAAGCAAGAGTCAACCATTCGCGCTGCCTCTAAGGCATAGAAAGAGCCGTTCGCAAGAGTGACCCTAACGATGTCACAAATTTTTATCGGTTGTAAGTTGTTCATTTTGTGTATATTGTGGTTTATGCTGTTTAAATGTCACAAAAGAACGAGACAAAAGCCGTACCTTTGCAGCGCCATTCGGTTGAGGCTCGCCAATTCAACGTCTGGCACTTTTATGCACAAATTACACAAAGGGGTCTGACCCTAATATGTAAAAATTACACAAGAGGGTCTGACCCCTTTATGTAAACTAAAAAAATTATTATGCAAAGGAGTAAGTATTTACGGAGCTGCATCCAGCTGAGTCATGACGCTGGGCAGAGACTATCAGAGTTGCTGATTCTGGCAAGTCAGGAAGGACTTGCAAACGGCGACCAGTCATTAATGAATCACCTGCGCGACATAGTGCTATTATGGTCGCACCCCAAGAACACGTCCCCCGTGTGGCACCAAGCGCAGGCATGCACGGCGGTGCAGAACGCCTACGTGCTGCTACATCGCCTGACGGACGATCAGGTAGCGATGCTCGCAGACGCCAAGCAGCGATACAGTCACGCCTTGATGCTGGCGGCTGAGCAGGCGACAAGCGTCGTGCTGCCTGAGTTGGTACTGCGCGACGAGGGAGTCAAGCACACCCTCGCGCTAAGCAGGATAGAGAGCCACCGTGACCTCATCTGCGCCATCGATGATTTGCTGCACGCCATCGACCCGAGCATGAATGGCGAGTGGAGCAGCGAGTATCTTTATCTGCAACAGTTGCTGACTGACTATGAGAAACCAGAAGATAACATGTAATTGCTTGCCTTTTATCCGCTCAACGCCGGACTGGCTGGATAGCACACGCGTGGTGGCCAAGCGCTACAACCCACACAGTCGCTACTGCATGATGGTGACGCAGACGGGGCACGCGTGGAACTGGACTGACCCATACAAAGGGTGCCGAGAGGGCGTTCGACTACATCGGCAGAAAATGCATTTTTCAAAAAGCCCCGGTCTCTATAGAAAAAGCAGAAAAGGGAGGGTATATGCACTGATAACAGCCGACACTGTTGTTAGTCCATCGGGGAAGCAGAGATGTAGGCGCGGGTTATTGCACCGCTGCGTTGCGGAGGTCTGGTGCCAACCACCACGCGCATTGGTGCAGTGGAGCGAGCGAAACGGCAAGCCCCTGCAGGTGGATCACATCAACGGCAATCGATACGATAATCGCGCTTGCAACCTGCGCTGGGTCACCGCCAGCATGAATGTCAAACTAAGTTATATCACAAGATTACACAAAATTACACAAATTACACAATGAAGTACAATGTTTCTGAAATGCTGCCAATAATCATGGCAGAGGTGAGCACAACCAAAGAGGGAGTGGAAGCACTCCGAGTATCCATCATCAACGCGCTCAACGCCCACGACCTGGATCCGCTGGACCGATATGCCCTGGCACGCACACTGGCCGAGGCCTTCAAGCAGGCGAGCGACAGCCTCACCGACGACGCGATGCAGTTTGCACTCAACGCCACCGACGAAGACGGGCGATACCTGCATCCAGACGCTTGCAACGGCAAGGAGTTCGTACACCACGGCATGCCTTTCCGCGTGCAGATTCGCAACGAGTACGACTACGGCAATCAGGTGCTGCTATCGGCCGACGGCACGCGTCGCGCTGACCCCAACAGCACTCTCTGGACTGCCAAGCAGCACCTCATCGACGAGCGCAAAGAGAAGAACAAAGCCGAGACCAAGGCGCTGCACGGACTCGAGGCACAACTGCTGCTTGACCACCCACGCATGCAACCTATCCGCACCGAACTGGTGCTGAGCATGCGAATGAGAGAGAAGTAAAACGCTATAAGTCCTCGGTAAGGTCTCGGTAAGATATCGGTAAGGTCTCGGTAACGGGTGGAGGTTCTTACCGAGGGCTTATAATCCCCAGATTTACATAAAAGGGTCTGACCCCGATATGTAAAAACTACACAAAGGGGTCTGACCCCAATATGTAAATATGCAAAAACAACAAGTATGGAAACAACATCAATGTGCCGCACAGAAAGACTGCTGCACGCAACCAAAGCCTGTAAACCCTTTCAGTACTGCCGACAATGCCGACTGAGCGTCTATAACTACCACAAACAACTCGTCTGCCAACGCCCCTACGTGCGCAAGCATACCAGCCGAATCCTCGATAAAAACGCACTCATCGCCGGATGCAAGTTCGCCGAGAGACACCTTATCGAAGATGTATTATCCTACGACGATTGTAAAAAAGAAGAATGAAAGACAACGAAGGTTATCTGCCCCAAGGATGGATGATGCACCCACCCTACAACCTGCGCAACGGCTCTCCGCTGCTCTCCCTCTATGCCTACCTCTACCACACCACCCAAAAACAAGAATGGACAGGTACGATGCAAAACCTTGCCGCATATGTCGAAATACCCTTACGCACACTGCAAAGGTGTATGCACGAACTCAATGAACGAAATCTGGTGAGTATAGAACACATCGCCTACAGCACCTACACAATACAAGCACTACGCCTTGCTCGCCCAGAAGACGAACCGCGACAAATTGACGCACAACTCGGACAAATTGATGAAACTCCGCGACAAATTGGCGCAACTCCGCGACAAATTGGCGCAACTCCGCGACAAATTGGCGCAACCTCGCGACAAATTGGCGCAACCTCGCGACAAATTGGCGCACTTATAAATATAAATAATAATATAAATAAAAATAATATAAATAAAGAAAAAACACACATTGTGTGTGTAAAAGAAAGGGCGGAGCCCACACACACACAGCCTCCTACTTGGGAAGAATTGGTTGTTTTTGCAGACTCGAAGTGTATCAGTCGCGAGGTGGTGGTCAAGTTCTACAGTCACTATAGTTCCAACGGTTGGCGCAAGACACACGGGGGCAAGATTTACAATTGGAAAGCGGCGCTCTGCAGTTACGACATCAATGCTCGCGAGCGGCTGCAGCACATTACCAATCATTCACATATTGATGCGCGCAATGCCGAGATTGCCGAGCAGGAGAAGACGCGCCGACGCTACGAACGCGAACACATGTTCGACGAGTACGAGCGAGAAAAAGCCGCTGACAAATAGATTTTTTCGGGTCGCAATTCCCCCGAAAATACGTTCGCATTTAGGGTGTGCACATATGCTAGGGGGGGCGATTATCCCTCAAAAACACAAGCAACAGACGAAATGAGACAGTCTGCGTCAGTCCCATAGAAGCATAGTTGGTGGTAGCTTCCGTATGCAAGCATTCGTCTGCCACCACCATCCATGCTTCTAATGCTATAAGGCATCTTTTTCGTCAGTTGCTGCATTTTTTCGGGTAAATATTTGCATATGTAAAAAATTTGTAGTACCTTTGCAGGCGATTTTGGGGATTAGACCCCGAAACGATAATTAATACGGCGATGTCGTCATCACACACATCAGAGTTAAAACGCTGACAGATACTGCATTAGCCGCCATCGTATAACCAATAAATTCAATCAAAGTCATGTATTTGACATCAGAGAAGAAAGCTGAGATCTTTGCACAATACGGCAAAGACAGCAAGAACACCGGTTCTGCAGAGAGCCAAGTAGCACTATTCACCTTCCGTATCAACCACCTCACGGAGCACCTGAAGTCCAACCGTAAGGACTTCGCAACAGAGCGTGCCCTGACCACACTGGTAGGTAAGCGTCGTCGTTTGCTCGACTACCTGAAGGCTAAAGACATCGAGCGCTATCGTGCTATCATCAAAGAGTTGGGTATCCGTAAGTAAGATTACGCATCACAGCACCGGAAGGTGCGGTACTCATCAAGGAATAAGAGACTGCCGATTGGCAGTCTCTTATTTGTTGGTTATAGTATTTGCCCCAGTGCGTTGAACTGACGTCCGTCGCGCTCGATGACGAGTTGTCCATTGACGATGCGCTTGCAAGCCTTCTGTCCAACGGTCACAGTCTCGACAGCGGTATCCGGATTCTCGGGGAAGGCCTGATAGTTGATAGCCGGATTCCACCCGTTGAAGAAGTTGGGATAGGTGAGCGCCACAGCCTCCTCGTAACCGATGATGGTATTCATCTGCTTGTTGGTGCCCTTGTATGTGAAGTTCACATTGTTCTCGTTCGGTGAGATGACCTTTCCGTCCACATCCATAGTACGGTACTCAGCGAAGTACTCAGGCAGCACATTCATACCCTCGGTAGTCCATCGCTGTATGCCGCTGCCTGTGAGGCTGAAGTTGCCGGCGCTATAATCGATGGTAGTGAGCAGATAAGCACACATCGGCTGGTCGTTCCAAGCGCGTCCCAGGCTGACGGTTGGGCACTCGGACTGCACGGTGCATCGGTCGAAGACATAGCCCTTATCGCCACGAGCGGCCTGCGAGCTATTAGCCGTGAGTACATCGCTGCCGCCCCCTGTGGAATTACGCTTCTCGGCATAGAGCAGGCAGTTGTAGAAATAGACGCTACCACTACCGCAGATAAAGTCAACGGTACCGTGAATCTCGCACTCCTCGAAGTAGCATTGCTGACCTGGCAGGTTGCTATAATAAGTATCCTGATAACTGAGCAGGCGCACGCGATAGCATACGGTCTTGGTTCCCTTATCCTGGATAGTGACAGCACGACCGGTGGAAACCTTATAGTAGTCGAGCGCATTCTGGATAGTGAGGTTCTCGTACTTATTTCCGCTACCGGTATTGAGGATAGTAGCAGTGGTACCGATACCCTCGGTCTTTGTATCCGGAGCGTTTCGAATGATGGTTTCCTCCATCGACTCACCCATGATTACCACGTTGTTAGCGCTGACACAGGTCAAGGCCAGTTCGCCGAAGTCGTATAGTCCGTTAGGCAAGTAAATGGTATCACCGTCGGCGAGGCTATTGATAGCGAGGACGAGTGCCGAACCGCTGCCTGCAGGGATATTATAGCGCTGCCCCTCCTTAACGGGGAACTCCTCTACATTATAAACAGTGATGCCGTGCAGGAAGGTCTGTGCGGCGAAGGTGAGGCGCAAGGTAGTAGCCGCACCTGTATATTGGAAATTGACGGAAGTAGCGTCCTTCGCAACCTTGGCAGGCACCTCAGCCACGGCGTTTCCCTCAGCGTCGGTGACAGCGATGGTGGTACCGTTTCCGTACTCACACTCCTTGAGTACGACATGTGCATTGCCTGCTACGGTGAGGTCGATAGTAGCACCCGCAGCCAGAGTCCAACCGTGTTCGTTGTAGTACGCACCGTCGGTGATGTTGATGAGTTCGTGATCCTCGGGATAGAAACTCTTCTGCGAGAGATCATAGGTGCAAATCTTGCCCACATAGGTGGTCTCGATAGGTGTAACGAGCGCCTGCACGGTGGTGTTACCGGTGAGGACATCAGTAGCCTTAACCTTTACGTTATTAGACGGATAAACCCAACCACGGAAAGCCTGCCCCTCCGGAACGTTGATGTCTGCTACGGTGTAAGGTACCTCTCCGAGAGGGTCTCCCTCAAAGGCATCTCTGGTACCCAGAACAACACCATTCTGGTCCTTGTAGGTCACCTTGCACGGGTTCACCTCTGTAGCCTCTGCCTTGAAGTAAGCAAGATACTGAATCGGACCAAAAACGAGCGTGGTAGGCTCGCCTACATAGAGGAAAGTGAGCACGTTCTCAGCAGGATTCTGGTGATAGCAGGTGTTCTGACCCAGTGTGAGAGGCAGGTCAACGCCAACCTTGGTGCCCTCGGAATTGGTCACATTGAAGAGGACATTACCATACGAGCAGGAACTGTAGGTGAACTTAACCGTACCGTCCACCGGAACGGTGATAACAGCATTACGATAGCCGTGGTTGTCGTTGTTGTACTGCCCCTCAAAGGTAACGCCCTCGGGCAGTGTGGTGACATCAAACTCAGCAGGCAGACCACCAAGAATCATCTCAAAATCCTGGAAGGTACGCGAAACAGTCGGGCAGAACTCAATCTTGGTGAGCACCTGCTCGTTGGGGGTATTACGCTGGATGTAGATGTTGTTTTGCTCTGCGGTCAGCTCCACGTTGACGGTCTGTAGTTCCGTAACCTTCTGCGTGGTGGCAATCAAAGTCTCAGCCGAAGGCGTGGATGCGTAGGTGAACACATCCAAAGCCGATTCGGTGTTGCCCTTACGATCCGAGTAGGTCAACTTCAGCGTACCAGCCACAGCAGTTTTGGTGAAATAGCAATAGCCCGTGCTATTGAGTTTGATACCCTTGAGTCCAAGGTTGGTGCCCGCGGCATCGTCCACCTTGCTGGCATAATAAAGGCCGTTGTCAGGATTGGCTTGAGGAGCCTTCTCGGTGTAGTCCCAGAGCAGGTGCCCCTCCACCTCAGCCGAAGCAAATAGTGCTACCGACAGCATGACAAAAGATAGAAACAGTTTTCTCATGTCTTAGATTGTATTAAAGGTTAATAATGTTGATTGATTCGTAATTGTGCTGCAAAGGTAAAGAAAAAAAACAATATACACAAGTATTTTCGATTTTATTTGCATATTTCAAAAAAAAAGTGTAACTTTGCGCCCGAAATTAAAGGAATATGAAAATCGCATTAATCGGATACGGCAAAATGGGGCATATGATTGAGCGTATTGCCCTTGGTCGTGGGCACGAGGTGGTATGCATCTCAGACCCCCTTGCAGGCAGTCGCGGCGAGCTTCGTGACGCCGAGGTGGCGATAGAGTTCACCACACCCGCTACGGCGGAGCAGAACGTTCGCAAGGCCTGGGCAGCAGGGCTGCCTGTAGTGTGCGGCACGACCGGTTGGGATGCTGCAGCACTGATGAAAGAGGCCGAGGAGACCGGGCACACACTGGTGTGGAGCAGCAATTTCTCCATCGGTGTGAATGTGCTCTTCCAAATGAACAAGGCACTCGCGGCAGCGCTGGCCCCCTACGGATACACACCGCGCATCGAGGAGATACATCACATCCACAAACTCGACAAACCCAGCGGTACAGCCAAAACACTGGCCGAAGGAATCGGACACAACGTGGCGATAGAGTCGATTCGCGAGGGAGAGGTGCCCGGCACGCACACCATCACGTGGGACTCGCCTGAGGACACCATCGTGCTGAGCCACATCGCCAAAGGACGACAGGGATTTGCTTTAGGAGCCGTGATAGCAGCGGAGAAAATAACAGAAATAAAAAATTAGGGATTAGGTAATAGATTATATTATAGGTTATGCAATCGTTAAAAGAACGAATCAATAAAGTAACGTGCAGCGGATGGGTTCGCGCAGGAATTTGGGGTACTCTGTATGTAGCATTCATTATCTGGCTCTGCATCAGCCCAACCAAGATTTACAGCGAGACAGGAGGCAACGACTGGAGCAGCCTGTGGTGGTTGATATTGCTGCCACTGGTGCTGGATATGTTCACCACCAAATACATCAACTACACGTGGTGGAAGAAATACAAACCTGCCGAGAAAGATGAACCGGAGAACCCGCAAGCCAAACCCGCACTATACACACTGTGCAGTTGGATAGATGCTATCCTGTTTGCGCTCGTGGCCGTCTATTTCATCAACCTGTACATCTTCCAGAACTATCAGATTCCGTCATCGAGCCTCGAGAAGACCCTGCGCGTGGGTGATTTTCTGCTGGTGAGCAAGATAAGTTACGGTGCTCGCGTGCCGAACACCCCACTCTCGATGCCCCTCGTGCAGCACACGTTCCCCGCTATGCTGGGCGGCAGCAAGAGCTATATCGACAAACCACAATGGGACTACAAGCGCCTGCGCGGTTGGGACACACCCAAGAAGGGAGACATCGTGGTGTTTAACTTCCCCACCGGCGATACAGTCTGCACGCAGATGCAGAACCCCGACTACTACACGCTATGCTACTACTACGGCAAGCAGGTCGTGGAGAACCGAAAAGATGTATTCGGAGACATCGTGGTGCGCCCCATCGACCGCCGCGAAAACTACGTCAAACGATGCGTCGGCACACCAGGCGACAGCCTGCAAATAATCAATAACATCATCTATATCAACGGAATAGCCGAAGACATACCGGGAGAGCGACAACTCAACTACATCGTTCGAACAGACGGACATATCCTCACCGCATCCTATCTGGAGAAAATTGGCATCAACAAGGACGACCGGCGACAACTGGAGCCGGGGCTTTACCACTTTCCACTCACAGATACCATGCGAGACGAGATGAGCAAGAACACACACATCCGGGACATCGCAGTAGAGGATGAGCGCAACGGCGGAGCCGTATATCCCCTGGGGCACAACGACTGGACGCGAGATAACTACGGCCCTGTCTACATTCCGCGCAGAGGAGAGACGATAATGATTACAGAGGATAACTACTGGATATATCGTCGCATCGCTGCGGCATACGAGCACAAGTCAATGACTATAGGGGAGGAATATACCTTTGAGATGAACTACTACTGGATGATGGGCGATAACCGCCACAACTCGCTGGATAGCCGCTACTGGGGATTCGTGCCCGAAGACCACATCGTAGGACGACCTGTCTTCGTTTGGCTCAGTATCGAGAAAGACCTGCCGTGGGGCAAAGGACACATACGCTGGAATCGTATCGGCAAAATCGCAAAACACTAAGCCACACAAATGATAATAGTACCAAGCACATATTGGGGAGGCGAGAGGAACAGATGCACTATCACAACCCCTAACGGGCTGCAGGTGCTCAGCGTACCTGTATATGACTCGCGCAAGCAACAACCCATTGACGATGTGCGCATTTGCTACATGCATAGTTGGCAAAGACAACACTGGAGCGCTATCTTCTCCGCCTACGGCAAGACACCCTACTTTGACTACTACGCCGACTACATCCGCCCCATATACCAGGTGAAGCACGAGTTTCTGGTTGACCTCAATAACAAAACTGCATACGTGCTCAGTTGCCTGCTCCACAACGAGCGCCCTAACTTGCTGAACAGGGAAAAGCTAACAGACGATTTGTGGGCTAACAGAGGACAGACTTTCTGCCACCCACACCTATTGGATATACTATTTGAATACGGTCCTGAAGGACTAACTAAAATATGAAAAATATCGATTGGCGCAAACTGACATTCTCCTACACGGAGACCGACTGGATGATTCGCTGTTCGTATCGCAACGGACAGTGGGGAGAACTCGTCGAAACGCAGGATAAGATGATCTCAATCCATGCGGCAGCCGCTGCGCTACAATATGCTCAACAAGCATTTGAGGGGCTGAAAGCCTTTCGTGGCATAGACAACAAAGTGCGACTCTTTCGCGCAGAGGAGAACGCCAAGCGCATGCAGGCTTCTGCCGAAGCAATGTATATGTCCGCGCCTTCTATAGACCTCTTCGTACGCGCGTGCAAGCGCTGCGTGGAACTCAACATCGAGTGGTTGCCCCCTTACGGCACGGGCGCAACGATGTATCTCAGACCTATCCTGATTGGAACGACTGCCAAAGTGGGCGTCGCGCCCGCCAGCGAGTTTGAGTTCATGGTCATCGCCACACCTATCGGTCCGTACTTCCCCAGCGGATTTGGTACAACGCCGTTCATCATCAATCGTCGCGTGGATCGTGCGGCACCTTACGGCACGGGACAGTGGAAAGTAGGAGGAAACTACGCCAGCAGTTTCCGCGCCGTAGAGCCGGCACACGAGATTGGATACGGGGTGCTGTTTGTGGATTCGGAGGAGCACAAGTACATCGATGAATGCGGAGGAGCGAACTTCTACGGCATAATGGATGGTACGTACGTTACCCCACAATCCGCCTCTATCCTGCCCAGCATCACCAATCGATGCCTGATGACTCTGGCTGGCGATCTGGATATTCCTGTAGAGGAGCGACGCATAGAAGTAGAGGAACTGGCGCTTATGCAAGAGGCCGGCAGTTGCGGAACTGGCGCCGCCATCAGTCCTATCAGCCGCATCATGGATCCCGATTATGGGCGAACCTACGAGTTCGGTGAGGCACCTGGACCGGTCAGTTGCCTGCTATACAACGCCCTGCAAGACATACAGTTCGGCCGAGCAGAGGACACACACCACTGGTGCAAGGTAATAAGTGATAGGTAATAGAGACAACCCAACGGGGGCATGTTTAACGCAAAACGATAAACAATTAAACAAATAAATAACCATGTTTGAGAATCAACCGAAAGGGCTTTTCGCCCTCGCGCTCGCAAATACCGGCGAGCGATTCGGCTACTACACGATGTTAGCCGTATTTGCGCTCTTCCTGCGCGCTAATTTTGGTCTTGCACCTGCTGCAGCAGGTCAAATCTACTCCATCTTCCTCGCGTTTGTCTATTTCCTGCCGCTGGTGGGTGGTATCCTCGCCGATAAGATCGGTTACGGCAAGTGCGTAACCATCGGAATCATGGTCATGTTTCTGGGATATATTTTGCTCGCTATTCCTCTGGGAGGAGGGGGTGCGGCAATGGCTACCATGATTGCCGCACTGGTGCTGATATCCTTTGGTACGGGTCTCTTCAAGGGTAACCTGCAAGTTATGGTAGGTAACCTCTACGACGATCCTAAATACGCTGACAAGCGCGATAGCGCATTCAGCCTATTCTATATGGCCATCAACATTGGCGCTATGTTTGCTCCTACTGCAGCCGTTAAAATCATGACCTGGGCACAGGAGTCGCTGGGCGTGAGCGTGAACGACTCGTACCACTTTGCATTCATGGTGGCTTGCGCCAGTCTGATACTGAGCATCGCTATCTACTATGCTTGCCGCCCTTGGTTCCGGCACGTAGAAAACACCGCTAAGCAGGCTGCTGCGGCAGGTGGTGCTACCTATGAGGAACTCACTCCCGAGCAAACCAAGAAACGCATCGTAGCACTCTGTCTGGTGTTCACCGTAGTGCTGTTTTTTTGGATGGCCTTCCACCAGAACGGTCTGACACTCACCTACTTTGCTGACGAGTTCGTTAACCCAATCAGCACCGGTGTACAGACGATGGCATTTGATATTGTCAACCTCGTGACTCTGGCTATCATGGTTTATGCAGGTTTTGCACTCTTCCAATCGAAGACTGCTCAAGCCAAAGGCATCGCAGGTGGTGTGCTGGTAGCCGGCGTAGCCGTATTGCTGTGGAAGTACCTGCATATCGCTCCGGAAGGAATAGAGGTAAAAGCACCTATCTTCCAGCAGTTTAACCCCTTCTATGTAGTGGCACTGACGCCGCTATCGATGGCCATTTTCGGTGCTCTGAATAAGCGCGGCAAGGAGCCAAGCGCTCCTCGTAAGATCGCTTATGGTATGGTAGTAGCAGCTTTGGCATACGTACTGATGGTTGTTTGCTCGGTAGGTCTGCTGACCCCAGCCGCACAAGAGTTAGCACGCGTAAGCGGTGAGGCTACCTTTGTGAATGCTAACGTGCTCATTAGCACCTACCTGATTCTCACCTTCGCTGAGTTGCTGCTCAGCCCGATGGGTATCTCGTTCGTCACCAAAGTGGCACCTCCTAAGTACAAAGGAATGATGATGGGGGGGTGGTTTGTAGCCACCGCAGTAGGTAACTATCTGGTAAGTATCGGTAGCAACCTGTGGGGCAATTTGCCGCTGTGGGCAGTATGGAGCGTATTTGTAGGTGTTTGCACCGTAGCAGCCCTGTTCATGTTCGCTATTATGGGCAAACTGGAGGATGCAACCAAGTAAATATCAATCTGTTAAAAATCAACACCACTAATAGATTATGGTTGAGATAGTAAGTGCCTTACAGGCATACATGCAAAAGGCAGAGCAGCACGAGGCTGCGCAGGAAGCGCGCCTCGCTGCGCTCGCCGCTAAGGTAGCCAACCTCGAGAATCAGTTGGCTCTATACGAGGAGCGCATTGCCGAATTGGAGAACCAGATTACAGAACTGGAGGAGAACCAATGCGAGGTAGAACTTGTATGTGATAATGACGAGGCTACAACGCCCACAACAGAGCCCAAGCCAAAACCGGAGCCTGAGCCAGAGCCCAAGCCAGAACCGGAGCCCAAACCAGAGCCCAAACCAGAGCATGAGCCGGAACCAGAGCCTGAGCCAGAGCCTGAGCCAGAGCCAACTCCAACCCCAGCACCATCCGTTGCCAAATACGGTTCCCCCGTAGATGATATCCGAAAGGCTATCAGCCTGGGTGACCGATTCCTCTTTCAGCGTGAACTGTTTGCCCAAAACGGCGAACTGATGCAGAAGGCACTGGATAAAATCAACGCCTGCTCATCGTTTGACGAAGCCGTTGATTACTTGAAGAAGACCATCAATTGGGACGAGGAGAGTCAACCGGTTCTGCTCTTTATCAACGCACTACATCGTAGATTCAGTTAAATATGTTATACGTAGTTCCGACTCCTGTAGGTAATCTGGAGGATATCACCTTCCGCGCGCTACGCGTCCTCAAAGAGGTGGACCTGATTCTGGCGGAAGACACGCGCACGAGTAGTGTGCTGCTCAAGCACTATGATATCCACACACCTCTGCGCAGCCACCATAAGTTCAACGAACACGAGACGAGCGAGGACATGGCGGAGCGCATGCGAGCAGGCATGAACATAGCCCTCATCAGCGATGCCGGCACACCCGGTATCAGCGACCCGGGATTCATGCTCGTCAGAGCCTGTGTGGAGCGAGGTGTGGAGGTGCAATGCCTGCCCGGCGCAACGGCTTTTGTGCCGGCACTGGTGGATAGTGGACTGCCCTGCGACCGATTTTACTTTGAGGGATTCCTGCCGCAGAAGAAGGGTCGTCAGACCCGCCTCAAACTGCTGGCAGAGCAGGACAAGACGATGATCATCTACGAGTCCCCCTTCCGACTGGAGAAAGCGCTACGCGAACTGGCACTGTATCTGGGCGATGACCGCCGCGCCAGCGTCAGTCGAGAGATTAGCAAGAAGTTTGAGGACACACAACGTGGCACGCTCATTGAACTCGCTGAGCACTACAAACAGACGCCGCCCAAAGGTGAGATAGTGATCGTTGTTGCAGGTAAAAACGAGAAAGAAGACAAAGATGAGTGAGAATAAAGCACAAATGAAATCGCTGGCGAAGGATACCATGATTTATGGTCTTTCGTCTATCGTAGGTAAGTTTCTCAACTACCTGCTGGTGCCCCTATACACCTATGTGCTGGTCAATACCGCTGATTACGGCATCGTGACCCACCTCTACGCGTGGACAGCGTTGCTGCTCGTGATACTGACATACGGAATGGAGACCGGCTTCTTCCGATTCGCCAACAAGCAGAACGAAGACGCGCCTACGGTATATCGAACCACCTTCCTCACCCTGCTGCTCACATCCACCATCTTCGCCACCACCTGCGTGGCGCTACAGCACCCCATCGCCCACCTGATGGGATACAACGATCATGCTTCCTTCATCGCAATGATGGCTGTCACGGTAGCACTTGACGCCTTTGCGAGCATCCCTTTCGCCTACCTGAGATACCAAAAGCGAGCCCTACTCTTCGCCGGACTCAAACTGCTGTATGTCGTGCTCAATATAGCATTCAACATCATCTTCCTCGTGATATTGAACAAGCAGGATGTCACATACGTCTTTGTGAGCAACATCCTGGCAACCAGCATTCAGACCCTCTGTCTGCTGCCTTTCACGTTGCCACGAGGCGGTCAATACTCGCTATCAATGCTCAGCAAACTGCTACGATACAGCCTGCCGTTGCTGGTGCTTGGAATTGCCGGCATCATGAACCAAACTCTGGATCGCATCCTCTTTCCTTATTTATACACGGGCGCGGACGCGCAAGCACAACTGGGAATCTACGGTGCATGCTTCAAGGTAGCGATGGTGATGATGATGTTCACACAGGCTTTTCGGTACGCCTACGAGCCCTTTGTCTTCAGCAAGCACAAGGATCGTCAGTCGGTAGAGGCTTACGCCGATGCGATGAAGTATTACATCATCTTCTCGTTACTCATTCTGCTGGGAGTCACCTTCTATCTGGATATATTCAAGTACATCATCGGTGCCAACTATTGGGAGGGACTGCGTATCGTGCCAGTCGTGCTGTGGACGTACGTTTTTCAGGGGATATACTTCAACCTCAGTTTCTGGTACAAACTGACCGACGAGACGCACTGGGGAGCATATTTCTCCATTATCGGACTGATAATCACTCTGGTACTGCAGATCGTAGGCGTGCCCATTATCGGCTATTGGGCATCCTGTGGCAGTAGTCTGATTTGCTACCTGGTCGTGATGCTGATGAGCTATTTTGTAGGGCAACACAAGATGCCTATCCCCTACGACTTGCGCAGCATCGGTATCTATACCGCGCTGACGGTAGGACTGATCATCGCCTTTTATGTTTGCGGCATTATCCTGCATAACGCATGGGTGAAGATAGGAATCGGCACCATACTGATAGCCATCTATCTGGTAGTGATGATACGCCGAGACTTCCCGCTATCGGCACTCCCCGTTGTGGGCAAATATTTCAATAAATCCAATAAAAAGTAAACAAAGATCATGTTTTCAGGAATAGTAGAAGCAATGGCTCAAGTGGTGAAAATACGCACTGAGCAAGGCAATAAGCACTTTACACTGCGCAATCCCTTTGGTGGCTGTTTCGGCATTGATCAGAGCATCGCGCACAACGGAGTATGCCTGACTGTTGTCCAGAACGAGGGAGACCTCTATACCGTCACGGCAATGCAGGAGACACTCAATCGCACCAACCTGGGCGAACTGCGTGAGGGAGACTGGGTCAATCTGGAACACGCAATGTCGATGGAGAAACTGCTGGACGGGCACATCGTACAGGGGCACGTTGACCAAACGGCTCGATGCATTGACGTACACGAGACCGACGGCAGTTGGTATTATCGCTTTGAGTACGACTGCAGCCAAGAAATGATTCGCAGAGGATACTTCTGCGTGGATAAGGGCAGTGTCACCATCAATGGTGTCAGCCTCACCGTTTGCGAACCGGATGTGGTAGGAGACAAGGGCTACGTGAGCGTATGCATCATCCCCTTCACCCACGAGCATACCAATTTCAAGTACATCCAAGTCGGAAACATCGTCAATATCGAGTTTGATATAATCGGAAAATACTTGGCAAGATTTGCAAGTTTAACAAAATAAAAATAAAAATGGATAAGATTAGTTATGCTATTGGCCTAAGTATGGGTCAAAACTTAATGAGCAGCGGTGTCAAGAGCATGGAATATGCTGACCTGGCTGCTGGCATCAAAGACGTGCTGGAGGGTAACAAACCACAAATCAGTTACCAGGAGGCACAAGAGGTTTTAGGAAAGTTCTTCCAAGAGTTGGAAGCCAAAGTTGCTGGTGAGGCAAAGAAAGCCGGCGAGGAGTTCCTGGCTGCAAACGCAAAACGCGAGGGGGTGAAGGTTACCGCCAGCGGTCTGCAGTACGAGGTACTGGAGGCTACTCTGGGACAAAAACCCAAGGCTACTGACACCGTGAAGGTACATTATGAGGGGACGCTCATCGATGGCACAGTTTTTGATAGCAGTTATCGCAGAGGCGAGCCTATCTCCTTTGGACTCAATCAGGTCATCAAGGGGTGGACTGAGGGACTGCAACTGATGTCTATCGGTAGCAAGTACAAACTCTACATCCCATACGAGCTCGGATACGGAGCACAAGGTGCTGGTGCCAGCATTCCACCCTATGCTGCACTGATCTTCACCGTAGAGTTGCTCGGAATCAATGAGTAAAACATGTAAATAAGCAAATTGTAAATAAGCAAATTTATAAGTGTAAAATTTTAAGTACAATGAGAAAGATTTCTATTCTGGTATTAGCTGCATTGGCTATGATTTCATGCGGCAATACCTACACCGCTAAGCAGGTAGCCCTTAGCAACACCAACGACTCCGTCAACTATGCCCTGGGGCTTGTCAACGGAGCACAAATCAAAATGTATCGATTGCGTAACGACAGCAGCGAAGCAGTCATCACCGAGTTCATCGACGCACTACAACGCGGATTCGACGGCAAGGTAGAGGAACTCAGCGAGGTGGCCGGTATCGGTAAAAATATCGGTCAGGCCATCAAGGCTAGCGAGAAGACAGGACTGGCAGACAACGAGGCTTGGACACTGAATGAGAAGATCTTCTTCCAGGGATTCGTGAACGCCATTTGTGGAGACACCACCATGACTGAGGACGTGGCTCGTGCTTACTTCCAGAACAAGTATCAAGAGTCTCGCAACAGCGTAGAGAAGGCTGGTAAGCCTATCACCGCTAAGTGCCCAACCAAGGTTAAGCAGGTTGCTCTCAATAGCGAGAACGATAGTCTCAACTACGCCTTCGGTGTGCTGAACGGCAGCCAGCTGCGCATGTACGTTCTGCTGCAGGACACCACCGGTGAACAAACCAAGGAGTTCATCCAGGCACTCAACAAGGCTATGAAGGAGAAAGTAGTCAACCCACAACTCATGCGTATGGGGGAGCAGATTGGTCAGAGCTTCCGCGAGCAAGCTGCTGACGGACTGATTGGTATCAGCACTCTGGATACTGACTTCGAACTTATCAAGCAGGGATTCATCAACGGACTGAAGGGCTACGATGCACAAATGACCGCTGCCGAGGCTGGTCAGTATCTCGAGAGCACTATCAACAACCTCAAGTACGGCAATGTGAAGGAGGACGGCGAGCAATTCCTGGCTGCCAACGCACTCCGTGAGGGCGTAACCGTAACCGAGAGCGGTCTGCAGTACGAGGTTCTCAACTTGGGTCGCGGAGCTAAACCGAAGGCTACCGACAAGGTTAAGGTACACTATCACGGTACACTCATCGATGGTACCGTATTTGATAGCAGCGTAGAGCGCGGCGAACCTATCACCTTTGGTCTCAATCAGGTGATTGCCGGTTGGACTGAGGGCGTACAACTCATGCCTGTTGGCAGTAAGTTCCGCTTCTACATCCCACAAGAGCTCGGCTATGGTGCACGTGAGGCTGGCAAGATTCCACCTTACTCTGCACTTATCTTCGAGGTAGAGCTACTCGGTATTGAGAAGTAATGGGCATTATCGCCAGACAAACCATCAAAGGCACCATCGTCACGTATATTGGCGTGGCGGTGGGCTTTGTCACAACATTCTTCGTGCTAACGCGTTTTCTCTCCGCAGAGGAAATCGGGTTAGCACGTGTTTTGATAGATGCTGCAACGCTCTTTGTAGGACTGGCGCAACTGGGAACAACCAGCAGTATCATACGATTCTATCCGTACTTCAGAGAACAGGTAAATGACAACAGAGGACTGTATTCAAGCACCTCCGATCATGGTTTTTGGTTCTGGACGTTGGTAGTGCCGTTTGTGGGATTTGCCTTATTTACAGCCTTTTATTGTGTTTGTCAGGCACCGCTGGCAGCATGGTTTGGGGAGAAGTCGCAACTATTTGTTCAGTACTACTACTTCGTGGTGCCGATGGCTTTTTGCATGCTCTACCAGACCATCTTTGAGACCGGCAGCAACGTGCTGATGCGCATCGTGGTACCTCGTGCCGTACGCGAACTCATTGTGCGAATCGGACTACTCATCTGCTACCTGCTATACGCCTTTCATATTCTGTCGATTGACGGATTTGTGTTGGCTTTGGTTCTCAATTATGCTGTAGCAGCACTCATCAACATGAGTTATCTGCTGGCTCAATCGCGCCAGCAAGGTATCAGTTGGCGCCCCGACTGGCAGTTTGTACGAGACAATCGTAAGTTGGTACGTAACTATCTCACATACACGGGGTTCCTGATTATATCTGCCCTTGCAGGTGTATTGGCTCCTACTCTCAGCAGTTTCTTCATCACAGCCAAGATGGGACTGGACTACACCGGTATCTTTGCTATCGCAACCTACATCGCCGTGATGGTCAGCATTCCTTATCGGTCGCTGACGGCGATTGCTGCCCCGATGCTGGCATCATCCATCAAGGAGGAGCAGCATGCTCAGACTGCACAACTCATGCAACGCGTAGCAGGCAACACCATGCTGGTCGGTACCCTGATTCTGCTGGCAATATGGATCAATATCGATCTGATTTTCTATATCTTACCTAATGGGCAGACCTACGCCACGGCGCGTAGCGTCATACTCATATTGGGTGTCAGCCAATTGATTTTGGCTACATTCTCTATATGCCTGTCGGCACTCAACTATTCGCGCTACTATATCTTCAGTTTGCTCTACTCATTCATCCTGACGGTATCGGCAATCATACTCAATCAATACCTCATCCCACTATACGGAATACAAGGAGCGGCGATGAGTAATCTGCTGAGTTATGCGCTGTATTTCGTGCTGATAGTCACCACATTATATATTACCATGCGCACGCAACCGCTCTCGCGAAACCTGCTGGGCACAGTACTGCTCCTCGCTGCCGTACTCATCATCAACTATCTCTGGACCAGGTATTGGCCGATTGACAATATCTGGGTCAGCAGTATCGTCCGCAGTACGGTTTTGGGCGGTAGCACCCTGGCGATTGCTTATTTTGCACAATTATCTCCCGACCTCCATGCGTTACTTCATAAGATTTTCGTATAACGGCACTCGCTATCATGGTTCGCAGGTGCAACCCAACGGCATCACCGTGCAGGAAGAACTGGAGCGCGCACTATCGTTGCTGCTGCGCCAACCTATCCAGACTACCTTTGCCGGACGTACCGATGCAGGGGTGCATGCAGCGGTGATGTATGCTCATTTTGATTACGAGTCCTTACCGAGTCCTTACCGAGGGCTTACCGAGGGCTTAGCGAACATCGTCTTCCGTCTCAACGGAATCCTGCCAGACGATATCGCCGTTGACACCATTCTGCCTGTCCGCGATGACGCGCATGCTCGATTTGATGCCACAAGCCGCACATATGAGTATCGCGTGGTGGCACACAAGGATGTGTTTGGTACGAATCTACGCACACGCGTGCGACCAGGATTAGACTACCACCGCATGAACGAGGCGGCCAAGTTCCTGATTGGCAAACAGGACTTTGCCTGTTTTTGTCGTGCGCATACGGATGTCAAAACCACTATCTGCAACGTCACTCGTGCCGAGTGGAAAGTCGAGGACACTGCGGTCTTCACCATCACTGCCGACCGATTCCTGAGAAACATGGTGCGTGCTGTGGTGGGGACACTCTTTGACATAGGTTATGGCAAATCAACCATCGAGGATATGCGCCACATCATAGACAGCGCCAGCAGACAGGCTGCAGGGCAATCCGCTCCCGCGGAGGGACTTTACCTCACACAAATCACCTATCCTGAGGATATATTTCTGTCCTAAAACATACATTTCGGGACAAGAGGGATTTTTTTGCAGGTTTTGCTTGCACAATTGCAAAAAAAATAGTAACTTTGCAGTCCAAAACAAATAGTATCAAATACACACGATAATGAACAAACAAAACGTAGTCGTTCGTTTCTGCGGAGACTCCGGCGATGGCATGCAGCTCACCGGAACGATGTTCTCGTCGCTCAGCGCCATTTTGGGCAATGAGATTTCCACGTTGCCCGATTTCCCCGCTGAGATTCGCGCTCCACAAGGCACTCTGGGAGGTGTCAGTGGGTTCCAAGTCAATTTAGGTAAGGGCGTTTATACGCCCGGAGACAAGGCTGACGTCATCGTTGCCATGAATGCTGCCGCGCTGAAAGTCTGCACATTAGGATCCAAATTCAACCAGGCTGGAGCTGTCTATACCGACGCGGAGGCTATGTTCCACCGACAGGCCATAGTCGTGGTGGACACAGATGCCCTGAGCGACAAAGACCTGGAGAAGGCGCTCTACAAAACCGACAATCCTTTCACCGAACTGGGCATTCCTGAGTCGGTACAGATAGTACCCGTTGCACTCACGCAACTGACCAAAGAGGCGCTCAAGGATAGCGGACTGGACAACAAATCGATACTCAAATCTCGCAATATGTTCGCCTTGGGACTGGTTTGTTGGCTCTTCGAGCGCCCGATAGACAAGGCTATACACTTCCTGGAGGGTAAGTTCGCCAAGAAACCCGCACTCATCGCGCCAAACACCAAAGTGCTGACCGACGGATACAACTACGGACAGAACCTCGCCCTCAACATCACAACGATGAATATTGAGAAATCCGAACGACTGGAGAAAGGTACATACACCTCCATCGCTGGAAACAAAGCTACAGCTTGGGGACTGATTGCCGCTGCGGAGAAAGCAGGAAAACGCCTATTCTTGGGCAGTTACCCCATCACTCCTGCCACTGACATCATGCACGAATTGGCTGGGCGTAAGGATCAGAACGTGATGGTGGTGCAGGCGGAGGACGAGATTGCTGGTGTCTGCATCGCGATAGGTGCCTCGTTTGCCGGAGACCTGGCTGCTACATCGACCTCGGGGCCGGGACTGAGTCTGAAATCGGAGGCTATCGGACTGGCGGTCATGGCTGAACTGCCACTGGTGGTGATTGATGTGCAACGCGGTGGTCCATCCACAGGACTGCCTACCAAGACCGAGCAAACCGACCTTCTGCAAGCACTATACGGACGCAACGGCGAATGCCCCGCTGTAGTCATCGCTGCCTCGACCAGCGCCAACTGCTTCGAATACGCCTACCAGGCGGCTAAAATAGCACTGGAGAACATGACTCCTGTTGTGCTGATGACCGATACTTATCTGGCCAACGGCACAGGACTGTGGCGTATTCCGAAAATAGCAGAACTGCCTGCTATACAGCCACAAAGCGTGCCTGAGGAACTGCGAGGACACTATAACCCTGCACTACGCGACGAGCGAGGCGTTCGCTACTGGGCATACCCCGGCATGGAGGGGTATGAGCACCGCAATATCGGGTTGGAGCGCGATGCCGAGAAAGGTACTATCTCGACCAATCCTGAGAATCACGAGCGAATGACCATTGCTCGAAAGAACAAGATAGAGCAGATTGCCAATCAGATTCCACTGCTGCAAGTTCAGGGCAACAACAATAGCGACACGTTGCTCGTGGGCTGGGGGTCAACGGAAGGACACCTGACTGCCGCAGCCAACCAACTGAACTGCGCACTCGCGCACTTCAACTATATCTGTCCGCTCCCCCGCAACACACGAGAGGTTCTTGGACAATACAAACGCATCGTGGTGTGTGAACTCAATAGCGGACAATTTGCCGCCTATCTGCGTAGCCAAGGTTTTGAAGTTGAGCAGGTTAACTCGATGCAAGGACAACCGTTCAGCGTAGAACATATTGTGGAACAAGTAAAGGGATAATTCTATGGAAGCAGCACAATTTAAATCCGATCAATATGTACGTTTCTGCCCGGGATGTGGCGACCACGCCATCGCCGTGGCCCTGCAGAAAGCAATGGCCGAGATAGGTATTCCACCTCATCAGACTGCCGTTATCTCTGGTATCGGCTGTTCGAGTCGTATGCCTCACTACCTGAGCCCGTATGGGTTCAACACCATTCACGGGCGCGGTGGTGCGATTGCCACAGGAGTCAAAACCAGTCACCCGGAGTTGACCGTTTGGCAGATGTCCGGTGACGGAGACTGCCTCGCTATCGGGGGTAACCACTTCATCCACGAGATTCGACGCAACGTCGATCTTAACATATGCCTTTTCAACAACCGAATCTATGGATTGACAAAAGGTCAGTACTCGCCTACCAGTCCTAAAGGATTCGTATCCAAGTCCAGTCCGTTCGGCACCGTAGAGCGTCCGTTCATCCCTGCAGAACTGGTGATTGGTGCACGAGGAACATTCTTTGCTCGCACACTGGATGTGGATATGCCTACTACCGTCAACTGCATGGTGGAGGCGAACCGACACAAAGGTGCCAGCGTGATTGAGTGCCTGGTTAACTGCGTGATTTTCAACAACGGAACTCACAGTTGGATAGCAGACCGAGAGACTCGCGCCGAGCGCAGCATCGTACTGCGTCAAGGCGAGAAAATGATTTTCGGCGCCGCAAAAGACAAAGGTATCAAACTCGACTACTCGACCGTTATTCCTCATCTGGTAGTGACTACCGCGGAGGATCCCAATGTGCTCATTCACGATGCTACCACTGAGGATCCTACTCTGCATCGTATGCTCGCACTGATGGGGCAGCAGCGCTATATGCAGGTAGCAGGTAATAGTGAAGAGGATGATAAGCCGGAGTTGCCTATCGCCCTTGGTGTCATTCGCAACGTGGAGGCTGAGACCTACGACACTGCTGTGAATCAACAAATTGCACAGGTGCGTTGTGCCGCCAAAGCCAAAACCTTTGACGAACTGACCCAGACCCTGGAAAAATGGGAGATTGAGTAATACAACCAATATTTGTACTACTCCTTGGAGAAGTAGTTCTTGTAGTGATTGAGGAAGAGCTGAACAGCCTCGGCTACCGAAGCTCCGTAAAATTCACCACCGGAAGCGTTGGCATGTCCTCCGCCATTGAAGACCTCGTGTGCAAAGATATTGACCGGTCGATTGCCCTGACTGCGGAAAGAAATTTTCACCTTGGTCTTGGCCTCGGGATGCAGTTGCTTCTCCCACGCCACCAGCCTATCCTCACGCATGAAGACAGAGTAATGCACGTCTGCAATCTGCAGAGGGAGATTCACTATTCCTTCCGCGTCACCAGACTGGAAGTTGAACTTATACAACTCCTTGCGTGATAAGTAGATAAGCGACGTATGATGCTCTGGAAACAAACGCATCTTCTGGTACAGACAGTACCCCATCAGACGCATACGATCAGCTGAATACTGATTGAAAGTGGCGTTATAAACCGCATCTTTATCCACTCCTGCACGAACCAAATCGGCAACAATCTCATACAAATCCGCATTATTGGAATTGTATGAGAAGTTGCCCGTGTCTGTCATCAATCCTGTGTAGATACAGGTTGAACACGATAGGTTGTTGATCGGAGCTATTTCACGAATGAGCAGATACACCAGCTGGCTGGCCGCCGGACTGGTGTGGTCAATAATGGTAAGCGCACACGCACGGACAAAATCCGCCTGCATGTCCGCAATGTGGTGGTCAACGACCATGCATGCGATTCCCTGCTCCACCTGCTCCACCAAACGCTTGCCCAAAGCACCAATGCGTTTAGGTTCGTTAAAGTCGGTACATATGAGCAAATCTGCTCGCGCTATCACCTCATCAGCCTCGGCTGCCTGCGTCTCATAAACGAGTACATCGCTCGCCCCGGGCATCCACGCCAAGAACGAAGGATAAGCATTTGGCACAATGTTTGTCACATCGTTTTTGCCCAACGAACGCAAAAAATGCGCTAATCCCAAACTGGATCCCATCGCGTCACCATCTGGTGACATATGCGTGAGAAGAACTATGTGCGAGGCGTTTTTTATCAGTTCCGACGCACGAAAAATTTGTTCCTTTGTAATTTTTTCTGAAATCATGCTGCAAAGGTAAGAAAAAATTTGCATATATCAAAATTTTTTTGTAATTTTGCCGCGCAAAATATCGCAAAACAAACTAACAAACAAAAATATGAAAAAATTAGTGTTAACAACCATCTGTTTGCTCGCAGCCCTGAGAATCCACGCTGCAGCGGACCAAGTGCTGATGACCATCAACGACGAGCCCGTGATGGCCAGCGAATTTATGTACATCTATGAGAAAAATAATCAGGAGAGCAGCGTTGAGCAAAAATCAATTGATGAGTATCTGGATCTGTTTATCAACTTTAAACTAAAAGTCAAGGAAGCTGAGTCTATGGGACTGGACACTACCGAGGCTTTCAAGAAGGAGTTGGCAGGTTATCGTGCACAGGCTACCCCTAAATATATGAAGGACGATGCCGCAATTGACAGTCTGATTCGTATGACCTATGACCGCATGTCAATGGATCGACGCGCTGCTCACATCGCAATACAATGTCCTCGCACAGCGAGTGAAGAGGAGGAAGCCGCAGCCCTGGCTAAAATCAACGAGGCTCGAACCCGCGTGACAACCGGCTTGACTATTGAGAAGAAAAAAGGCAAAAAGACCATCACCGTACAACAACCGAAGGAGGACTTCTACACAGTAGCCCACGAAGTATCTACCGACCCTGCAGTACAAGAGAACGGCGGCGAACTGGGATGGATCACCCCTCTGCGCTATGTCTATCCGTTTGAGAATGCCGTATATACCACTCCGGTTGGAGAAGTCAGCGAGGTTTTCCGTACCGGCTACGGATTCCACATCGCCCTTGTTGAGGAGGAGCGTCCACACGAGGAAGTACATGCTGCTCACATCATGAAGATGGTGCCAAGAGGCAGCGAAGATACTGCAGACTCGCTGAAGGCTGTCATGGATGCTATCTACGAGCGCGCCACCGCAGGCGAGGACTTCGCAGAACTGGCCAAAGCCAACTCGGACGATAAGGGGTCTGCCGTTCGTGGTGGCGACCTGAACTGGTTCGGACGTGGCATGATGGTTCGTCCGTTTGAGGACACAGCCTTTGGTATGAAGGTAGGGGAGATTTCTGCTCCGTTCCGCAGCAACTACGGTTGGCATATCATTCATCTGCTCGGCCATAGAGAAGCACTGAGCCTGGAGGAGATGCGTCCACAAATAGAGAAGGGCATCGCTCGCGACGAGCGCATGAAGGAGGCAGAGAAGTCCTTTATCAACAAAACTCGTGCCGAGTACAACCTGCCGGAGGATATGACAGATGCAGAGGTTAGAGAATATGCTGACGCACATCTGGAGGAGAAATACGAGGACCTGAAGAATCTGGTACAAGAGTATCATGACGGAATACTGCTCTTTGAGGTCAGCCTGAACGAGGTTTGGGACAAAGCCAGCCAAGATGAGGCCGGTCTGACCAAATACTTCAAGGCTCACAAGAAAAACTACACTTGGGACAAGCCACACTACAAGGGCTACGTAGTATATTGCAAAGATCAGGCTACCGCCAAGGCTGCCAAAGCAATCATCAAGCACACCAGCAACCCTGACTCTCTGCAGAGTTACCTGAATCACAGACTCAACACGGATAGTGTGACCAATGTAAAATTCAACCAGGGATTGTGGATTGAGGGACAAAATCCTGCTGTAGATAAATATGGATTCAAGAAAAAAGGTGCACAGTTCACTCCGAGTGTAGAGTTCCCCGTGGTTTTCACCTTGGGTAAGGTGCTGAAGAATCCGGAGGAGTACAAGGATGAGCGCGGCAAAGTGACTACAGACTACCAAGACGAACTGGAGAAGGAATGGGTTGCCAAACTCCGCAACAAGTACAAATACGAGGTTAACAAAGAGGTATTAGAGTCACTTAAGAAATGAGGCGTTACACATCCATAGTCATCGTATTATCCGCAATTGTGCTACTGAACATAGTCGCACAATTGTGGATTGTGCGTATTGACCTTACGGATGATAAACGCTATACTTTGAGTCCGGCTACGCAAGCATTGCTGGAGGGACTTGATGAGCCTCTGACGGTAAGTCTCTACCTCGACGGCGAACTCAATGCAGGATTTCGTCGCCTGCAGACCGCAACCATCGACCTTTGCGAAGAACTGAGTATCTATGCTGGCATTGAGCACCAATGCGGCTCGAGCGCTGATGCCGAGGCTCTGGGTCTGAGACCTATCGTCATCCACGAGAGAGAGCAGAACGGACGCACCCAGCAAACGATGGTGTACCCCTATCTGCAAATCCGCTACAAGGGGAAAAGCACCATGATTTCCCTGCTTAGAAATCAACGCGGACTAAGCGGCGAGGAGAATCTGAACCAAAGTATTGAGAATATCGAATACGCAGTAGCCGAGGCTATATACAGTCTCACAAGAGAGCAGACTCCCAAAATAGCATTTATCGAGGGACATAACGAACTGCCCGAAAAGAATGTATATGACATCAGCAATGCACTCAGCCAATACTTTCAGATTGACCGCGGAGTGCTGGGAGACGACCCTGAGATATTGAACGACTACCAAGCCATCATCATTGCCGATCCGCAGCAGCCATTCTCGGAGAGCGATAAGTATATCCTGGATTATTATGTACAGCGAGGAGGAAACATACTGTGGGTGATTAACGGTGTAATGTTCTCGTCCGAGACTTTAGCAGAAAGCGGCTACACGCCTGCGATACCACTGGACTTGAATCTGACGGATATGTTCTTCCGATACGGCGTGCGCATAGCGCCCGCTCTGGTGCAGGACGTGCAATGCCTGCCTATCCCAGTGGATGTATCGAGCGATCCGCAACAGCCCAATTACCAGCCTATGCCCTGGTGCTATGCCCCACTACTGCTCACCTCCAACCTATCTCCCATTACACGCAACATTGCCGAGATTAGCACTTCCTTTGTGTCACCTATAGAGACAGTAGGAGGAGAGGATGGACTCCGAAAAGAGATACTGATTGCCACATCGTCCGCCAGCCGGATTATTGGTACACCGGCGGAGGTGGATTTAGGGGAATTGAATCCAGATTACAGTCTCTTTACGCACCAGTACGTACCGGTAGGTATCAGCGTGGAGGGTGTGTTCCCCAGTGCATTCGCACACCGAATGACACCGGCTGGTATCCGCACAACGGCACCAATAGAGGCAGCCAGGTCGGCTCGTCAGGTATTTATCGCATCAGGAAGCATCATTCGCAACGATTGGCAACAAGGACAACCTCTGCCGGTGGGATTTGATCGATACAGCCAAATGCAATTTGGCAACAGAGACCTGCTCGTCAATGCTATACTGTGGATGACCGATAGCGAGGGACTCATACAACTCAGAAACAAGATTGTGTCTCTGCGCCTCCTCAACGACAAACGTACACATGAGGAGAGACTGAAGACGCAACTCATCAGTACACTCACACCTGTTATTGCATTGGCATTGATTGGCTTATTATTTGCATTTATTCATAAAAACATATATACAAAATCATGAAAAAGATTCTATTATTAGCTACAATTATTGCCACTATGGCGAGTTGCACACAGACCAATGAGTATCTGCAATTTGCAGAGCAATTGGCTCACTCGGAGATGAAGCACAATCCGGAATTATGGATGTCGGACTACCAGAGCAAGCCTAAATGGGAGTACACACAGACACTCATGGCACGTGCTTTTCTGGAGCTGTATCAGCAGACCGGTGACACCGCCGTACTGGGACATGTGAATCGATTTGCAGACCTCTTCATCGGTGAAGACGGCAGCATACTGACCTACAAGCAGAGTCTGTACAATATGGATCGAGTACAGGGTGGTAACTTCCTGATACTGCTGAGTGCGATTGACCCCAAACCACAATATGCAGTGGCTATTGAGACCCTGCGTGAGCAATTCAATGGTCAACCTCGCACCACCGAGGGCGGATTCTGGCACAAGGAGGTTTATCCTAACCAGATGTGGCTGGATGGTCTATTCACAGGCACAACCTTCTACGCACGCTACGCTGCCTGGAAACCAGCCGAGACACTATGGGATGATATCGCCAACCAGTTTATCGTTGTAGATGCACATACCCGAAAAGCCAACGGACTGAATCACCACGGATGGGACGAGAGCAAGCAGATGGGCTGGAGCAATCCAGAGACAGGGTGCAGCCCTGAGACCTGGGGACGTGCAGAAGGATGGTACGTGATGGCTCTCTGCGACGTACTGGAACTGATGCCTACCAATCACCCTGAGTATCAAACCCTGGTGAATATTCTGAACCGAGTCATCGAATCACTCATGCCTTACCAGGATGAGGCTACAGGTCTCTGGTACCAAGTACCAGACAAGCCAAAGGCAGAAGGCAACTACCTGGAGTCAACCTGCTCGGCAATGTACTGCGTAGCGATGGCCAAAGGCGCACGAATCGGTGTACTGCCTATACAATATAAGGAAGAAGCCAAACACGTATTTGAGGGTATCAAAGCCAACAAGATTCGCGAGAACGAGGATGGAACAATCAGTCTGATAGATTGCTGCGGCGTAGCAGGACTGGGTGGTAATCCTTATCGCGACGGAACGTACGACTACTACATACACGAAATAATCCGAGACGACGACCCAAAGGGCGTAGCTCCGCTACTCCTCGCCGCAATCGAACTTGCTAAAAAATGATGAAAAGAAGAATACAATACATATTGATGTGCTTGTGCATCAGCATGTTTGCCAATGCACAAGTGGTTGCTCCCACTTGTCCGAGAGATACCATCAATGGGACTATCTACTACCACTACGTCGTAGAGAAGAGTATTGGTTTATGGAGAATCAGCCAGAATTTCGGTGTCAGCCAGGAGGAGATCATCCAGCACAATCCCCAACTGCGCGAGCGTGGTTTGCATGTGGATGAGGTACTGCTGATTCCCACCCACATAAGTGGTGCGGTCGCAGACACCGTGGTTGTGGATGTCACAAGCGCAGACACGATTGTCACAGATACTATTGCCACGGACACCATTGTCACGGACACCATTGTCACGGACGCCATTGTCGCTATAGCGCAGGATTCGACAATCATGCGTATTGCTCTGCTGCTTCCTCTGCACGCCAATGCCGTACAACGTGACGCACAGATGGAACGATTTCTTGATTTCTACGAAGGAGCGCTATTGGCGATCAATGACATACAGCAATCCTTAGAGGATGGACAAAAGATTGAGGTTAACGTATATGATGTAGAGAAATCGGATAGCAAGATCAAGCAACTGATTGCCGATAGTGTGCTCAATAGAATGGATGCCATCATTGGTCCCGCATATCCTCTGCAAGTGATGCATATTGCCACATTCTGCAAGGAGAAGCAGATTCCTACCATCATTCCATTCTCGGATCAGGTGCCAGAGATTGAGCACAACCCATACCTGATTCAATTCAACGCCAATGAGGTTATCAAAGCCAAGGCATTGGCAGACTATCTGCAAGAGCGAGGAGATAGCATTAACTGCGTGCTCATTGAAGCAAAAGAGGCCGATATCCCCGTCAGCATACGTGCTGTGAGACAAGAGATTATACGTCGCAAGATTCCACATACGATGACCACCATTCGATCCATATTGGTCGATTCGATGGGTACTGCTCTCAGAGACAGCGTGGAGAACATCATCCTCTTCAATACCGAGAAATATGGCAATCTGCAGATGCTCATGACCCGACTGGTTGCCGAGAAGGGCGACAAGCGCCTAACCCTCATGAGTCAATACTCGTGGCAGAAAGAGCGCATCGTACTACCACAACTGTACACAACAATGTTTGAGACAAATCTGGCAGCCGATTGCAGCCACTACGATGCCGCTTTTGATACCTATTTTGGTCACGAGCACAGCTCTATCAATCCACGTTATGACCTGCTGGGATATGACATCACACGATTCATGGTAGCCTTTCTGCAAGGCAAGGAATACCTGGGACTACAGTCTGACATACAGGTAGAGTCCATCGTGGAAGGCGGCGGATACATCAATACCAACGTGGTAGTGAAAAGACGATAAACACAGCGCCGTGAGAAAGAGACTATACATACTATCCGGTGTACTGCTGCTAACCATCACTGCATTGGCACAAC
Organism: Paludibacteraceae bacterium; assembly: GCA_045599285.1. GTDB lineage: Bacteria > Bacteroidota > Bacteroidia > Bacteroidales > Paludibacteraceae > Colicola. Next base: position 52,452 of record JAZRVR010000006.1, on the reverse strand, counting down.
CCAGATTACTCATTCCGGAGTACTACCTGGGCGTGCACGGCGGTGTGATGGCCTCCACCACGATATTTAATCCTAAGGTGGAGCACATGACACCATTCATGAACTCGGTGGTGTTGAGCGGTGGTGGTGGTTTGGTATTTCGATACAACGGACACAAATACTGCGGCGTGCAGGTAGAGCTGAACTATATGCAACGCGGATGGAGCGAAAAAAATGCCGATGCAGGTGTCAATTACACTCGCAAACTGCACTACTTGGAACTGCCACTACTGATGCATATCTATTTTGGTCAGGGCATTTGCCAGGGATTCTTCAATCTGGGTCCGCAGGTCGGATACTGCATCAAGGATCAGGAATTCGGCACACGCAATCCAGGTGCTACCAAGCAATACGAACCCATCAACCGCCCCGTAGATTGGGGACTGGCTGCCGGATTGGGATTAGGTTTCCGAACACCAAAAGCCGGCTACTACGAATTGGAAGCGAGGTTCAACTACAGTTTAGGATCGGTATTCAGCACCAATACAGCAGACTATTTCAACCAAGCCAATCCAATCGATTTGAGCATTCATCTGGCATGGATGTGGGAGTTCAAAAAGAAAGTACCCACCAAGCCTGCAATAAAAGAATTTACAACTAACAAAAAATAATATTACACATGAAAACAAATTATGAAATTCGCTATGCGGCTAATCCGCGCGATGCAAAAGCGTATGACACCAAGCGTCTGCGCGAAGACTTCCTCATCGAAAACATGTTTGTGGCAGATGAGGTAAACATGGTCTATTCGATGTACGACAGAATGATTGTAGGTGGCGCTATGCCGGTAAAGGAGGCACTGGTGCTGGAGGCAATTGATCCTCTGCGTGCAGAGCACTTCCTCACACGCCGCGAGATTGGTATCTTCAACGTAGGCGAGGGAGAGGGAATCGTAGTTGTAGAGGGCGAAGGCGAATATAATCTTGCCAACAAGGAGGCACTATACATCGGTAGCGGCGAGAAGAACGTTAGTTTCCGTAGCGTAGATGCAGCCAAGCCAGCCAAGTTCTACTTCAATAGTTGCACAGCACATTGCAGTTACCCAACCAAGAAAGTGACCAAGGCTGAGGCCGATGTGCTGGCATTGGGTTCGATGGAAGGCGCCAACGACCGCGTAATCAACCGCATGCTGGTACAGAAGGTATTGCCAACCTGCCAACTACAAATGGGTATGACCGAACTCAAGCCAGGCAGCATCTGGAACACCATGCCCGCTCACACCCACAGCCGCCGCATGGAGGCATACTTTTACTTCGATATTCCTGAGGATCAGGCAATCTGCCACTTCATGGGGGAGCCGGAGGAGACTCGCGTACTCTGGATGAAAAAAGATGAGGCAGTACTCAGCCCTGAATGGTCCATCCACAGCGCAGCAGCCACTCACAACTACACTTTCATCTGGGGTATGGCCGGTGAGAACAAGGACTACAGCGATCAAGATTGGTACAAAGAGACCGATCTGAAGTAAAACCTCACCCGACCTGCCCACAAGGGGAGGGAAAGGAAAAAAGTAAAAGGTAAAAAGTAAACAATAATAAATAACAATCAAAAACATTAACAATTATGACTAATCCATTTTCATTAGAGGGCAAGAATGCCTGGATTACCGGTGCATCGTATGGTATCGGATTCAACATTGCGAAAGCTTTTGTAGCAGCCGGCATCAAGAATATCATCTTCAATGATATCAACGAGGAGGCTCTACAACGTGGTCTTGCCAACTACAAAGCCGAGGGTATCGAGAACGTACACGGCTATGTATGCAACGTGACCGATGAGGTAGCCGTAGCAGAGACCGTGAAGAAGATTCACGAGGAAGTAGGTCAAATCGACATTCTGGTCAACAACGCAGGTATCATCAAGCGCATTCCAATGCACGAGATGAAACGTAGTGAGTTCCAGGCCGTTATCGATGTTGATCTGGTTGCTCCGTATATTGTCAGCGCCGCTGTGCTGCCGGAGATGATGGAGCGCCGCGAGGGTAAGATCATCAACATCTGCTCGATGATGTCTGAGCTGGGTCGTGAGACCGTGAGCGCATATGCTGCAGCCAAGGGTGGTCTGAAGATGCTGACCCGCAACATCTGCTCGGAGTACGGCGAGTACAACATCCAATGTAATGGTATCGGCCCGGGCTACATCGCAACCCCACAAACTGCTCCACTTCGTGAGCGCCAGGCTGATGGCAGCCGTCATCCTTTTGACTCCTTCATCTGTGCAAAGACTCCTGCCGGTCGTTGGTTGGAGCCAGAGGAACTGGGCGGACCTGCCGTATTCCTGGCATCGCACGCCAGCGACGCAGTCAATGGTCACGTGCTGTACGTAGATGGTGGTATCCTGGCTTATATCGGAAAACAACCTCAGTAATGAAGAAGAATCTGTTATTCATCCTGCTGGCATGCGTGCTGGCAGGATGCACACAAAAAGCCGAGCAGGCAGCTAAAGTGTATGGCCGCTACGTGCCGGAGCGCAAAGACGATTTCGCTTGGGAGAATGAGTATGCCGCCTTCCGCATGTACGGACCGGCTTTGGCTCCGGAGAACCCATCCAATGGTGTGGATCTGTGGCTGAAGGCATCACCCGAATTGGTAGTTGACTCCTTTTATTACCGCGAGCACGTGTTAGGATTGCCCTACCACATCAATTACGGCAAAGGTCTGGACTGCTACAAGGTAGGTCATGCTGTAGGTTGCGGTGGACTCGCTGTGGTAAGCATGGCACCCATGGAGGGAGCCGAGAAGAAACTCAACATCGGAGGTCCGTACTCGAGTTGGGAGATTTTGGAGCAGACTCCTGAGCGCCTGGTCTTCCGTCTGCACTACGACAGCCTGCAGGTAGATTACGTGCAGATGCAAGCCGACGTGACCATCACTGCAGAGGCAGGTCAACTCCTGAACAAGGCCGAGGTGGTCATCACATGCCCACTCAAGATTCGCATGCCGGAGCTGTGGGTAGGTGGTGGAATCTTCCTGCACGACAGCATTGACAACCTGATAACCAGCGAAGTGGATGGCGCGCTCATGTATGCCGAGGACGCACTCAGCGACAAGACTGCTGCCAAGATGAACTACGACTACAACGGCTCTACCACACAGGGCAGAAGCTATGTAGCAGTAGTTCTGCCTTACGAGCGTCCGCTGTATGTGGACTTTGACGGAACCGCTACAGTAGTGCGTCCGTACGAGTTGGGCGACACCCTCACCTACTACTTCGGCGCTTGCTGGAGTCAGTGGAGCGACGGGGAACAAAGTTTCCCAACCGACGAGAGTTGGTTTGATGCCGTGCATGAGTTTGCCGGCAAGAGATAAACCATAAAACATAGACTATCAATGACTTACTTGGTACTACGACTGACGAGTTTGGGTAATGTGGCGATGACGGTACCTGTGATAGCCTCCCTAAGCAAGCGCTACCCGAGCGACCGCTTCGTCGTAGTAGCCAAGAAGCCATTGAAGGACATGTTTTACGGACTACAGAACGTCATCTATCACGAAGTGACATTGGCGACCGATACCTTCATCGGAATCAAATCCCTACAGCAGGAACTGAGTCAATACCACCCGGATAGTGTGATTGACCTACAGAACAGCACCGCGACACGCATTCTGCGCGCAATGTTTCGTTGGCAAAAGACACCCACATACGCCATGAAACCCACCAAAGCAGAGCGATTCGTGAGTGAATTTGAAAGGTACAAACGTGTGTTCAGTCAGGCAGGATTAGAGACCGATGACACGTTTGCCACCATTGACATCAACCCCAGTGCCAGCATAGAAGCACAATCTTTCCTTGGCACCGGAGACATCAGACGAATAGGCATAGCCCCCTTTGCGAAATACAAGTCCAATATGCTTGCCTACAGAGTCACAAAAGAACTGATTTACCACTATTCATCCTTGCCCCAGACGCAGGTTTATCTGTTTGGAGCAGGAGCAATAGAGTGCGAAATGCTCAGCCAGTGGGCCAGCATCTTCCCCAATGTCACCAGCGTGGCGGGAAAATTGCCCCTGTGCGTTGAACTGGAACTAATGAGACACCTGGACGTAATGATATGCATGGATTCAGCGAATCAGCATCTCAGTTCATTGGTTGGACTACGAGCAGTAAGCATCTGGTGCGGAAGCCATCCCTGCACAGGATTTAGCGGATGGAAACAAAATCCGGATGATATCATCCAAGACCTAAGCCTGACATGCCGCCCATGCACGACACATGGCACCAATCGCTGCCGGTATCACAACTTCGCTTGCACAGAAGTTACCGCACAGCAAATCATAGAAAAAGCAGATAATAAAAGTACAAAGAAAGATAAAGTATATGAGTAAGATTATTTCACTTGCGAACCAAAAAGGTGGTGTGGGCAAAACCACATCAGCCATCAATTTGGCAGCAGCCTTGGCGATGCAAGGTCAACACGTACTATTGGTCGATGCCGACCCACAAGCCAACGCGTCTTCCGGTCTTGGCGTAGAGATACGTGATCTGGAGAACACCATCTACGAGTGCCTCGTGAATGGTATCGACCCGAAGACCGCAATCGTATCCACCAGCGTCAAAAACCTTGACCTGATTCCCAGCCACATCGACCTCGTAGGCGCCGAAATCGAGATGCTGAACATAGACAATAGGGAGAATCTGATGAAGGGAATCCTGAATAAGGTACGCGCAGATTACGACTACATACTGATTGATTGCTCGCCATCACTGGGTCTGATTACCGTCAATGCCCTCACTGCGAGCGACAGCGTCATCATCCCCGTACAATGCGAGTTTTTTGCGCTGGAGGGAATCGCTAAACTACTGAATACCATCAAGATAATCAAGTCCAAACTCAATCCTGCACTACAGATTGAGGGTTTCCTGCTGACGATGTTTGACAATCGTCTGCGCCTGAGCAATCAGGTGTTTGAGGAGGTAAAGCGACACTTTGGAGACTTGGTATTCAATACCGTTATCTCACGTAACGTGCGCCTCAGCGAGGCACCGAGTCACGGAATGTCCGTCCTCGAATACGATCCCCAAAGCAAGGGAGCAAAGAACTACAGCAACTTAGCAAAAGAACTACTCAAACGATGAAGAAGATGACAGGACTGGGGCGCGGACTGGACGCCCTGATAGATACAACACACGTTGATACCAACGGTGGTAGCAGCATCAGCGAGGTAGAATTGGCAAAGATTATTGCCAATCCGGATCAGCCTCGTCGCACCTTTGATGAAGAGGCGATGCAGGAGTTGGCTGATTCGATTCGCGAACACGGTGTGATTTCGCCCATCACACTGCGCAAAAACGATGACGGCACGTATATGATTATTGCCGGAGAGCGTCGTTGGCGCGCATCCAAAATCGCAGGACTGAACGCCATTCCGGCATACATCCGCACTGCAAAGGATGAGCAAGTAATGGAATGGGCGCTCATCGAGAACATCCAACGCGAAGACCTGGATGCGATAGAGATTGCCCTGGCATACCAGCGACTGATGGACGAATACCAACTGACACAAGAGCGCATGTCGGAGCGCGTGGGCAAGAAGCGCGCCACGGTGGCCAACTATCTGAGATTGCTCAAACTGCCTGCCGAGATACAAATGGGTATCAAGGAGAAGAAGATTGACATGGGGCATGCACGTGCCATCCTGGGCAGTCAATCCACTGAGCAGCAATTGGATATATACAAAAAGATTCTGCAGGATGGTCTGTCTGTTCGTCGCGTAGAGCAGCTGGTCAGCGCTGAGAAGACAGAGAAAAAAGCCGGCAAGAGCAAAGAGGTCATTACCTATCCTGAGCAGCAAAATATCCTCACCAATCGTCTGGGGCGCAAGGTGAAAGTGGCTGATGGCAAGATAGTTATATACTTCACCAGCGAGCAGGAGCTCAATGAGATTATACAACAACTGGATTGAAGCGTTTAATCTACATATTGCTACTCTGCTGCCCCCTGCTATGCTGGGGGCAAGAGTCTGCAGATACGTTGCATTACGTACCCGATACCACGCAGACTGAGGCGAACTACCAATACTATATCAGTTTGCAACGTAAGCCGGATGCACTACGTGCAATGTGGCTTGGTGCTATTTGTCCGGGATTAGGACAGATCTACAACGGCAGTTATTGGAAGTTACCTATCGTGTACGGCGGATTCATGGGGTGCGCATATGCCATCACGTACAACAATGTGCGCTACGTGGATTACAAACAGGCGTATCGAGATATTTTGACCGACGTGGAGCTATCCACCGACCCCAACCGGTCGTACAATGCGCTCCTGCCTGAGGGATACGACATCGACCGAATGGGTGGTAGAGCCACCTACACGCAGACCCTGCAACGCTACCAAAACAACTACCGCAGATACCGCGATATCAGTATAGTAGTCACGGCGCTGGTCTATGCGCTCTCGATCATCGACGCATACGTGGATGCGCAGTTGTTTGATTTTGATATTTCACCCGACCTCAGTCTGCAGGTAGAACCGCAGATTTATCAGGACATGCTCCACCAGCAGCGCTCCGCTGAGGTCAAATTAGCCATTACATTTTAGTGAAAAAGATACTCCTTATATTATTCGCGTGTGCGCTATGCACGCATACACGCGCGCAAGAGATTGACTCTCTGGCGATAGACACAATCACCTTGGACACACTTGCCATTGACTCCATTACCATTGATACTCTGGCAGTTGACTCATTGGCGGCAGACACATTGGTGGCGGACAGTTTGTTCTTTGAAGCCACACTATCCGGACTGGAGGAAATCAGTTGCCAGGTGCAAGACACCGTCTTTCCTGAACTGACTGACTCAGCATACAAAGAGCGACTGCAGGCATTGCCGTTCGTAATAGAGATGCCTTATAATCAGGTAGTTCGTGGATTTATCCAACGCTATACACAGCGCAATCCCAAGCAATTGGCAGCACTACAACAACGAGCAGACTGCTACTTTGACATGTTTATAGATGTGCTCAATCGGTACGAACTACCCTACGAATTATGCTACCTCCCCGTGATCGAATCGGCACTCAACCCAATGGCTCATTCGCCCGTTGGCGCTGCAGGATTATGGCAATTCATGCCGTCAACAGGTAAAATATACGGACTGGAAATCAATTCACTCGTGGACGAGCGTATGGATCCATACAAATCCACAGATGCCGCATGTCGTTTCCTGAAAAACCTATACAACACGTTTGGTGACTGGAACTTAGCCATTGCCGCCTACAACTGCGGTCCAGGCAATATCAACAAGGCTATTCATCGCGCCGGAGGCAAACGGGATTTCTGGTCAATCTATCCATTCCTGCCCAAGGAGACCCGCAGCTATGTGCCCATTTTCATTGCCGCGGCATATTCGATGAACTATGCTCGCATGCACGGCATCTGTCCGGCTGAATTGGACATCACAATAGATGCCGACACGATCCACACCTCCCACCGCATGCACCTGAAACAGGTGAGCGAGGTTCTGGGCATAGATTTGGCAGAATTGAGGCGACTGAATCCACAGTACACACGCGACGTACTGCCAGGAAAGAAGAACTACTCGCTATGTCTACCCGCCAATTTGGCTACTGATTTCATCGACAAAGAAGCTGATATTCTGGCATATATGGCAGATGAACTAATCAACAACAGGCGAGCAGAAATCGACCTTGCGCAGCAATCAGGACTGCATGGTGGCTACTCGGTCAACGGGGTCACGTACTACAAGATCAAGGAGGGAGATAACCTCGGTGCTATCGCCAAAAAATTTCATTGTACCGTGAAGCAACTCAAGCAATGGAACGGACTGAAGAACGACAATATACGTGCCGGTAAGACACTGAAAATCTGCAAATAAAGACCAAAATGGCTGAAGCTGGAAAAAGATATTATTCCATGAAGGAGACACTGGAGCAAACCGGTCTCCCCATCGCCACGTTGCGCTATTGGGAGACTCAATTTGCACAGTTGTCCCCACGAAAGGACGGGCACGGAAATCGCTACTACACAGAGCAGGATATTGCGCTCATCAAGCAGATTCGATATATCCGAGACGAACTGAAAATCACTCGAATCAAGGCCATCCAACGCGAACTAAGCAACGGAGACAAGCAATCCGATGTACGCCAACGCGCCACAGAGATTCTACTCCGACTCAAAAAAGACTTAGAAGAAATCAGAGCAAATATATGAATACTACTTTTAATTGGAAGAAATACCTACCGCACCTGGTAGCCGTGATTGTATTTGTCACCATGGCGGTGGCGTATTGCGCGCCCATGCTGCATGGAGACGTGCTGTATGCCGGCGACACCAACAACTGGATAGGTATGGCACACGAGGCAAAAGAGCACCTGAAGCAAACCGGTGAACCTACTTTTTGGACCAACTCCATGTTCTCCGGCATGCCGACCTACCAGATTACGGTTCGCACGGATTCCGGCAGAGCGGCCGAGTGGTGGAAAGTTGCAATACAAAATGTATTGGGCGAACCGAGAACGATTCTCCTGCTCTACTGCATCGGATTCTACCTCATGCTGCTGTGTTTTGGCATCAATCCCTGGCTCAGTCTTGTAGGGGCATTGGCCATATCACTCAGCAGTTATTTTCTGCTCATCATACCCGCAGGACACATTACGAAGGCATTTGCCATAGGCGGATTAGCCCCTGTGATTGGAGGATTCTACGCCATTTTCAGAAGGCGATATTGGTTGGGAGCATCACTCATGCTGATTTTTGGCATGTACTCCATCGTGCTCCATCCGCAGATGACCTTCTACATGTTCATGCTCATTGGCATCATGGCATGTGCTGAACTGTATATCCACATTCGTAATCGCCAATTCAAGGAGTTGGGCATCGGAGTTGGTCTGGTAGCACTATGCCTGTGCCTCATCTTCGGCACCAAACTGACGTGGTGGGGGATGAACCAGGAATATCTGGCAGAGACGATGCGCGGAGGGCACTCCGAACTGAATCAATCGTCGTCCACAGAGCAGCAGAAAGCAGGTCTGGATTTGGACTACGTGACCGCGTGGTCGTATGGTATCGATGAGACGATGACCTTCCTCATCCCTAATTTTGAGGGAGGTGCAAGCGGGCATAATGTAGGAGAGAACTCTCTGCTATACAGCGAATTAGTTAAAGCAGGCGTGCCCAAGCAGTCCGCACGAGGATTCTGTCAATCGGCCCCCACCTATCGTGGCGACAAGGCCTTCACCAGTGGTCCGGTATATATGGGAGCCATTGTTTGCTTCCTATTCATTCTGGGACTTATCGTCGTGCCCGGTCCCTATAAATGGGCACTACTGATTGCCACTATTTTCTCCGTGCTCCTGGCATGGGGACGTCATTTCATGCCTCTCACGGAATTCTTCTACAACTACTTCCCGATGTACAACAAATTCCGCTCGGTGGAGAGTATTTTGGTGGTGGCAGAGATTACGATTCCGCTGCTGGCATTCCTGGGTTTGCAGCAGATTATCGCCCGTGAGTCGATAAGGGGTCGGCAAGGGGTCGATAAGGGGTCGGCACCTATCTATATTGCCGGAGGAATCACCGCCGGACTATGTCTGCTGTTCGCACTTTTTGGCGGTAGCATCATCGATTTCACATCCTCGTACGACGCCAATTGGAAGGGACAAGTCAGTAATCAGATTTACCAAATGATTCTGGATCAGCGCGCGGCTATGCTACGTGCAGACGCATGGCGCTCCTTCATCTTCGTGGCACTCGGTTTTGCTGCCGTCTTCGCTTATTTCAAGGGCTGGCTCAAGCGCACCATCTACCTCTATGCCATCCTGGGTATTCTGATTCTGGCAGATATGGTGCCAGTCAATCGTCGCTTCTTCAACAACGATAATTTCATCAGCGAAAAGAATAGCAAGGCTTACTTTGCCGAGCAACCATGGGAGACACAGATATTGGCAGACAAGACACTGGATTTCCGTGTGCTCAATGTGAACACCAACACATTCAACGACTCACGTACCAGCTATCGACTCAAGTCCATCGGTGGCTATCATGCCGCCAAACTGCGTCGCTACCAAGACCTGATTGAGGCGCACATCAGCAAGAACAACTACCAGGTGCTGAACATGCTCAACACACGCTACTTCATCACGCGAAACGGTGTGCAATACAACCCGCAAGCCTTTGGTAATGCGTGGTTTGTGAACGATGTACAATGGGTTGATACTCCGGATGAGGAGAGTCAGGCGCTATGGAATCTGGATCTGAGCACCACGGCAGTTGCCGACCGCAAGTTTGCTGAGGCATTGGACACCAGCAAATGGCCGAATCAAACGCTCATGGCATTTGAGAAAGACGAGATTATCCTGACCGACTATCAGCCTAACCGCCTAACCTACACCAGCATGAATGAGCACCATCGTGTGGCGGTATTCTCGGAGATATACTACCCACATGGTTGGCATCTGTATATTGATGGTGAGGAGCAAGAACTAGCTCGTGTCAATTATGTACTACGAGCTGCTGCCATCCCTGCCGGACAACACGAGATCGTGATGGAGTTTGTTCCGGACGCGCTCAGATGGGACAAACTCTGCGCAGCACTTGCCATTCTGATTTGGATTATTTGCACGATAGGAGTCCTTTGGTCACATTGCGGCGGAAAAGAACTAATATGTCGCCTTTTGCCCGCACGCCACTAATGGAATAGCGGCACCAGAGGACAATCGTTCCACCCCACTTGATACCTTCTGCGAACAGACGCAGAAGGTATTTTTGTTGCCCTGCTCCTTTCGTTCGTGCACGTTCACTCATTCCCACGCCCTCACCCAATCGGGCGATAAACTCGCGCGTGGTACGACGTGCAGGGATGCAATGTTGCACACCTATACCGGGGAAATAATAGATGGGGAATCCTGCCTCACGAATGCGACCAAAGATATCCTTCTCCTCGCCTCCCATCAGGTTATTGCCCGTGCGACCAAGGGCAGTATTGAAATCGCCGACCCTGTCTATCACAGAGCGAGCAATACCCATATTAGCACCTATCGGATACTCTTTCCTGCCAAAGAGACAAGCATGCTCGCCCTTGTTGATAGCAGACACAAATCCCATTGCCCACGGATTGAGCCAGGCAGGTTCACCGTCCTCAAAGAGTGGCGTGATTTGTCCACCAAATGCACCGGCATCCTGGTGCTCTAACAGTTGTGCTTGCAATCGCTCAATGTAGTTCGTCTCCACAAACGCGTCATCATCCAGGAAGACGAGCCAGTCGCCCTTTGCCTCGGCAATACCGCGATTACGAGCATAACTCAGTCCCTGCTGTGTCTCCACGAAATAGTGATAGTTTGTAGGCTGATAATCAGCCACAAATCGTTCGCACTCCGCAGTTGTACCATCTGTTGAGTTGTTGTTCACCAGCACGATTTCCCACCCTGTCTGACACGTATTCTTGATGAGTCGCTCCAGACATTGGTAGATATATTGCTCGCGATTGTATGTGCAAATGATGATGCTTATCATGGTGTCAATATAGTTTTCGGTACGACCTGTCCTGGGTATGAATAATACGAGTCTTGTAGTCTTTGGCATTCCAATTCTTGATAGGAGTCATATACGAATCGGAATAAATATCTCTCAGCCACTCATCCGTCTTCGTCGGCATATAAACGTGCAAGCCTAAGAATTCTCTGCGTTCAAAATCACACATCGGCACATAACTGCGATCACAAGGGAATCCATCTGTTTCATTCGCTTCCTTCCACTCTTTGTGCTCATGTTTACGCTGGATAATGCTATATAAATCACCACCTTCCTGATAGTAATAAAATATATCCAGATGCAGTTTCTTGTATTCGTAGGTCTGCTCCGCAATGGATTTATCAGTTACCATTATGTTCTCTCGTATCAATCGAAAACCAGCCTTTGCCATCTTTTCTGCCATATTCTCGGGTGCTTCGTCTGCCAATATTCCCAAATCAATATCAGGATCATAACTGATAAATCCATGGTCACGATATGCTCCAAGTAGTGCACCATAAGTCAAGAATGCACGTACACCCATACCACTCAGCACCTGATCCGCAGTCGCCAACATATTGAGTCCATCACGACGCATACGTCGAGCCTGCACCTCAAATTTGAGGCGATTGATGAATTCTACCGTGGGCTTATAAATGCCTAATGTTACAAAAACTTTAACGATTAAATCTCTCATTATTACTTAATTCTACTTATACCCCATCCGTAAATTTTATCTATTGTAGGAGTAGAGACATCATACTCTTTTGCCAGGTCATAAACAAAACGCAACCCATATGGGAAGTCTTCTGTGAAATAACGGCTATCAAAATCAGGTACCCACCCATCCATAGTCTGCTTCATTGGTGCAAGGATAGGTTTGAATGCCTCAATAGAGCGCAATTTATCCATTAGGCTCAGAGCATCGTAACAATCGTAATAGGTTAAAACATCTGTAATTTTCACATCTAACTTCTTCGTTAGCATCTGAAACTCACTATCCATCGCAATATACAACTCAGCAGATAGTTTATCCCACTCAGCATAAAAATAGGATTGACGAGGATAGATGATTTCATCCGACCAATTATGCCACATACCATAGAGTCGAGCAGGATGCAATAGCGGATTACTATTCGTCAGGGAAGCCTCCAGATAGTTGGACAATTTTCCTACTGGAGTCTGTAGCAGAGTCTCCCATTCTGCAATAAATGAGTTCGGCAGATTCTCAACCGCCATCCAGAGTTGTGACTTATAGCCAAGCAACTTTCCCGACTGACCATATTGATCAACACGTGCGATATATGGAGCACGTTGGAATCCAAATAAAGAGACAGATGGATTTAAGACCTTATGCGCTATCAAGAAAAATCCTGTGCTGCTAACAATAGATCCAATGGCCTGTCTCTTCACATAAGGAGCAATCCTGCATAGAGTGGGTTCAATCAGGTACCCCGGCAAACATAGCAAGACAATATCCACATCTTCAACAAGTTGTGCATTGCTACTTACCATCTCAACTGTGCCAACATACTCTTTTCCCTCTAAATCTGTAACTCGTATCTCATTATGCCATTGCTCGGGATGACCAGTCAGGATGCGTACAGCACAATCCTTACGGCTGGCTAACACAGCAGCCATCACATGTCCTAACGCGCCACCACCACAGATACAGATTCGTCTCATAAACTTCTTAATGCAGCAATCAATTTCGTATTATCCTGTGTGTTACGGATGGCCAAACGGATGTATGCTCCACCACATTTTTTTGAGCAATCCTTGATGAGGATGCTATACTCCCTCAGCAGACGAACCGCCAGTTCGCGTGGTGCATGCGGAGCAGCCACTTCGCAGAGCACATAGTTTGCCTCCGAAGGCAGGACACGCAAATATGGTATCGTCTTCAACTCATCCACAAAGCGTGTGCGCTCGTCTCTAAACTCCTGCATAGCAGACAAATATGGTTTTTCATACTTACCCAATATCTGGAGGAAGAACTCGCCAAACGAGTTAATATTCCAGATACTTACCGAACGTTTGAGTCCAGCCATCAGCATAGCATTTGACGTTGCCAAGACACCCAAACGCAGTCCAGGAACTCCATACGATTTGCTGATACTCTTCACGACCACCAAATGGTCGTAACGCTCCAGCAAGTCGTTGTTAAGGAAAGTGGGGTGCTCTGTAGAGAAGTCAACAAAACTCTCATCCAGGACCAGCATAATATCCTTCTCCTGACACCATTCAGCCAGTCGCAGGCACTCCGCATATGGTATATAGTTACCCGTTGGGTTATCCGGATTGATGAGAACAAGCGACCAAATCTGCTTGTCTGCAAAATAGTTCATCAAATCATCCACAGTGTAGCGAAAGTCCTGTGAGTCAGGATGGTAGGCAACAATATGCTCCGGCATAAAACGATTGGGATACTCCTCAAAAGTAGGACGAATGACTCCCACACGGCCAAGCATCTGCTCCGAAAGTGCTTTGATAAGTTCGGCCGCACCATTACCCACCAGAATATAGTCCTGCTTGATGCCAAAATCCTTGGCAACCAACAGATTATTAACACGTTGTCCAGAAGGATACTCGGTCAAAAGTCTGTTAAAGTTAGCAGCCAATTCATCTCGCAAACGTTGTGTTGGGAAATAAGGATTAACCAAATAGCAATAATCCAGCAGGTGAGGATAGCGCCAATATCCGCCATAACGCGAGCACAACAAATCGTATTGCCGGTCAGTAAAGATAGACTCAGCAATATCCAAATCCTGAATATCATCGATCTCGTACCATAGTTCTCCCTCTAAAGGCAAAGCGCGCATACCCGAATTATCCAGCATGGTGATAACGCGTAACACCTGCTCGTAATACTCATTTCTACCCATCGCAGAACAATATGCCTCCAAGAAAGGAACATACATCTGCTCCGAAAAGTCACGCGAGAATTTGTAGAGATTCACAGTCTTGTAGTATGACGGAATCTCATCATAACGGAACTGAGAATTAGGAATAAAACGCAAAATGCGATTATCATCATCAAGAGTTACCACGGTGCCATCCATCCAATTCTCATACTTATCCACCAGAGCAAGATTAGGATATGGATGCCAGATAAGTTTCTCTATCACAGCATCTTCCATGATAATATCGCTCTCAAACAGCAAGGTATCCTCCTGGCGTAGATAGTCTTTTGCCAAATATAGAGAATAGATATTATTGGTCTTATCATAGATGGTGTTCTCCACATACTCGATGGGCGTATGAATCTGGATAGTGGATAAATACTCTCGCAACTCAGCCGCCTTGTAGCCAACAACCATTACAACACGTGATAGTTGCTGCCTATCCAACTGACGAAGTAGTCGAGAAATAAGAGTTTCTCCACCAACCTCAATCATACATTTGGTATTTCCTTTTGTCAGTTCGCCGAGGCGTTTTCCCATTCCTGCGGCTAATATAATTGCTTGCATAGTCTATACATTCTTTAAGATTAAGTCACAAAGTTCGCGTACGGCACCGTCACCACCACGGGTGTGCAAATGCAGGATGCCAGGGATAGACAGAATCTCGGGACGAGCATTCGCCGGACATGCTGCCAGCCCGACATAAGCGAGCAAGTCGCTATCTATCACATCATCACCGATATACGCAACCTCATCAAGCGTGATGCCCATCTCGTCACAAATCTGCTTGGCAGCCAACAACTTAGCCTCACCTTTGCATCCCTGGAAGAGATAATCCACTCCCAACTTTCTGGCACGCGCTTCGACAATCTCGGTCGTCTCGCCGGTGATGATACCGACACGTATGCCAGCCTGCTGTAGGAGCTTCATTCCCAAGCCATCATAGACACAAAAACGCTTCATCGCGTCTCCATCTCGAGTGTAGTACATGCCGCCATCGGTCATCACTCCATCCACATCACTCAAAAGTAATCGTATATCCTTCATGTCAATTATAAATCTTCCTTGTATGTGATTTTTCTATTTTTCTCCTCGCCTGGCACAATGAAAACAGGGACATCGGGCAAGTAACGATGGACTATACCACAATCGTCAGTTGCCTGCAAGTCAGGGTCTTGTAGTGCCAGTTCGTATGCATGTCGGATGAGGGACAGGCGAAAAGCCTGTGGGGTTTGCGCACGCATCATCGTGGCACGAGGAGGAATCTCGGACAGGTGCCCATTCTCGACCCGATACATGGTGTCGGTTGCCGGAACAGCGACCGTAACCGCCTGATGGTTCTGCAAGGCATGGCACACATTCTCAATGATTTGCGCCGAGATAAAAGGTCGAGCAGCATCGTGGAGCAAGATATTGCAATCCGAAGAATCGGCATCCGAAACTGGCAAACAGCCAAACTGACATAGTGATTGAATGGCATTCCACGACGACTCCCATCGCTCGCTACCTCCAGCCACCAAGTGGCAATCCAAGATAGCAGACACCTCCTGCAAGTAGTCGGGGTGCATCACAACCACCACATCATCAATACAATCGCACGCACGAAACGCCTCGACAGCATGCTCCAAGATGGTGCGTCCGTCCGACAAGGGGAGCAACTGCTTCGGGCGATCGCCACCCACGCGTTTGCCACTACCTCCAGCCAATATGACAGCAATATTCCTCATAGACTCAGAAACTTTTTAGTCAACTTATCCCAACTGTATTTATTCTTCTCCCGCTGCAAATAGAACGTGAAATCTGCCTGACGCTCATGGAGATAATAATCGCGCAGAGCGTCTGCAATCGTCTGAGCATCAGGCTCGACAGCATACCCCATCTTGCCGTGATGTACGATCTCCCCCAGTCCGCCCACATTAGTAACGAGCATGGGTTTCTCGAAGTGGAAAGCAACCTGCGTGACCCCCGACTGTGTGGCAGAACGATACGGTTGCGTGATGAGCGAAGATGCTCCGAAATAGTATTTGAGTTCATCATCTGCAATAAACTCGTTGCGGATGATTACCCTGTCAGTCAGTCTGTTACGAACAATCTGGTCGCGATACTTCTGTTCATCCTCATAGAATTCGCCAGCAATCAACAGTCGCAGATTGGGTAACTCGTCACGCACGAGCGCAAAGGCATCAAGCAAGAGATCCAACCCTTTGTACGCGCGCACAAGCCCGAAAAATAAGGAGTAGTCGCAGGTGGAATCGAGATGCAGGTGCTCACACGACTCCTCCTTAGATAGGCGCGCCCCATAGTGGTCGTAGATGGGGTGATGAGCAACCCCTACCGACTCGCCTACAAGGGGAGAGACAAGTGCGCGGATGTCGCGCGCAACACTCTCGCTAAGAGCTACGAAGCCATCTTGCGAGGAAGTGAAATAAGGCGCGAAGAGTTTGTCCAGCAGACTTTTCTCGTGCGGGAACATATTGTGTACCAGCGCAATACATTGTGGCACACGACGTTTATGACCACGACGAATGGGCTTTGCCAAGCGACAAATCGTGCCATAGGCAGGCGCAAAAAACGCCATCCAATAGCAACAAATAATCAAATCGGGTTGAGTGCGACGCAACTGGCGTCCGAGACGAATCCAATTGAATGGATTACAGGAGTTTAGGACGCGACGAATACTGATGCCATCGGGTGCAGGATCAGAGGTAAACTGCGTCTTGCCAGGAAACAGGAAAGACGGGTACTGTAGGGTGAAAGTGAGCACCTCCACCTCGTAACCCTCGTCCTGAAACTGACGCGCCAGTCGTTCGTTAAAAGTTGCCAAACCGCCTCGATAAGGCCAGGCTGTTCCTATGATACAAATTCGCATGTTGATACATCAATAATCGATTCGATAAGGTCTCGGTAAGGACTCGGTAAGGAGTCGGTAAGGAGTCGGTAAGGGTACGGTAATGTAGTGACAATGTAGTGACGCAACATAGGGGAGAGACAGGAGGGGATATCACTCGTTAGTAAAAGCATTCCACCCCTGTGCCCGGATAGGCATCTCCTCTCCGCCACGTGCCACGAGGACACAGCCGGAATCCTGCTTGGTGATATGACCAATGAGGTACACATCCTCCATCGTCACCAGTTTCTCGTAGTCGGACAAACTGCAAGTAAAGAGCAACTCGTAATCCTCACCACCATTGAGAGCGCAGGTCACGATGTTCAAATTCATCTCCTCAGCCATTGCAGCCGCCTGATAATCAATCGGTAATTTATCCTCATAAACCTGACATCCCACTCCGGACTGCGAGCAGATATGCAGGAGTTCGCTACTCAATCCATCGCTCACATCCATCATGGCAGTAGGACGAATGCCCAACTCGTGCAGCTTCTCGATGATGTCTCGTCTTGCCTCAGGTTTGAGTTGGCGCTCAAGGATATACTCCTTTCCCTCGAAAGCCTGCTGCATCTTCTCCTGCTGAGCAGCCGAAACAGATTGTGCGCTACCAGATGCTGCAATACGCTCACGCTCAAGTAGTTGCAATCCCATGTAAGCCGAACCGAGATTGCCGGTCACACAAATGAGGTCGTTCTCTTTGGCACCATTTCGATAGACGATGTCAGACTTGTACGCCGTACCGAGGCAAGTGATACTGATGGTCAATCCTGTCATGCTGGCGGACGTGTCTCCACCCACAAGATCGACTCCATATCGCTGGCAAGCGAGACGGATTCCGGCATAGAGTTCCTCCATATCCTCGACGGAGAAACGTTTGCTAAGTCCCAGAGAAACAGTAAGCTGAGTTGGGGTGCCATTCATGGCATAGATATCCGAAAAGTTGACAACAGCCGCCTTGTATCCGAGGTGCTTGAGAGGCACATACTCGAGATTGAAATGAACTCCCTCGAGCAACAAATCGGTAGTCATGAGCACACGCTTGTCACCAAAATTCATGACCGCCGCATCGTCTCCCACCCCACGCTCGGTAGATGGCTGAACGGGCACAATCTGATCGGTCAAATGACGAATCAGTCCAAACTCACCCAAAGTAGAAATTTCTGTACGCATCGTAAAAATCATTTTAGACTGCAAATTTACAACTTTTTCGTCAAATATGCAAATGAATTTGCAGAATGGCAGAGTGTAAGTGAATTGGGGTTGCGATTTTTGTGCACTTTTTTATAAAAAAGGTCGCGTACGCTTGCACATGTGAGATTTTTTTTGTACCTTTGCGCGATTTTTCGCGCGACTATGCCCTATGGGCACGCGCATCACACACAAGCACAAGACATATATGATAGACTACATCAAAGGACAAATAAGCGAATTGAACCCGACGTACGCGGTACTGGAAGCCGCTGGCGTGGGTTACTACATCAATATCACGCTGGGCGACTACTCCACCCTGCTGGGTCACGACCAGAAGCAGGATGCCAAACTCTACACGACGGAGATCATCCGCGAGGATACGCATGACCTGTTTGGATTCATCACGAAGGGAGAGCGCGAGATATTTGTTCTGCTGATGACCGTGAGCGGCATTGGTGCCAACACGGCTCGCATGATACTGAGTGCCTTCAGCGCTTCGGAAGTGAGACAACTGATTGCGACGGGCAACTCGAAGCAACTGAGCCAAGTGAAAGGACTGGGGCCGAAGACGGCACAACGCATCATAGTAGATCTGAAAGATAAGGTGCTGAAAATCACGCTGGATGAGAACGACGCTAACACGCCTGTGGTACCGAGCGATCAACTGTTTGACATACCAGAGCCGGAGGTTAAGACCGAGGCAGTAAGCGCCCTTGCGATGCTGGGCTTTGCCGTAGCTGCCAGCAGCAAGGTGGTGGATAAGATTCTGAAGAGCGATCCGAACGCCTGCGTAGAACAAGTAATCAAATTAGCCCTAAAAATGCTATAATTTGCCAGAATGAAGATACAGAAACTATTTCTACTGATAAGCATATTGTGCTGCTGCCTGGACGTAGCAGCCCAGAGTCGTCCGCCCTTGGTACCGAGCCTCCGCAAGGAGCGCGAGGCCGAGCGTCAGGCCGCTATTGAGAGACAACGGCAAGCTGAACAAGCCGCAACCCAGAGTGCCTCATCCACCAATGCGGCACCCAATCAGTCAACCACGAGTACCAGCGCCGCGCCCGAGCAGGAGGTGCAGGTAGTGGTGCCGGTTGAGATCGTGGATAGTGGACTGATGGCTCCGCTGCAGGTGCAGCAACTGGGTGTAGAGAACTACGAGGACTTGTCAGCCCCTCAATCCAGCCTGGATCTAAAGAATCCTGACAACATCAAGACGGAAGTGGAATTTGATCCATATACCGGCAACTACGTAGTACACACTCGCATAGGCGATGTGGACATCACCACCCCATATATGATGAGCGAGCAGGAGTACAAAAGCTACTCCGAGCGCCAACTCATGCACCAATACTGGCAACAGAAAATCGGTGAAGTAGAGCACAACAACGAGAAGAAATTTGACATCACGGACATGAAATTCAATATCGGTCCGGCAGATAAAATCTTCGGTCCAGGTGGTGTGCAACTAAAGCTGCAAGGTTCGGCAGAACTGCTGTTTGGATTTAAGCACCAGTATATCGACAACCCCAGCCTCACCCGCCGAGCAAGAAACAATAATGTATTTGACTTCAACGAAAAAATACAGGTGAACGTAAATGGTAAAGTAGGTGATAAACTGAACTTTAACATGAATTACAACACGGAAGCCAGCTTCAGTTTTGACCAGCAGAATCTGAAACTTGCCTACAAGGGTCAGGAGGATGACATCATCCAGTCCATTGAAGCTGGTAACGTGACGATGGATCTGAATTCCAGTCTGATACGTGGAAGTCAAGCACTATTTGGAGTGAAAGCCAATCTGCAATTCGGCAAACTGAAAGTGCAAGCGCTTGTGAGTCAGCAAAACTCACAGAGTCAAACCGTTAGCAGTAAGGGTGGTGCGCAGACGACCAGTTATGAGGTGAGCATCGATCAATATGACGAGAATCGTCACTTCTTCCTCGGTTACTTCTTCCGCGACCGCTACGAGGAGGCGATGAAGACCCTGCCGTACATCACCAGTGGCTTCACAATCAACAAGATAGAGGTATGGGTAACCAACAAACGCGGCAACTATGACCAGGCGCGTAACATCACGGCCTTCGTCGATCTGGGTGAGCAAGGCACACATCGCCTCAATCCGAACTGGGCAGACGAGGGACAGCATGTACCGAGCAACTATGCCAACAGCCTGTACAACGACATCAAGAGTCTCCCCAACATACGTGATCTACAGCAGATTAGCATGCTGCTAAACGGCTACAACGGCATGGAAGCGGGGGATGACTTTGAGAAGATTGAGTCCGCCAGGTTGCTGAGCAGCAGCGAGTACACATTGAACACAGCATTGGGATACATCACCCTGAAGACAGCGCTCAACCAAGATGAGGTGCTGGCCGTTGCCTATGAATTCACGTACGCTGGACAAGTATATCAGGTGGGTGAGTTCTCGACCGATGGCGGCGAGGAACTGAAGGCACCTGCGACCCTGTTTCTGAAGATGCTGAAGAGTTCGGGAAACGCTCCTGACAAGAAAGGGAAGGGCACCTGGGATCTGATGATGAAGAACGTCTATTCGTTGGGAGCCAGCACCATCAGTTCGGATAAGTTCGAACTATACATTAACTACCGCAACGACTCCGTCGGCACGAACATGCAGTACCTCAACGAGGGCAACATCAAGGGCAAGCAACTGCTTCGCGTGCTGGGACTGGACCGTCTGGACAGCCGCAACAACACCAGTCCGGATGGTAAATTTGACTACGTGGAAGGCTACACCGTACAGAGCAACGGCGGACGCATCATCTTCCCCGTGCTGGAGCCATTCGGCAGCTATCTAAAAACACAAATCGGAGACGACCAGATTGCAGAGAAATATATCTTCCAAGAACTATACGACTCCACGATGATTGTGGCACAAGAGCTCTCGGAGAAGAATAAGTTTAAGTTGACCGGTCGCTACAAAGGTAGTGCCGGCAACGAGATTCGCCTCAACGCGATGAATGTGCCACGCGGTAGTGTAAGCGTGACAGCGGGTGGTGCCACCCTGATTGAGAATGTGGATTACACCGTGGATTACACAATGGGGACCGTGACGATACTGAACCAGTCGATTCTGGAGTCGGGCACCAATGTGGACGTCAAACTGGAGAACCAATCGACCTTCTCGATGCAACGCAAGAGTCTGGTGGGCGCGCATCTGGAATATCAGTTCAACAAAGACCTGGTACTGGGCGGAACCATCATGCATATGACCGAGCGTCCGCTCACCACCAAGGTAAATACCGGTCAGGAGCCTCTATCCAACACTATTTGGGGTGTAAATGGAAGTTGGAAAACCGAGATGCAATGGCTGACTAATGCCATCGATCGCATCCCATGGATTACCGCAACACAGCCTTCTACATTCCAGATAAACGCCGAGTTTGCGCACCTCATCCCAGGTCACACCCGCGACGTGGGCAGCGTAGGAACGGCATATGTGGATGACTTTGAGAACACATCCACAGGTATTGATGTACACTACCCGAACTACTGGTTCTTGGCATCTACCCCATACCCATTTGCCGAGCATAACCTGAGCAACAATATCGAATACGGAAAGAACCGCGCCCTGCTGTCCTGGTACGTAGTGGATCCTATCTTTGGTTACCCACAAACAAATACCCCAGCCCACATCCGCAACGATGTGGATGCAATGAGCGACCACCGTACCCGTATCGTATATGAGCAAGAGCTCTATCCGAACAGAGAGGTAGTGGCAAACGCCGATACCCGACTGGCGATACTGAACCTCAGTTTCTATCCAGAGGAGCGCGGACCGTACAACATCTACTACGACAACGCGCAGTACACCAGCGAAGGAAAACTGACTCAGCCGAGCAAGCGTTGGGGAGGTATGATGCGCAAGCTGGACAATACCGACTTTGAGAAATCCAATATTGAGTACATCGAGTTCTGGCTCATGGATCCGGCTCTCACCAACCCAGACGGATACAATGGCGAACTCTACATCAACCTGGGCGATGTGTCTGAGGATATTCTGCGCGATGGAAAGAAGTCGTTTGAGCATGGTCTGCCCATCTCGGAGATTGATGCCAACCGCGTGGATACGACCATCTGGGGACTCATGCCTCGCACCACTTCCACGGTGGTAGCATTCTCCAACGAGCCAGGTGCGAGACGCAAGCAAGACGTAGGTTTGAACGGTCTAAGCAGCGAAGATGAGCGCCAATTCGGAGTATGGAATGCCAATTTAGGTCGCGTGGTACGCCCATATGCCGAGTATGTGGAGAATGTAAGTAATGCCGTCAGTCCGGAAGTAAGACAGCGCTGGCAGGCAGATCCTTTTTCACCAATCAACGACCCTGCAGGTGATAACTATCACTACTACCGCGGAACAGACTACGACCAACAGGAAGTACCTATTCTGAATCGATACAAGCGATTTAATGGAACAGAAGGCAACTCACCCGATACGGAATCAGAAACCGAGAGCTACGGAACGGCTGCCACGTTGCAACCTGATATTGAGGATATTAACGCAGACAACACCCTGAGCGAGTATGAGAAATACTACCAGTACAAGGTATCGCTCAATCCAGCCATGATGCAGGTGGGACAACAACACATCGCCAACGAGTTGATCAGCAAAGTAACCCTACGAAACGGCGAGGTGGTCAATGTAAGATGGCTGCAATTTAAGATTCCTCTGCGTGGCGACTCCTCTACCGTACAGCGCGTAGGATCAATCCGAAACTTCAAGAACATCCGCTTCATGCGAATGTACCTGACCGGTTGTGAGAAAGAGACGCACCTGCGATTTGGTAGTCTAGAACTTGTACGTGGAGAGTGGCGCCAATACACCAAGGATCTGCACCCGCTAAATGTGCACCCAGAGACCACTGCGTCGCTGGACGTACAAGCAGTCAACATCGAGGAGAACAGCACTCGTACGCCCGTCAACTACGTATTGCCTCCAGGTGTGAGCCGTCAGACGGATCCAGGACAAGCCCAACTGATTGCCCAAAACGAGGCAGCAATGGTCATGCGCGTACAAAACCTCTCCACACACGATGCACGTGCTGTGTACAAGAACACCGGCTACGACATGCGTAACT
Organism: Paludibacteraceae bacterium; assembly: GCA_045599285.1. Lineage (GTDB taxonomy): Bacteria > Bacteroidota > Bacteroidia > Bacteroidales > Paludibacteraceae > Colicola. The sequence goes on along the minus strand of JAZRVR010000006.1, from coordinate 28,865 downwards.
ACAAGAAACTGCAGATGTTTGTTCATGCAGAGAATCTGGAGGTGGTAGATCCGACCCGCGAGATACAAGATGGCGACCTGAGCTGCTTCATCCGCCTGGGATCAGACCTAAAGTACAACTACTACGAATACGAGATTCCTCTGCATGTCACCGAACGCGGTCAGTACAACAACGACAGCGAGCAGGAGCGACTCAAAGTATGGCCGGCAGAGAACATGTTTGACTTTGCCTTCACGGTACTGACAGATGCCAAGACCGCTCGCAACAAAGCCAAGCGAGCAGGTAACACGGATGTGGGAATCAGTATCCCGTACGTCGTATATGATGACGAGAGCGGCAAGCCGCAAAATAAGATTACGGTACTCGGTAATCCGACCCTGGAGAACGTAGAGACCATCATGATAGGTGTTCGCAACACCGGCACACACGTTGCCAGCGGTGAGATATGGGTGAACGAACTGCGCCTCAGCGAGTTCAACGAACGAGGTGGTGTTGCCGCTATGGCAAATGCCAGCCTTGCCATCTCCGACATTGCTCAACTGAACGTGGCAGGTCGACTGGAGACCGCAGGTTATGGATCGATAGAGAGCAACGTACTGGATCGCAACATGGAGAATATCTACCAGATTAACGTGTCCGCAGCCATGGAAGCCGGTCGCCTGTTCCCTGAGAAAGCCAAGCTTCAAATTCCACTATACGTCAGCTACAGCAAGGAGACCATCTCACCGGAGTTTGACCCATTGGATACCGATATCAAACTGAAAGATAATCTGGAGACATACGAAACGAAGGCAGAAAAAGACTCTGTACGCTCGATGTCCAACACCGTGCGCGAGTCCACCAACTTCAGCGTAACGAATCTGAAAGTCAATATCCACTCGAAGAAGCGAGATATGTTCTACGACCCAGCCAACTTCTCAATCTCCGCATCGTACAGCAAGCAGAACGAGCACACGCCGGAGATGGAAAAGAACTTGACCACCGATCAAAAGGGATCGTTTAACTACGCATACTCGTTCAACCCTAAGCCATGGGAGCCATTTGCAAAAGTTGAGAAGGTACAGAAAGTGAAATTCCTGAAGGAAATGAACTTCTATTACCTGCCTCAGTCATGGGCATTCTCCACCAATATGCACCGTACCTTCAGCCACATGAAGATGCGCGAACTCACGAGCGGAGGTCAAGAGCAAATGGATCTGACCTTCTCGAAAGACTTCACCTGGGATCGTAACTTTGACTTCAAGTATGACCTGACAAAGAACATGAAGTTCTCGTTCCAAAGCGCGATGAACTCCACCGTAGATGAGGGTCTGTACACCAAGGAAATCATAAACGAGTACAACTTCAGCAACCAAACATACGAGGCATGGAAAGACACCATCCAACGCAGCCTGGCCAAGTGGGGTTCGCCATACACCTATCAGCAAGTTTTCACCGCCAGTTGGAATGTGCCGTTTAACCGCGTTCCATATCTGGAGGCCGTCACCGCCAACGCATCGTACAATGCGACCTATAACTGGAATCGAACAGCACAAGGCAGTCAGGCTGCCGACCTGGGAAATACGATATCGTCGGTACAATCGTGGCAAGTAGATGGTGGCATTAACTTTGAGACCCTGTATGGCAAATCGAAATACTGGAAGGACATGACGCAACGCTACACCGGGCGACGCAACATGCGCACCTTCAGATCGAAGACATACACCCAAACCGTAAAGGCAGAGAAGGGTAAGAGCATAGAGATTACCCACCGCCTAGGTTCGGAGACTCTGACGGTAACCGCAGCAGACAGCACCGGCAAAGTCATCCCAATCAGCTTCTCCACCAACGGAACGACCAAAGTCAATGTAACGCCAAAACAAGACTGTGCATCCATGCTGGTCACCGTCACCACGAAGGATCCTAACCAACGCAACGCAGCCCAAGTAACCGGAGACATGTTTGCCTATATTGGAACGATGATTCGCCGCCTGCAGGTGACCTATCGTGAGACGAACTCCATGACTATCCCTGGCTTTGCGCCGGAGGCAGGATTCATGGGGCAGCGCCGTATAAACGGACTATATGCACCAGGATTTGACTTTGCTTTCGGATTTATCCCAAGCGACTTCATCGAGAAAGCCAAACGTAATGAATGGCTCAGCGGTGATACCACTGTGGTACAGCCGGCGGTGCGCGCTCATACCAGCGACTTTGATATCAAGATCACCCTAGAGCCACTGCCAGGACTCAAAATTCAGATGAACGGTAAGCGCTACTACGCTAACTCTACCAGTATCATCTACAGCTATGGTGATCTGCAAGAGAACATGACCGGATCATTCAATATCACGCAGGTAGCTATCGGTTCGGCATTCGCTAAGATTGGTAAGCAAGAGGACAACTTCAGCAGTAAGACCTTTGAGCAATTCCTGCAGAATCGCGATATCCTACAAGAGCGTGTGCAGGCTCAGTACACAGACACTCGCTATCCAACCAATGGATTCATGCAAGGCAAACTGCCAGGTGGTCAGCAATATAACAAGAACAATGGTGCAGTAGCCAGCAACTCGGCTGATGTATTGGTTCCAGCCTTCCTGGCTGCCTACACGGGCAAAAATGCCAACACCATGTCGCTCAATCCTTTCCTGGGAATACTGAAGATATTGCCGAACTGGTCGGTAACATATGACGGCTTCAGCAAATTGCCGGGTATTCGTGACCACTTTAAGTCGTTCACGCTCACACACGCGTACACCTGTAAGTACTCTATCGGTAGCTATTCCAGCTACTCCACATGGTTGCCGGCAGGTGATCCGAACAACAAGATGATAGGTTTTGTACGCGATGTGACCACCGATATGCCTATTCCATCCTCGGCATATGACATCACCAATGTCAGTCTGAGTGAGGCTTTCTCACCGCTGATCGGACTCAACATGACACTGAAGAACTCTCTGAGCTTCAAAACCGAGTACCGCAAACAGCGCAACCTGGCGCTCAATGTCACCTCGGTACAACTCACCGAGGGTCACACGGACGAGTTTGTCGTAGGAGCAGGATACACCATCAAGAACCTGAACTTCGTCACAAAGAATCGCAACGGAGCACAGAAGAAAGTTAGCAATGACCTGAAACTGAACGTGGATGTATCCTACAAGGATATCAAGACACTACTACGCAAAGTAGAGGAAAACATCACACAAGCCTCTAACGGAAACAAGGTATTTGCCATCAAGATCAGTGCCGACTACGTTCTATCGCAGAAGATTAACCTACAACTCTTCTACGACCATCAGGGAACCACACCGCTGATCTCGTCCAGCTACCCAGTGAAGGCTGATAATATAGGTATCAATATCAAGTTAATGCTCACCCGATAAGGACAATAACGCATAGTGGTACACCTAATCAAATTAACGCACGTGCGCGCACACGAAGATGAAGAAGAAACACATCATACTACAGCTAATCATGCTATGTCTGGCATGGCTCATTGCCTTACCAATCATAGCAGAAGAGCACTATAGCATCCGCCACTACTCCATTGAGGACGGACTGAGCCAAAACACCATCACCTACATTATGCAGGATAAGCAGGGGTATATCTGGCTGGGAACATGGTGTGGACTAAATCGATTTGACGGCTATACGTTTGAGACCTTTCAGAACACAGATGGTGAGCGTGTGACCCATCGCGTCAATGTAATCTATGAGGATAGTCTGGAGCAGATATGGTGGAAGACCTACGACGGACACTACTATTCGCTGGACAAGGGACGCCAAAATATACGCAGCGCCAATATATCAGAAGTCCCAAGAGGTCTGCTAAGATTGGAAGAGCAGAAATCCGAGACCTCTCGTATGGACAAGGACGGCGTACTATGGCAAGTGACCGACGAGATTGGAATCAGCAGATACCGCGATGGTAACTGGAAACACTTCACCCCACCACTGGATAGCCGCTATAGTGGTACTCTGCGTAAGCATTTCATACTGTTGGAAGATACTCAAGGACGCACATGGGTGAATCCAACCGGTGGTGGATTCAGCTACTACGATTATGAAAAGGATGAACTAGTATATCCATTCACCAGTATCTGCAATATGATTCACACCGCATATGTGGATCGCGAGGGACTGATGTGGATTGCCACCTACGACAACGGCGTAGATTGTGTGAATATGGCAGAGCAACCATACTCGCTGCATGATCGACGAGAGGAGGGCAGCAAAGGTGAGGTACGTGCCATGATTGAGACGAAAGATGGCACGCTCATCACCTATTGCAAGGATGCTCGCCAAATCTATTGTGCGCATGAGACCAAGGATGGAACCTTAATCCTTGGCACGAAAGGACATGGGTTATTGCACAGCAACTATACCCCTGCCTACCCGTCTATCCGCTTGAGCAGTCAGGACATCTACGATATCGAAGAGGACGAGAATGGCACCCTGTACGTAGCCACATATGGTGGAGGTATCAATATCTTTAATCCACAAGAGACCACCACCAATCCTCTGATACTGGCGGCTAACAGTCAGGTGAGAGATCTGCAGATAGTAGGTCGCACACTATGGGCAGCCACCACGACAGGACTACTGCGAATCAATCTGGTGGATCATAGCATCTTATCTATTCCGTGCTACGATATCCGATGCATCTACTATACCACAGGACGTCTATGGGTGGGCACCTTCGGTGGAGGTCTGTACTATGTTGACACACAGGCAAGCAAGATAGAACTCACACACATTGAGACCTCGATGAAGATTGTGATGGCAATGTGTGGTAGCGAGGACTTTCTACTATTCAGTTCTGAGTTGGGCATCACCCAATTAGACATTAACACGCTGGAGTACAACTACTTTGACATCACTGACGAATATGGCAACATCTACTTCACCGAGGCAGAAGCACTCCGCACGCACACGGGTGAGATACTATTTGGATACTCCAATGGATATTGCAGTTTCGACCTGAGCAAGGCTTCGCGATCCAGTTATGTACCGCCTATTAAAATCACACACTGCATATCCAATGGTACGGATTATCACAGCAATTCCATACATATTCCGTATGGTGACGCGCACCTTTCCATCGAATACGCCGCGTTGGACTATGCCGGACCGAACAAGATTCAGTACGCCTATGTGCTACAGGGACTGGACAAACACTGGACGATAGCACACAACCAACGAAACGTCAACTATACCCACCTGAAGCCAGGTGATTACACCTTCCGCGTGCGCTCTACCAATCGCGATGGTGTATGGATGGACAATGAGGAATTCATCCTCATTCATATTGACCGTCCATTCTGGAGCAGCTGGTGGGCAATCGCTCTATACACACTGGTATTCGTGCTCATCTTTGCACTGATTATCTACATCTTCCACACGCAAACAGCGCTACGCGAGGAGATGAAAATTGAGCAGAAGGTGACCGAAATCAAACTGCGATTCTTCACCAATATCAGTCACGAACTGCGCACACCACTGACCCTCATCACGGGACCGGTAGATAACATTCTACAAAACGAGCGTCTGTCTCCCAGCGTGCGATCACAACTGGAGATTGTGCAGAATAATGGTCAGCGTATGTTGCGTTTGGTGAATCAACTTCTGGATTTCCGCAAGATACAGAACAACAAGATGCGCCTCAAGATCCAACGCACCATCATGGTGGGACTGGTAGAGGATGTATGCGCCAACTTCAACAAAGAGGCGTTTGACAAGCACATCCACCTCATGATAGAGAACAAGGCTACCGATACACTGGTATGGGTAGATAGACAGCGAATGGACACCATCCTCTACAATCTGCTCAGCAATGCCTTCAAATTCACCCCATCCGGCAAGTCCATACGGGTGATTCTGGACGAGAAGCCCGGTTTCCTGCTGCTGAGTGTGAGTGACGAAGGAATAGGAATTCCCAAGGATCGCCGCAGCCTGCTCTTTGAGCGCTTTGCGAGCGACGACCTACTCAACAAGGACAAGCCTGGAACCGGTATCGGACTGAACCTGGTCAAGGAGTTGGTGGACTTGCACAAGGGATTTATCGAAGTGCATAGTACTGAGGGACATGGCACAACCTTCACCATCATGCTACACCGAGGTACCGAACATTACGACCACGACGCGGACATCGTAATCACAGATGACAGTCAGCCCACAAAGATTTATGGCAAGACGCTGGACGACAAGCTCCAAAAGGTATCTAAGCAAAACGAGATACGACACATCCTGGTAGTGGATGACAACAAAGACATGCGTCAGTTTCTAAAGACCATCCTGCGTAGCGACTACGAGGTCAGCACAGCATCGGATGGCATTCAGGCATTGGCGGCTATTCAAGTCACGCAGCCGGATCTGATTATCAGCGACCTGATGATGCCTAACATGGATGGACTAGAGTTGATCGATACCATCAAGCACATGTCGGAAAACTGCCATATTCCGATTATCCTGCTAACTGCCAAGTCCGCCATCGAGAGTCGTCTGGAGGCGCTCGACTACGGAGCAGACGACTATATCACCAAGCCATTTGAGACCGAATATATCAAGGCACGCGTGCGCAACATCCTACTGCAGCGCCAACAACTGGAGAATGCCTACCGCAGCCGACTATTGCGCATGGAGCCGCAGAGGGTGAACGAGCAAGAGACGAATGATGCCTTCCTGGCACGCCTGATGGAGTTTATGGAGCAGCAGATGGACAACAGTGAGTTGACCGTTGATAATATGGTGGAACACATGGGAGTAGGACGAACCGTATTCTTCAACCGCCTGAAAAAGCAGACCGGATTGAGCCCAGTAGAGTTCATCCGAGAGGTACGTATCAAGCGCGCAGCCCAACTGCTGGAGAAGGGTGAGTACAACATCAGCGAAGTGACCTACATGGTAGGAATGAACGATTCGCGCTACTTCTCAAAGTGCTTCAAATCCACCTTTAACATGACGCCGAGCGAATACCGCAAAGCCAAATTAGGCAACGATAAATCATGACACAAACGATACACATATTATTGTCTCTGCTGCTACTCGTGGGCATCACAACCTGCCAGCGTACGCGTCCGCAAAGTCCGTCGCAGCGGAATGGCATCCCAGCTACCACCACAGAGCAGCAGGCGGTAATAGACCTCGTGGAACTGAATCAAAAGATGGCAGCCGAGGCCGACAAAGCCCTGATCCGCTATGTGCAGAACCACCCAGACGGAACGTACACACAGCAGCGAGCCGGATACTGGATGCACTATGTGACACACCAGTACGACAATGACGGTGACGGTCTTGAGGAAGGCGACAAATGCATGGTGCACCTGGTGACACGCACGCTGGATAGAGAACTGCTGACGGATAGCGAGCAGGAAATCATCCTTGGACATGATGAATTACCCACGGCAGTATATCTGACAATCAAGCAGATGCATCATGGCGAGCAAGTGGAACTCCTGTGCCCCTGGTATTGTGCATACGGAGCCAATGGAAACGAGCTGGTCGGTGCATATCAGAATATTATCTACGAAATAGAACTACGATAAATATGAAAAAAATCATTTTCTTCATCATGGCAACAGCAGTATTGGTTGCCTGCAACAACAACAGTTACTCCAAGCAACTCCAGAAGGAGAAGAAGCTCATCGAGGCATACATTGCCCACAACCAACTGAATATCCTGAAGACCATGCCAGATAGCGGTGTGGTATGGGGCGAGAAGGACTACTACCAAGTGCCAGGATCGGGTAGCGATTACTTCTTCTTCCACCTGGATAAGCCAGGTCTGGTGGACAAGGACAGCGTCGTAGCGGGCGAGACCATCGTACTGCGTTATCGACGCTACACCCTCACCGATGATCCTATTGTGGATGACTATTGGAACACGCTGGATTCGCCTGCACCAATCGAATTCAAATACCTGGCAGATTACAAGAACGCCTGCACCGCATGGCATGCAGCAGTACGACTAATGAAGTACCCTGATGCACAATGTAAAATCATATGTCCCAGCAAGTTAGGCTTCAGCGAGGAACAAAATACCGTCACGCCATACGGCTACGACATAAAGATTAAGATTAAACGATAATTACACATAAACATGGCATTAGTTAAGAGTATTTCCGGCATACGCGGCACGATAGGCGGCGTAGTTGGTGATGGATTAAATCCTGTAGATATAGTACGTTTTGCAGCAGCATATGCGACCCAACGTCGTGCGGCGCTGCCAGACAATCGTAAGTTGGTAGTAGGTCGTGACGCACGCATCTCCGGTTCGATGGTGGATCAGATTGTATGTGGCACGCTGCTGGCGATGGGGTACGATGTGGTGAACATCGGTTTGGCATCTACTCCCACTACTGAATTGGCGGTAGTAGGTGAGCAGGCTGCCGGTGGTATCATCCTCACAGCCAGCCACAATCCCAAGCAATGGAACGCGCTGAAGTTACTCAACGAGCGAGGCGAATTTCTCAACGATGCGGAGGGCAAAGGTGTGCTGAAGATTGCAGAGGAGGAGAGTTTCGTCTTTGCCGAGGTGGATGAGATAGGAGCCCTCACGCACCGCGATTACCTACCCTACCACGTAGAGAACGTGCTGAACCTCAAGCTGGTAGATTGTCAGGCAATACAGAAGGCCAATTTCACTGTGGCGATAGACTGTGTCAACTCGGTAGGCGGACTCGCAATCCCAGCCATGCTCCGCGCACTGGGCGTCAACCATATCATCGAGCTCAACTGCACACCGGATGGTCACTTCCCACACAATCCTGAACCCCTGCCACAGCACTTGACCGAGATCAGCGAGTTGCTGCGTCAGGGCAAAGCAGACCTGGGTATCGTAGTGGATCCCGATGTGGATCGTCTGGCATTAGTTTGCGAGAACGGAGAGATGTTCGGCGAGGAATACACACTGGTCAGCGTGGCGGACTATGTACTGGCCCACACGCCCGGCAATACCGTGAGCAACATGTCCTCCACTCGCGCCCTGAGCGATGTGACGCGCGCACACGGTGGCGAATACAGCGCCTCGGCAGTGGGGGAGGTGAACGTGACCACCGAGATGAAGCGCACCGGTGCTGTCATCGGTGGTGAGGGCAATGGTGGTGTAATCTATCCGGAGAGTCACTATGGTCGTGACGCATTGGTAGGTGTGGCACTATTCCTCAGTCATCTGGCACATAAGGGCTGCAAGGTCAGCGAGTTACGCGCCTCTTACCCTAACTATTGCATCAGCAAGAACCGCATAGACCTGACACCTGCCATTGATGTAGATGCTCTCCTCGAGCGCGTCAAGGATATCTATCGTAATGAGCGCGTCAACGACCGCGACGGCGTGAAAATTGACTTTGAGGACGGATGGGTACACCTGCGCAAGTCCAATACGGAGCCCATCATTCGCGTCTATTCTGAGGCGGCAACCATGGAGCAGGCAAATGCCCTTGCAAAGCAGGTAATAGATATCGTTAACTCACTATAACTCAATTGACTATACAATAATGAATATTCTCATAGTAAACGACGACGGTTGGGGCACACCGGGTATCCTTCTTCTCACACAGAAGATGGCCACCCTGCAGCCGGACGTAGAGGTGTATGTAGTGGCACCGGATGGCCCACGAAGCGCCTTCTCCAGCCAAGTCAGCATGAACAAGGACCTATATCTCACCCCCATCAGCGAGCCGGAACTACCTGCTAATGTGCACGTTGTCACAACCAATGGCACACCGGCAGACTGCGTAAAACTGGCTATCAACGTAGTAATGAAGGGCAAGAGCATCGACCTCATGGTCTCGGGTATCAACCACGGCAACAACTGCTCCATCAATATAGTCTATTCCGGCACGATGGGTGCAGCGTTTGTGGCGACCGAGAATGGTATTCCAGCGATTGGATTCTCGTTGGACAGCCATGATATCAATGCCGACCTGAGCGAGTTGGAGCGCTATCTGCAAGACATCACACGCCATCTCATGGACACACCGATGCCGCTGGGTGTCTGCTACAATGTGAACGCACCAGTTGGCCCCATCCAAGGACTACGCTGGACGCGCCAGGCAAGCGGATATTGGGAGAAAGAGATTGCCGAGGCAGTGGACAGCGAGGGTAAACCATGCTACCGAATGGTGGGCAACTATGTCAACCGCGAACCGGAGGCAGACGATACCGACATGTGGGCACTTGCCAACGGCTACATCAGCATCCAGCCCGTGACCGTAGATATGACCTGCTATAGCGAATTGTAAGAAGTTAAGAAGAAAAGTAAAGAGGAAGCGCACGAGGGAGGTTTTGACCAAAATGGAAGTTCGTGCGAGAGTCTATCGACAGCCGTTAGGCGCACGGACGACCCACTGCCGACCCCTTAGAGACCCCTTAGAGAAATGGCAGGTAATATAGGCGCGAGTGGGAAGAAGGAATCTATCAAGTGAGAGTGACAGGTTAGGGTAAATCATAAGGATTGATTCCACTCCTCCAATGCCTTTTTCCAGTCGGTAACATCTCCATTATCAATGGCTTGCGCTTGAGCCAGAGCGGCATCGCGAGCCTTATCACGAGCACGTTTGGCCTTCATATCCGCAATGGTGGCATCGTCCAAAATCAAGATAGCCCGACGCTGTAGAGCCAAGTCCAGTTCGCTGGGACCAAAAGGACGTCCCTGCTCGCCAAAATCAGATATATTGAACTCGTACTTGGTGCGCAGAATATGGCGTATCTCCTTCTGCTTGGCACGATTCCCCTCACACTTGTGCGCCAGCAACTTTCGAATCTGCTGAATCTCGCTCTCTGAATACTTATTTCTACCCATATTATTTGTGCTCGTTTAATGTTAGCAATGTCTCCGGAACCACCTCTGCCATAGCAGCATATCCCTTTTCGCTGGGGTGCAAATGATCACCAGAATCATAATTGGGAACAAACTCACGCGGTCGGAGTGGAAAGCGAACAGCATCATCGAAATCGACACAGCCATCAAAGAGAGGACTCGTGCGCAGCCACTCATTAAACCGGCAACGCAAGTGGTCACGCTCATCACTATATGTGCGCCACCCATAAATAGGCAGGAGCGTACCACTCCACACCGATAGCCCCAGCGAGCGCGCATGCTCGATATATAGATGGGTAGTGCCATCTATCAGATCCGATAGCGTAGGCATGTCACTCCATGGACGGAAGGGATTGACATCGGTTCCCACGGGGTGTATGATATCGTTGATACCATGCTGGATAATCACCGCCTTGGCACCTGTCACTTGCATCTCGATGGGGAAACGTGTGCTTCCCTTCAGCCCGTATGCCTGATAGGTGATGCAGTCGTACTGACGCAGAATACGCGTGCCGCTCACAGCGCGACGGATAATTGACACATGTCGATACCCCTCTTTTTCACAACGCAGGGTCAGGTAATCCGGCCAACTCTGCGCGGTAATCGAATCTCCATAGCAAACGAGTGCATAGTTGTCGGTATCCGTCAGTATATCAATCGTATTGAGGAAATAGAACCAGTTGGTATTGCGTGTTAGATCCAGCGGGAACTCCTCGTCGGTAAGATGGTTGCCATAACAGAATTGTCCTTTACTGAGCGGACCGGTAACGAGTGTACCGGCATTCATCTGGGTATAGTCGCCCAGATACATACTCACCTGTATCGTCTCGCCAGCCTCAATGGGGATAATGATTTCGTCACTTTGAAATTCGGCACCAGGCAAGAGATTCAGCACCTCTTCCCCCCCCATCAGCACAGAATATATCTGCTGGTGATAAGTGATGATACAGCGGTCTATACGCACGGTCTCCGTACCAGTCAGATTAGAGAAGCGAAGGCGTAATCTACTGCCAGAGAAGCACATACGTATAGGATACCGCAACGTGATATCCTTAGCATAAATCGACTCTTTGCGATCGGTGATGCTGGTGGCATTACCCCAACAACTGACCCAATGGAGGGATGTAGTATTATCCATGTCTTATGTATTTAGACCACAAAGGTACAAAAAAAAGCCGAGATATGCAAGACAAAGACGCCCTTTTTGACACAAAAGCATAATTTTTCCGGCAAAATATTGTGTATTTGCAAAAAAAGTATTAACTTTGCGGTCAAAATAAAATCATATCTACTATGCAGAAAATTCTTGTGACCGGTGGTACCGGTTTTATTGGTAGCCACACCGTAGTCTGCCTGATTGAGGCCGGATACGAGGTAGTAATCGTTGATAATCTGAGTAATTCGAACATCCGCGTACTGGATGGCATCGAGCAAATCACAGGGGTGCGTCCCGCATTTGAGCAGGTGGATTGCTGCGACATGGCAGCAATGCAAACAGTATTCACCAAGCACGCCGGCATACAGGGTATCATCCACTTTGCTGCCTCCAAAGCCGTAGGCGAGAGCGTAGAGAAGCCCGTTATGTACTATCGTAACAACATCAATTCGCTGCTGAACCTACTGGAATTGATGCCGCAGCATGGTGTGAGAGGTATCATCTTCTCCAGCAGTTGCACCGTCTATGGTCAGCCCACGGAGGAAAACCTGCCTGTAACAGAGCAGGCTCCTATCCAGAAAGCCCTGTCGCCATATGGCAATACCAAGCAAATCAACGAGGAGATTATCCAAGACTATGTACATAGCGGTCAGCCGATTAAGTCCATCATTCTGCGCTACTTCAATCCTATCGGAGCGCATCCATCTGCGCTCATCGGTGAGTTGCCCAATGGTGTACCTATGAACCTCATTCCATTCGTTACCCAAACGGCTGCAGGCATCCGTAAGGAGCTGAAAATCTTTGGTAACGACTATAGCACACCAGACGGCACATGCATTCGTGACTACATCTATGTAGTAGATCTCGCCAAAGCACACGTCAAGGCAATGGCACGCGTATTAGATCAAGAGACCGAACCCATCGAGGTATTCAACATCGGTACCGGTCACGGCTACTCCACCAAGGAGATTGTAGATAGTTTTGAGCGCGCAACCGGTGTACATTGCCCGTGGTCGTTCGCACCTCGTCGCGAAGGCGATATTGAGGCTATCTGGGGTAATGTAGATAAGGCCAACCGCGTGTTGGGATGGAGTGCTGACACACCTATCGATGATGTACTGCTGAGTGCTTGGCGCTGGCAGGAGAAACTGATGCAGAAGTAAGCACATACATCATTGCGGCTTATACCACAAAGGTGATGAAACACTAAGAGAGGCTGTCTAACCGATTGTTAGACAGCCTCTCTTAGTTGCATTCGCAGCAGGATTATCCTACTACGCCGCTAAAGCCCATGAATGCCATAGCCAGCAGACCGGCTGTGAGCAGAGCGATAGGAGTACCCTCCATAGCCTTAGGAGTCTTGCTGAGCGAGAGTTGCTCACGCAGACCGGCAAACAGCACCAATGCCAAGGTGAAGCCGAGAGCGGTGCAGATAGCATACCACAGACCGGTCATCAGACCAGGCTCAGCACCCATCGGCAACTTACCGGCAAGCATCTTCGGGCTGGCTACGATGAGCGCCACACCCAGGATACAGCAGTTGGTGGTAATCAGCGGCAGAAACACACCCAGCGCCTGATACAGCGCCGGACTGATCTTCTTGAGGATAATCTCAATCATCTGCACCAGTGCAGCAATAACCAAGATGAAGACGATAGTCTGCAAGAAGCCCAGACCAAACTGATCCAGCAGCAGTTGCAGTAGGTACGTAATCAGCGTTGCCAGTGCCATAACGAACGTTACGGCAGCACCCATACCGAGTGCAGTGCTGATCTTCTTACTTACACCCAAGAAAGGGCAGATACCCAGGAACTGGGCAAGCACTACGTTATTAACCAGAATAGCGCTAATAAAAATCAATAAATATACCATAACGATTACTTTTTCATTAGTTTATTAACAATTGCCATCACGTACGCCAGAGCAATAAATGCACCCGGTGCGAGGACGAATACGAGCATACCATATTGCTCAGGGAAGATTGCAAAGTCGAAAATCTTACCTGTACCCAGCAACTCACGGATAGCACCCAGCACAGTCAGCGAGCAGGTGAAACCAAGTCCCATACCGATACCGTCGAGAGCCGACAGACCGACATTGTTCTTAGCCGCAAATGCCTCGGCACGACCGAGTACGATACAGTTCACCACAATCAGCGGAATGAACAGACCCAGGCTGGCATACAGAGCCGGCAGGTAAGCCTGCATGAGCAGCTGTACCATCGTCACAAACGATGCGATAACGACAATGAATGCCGGGATGCGCACCTTGTCAGGAATCAGGTTCTTCAGCGCCGAGATTACCATATTAGAGCAGATCAGTACCGCAGTAGTTGCCAATCCCATGGACATACCATTCAGTGCCGACGATGTGGTTGCCAACGTAGGACACATACCCAGAACGAGCACCAGCGTAGGGTTCTCCTTCAGCAGTCCGTTGGTCAGAGTTTTCAGAGCCTTATTCATTGTTGGCCTCCTTTCCTTCATTTAGTTCTACTTCTACTACTTTCTCAGTTGTCTCCACAATGGATGCACCGCTGGTAGCCTCGATAGGCATTGGGGTGATAGCATACGCGTTGTATGCCTTCTGGATGGCGTTCAGGAAAGCGCGGCTAGAGATAGTAGCAGCCGTGATAGCCTCTACGTCACCACCATCCTTGCTGACGGTCATTTTGTTCTTAGCGGGGTTCATACCCATGATGCATGCAGTCGGTTTCTCCTCGTTGGAGAACCACTCCTGCATCTTTGAACCCAGACCCGGAGTCTCCTGGTGGTTGAGCACCTTGTAACCAAGGATCGTACCATCCTGTGCGAGACCTACCATAATAGCGAACTCACCACCGAAGCCGTTCTCGCGAACCTCGATAGCAGCACCTACCTGCTCGTCGCCAAGCATTGCGCGGTACACTTTTACACCATCTATTTCCTCAGCCTCCTCGGCTACCTCTACACCCTCAATAGGCAGGACTGCCAGTTTAGCCTCAGCCTGTGCCTTCTTCTCCGAAGCGGCAATCGGCTCTGCGGTCAAGGTATAGATACCTGCCAGCAGGGCAGCAGCTGCCAGCGCAATGATTGTCAGCGAGAGCAGCATGTTTGTCAGTGTTGATTGTAATTTTGCCATAGCTCAGTCCTCCTTATTTTTTCTTATTCTCACCGAAGCGCTTCGGGCGAATGAGGTTCAACAATGGAACGCAAGCGTTCATGATCAGAATAGCGAACGACATACCCTCTGGATAAGCACCCCAGGTACGGATAACCATCACAATGAGACCGATACCGATACCGAAGATAACCTTACCCCACGCGGTCATCGGGCTGGTGACATAGTCGGTTGCCATAAAGAAAGCACCCAGCATCATACCACCGGTGCACAGGGTATAACCAATATACTCACATGGGCAAGCAGCCGGAATACCACACAGCGCCGAGATACCTGCGAACACCGCCGCGGTGCAGAGGATGCTAACAGGGATATGCCATGTAATCACGCGCGTAATAATAAGGAAGAGACCGCCAACGAGTAGTGCAATAGCACTAACCTCACCGAACGAACCGCCAATCATACCCAAGCACGCATCCCAAAGACTCGGGAGCTTGTCCAGCACTTCGGCGTTGCCGCTCTTGATAGCCTCCTTAAGTACAGACAGCGGAGTAGCACCGGTAGCAGCATCTACTGCGCTAAAGCCCTGTGGCAATGGCCAAGTGGTCATCTGTACAGGGAACGAAATCAGCAGGAACACACGACCTACGAGAGCCGGGTTGAACGGGTTCTGACCCAGACCACCAAAGGTCATCTTACCTACGCCTATTGCTACGAGAGCACCAATGAGAATAATCCACCAGTCGATATTCGATGGCAGGTTGAAGGCGAGCAACAGACCGGTCAACGCTGCAGAGCAGTCGCAGATGCTGGTCTTTGCCTCCTTCAAGAGGAACTTGCTGATCAGCCACTCGAAACCTACGCAGGCTACGATGCTGATGAGCGTTGTAATCAATGCACCCCAACCAAAAGCAATCAGCGATACCACATAGGCTGGCATCAGAGCTGCTATCACCAGGAGCATATTTTTTCTCACGCTATCTCCGCTATGTGCGTGCGGAGCAGGTGAAACGATTAAATTTTTCATAATTTTCAATTCAAAATTCTTAATTCAATATTACTTCTTAGCGGCAGCGGCAGCTCTTGCACGCAATATACCTCCGGCAGTTGCCTTACCCAGGCGGATGTAGTCCAATAGCGGACGATGGCTCGGGCAGGTAAATAGGCAGCAACCACACTCGATGCAGTCCATCACATTGTGGTCTATCACCTCATCCATCATGTTCTTGGCAGCCAGTTTGCTCAGCAGATAAGGCTCCAGGCCCATTGGGCAGACATCCACGCACTTAGCGCAACGGATACAGTTTTCCGGCTCCGCGCGTACGCACTCGACCTCCGGCAAGAACAGCAATCCGCTCACACGCTTATTGGCCGGCATATCCAGGTTCTGCATAGCACGACCCATCATCGGACCACCACCAATAATCTTACCTGTATTCTCAGGAACGCCACCGGCCAGTTCTACGAGCTCAGTGAGCGGAGTACCGAAGCGAACCTCATAGTTACCTGCCTTAGCAACGCTCTTTCCAGTTACGGTCACAACGCGGCTGATAAGCGGTTTATTCTTCATAACTGCTTCATAGACAGCATAGATAGTAGCCACGTTATCTACTACAGCACCCACCTCGATAGGCAGAGCACCCGATGGAACCTGACGACCGATGCATGCGTCAATGAGCTGTTTCTCACCACCTTGCGGGTATTTGAGCTTCAGCGGCATTACCTCTACGCCCAGCACCTTGCTGGCAAGGCTCTGCATATGCTCAATGGCATCCTTCTTGTTGTTCTCAATGCCAATAACGGCTTTCTTGATATTCAGCGCCTTCATGAGCAGCTGAATACCAATCATAATCTGCTCGCCACGCTCCAACATCAACTGATGGTCGCAAGTCAGATACGGTTCGCACTCTACGCCGTTGACAACCAGCACCTCTGCGGTTTTGCCCGGGGGGGGAAGCAACTTCACCTGAGTGGGGAAGCAAGCACCACCCAGACCTACAATACCTGCAGCAGCGACCTTGTCGATGATTTCTTTGGGCTCCAGGTTGCACTCACGAACAATGGTATCGGTGCGGTCGATGGTCTCGAGCCACTCGTCACCCTCTACGTTCATGAAGATGGCCTGCATAGGCATACCCCATGCGTCCTTGGTCATATCAATCTTGGTTATCGTACCGGAGAATGGAGCGTGGATGTTCGCACTCACAAAGCCACCGGCTTTTGCAATGAGTTCACCTACCTTCACCTTCTGACCCTTTTCTACAACAGCCTGCGCAGGAGCACCGATGTGCTGTACCAGCGGAATGATGGCTGTTTTGGGCAGAGGGCAAGCCGTAATGGCCTGGTGTGCGGAAAACTCTTTATTATCATGTGGATGTACACCACCAATCTTAAAAGTCTTCATTGTCTCGTCTTTAAACTTTAAACTTTAATTTCAACTAATTAAGCGTGTTGCGCCATCTTGATGTTGTATGGGAAGGCTGCCTTTGGAGTAGGCAGCGACTTGATGATAGCTGCACATGCCGGATCGAATTTTGGCTTTTCTCCACTTGCGGTAGCAGTTGCCTCAGTAGCACCTGCAGCAGGCTTAGCACCTCCAAACTTGCGATCCGGAGCATTCTGTGCCCAGATAGCACCTGTCGGGCATTGGCCTTCGCAGTCACGGCACAGAGCACACTTCTCAGCATCAATGTATGCCACATTATTCTCAATCTTGATAGCCTCAAATCCGCAGGCATTCTGGCACTTACCGCAACCGATACATGCGTTGGCGCAAGCCTTCTTGGCAGCTGCGCCCTTGTCTTTGTTCACACAGAGCACAGTCATGCGTACACCACCCTCGCCCTTCTTGCGAAGTTCGATGATGCTACGTGGGCAGGCCTTCACGCACTTGCCGCAGGCTACGCACTTCTCCTCATCCACTACCGGAAGCCCGGTCTCCGGATCCATGTACAGCGCACCAAACTGGCAGGCTGCCACGCAGTCGCCACAACCTAGGCAGCCGAAGCCGCAGGCTGTCTCACCTACGTACAGATTGTGCATGATGCGGCAACTCTTGGCACCATCGTATTGGCTTGTCTTTGGACGTGCCTCACAGGTACCATTGCAGCGAACTACTGCTACTTTCGGCTCTGCAGCAGCGGCTGCCAAACCGAGAATCTCTCCCACCTTGGTCATTGTAGGAGCTCCGCCGACAGGACAAAGAAGACCATCCAGCGAACCTGCCTTCACGCAGGTCTCTGCAAAGGCACGGCAACCCGCCTGACCGCAACCGCCGCAGTTAGCACCAGGAAGTGCCTCCTGTACGAGGTCAATACGAGGATCCTCTTCTACCTTGAACTTCTGAGCCACAAAATATAGCAGCACAGCTGCCAGCAATCCCGTTGCACCCAGAACGGCTAAGGAAATTAGAATTAAGTTCATAAATGTTTTTGTTTATTATAGTTATTTTTGTTTTCTGTTCGCAAATTCTATCCTACGCCAGCTTGCGTGCCGTGAAGTCAAACGACCTTTGCAATCGATCCTTAAAGAAAGACAACCCGATGTAATACAACGACATAGCCACCAATGCTATCGTTCCAGCCACCGCCTCACTCAGCCAGATCTGCATAACCACCAGCGCCACCATCATCACCACAAACGGCAATCCGTACGCCAGCAGCAACGCCCGCCAAGCCAGTCGTTCCGCCACCTGAACCATCACCTGATCACCCACCTCCAGTGGCTCAAGCGCAGTAGCCCAAACCTCCTTTTCCTTACTCTCTGCGGACATGCACATCGAGCGCGCGTGGCAAGACGCGCAAGAGGTCTGTTGTACAAAGCGAACCTGCACGCGATTTCCCTCGCGTGACAAGACTATTCCAGAGTGTTCAATTGGCTTACCCACTTTTTGCTACTTTTAGATTGCAAAAGTACAAAAAATAACTGACATGTGCAAAAATAAGTTGTTTTTTTACCTAAAAATAGGGATTTTTATGCTAAATTTTAAATATTTCTTCATTTTCCTTGTGTAAATGGCGCATTTTTTGTAACTTTGCACGCTAAATTTAACTAACTATGCCTAGACGACCTCAACAAACTACGAGCGACCCGAAGTCCACTAAACCTATTCGTGTCGAGAAGGAGAATATCTGGATGCAAGTCCGGACTTTCCTTACTAATCCCCGCACACGCATCGTGTGTGGTGTTCTGTTACTGACTTTTGCCGTACTTATGGCAATTGCTTTTGTCAGTTTTTTCTTTTCCGGAGCAAACGATCAGTCAATTTTAGACCTTCCACGTTCAGAGAGTAAGCAATTGCGCCTTCAGATTCAGAACTGGCTCGGATTACCGGGCGCCGCGCTCAGCCGAGTGCTGATTGACAGAGCGTTTGGTATAATGAGTTTCCTCCTTGTGCTTATGCTCACGTTGTACGGACTGCTGATGGTTCGTGCCGTCAAGGTGCGCCCGTTATCTGTCCTGTTGCATTGTACATTCTGGTTGGTTTGGGGATCTGTTTCGCTCAGTTTCCTGCAGAATATGTTTGCTGTACAGGGCTTCTTCAGATGGGGAGGTTCACATGGCGAGGCGCTCAGCACATGGGCGACCAGTTATATCCAGCCGTTGGGATTATTCATCGTCCTGCTCGTCGTTCTCATCATCTACGCCGTTGTGGCGGATCCGAACTTCGTGCCTCATTGTCGCCTTATCTGGGGGAAAATCAAGGCTGCATTTGAGAAAAAGCAACCCGAAACCACTCCCGCGGACACGCCTATCGACCTGCCGATTTCCGATACCGATGATGCCGACCAACCTGCTGATACCGACACGTCTGTCGAGATAACGTTGGAGATTGATTCAGCAAACGATACACAAGGGATAAGCAAGGGTTCCGAGATCATTGTTGACATCGAAAACACGCATGGTGAGGAGGTTATAAACATCGACGACCCGGCAGAAGACGAGCATATTGACGCCCCTTCAGACGACACCACAACCGACACCGAGGACAATCCTGCCGACGGTTTTGAAGCCGCTACAGGTGAGGAAGTGGAACTCGCAGACGATGACCCAGAGACCATTCTCCGCAAGCTCGGACCTTTCGATCCACGCAAGGACCTCGAGAATTATCGTTTTCCATCGCTCGACCTGCTCAAAGTCTATCCCAACGAGACCGCGCCCGTCATCAACCAGGAGGAGCAGCAGGCGAATGCCAACCGCATCGTAACTGCCCTGCGAACCTATGGCATTGAGATTGAGCAGATTAAAGCCACCGTGGGTCCTACTGTAACGCTCTACGAAGTAGTACCAAAAGCAGGAACACGCGTCAACAAGATACAAGCCCTCGAGAACGATATCATGATGTCTCTGGCTGCCAATGGCATCCGTATTCTTGCCCCCATTCCGGGTAAGAGCGCCGTTGGTATTGAGGTGCCGAACGAGAAGCCGCAAACCGTCAGCATGCACTCCGTCATCGCCAGCAAGCGATTCCAGGAGGAGCAGAAGATGCGCCTGCCAATTGCCATCGGTCGGACCATCACCAACGAGGTCTTCATGTTCGACCTTGCCAAAACGCCACACCTGCTCGTCGCAGGTGCTACAGGTCAGGGTAAGTCCGTGGCTATCAACGCCATCATCACATCGCTCCTCTACAAGAAGCACCCCGCAGAGATGAAACTCGTCATGGTCGATCCGAAGATGGTGGAGTTCGCGCCATACAAACCGCTGCTCCGCCACTACCTCGCCGCCATGCCGGATGTTGATCTCGATCAGGTGGTCATTACCGAGTGCGACCGCGTCATCAACACGCTCAACTCCCTCGTCATCGAGATGGAGAACCGATACAAACTGCTCATGGATGCCGGCGTGCGCAACCTTGAGGACTACAACGATAAGTTCATCGCGCGTCGCCTCAATCCCCAAAAGGTCGTTGGTGACAACCTGCACCACCAGTTCCTGCCATACATCGTCATCATCATCGATGAGTACGGCGACTTCATCATGCAGGCAGGCAAACAGGTCGAGACGCCTATCGCCCGCATCACGCAGAAGGCGCGCGCCGTTGGCATGCACATGATCCTCGCCACCCAACGTCCGTCCGTCAACATCGTCACGGGTGTCATCAAGGCGAACATCCCAACGCGTATCGCCTTGCGCACGCAGTCCGTCATCGACTCGCGTACCGTGCTCGATGCCAAGGGTGCCGACCAACTCATCGGACGAGGCGACATGCTCTACGCCGGTAACGGCAACATCACCCGTATCCAGTGTGCCTTTGTCGATACACCGGAGGTGGATCAGATTGTAGAGCACATCCAGAAGCAGCAGCACTACTTCGAACCATACCAACTGCCTGAATATGTGGGCGAAGGTGGCGAAGGAGAAGCGCTCGCTCCGGGCAGCGTAGATATGAAACGCCTGGACCCGATGTTTGCCGATGTGGCGCGCTACGTAGTCACCAAGCAGGAGGGTTCCACCAGTCGTCTGCAACGTGCCTTCGAGATTGGTTACAACCGCGCAGGAAAACTCTCCGACCAACTGGAGGCTGCCGGTATCGTAGGACCGAACAAAGGGCCGAAGGGGCGTGATGTCCTCATACAGGACCTATCCGCCCTAGACGAAATTCTCTCCTCCCTCGGATGCTAATCACTCCTCCCTTGGACAAGTGTTTTTTCCCCTGTCTGATAGCGGATGAGACCAAGTGTTCCACAAGAAAAATGATAATTGACCTTCATGAAACTGTTATTGATTACACTTACCGTTCTTGAGTCGCTTTTCTCCACATTGGAGCAACACACGCTCGTCACAGACTTCTCTGTCACCATGGGTGCGCAGCAAGCGCAACCCATGACCTACAACGGCTCCATTCGCATGCAGGGCGAGTGTTTTGCTGTCAACGTGTTGGATGTAGAATCCGCGTACGACGGCAAGACGCTCTATGTCTATCAACCTGATATAGACGAACTTAGTTTGAGCAATCCAACCGACGAAGAACTGCAGCAGGCCAATCCATTCCTCTTTGCCAAGGCGATGCGTGATGCCTGCAACATCACAGAGCGAGAGGGAAAGGACGGAGTGACCATCATCACCTTGACGCCCAAGGTCAAAGCAGAGATTAGTCGTATCACCCTGCGTGTCAAAACAGCATCACAAACCGCTGGTAAGAATCTGATTCTTCCACTCAGCATTGAGGTTCGCGAGGGAACAAAAACCACAACCCTCAAAGCCAAGAATCCCCAGTGGACTACGGATAAACAGGTCTGGACAATCAGTAAACCAGGTACTTACCTCAACGATTTGCGCCTATAACTAATTCAACACCAATTCACCGATTCACCTATTAAACAATTCAACAATATGAACACAAAGTGTTTAATCATCGGTTCCGGTCCTGCCGGATACACCGCAGCCATCTACGCTTCGCGCGCTAATCTTAACCCGATTCTCATCGAGGGACCACAGACGGGTGGTCAACTGATGATCACCACCGAAGTCGAGAATTTCCCCGGCTATCCCGATGGCGTTGAGCCATTTCAGATGATGGATGACATGCGTCGTCAGGCTGAACGATTTGGCACACAAATGGTCAGCGGAATCGTCACAAAGGTGGATTTCTCTTGCTCACCTAAGCAGGTTTGGGTAGAGGACACCAATCTCTATGAAGCTGATACTGTGATTGTTGCCACCGGAGCAAGTGCCAAGTGGCTCGGTATCGAGTCAGAGAAGAAGTATCGCGGCGCGGGCGTTAGTGCATGTGCTACCTGCGATGGATTCTTCTATCGCAAAAAGACCGTTGCCGTTGTGGGAGGTGGAGACACAGCATGTGAGGAGGCTGGATATCTGGCCAATCTCTGCGAAAAGGTGTATCTCATTGTGCGCAAACCGTATCTGCGCGCCAGCGAGATTATGCAGCAACGTGTACTCTCCAATCCGAAGATTGAGGTACTCTTCGAGCACAATACCGTACAACTGACCGGCGTGAATAAGGTACAGGGAGCAGATCTCGTCTATCGCAAGGGCGAGGCAGACGAAGCCATGCGCCATATCGACATTGATGGATTCTTCCTCGCCATCGGCCATCATCCTAACACACAGCTCTTTACGGACTATCTTAATACAGATGCCGAGGGCTATATCATCACGGATGGTGATAGCCCTCGGACTAATGTACCTGGCGTATATGCTGCTGGAGACTGTGCCGATCCTCACTACCGTCAGGCCATTGTGGCTGCAGGTTCCGGCTGCAAAGCAGCCATCGAGGCGGACAAGTATCTCAAGACGCTTGCATAACTCTGTGTATCAGTATTTTTGTATCTCTCGTCCCATTGCATCATAGGCGCGATTATCGCGTAGGATAATCAACTTGCCATTGACGATGGTCTTGCTTGCAGAGCACTCTGATCCGATGTTGGAAACACCTTCCGGCATCGGATCTTCTTCTCCTTCGCCCCACTCGCGACTTAGCCATTGAACATGCTTATTAAAGACATGGATGAAGTTATTCTTCTGACGTTGCATGTCCGAGTGATCATACTGTGGCCAACGCTTTGCATCTGCCTTAGCAGCCTCGCTTATCTGTGCTGCAAACGCGTTAATCTCAGTCTCTACAGACTGATAATCATAGTATTTCCAATGCTTCCACACCTTCTTTGTTGCCTCTGTGAAGCAGGTATGCTCGCATAGTTGACCTATCCACACCTGTGAAAAATACGGCTCGTCATAGATGTAGCGCTCACGATCGTTGTACGAGTTTCCGAAGTCCCATACCGGACCGAATTTCCACTTCTCGTCGGCTCCCATCTGTTTGTGCAGGTAGCAGCTGCCATGATACGATTCGCAATCGCTCATCAACTCTTGTACCAGATAGTATTTAGCCGACTCCTCAATGTCCAGCAGTTCACATAGCGCAGCATCATCAGCATAGATAGCAGTATTCAGCGCCTCCATCTGACTCTGCAGATAGTTATTCTGCTCATTAGAAAGGACTTCCGGCGTCTTGGGTGTTACCCAAACCAGTTGCTCTGCATGCCAGCGGTTTGCCGGTTCCACAAACGCAATACGATTCGGCTCCTCGTAGTTGTCAATCTCCACATACCAACCACCTGTGATACTATCTGCATCGGTACATTCGTCGCGTTGCTCCACGATATTGATGCGATCCTTATCTACGCGCACCTGCTCTGTCAGCATGTACAGACCAATATAGTCACCATTCAGCACTACCTCCACTGGTTGTTGTGCCGGTGTATATGCCAGTTCAATCTGCTCACTCAGCAGGAATCCTACAGTATTCTTCATCCAGCCAAACGGGTCATCTGCATGCGCCAGCAAAGTCCAATGTTTGTTCTTCTTCATTCCCAGTAATGCAGCCTTGGCATCCAATTTGATTCGATACGGTTTCTTCTCAAATCCAAGCCAGGTCCAGTTGCCTCTACCCTTAATCTGCATCGGTAGCGGACTCTCTTTGCTACCAAAGGATTCAACTCCCTCTATACCCAGATTATCAAGCCAATAGTTCGCCACCAGATATACGTCCTTCGACTCTACTGCTGCTCTATTTTCCGTCTCTATATGCAGAACGGGTAGTGTCTTTGAATACTTGACCTCAGGATCCGGATCTGGATCCGGATCACCACATTGGCTCCATTTTCCTGCAGAATAATCAATCACTATCTCACTCTGCTCTCCGAAACTGAGATTAGGAGCCGGCTCCCAATGATTGCGTCCATTGGACAGATAGATTTCATTGCTCCAATCCGTGCAGGTCGCTTCACGAAACTTAAAGTTGGTACCCTGCTCCGCATGGATGGTTGCCTCGTAGTAACCCGTGCTACCATTCAGAGACATTGGTACACTATAGTTCCAATCGGTGAATTGTCCTATCACACCGGGGTAATATTCTGGATGCGAGGCACATACAGGCGCCTTCAATGCCACATGATATTCTGCGCCCCAGGTGCACAGGCTGACAAGTGCAAGGAGCGAGACGAACAAAGTTTTCTTCATTTTTCTCATAGTTTTCTACCTATTACATCATATATTCCCTCGTTGGTGATGATGATCAACTGACCATCCAGCAGCACCTTACGTGCGCCGCTTCCGCTACTCTTCTCAGTAATGGTATCAATCCATCCGGTGGTGAAATTATATACCGATGGGATTGTTGGCGCGATCACCTGTGTGCCGGTGAACACCTTTACCTCACCTGGTTTCAGAGTATAGTTGCTTGCAGCTTTGGTAGCACCACCCAGGTAGTCGTACCATGTGCCACCAGGCAGAGTGATGCTCTCGTTGCTGGTTGTTCCGAAGTTAGCAACTACAAAAACCTGACTGCCCCACTGTACCGTACGCAGATAAGATCCATATAGGTTCTGTGCTGTAGGATTTCCTTCAAACACGGTTGGCATGAGGCGCGTGCGCAACTGAATAATCTTGCTGACCTGCTGGTACTGCTGCATACGATTGACAACTGGCGTGGTAATCCAACTCTCGCAACGAGGTTTCTTGTCGGTACGACCACCGGTCGCATTCGGGTTATCCAGTGTCGAGTTGATGGAATAGTCGTATCCCAACTCACCATATTGCCAGATCATGTGACTGCCGTTGAGCAGCGTATTGAATGCCTGGATAGCAGCTATACGACTTAGGCGTGCATCCTCATTGGTCTTCAAGTCTCCATTACCCCACTGCTTTGCCTTGTAGAAGTTACGTTCCTCATCGTGGCTCTCGTTGTAGGCAATGAATCCATCCTGATTAGCCTGCGACAGATTATCCGATGTGGACTGATTGATCCATCCCATCGCCAATTGTGCATACGCATCACTCAGTCCCTGACCGGTCCAGCACTGCATTCCCTCGTTAATCAGTTGACCTTGAGTAGGATTGCTTCCCCAATACTCCTGAATGAAATAAGCATCCGCTGCTACCTCCTTGATGGCAGAATGATAGTGCTTCAGATTACTGAACAGATTGGAGCAGGTCGGGCCACAGAATCCATGTGCCAAGTCCATACGGAAGCCATCCACTTTGTATTCAGTCAACCAATATTGCAGCGCACGAGAGAACATCTCACGAGCCGGCTCAAAGTCGTGGTTCCAATCCTCCAATACATTGTCGCCGTGAGGAGGATTTACATTAAACCACGGATTATCCTTCAAATCAGTACCATACGGATAGAGTTTATTCATTGGGTTGTTACCCGACGCATGGTTAAATACCATATCCATGATGACAGCGATGCCACGTTTATGGCACTCATCCACAAAGGCCTTGAACATCTCCGGGGTACCCACCGCCTTATCCATAGCGAAGTAGTGATTCGGATTATATCCCCAACTCAGGTTTCCATCGTATTCACACAGAGGCATCAGTTCCACTGCGTTCACACCCAGGTTCTCAATATAGTCTAGACGCTTCATCAGTCCGGGGAAGGAGCGCTCCTGAGTATAATCATATACCCACATCTCATAGATAATGAGGTTGTTCTTGTTCGGGCGCTTGAAGTTAAGTGTCTCTTGCGACCACGGATATTTGGGCTTATTGGTCTGGATGACAGTCACATAGCCGCGTCCCTGTGCCGGATAAGGCATCAGACTGGGATCGATGCTCCTTGGTTCCCATTGGTCATCGCTATGCAGCAGTTTCTCAGAATAGAGATCGCTGATACGCACCTTGTTGTCATCCGCGCGCACCACCATGTATTGCATAGCGTACTCTTTACCAGGAGTCAATCCGGTGATTTCCAGCCAGAAATAGTTACCATCGCGCTTCATCTGGTACTCCTCCTTGATTTCCCAATTAGTGAAGTCACCTATCACAAACACATGCTTTGCATGCTGTGTCTTGCTGGCTGCATAGGTACATAGAGTCACCTTGGTTGGGTCATTTTCGTCGTAGTAAATACCGTTGCTGATGCCGGCAGGACGTGCCGCCACGATTGGATCTTTGTACGTCTCCTCATGCTCTTCCCATCCGCTGACGCTGACGAAGATGTCTCCACCTCCGCTGGTCTTACCCTCTTTGCTGCCATTAGGACCGTCATTGAAGACGAATGCTATCTTCTTGATTCCCTCGGTGCGTGGGCAACCATAGTAGTCGTACATATTGTCAATTTTCAACTCCCAGTTACCATCTGCATTCTTAGTCATCTTCGTCTTTGCCGAGCCATCACGCCATTTACTATTGACAGTGTATTTCCAGTCGCTATCACCCTCGCTATTGACGGTGATCAGACCGGTGTGGGCATAGCAAGCCGTCGCATTAGCCATGCCTTTGTTGCCCTGGTTCGGGTTAAAGACTACAGTAATGCTACCCTCGTATCCATTCTCAAGAGATGCTGGTGTAGTTGTTACCTGTGCCCACAATGTGCAGGAAAATAGGCTCGCAAGGAGCAGAAATAGGTTTCTTTTCATATTATAGTATTTATAGGTTATGTTATCTTCGTGACGTTAATGTCCAATTTCGGTGCAAAGATACTACTTTTTTCTGAAATATGCAACTTTTGATACATGTTTTTTTGCACAAAGTAAGGGGAACCCATTCGGATTCCCCTCGCTTGATGCATATAGATATCGCTATTTAACGAACTACTGCGCCCATGATGTTGTACATCTTGCCATCACGAATGACATATACCTGACCATCAATCACCATCTTCTTCAGTTCTGTGCCAACGAAGATTTGATCAATGCCTTCCGCACCATTCTCTACATAGGAGAGAGTGATTGTGCCATTCTCGTTCTCAGTAATGGTGAAGACTACCTCTACACCACCGCGTACACCTACCTTCTCAAAGATTGTCTCGCTACCAATCTCCAATACAGCACTTACACTGGCTGCTGCAGGTACATATTCTGCACTCAGATACCAATTGGCATTGTCAGCAGTCTTGACATATACATACGAGTCCTCGGTGAAGGTTGTGGTCAACTTACCATTGACGAAGTGGTACTCCTCATGCAGGGTCTCCCAATCCATGTCACCACAACCCGAGTCTGCGCCATTGATGTATCCTACCAGGTAGTAGTCACCTACCGTTGGATCTGGACCAGGACCCGGCTCACCTTTCTCAACATAGCTCAATGTGATAGTGCCATTCTCGTTCTCAACGATAGTGAACTCTACCTCTACACCACCGCGTACGCCTACCTTCTCAAAGATTGTCTCGCTACCAATCTCCAATACAGCACTTACACTGGCTGCTGCAGGTACATATTCTGCACTCAGATACCAATTGGCATTGTCGGCAGTCTTGACATATACATACGAGTTCTCGGTGAAGGTTGTGGTCAACTTACCATTGACGAAGTGATACTCCTCATGCAGAGTCTCCCAATCCTCTTCACCACAACCCGAGTCTGCGCCATTGATGTATCCTACCAGGTAGTAGTCACCTACCGTTGGATCTGGGCCAGGACCCGGTTCACCATTCTTGGTTGCGGTTACTGTTGCTGCTGCTACGTTGTAAACGAAGGTTACCTCATCGCCGGCAGCGATTGCATCACCCAGAATGTCTGCTACGGCAAACCAGACTGCCTCAGGCTCGTGGTCGCTCTCTGCGGTATTGATGTTCACACCTACACCACCAAAGATTCCGGTGTATGCCCACTCGGTCTTATCCTGATTCGGAGTCATTTCCTCCCATGTCCACTCACCACCATTCCAGCAGTTCTTGATGTAATATACATCATCCTTTGGATCTGGACCAGGACCTGGCTCACCATTCTTGGTTGCGGTTACTGTTGCTGCTGCTACGTTGTAAACGAAGGTTACCTCATCGCCGGCAGCGATTGCATCACCCAGAATGTCTGCTACGGCAAACCAGACTGCCTCAGG
>JAZRVR010000005.1:0-64392 GCA_045599285.1 Paludibacteraceae bacterium | reverse complement strand
GGATGAGGGGAGTTTTTTTTTGGGGGGGGCGATGAGGCGAGGGGCGATGAGACGATGGGGTGGGCGACCACAATGCGGTCGCTGATCAGGCAGATGGTCGGTCGCTAATCAGGCAGATGGTGCGGTCGCAAATCAGGCATGATATGGGGAAGCCCTCCTTAGTCCCCCCGGGGGGGAAGATTATGAATAGAT
Organism: Paludibacteraceae bacterium; assembly: GCA_045599285.1. Lineage (GTDB taxonomy): Bacteria > Bacteroidota > Bacteroidia > Bacteroidales > Paludibacteraceae > Colicola. The sequence continues at coordinate 64,200 of JAZRVR010000005.1, read as the reverse complement.
GCAATAGGCACTATAGAGGAGGGTGTAGAGGGTGTAGATGCGGGCTATATTTAGTGAGACTACAGCATCGAATAGACAGCTACGGTATGGCAGGCGGCACCGAGGATGATGAAGACGTGCCAGATAGCGTGGAAGAAGGTACGCTTCTCGTCATTGGCAAAGAAATATGCACCTACCGTATAGCAAAGTCCCTCCACCACAATCATCCAGAACGTGAACGGCAGCAGATCCGTCCAGAGCCAGTACATCACCACCAGTGCCATCCAACCCATGGCCAGATAAAGTATCAGACTCAGCATCGGGTATTTGCCCAGTGCGATAATCTTTCCCACTATTCCCGCCAGAGCAAATGCCCACATTACGGATATCATGGTGATGCCCAGTGCTCCACCAAAGACAGAGCACAACGGCGAGTAGCTGGCTGCAATCATCACGTAGATGGAACTATGATCCCATACGCGCAGACGGCGTTTGAGCGCGCTGCCCTCCGGCGCTGCGTGGTAACAGGTGCTGGCAAGGAACATATTGAGCATTCCTGCCAGAAACAGGCATGTGGTCACTATATACGTCCATCCTGCTGCCATGGAGCGCAGAATGAATGGTACTATCATAGGGATAATAACGATAACCGGTACGAGGTGAGTCAGAGTGTTGGCTCTTTCTTCTCTTGACATAGTAACTGAAGTTTTGTGAATCTGCTACAACTCGAACAAAAATCATGCCAAATGATAGATCGCTATAAATCGACCGAGATACACACTTTGAAATACCGGTTTTAGGTTGAAATTTGTAAAGTGCAGATTACAAAATGCAAAAACTTATAAAAAAACGAGGTAAAATAATGAAAATCTGCATTTTTTTTGTGTAGACGTTTGCATATGTCATAAAAAAGTAGTACCTTTGCATGCTTTTTCGCGGGTGCGCTATCTCACACGTATGTACGGGAGGGTGAAGCGCGAGAGAATTATAAGAGAAAAAGCGAGGGGAGTGACTGGAAAAGCGAGAGGATTATTAAGAGAAAACATACGGTCGCAAGGCCGATGAGATAAGAAAATTAACAATAATTATTAATCAAAACAAGTTACAATGCCTACAATTCAACAATTAGTTAGAAAAGGAAGAGCAGAGCTTATCGACAAGAGTAAGAGTCCGGCACTGGACAGCTGCCCGCAACGTCGTGGTGTTTGTGTACGTGTTTACACTACCACCCCTAAGAAGCCTAACTCGGCAATGCGTAAGGTTGCACGTGTCCGCCTGACCAACTCGAAGGAGGTTAACGCCTACATTCCGGGCGAGGGTCACAACTTGCAGGAGCACTCGATCGTAATGGTTCGTGGTGGTCGTGTAAAGGATCTGCCGGGTGTACGTTATCACATCGTTCGTGGTACACTTGATACCGCCGGTGTGGCTAACCGCCTGCAGCGTCGTTCGAAGTACGGTGCTAAGCGCCCGAAGGCTAAGAAGTAAGAAGGAAACCCCCACCCACGGCCTTCCTCGAAGGAGAGGAAGAATGGTAGATCCAGATGGTGCTATTGAAGGGTGTAGGTGAGACTGAAACTTGGCAAGATAAGCTTAAACAATTCCTAATTAACTGAAAGTTCCATACGTTGGGACAGATTAACTGGGTTGATCGGTTGAGTAAGATGGAAGCCCCGCTCGAAAATGAGCGAAAAAGTCTAAGCTGCAAGCGAGGATGAAGGCTCTGCGAAGCGGAAAGGCGATAAAATCTGAAGCAATGAGACAACCAAACGAGGATTGAAGATTTTAGAATTAAGATTGAAGATTCTCTGGTAAAAACAAGTAAACAACAATGAGAAAAGCAAAACCAAAGAAACGTGTGATCCTGCCGGATCCAGTTTACGGCGAGGTAATGGTTGCAAAATTCGTTAACCACCTCATGCTCGATGGTAAGAAGAATACCGCTTACGGTGTATTCTATACCGCTCTTGAGGCTGTTGGTCAGAAGAATAAGGACGCTGAGAAGAGCGCACTTGATGTCTGGAAGCAGGCTCTGGATAATATCACTCCGCTCGTAGAGGTTAAGTCGAAGCGTATCGGTGGCGCAACCTTCCAGGTTCCGACCGAGATTCGTGCTGACCGCAAGGAGTCGATTGCAATGAAGAATATGATTCTCTTCGCTCGCAAGCGTGGCGGCCACTCGATGGCAGAGAAGCTGGCAGCAGAGATTATGGATGCCTTCAATAACCAAGGTGGCGCATACAAGCGTAAGGAAGATATGCACCGCATGGCAGAGGCTAACCGTGCATTTGCACATTTCCGCTTCTAATTAGGCACCTCCCGACCTCCCCTTGGGGAGGAGAACGGAGACGGGAACGAAAACGATAACGAAAACAAAAAAGAAATCGAAAGAGACAGAAACGAAATTCGCGGGCGCGTTTAATTATAAGGAATAATATTTATTATAAAAAGAAATAAAAAAGAAAAATGGCAAAGCACGATTTACATTTGAACAGAAATATCGGTATTATGGCTCACATCGATGCTGGTAAGACTACCACATCTGAGCGTATTCTGTTCTACACCGGTCTGACCCACAAAATTGGTGAGGTTCACGACGGTGCTGCAACAATGGACTGGATGGAGCAGGAGCAGGAGCGTGGTATCACCATCACCTCTGCTGCAACCACCACCTATTGGACCTATAACAATAACAAGTATAAGATCAACCTGATTGACACTCCGGGTCACGTAGATTTCACCGTAGAGGTTGAGCGTTCGCTGCGTATCCTTGATGGTGCCGTAGCTACATTCTGCGCCGTTGGTGGTGTACAGCCGCAGTCTGGGACTGTATGGCGTCAGGCTGATAAGTACAACGTACCGCGTATCTGCTACGTGAACAAGATGGACCGTTCGGGTGCTAACTTCTTCGACGTAGTAAGCCAGATCAAGGAAGTTCTCGGTGCAACTCCGTGTCCTATCCAGATCCCGGTTGGTGCAGAGGAGACCTTCAAGGGTGTGGTTGATCTCATCAAGATGAAGGCTATCCTGTGGCACGACGAGACCATGGGCGCTGAGTATAGCGTTGAGGAGATCCCGGCTAACCTCGTAGCAGAGGCTGAGGAGTGGCGCGATAAGATGCTGGAGACTATCGCAGAGTTTGACGACGCTTTGATGGAGAAATACTTCAGCGATCCTTCGTCCATCACCGAGGATGAGATCAAGGCTGCTGTCCGTAAGGGCTGCTGCTCGATGGCAATCTTCCCGATGGTTTGCGGTTCGTCCTTCAAGAACAAGGGTGTACAGACCATGCTTGACGCAGTCTGCGCATACCTGCCTTCTCCTATGGATACTCCGGAGATCAACGGTACTGATCCAAACACCGACGCTGCAATCGTTCGTCACCCGAACGATGAGGAGCCGCTCTGCGCACTCGCATTTAAGATTGCAACTGACCCGTATGTGGGTCGTCTGTGCTTCTTCCGTGTATATTCGGGTAAGCTGGAGGCTGGTTCGTACGTTTACAACACCCGTTCGGGTAAGAAGGAGCGTATCAGCCGTATCTTCCAGATGCACTCGAACCACCAGAATCCTGTAGAGCTGATTGGTGCAGGTGATATCGGAGCCGGCGTAGGCTTCAAGGATATCCGCACCGGTGATACGCTCTGCGCCGAGGATGCACCTATCACACTGGAGGGTATTCAGTTCGCTAAGCCGGTGATCGGTATCTCTGTTGAGCCGAAGAGCCAGGCAGACCTGGATAAGCTGGGCGTAGGTCTGGCTAAGCTCGCTGAGGAGGATCCGACGTTCACCGTTAAGACGGATGAGCAGACCGGTCAGACTGTTATCAGCGGTATGGGTGAGCTCCACTTGGAGATTATCATCGACCGTCTGAAGCGCGAGTTCAAGGTAGAGTGCAACCAGGGTCGTCCGCAGGTAGCATACCGTGAGGCAATCTCTGCTCCGGTTGAGCTGCGTGAGACCTACAAGAAGCAGTCCGGTGGTCGCGGTAAGTACGCTGATATGATCGTACGCGTTGAGCCGGCTGACGAGGACTTCCAGGGTCAACTTCAGTTCGTCAACGAGGTGAAGGGTGGTAATATTCCTAAGGAGTTTATCCCGTCGATTGAGAAGGGCTTCCAGGCAGCTATGAAGAATGGTGTGCTGGCAGGCTTCCCGGTTGATCAGCTGAAGGTAACCGTTATTGATGGTTCGTTCCACCCGGTTGACTCTGACCAGTTGTCGTTCGAGGTTTGCGCCCAGATGGCATTCAAGTCGGCTTGTGTGAAGGCACGTCCGGTACTGATGGAGCCGATCATGAAGATGGAGGTTGTTACTCCGGAAGAGGCATTCGGTTCTGTACAGGGCGACCTGACAAAACGTCGCGGTCAGATTGAGGGTATGGATACCGCTCGTACCGGTGCTCGTATCATCAAGGCTAACGTACCTCTGAGTGAGACCTTCGGTTATGTAACCGTACTGCGTACTCTCTCTTCGGGTCGTGCAACCAGCTCAATGGAGTTCAGCCACTACGCACCTGTTTCTTCGGGTATCGCTAAGAAGGTACTGGAGGAGTGCGGTGGACGCGCTGACCTGGTGTAAACCCCACCTGACCTCCCTACAAGGGAGGAAAAAGGAAAAAATAATGCAAAACCCTTAATCCCCAAGCGAATGACTCTTTGGGGATTAAGAGGTGGCGCGAAAAAATAGTTTAACCCGACGATACACCTTATTATATTATATATAGGGGATCGTCCAAAAGAAAATCAAATTTATGAGTCAAAAAATTCGTATCAAACTGAAGTCTTTCGACCACAACCTGGTTGACAAGTCTGCAGAGAAGATCGTAAAGACTGTGAAGGCTACCGGCGCAGTAGTAAGTGGTCCAATTCCACTGCCAACTCACAAGCGCATCTTCACAATCAACCGTTCGACTTTTGTAAACAAGAAGTCGCGTGAGCAGTTTGAGCTCTCGAGCTACAAGCGCCTCATCGACATCTACAACAGCAACAACAAGACCGTAGAGGCTCTGATGAAGCTCGAGCTCGCAAGCGGTGTTGAGGTAGAGATCAAGGTTTGATAACCCATTTACAGTATTCACTTCCGACGGCACTATCATTGGAGGACACCCGTCGGCGAGAGTGGAGAAGATTTAATTAATTAACAAAACATTTTTAATCTTACAGCAATTATGCCAGGATTATTAGGTAAAAAAATCGGAATGACTTCCGTATTCGGTGCCGATGGCAAGAATATCCCATGCACCGTAATTGAGGTTGGTCCATGCGTTGTAACGCAACTGAAGACTCTGGAGAAAGACGGTTACGAGGCTGTTCAGGTAGGTTTCATGCCAAAGAGCGAGAAGCACACCAACAAGGCTGAGGCAGGTCACTTCCAGGCAGCAGGCGTTCAGCCAATGCGCCACCTCGCTGAGTTCGATGGTTTCGACCAAGAGGTAACACTGGGCCAGACCCTGACCGTTGACATGTTCGAGGAGAACAGCTATGTTGACGTGATTGGTACCAGCAAGGGTAAAGGTTTCCAGGGTGTTGTAAAGCGTCACGGTTTCGGTGGTGTGGGTCAGTCCACACACGGTCAGGACGACCGTCTTCGTGCTCCGGGTTCGGTAGGTGCTTGTGCATATCCTAGCCGTATCTTCAAGGGTACCCGCATGGGTGGTCACATGGGTCAGGACCGCGTAACGGTTCAGAACCTCGTTGTACTGAAAGTAATTCCGGAGTACAACCTTCTGATGGTGAAGGGCTCTATTCCGGGTGCTAAAAATTCAATCGTCATCATTAACAAGTAAGAAGTATGGAACTTAGTATTTTGAACATGGCCGGTCAAGCTACCGGCAAGAAGGTGGTTCTCAACGACGCTATCTTCGGTATCGAGCCTAACGACCACGCTATCTACTTGGACGTTAAGCAGTATCTGGCAAACAACCGCCAGGGAACAGCAAAAGCTAAACAGCGTTCGGAGAACGCACACTCGACTCGCAAACTCGGTCGTCAGAAGGGCGGCGGTGGCGCTCGTCCGGGTGATCTGAAGTCTCCGGTTCGCGTAGGTGGTGGTACCATCTTTGGTCCGGTACCTCGTGACTATAGCTTCAAGCTGAACAAGAAAATTAAGCAACTCGCTCGCCGCTCGGCTCTGAGTCTGCGTGCTAAGAATGAGCAGATCATCGTTCTTGATGCTCTCCAGTTCGAGGCTCCGAAGACCAAGGCAATGCTGGCAGTTCTGGACGCACTGAAGGTTAACGGCAAGAAGGTACTCTTCGTAGTAGCTGAGAGCAACGCTAACGTACTGAAGTCCGCTGCAAACATCCAGCGCACTAACGTGGTAAACGTAAACGAGTTGAACACGTACGCAATCATGAACGCTAACGCTGTTGTATTCGTAGAGGGTGCAGTAGCTAAGCTGGAAGAGAATCTTAACGCATAATAGAGGAGGTCAAAACTATGGCAATTATTATTAAACCAATCGTCACCGAGAAGATGACCGCCGCTGGCGAGAAGCTGAACCGTTATGGTTTTCAGGTTGCACGCACTGCCAACAAAGTAGAGATCAAAAAGGCAGTAGAAGAAATGTACAATGTACAGGTAGTAGATGTAAACACTCTTATCGTAGCTCCGAAGGTAAAGCAGCGCTATACCAAGTCGGGTCTGCTGAAGGGTAAGACAGCGGCTTACAAGAAGGCTATCGTTACATTGAACGAAGGTGAAACAATCGATTTTTATAGCAATATTTAACAATGGCTGTACGTAAATTTAAACCCACTACACCGGGGCAAAGACACAAAGTTATTGGCGCGTTTGAGACAATTACCGCAAGCGCACCAGAGAAGTCTCTTGTATTCGGAAAAACCAAGACGGGTGGTCGCAACAACACTGGTAAGGAGACCATGCGTTACATTGGTGGCGGACACAAGCAGAAATTCCGCGTAATTGACTTCAAGCGCAACAAAAATGGTGTACCCGCTACTGTTAAGACTATCGAGTACGATCCGAACCGTTCGGCACGTATCGCACTCCTGTTCTACGCAGATGGTGAGAAGCGCTATATTCTTGCACCTAATGGACTGCAAGTAGGTCAAACCGTAATGTCGGGTGCTGACGTAGCACCTGAAGTAGGAAACGCTCTTCCGATGGCCAATATTCCACTCGGAACACTGATTCACAACATTGAGCTCCAGCCGGGTCACGGCGCACAGATGGTTCGCTCAGCAGGTACTTTTGCACAGCTCGCAGGTCGCGAGGACAAGTACGCTATCATCAAGTTGCCTTCGGGCGAGATGCGTAAGGTGCTGGCAGAGTGCATGGCAACCGTAGGTGTCGTAGGTAACTCTGATCACGCTCTTGAGAAGTCCGGTAAGGCAGGTCGTAGCCGTTGGCTCGGTCGTCGTCCTCACAACCGTGGTGTTGTAATGAACCCGGTAGATCACCCGATGGGTGGTGGTGAAGGCCGTCAATCCGGTGGACACCCACGTTCACGTAAGGGCTTGCTCGCTAAGGGTTACAAGACTCGTCATCCGAAGAACAAGTCGAATCAGTATATCATCGAAAGAAGAAAGAAATAACCTATTAAATCACAGAAATTATGAGTCGTTCATTGAAAAAAGGACCGTTTATCAATCTGAAGCTTGAGAACAAGGTGCTGGCTATGAATGAGTCGGGCAAGAAAGAAGTTGTCAAGACTTGGAGTCGCGCATCTATGATCTCTCCTGATTTTGTAGGTCATACTATTGCAGTTCACAATGGAAATAAGTTCATTCCTGTGTATGTAACCGAGAACATGGTAGGTCATAAGCTGGGCGAATTCGCTCCGACCCGCAACTTCCGCGGTCACTCGGGAAATAAGAAATAATCCATTGAATCATTAAAACAACATTTAAATTTTAGATTAAAATGGGTGCTAGAAAACATAATTCAGCTGAAGCTCGTAAAGAGGCTAAGAAGACTCTCTACTTCGCTAAGCTCAACAACGTTCCTACCTCTCCACGTAAAATGCGCCTTGTTGCTGACATGATTCGTGGTATGGAAGTGAACCGTGCACTGGGTGCTCTGCATTTCTCCACCAAGGAGGCTTCGCGTGCACTTGAGAAACTCCTGAAATCGGCTATCGCAAACTGGGAGAACAAGACCGGTAAGAAGGCTGATTCTGAGACACTATATGTAAGTAACATTTATGTAGACGGTGGCTATATGCTGAAGCGTCTGCTGACCGCTCCTCAAGGTCGTGGTTACCGTGTGCGCAAGCGCTCGAACCATGTTACTGTATTCGTAGATACTAAAAATACTAACACTGAAAAGTAATTAAGCAAAATGGGACAGAAAATTTCACCTATAGCTAACCGCCTGGGTATTGTTCGTGGTTGGGATTCCAACTGGTTTGGCGGTAAGAACTACGGAGATACACTGCTCGAGGATTCTAAGATCCGTGAGTACCTCAACGCCCGTCTTGCGGAGGCTAGTATTTCTCGTATCGTTATCGAAAGAACTCTGAAACTTGTGACTGTTACTGTCTGCACTGCTCGCCCCGGTTATATTATCGGTAAGGGTGGACAAGAGGTTGACAAATTGAAGGAGGAACTGAAAAAGTTCACCAAGCAAGATGTTCAAATCAACATCTTCGAGGTAAAACGTCCGGAACTTGATGCAACCATCGTTGCCAACAAGATCGCTCGTCAGCTGGAGGGTAAGGTAGCTTACCGCCGTGCCGTTAAGATGGCTATTCAGTCAACTATGCGCATGGGGGCTGAGGGTATCAAGGTTCAGATCAGCGGCCGTCTCAATGGCGCCGAGATCGCCCGCAGCGAGATGTATAAGGAGGGACGTACTCCTCTGCACACTCTGCGTGCTGACATCGACTACTGCCACGTTGGTGCACTCACCAAGGTTGGTGTACTCGGTGTTAAGGTATGGATCTGCCGTGGCGAAGTTTACGGCAAGAAGGACCTGGCTCCTAACTTCACCCAAAAACAAGAGGGTGGCAATCGCGGCGAAAACGGCCGTGGTAACCGCCGCGATGGTGACCGCAAGGGCTTCCGCAGAAACAAAAAGTAATGTTTAACCGATTTGTAGATTAAGTAATTATGTTACAACCAAAGAAAACTAAATTCCGCCGCTGCCAAAAAGGCCGCATCAAGGGCGTAGCACAGCGCGGTAGCGAGCTCGCATTTGGTACATTCGGTATCAAGTCGCTGGGAACCATCTGGTTGACTGGTCGCCAAATCGAAGCTGCTCGTATCGCCGTAACACGTTATATGCAACGTCAGGGTCATGTATGGATCCGCGTATTCCCGGATAAACCGATCACCAAGAAACCATTGGATGTCCGTATGGGTAAGGGTAAAGGTGCTCCGGAAGGATTCGTAGTTCCATTGGAGCCGGGACGCATCATCTTCGAGATTGATGGCGTTAGCTTCGAGGTAGCTAAGGAGGCACTTCGCCTGGCAGCTCAAAAGCTTCCAATCACAACTAAATTCGTCGTACGTCGCGATTACGACCCAACTCAAACAATCTAATGGATTCGTCCAGAATTAACTAAGTTAAGTTATGAAGACAAGTGAAATTAAAGAATTAACAACCGCTGAGATCCAGGAGCGTATGGCCGCAGAGAAAGAGGCTCTCGTTCGCCTGAAACTCAACCACAGTATTTCTCCGCTTGACAATCCGTTGCAGATTAAGGTGGCTCGTAAGACAATCGCACGTCTGGCAACAGAACTCCGTCAAAGAGAATTAACCAAGTAAAAAACGAAAGTGAAATGGAAACAAGAAATCTAAGAAAAGAGCGTCAGGGCGTTGTGGTTTCCAACAAAATGGATAAGACTATTGTCGTAGCCGTTAAGTGGAAAGAGAAACACCCTATCTATGGCAAGTTTGTCAATAAAACTCGCAAGTTCCATGCTCACGACGAGAAGAACGAGTGCGGTATCGGCGATACCGTTCGCATCATGGAGACTCGTCCTTTGAGCAAAACTGTTCGTTGGCGTCTAACTCAAATTATCGAAAGGGCTAAGTAATATGGTACAGCAAGAATCAAGACTAATCGTTGCGGACAATAGCGGCGCTAAAGAGGCACTCGTAATCCGCGTTCTGGGTGGTACCAAGAAGCGTTATGCAACCCTCGGTGACACCATCGTAGTAGCAGTTAAGGGCGTTATTCCTTCGTCGGACATCAAGGACGGTACCGTTAGCCGTGCTATCGTTGTTCGCGTCAAGAAAGAGGTCCGCCGTGCTGACGGTAGCTACATCCGCTTTGACGATAACGCATGCGTTCTCGTTAATAACGCAGGTGAGCTCCGCGGATCGCGTATCTTCGGCCCGGTAGCTCGTGAACTTCGTCAAACGAACATGAAAATTATTTCCCTGGCACCTGAAGTGCTTTAATCATCTAATTATTCAGAAATATGGCAAAGTTACATATTAAGAAGGGTGATATCGTTTACGTAAATGCAGGTGCATCGAAGGGCAAAACCGGCCGCGTGCTGGAGGTGCTCGTTGAGAAGCAGCGTGCAATCGTAGAGGGTGTCAACATGGTATCCAAGAGTACCAAACCCAATGCAAAGAACCCACAGGGTGGTATCGTTAAACAGGAAGCTCCTATCCATATCTCTAACCTCAACCCCGTTGAGAACGGCAAGCCGGTTCGCGTTGGCCGCGTCGAGAAGGATGGTAAGCTCGTACGTGTAAGTAAAAAATCCGGTAAAGAAATCTAACAATGAATACAGCTAGCTTAAAACAAGATTACAGGGAGCGCATCGTTCCTATCTTGATGAAGGAGTTCAACTACACTACTGTAATGCAGTGCCCGAAACTCACTAAGATCGTCCTCAACCAGGGCCTGGGTGAAGCTGTTGCCGACAAGAAGATCATCGACGTCGCTCAGAACGAGATGACTGCTATCGCTGGTCAGAAGGCCGTTGCTACGCTTTCAAAAAAGGATATTGCACAGTTCAAGGTTCGTAAGAAAATGCCAATCGGCGTACGCGTAACCCTCCGCGGCGAGCGTATGTACGAGTTCCTTGAGCGTCTCGTGCGTGTTGCTCTGCCTCGTATCCGCGACTTCAAGGGTATCGAGAACAAAATGGATGGCCGTGGTAACTATACCCTCGGTATCCAGGAGCAAATTATCTTCCCGGAAATTAACATTGATAACATCACCAAACTGCTTGGTATGAACATCACCTTCGTTACCACCGCTAACACCGATGAGGAAGGTTTTGCACTACTCCGTGAGTTTGGCTTACCATTCAAAAAGTAATCGCTATGGCAAAAGAATCAATGAAAGCCCGCGAGGTAAAGCGTGCTAACCTCGTAGCAAGATATGCAGCTAAGCGTGCTCAGCTCAAGGACATCATCAACCATGGTGAGCCGGCTGAGGCTTATGAGGCTGCTCAGAAGCTACAGACCCTGCCGCTGAACTCCAACCCAATTCGTCTGCACAACCGTTGCAAAATGACCGGTCGTCCGAAGGGTTACATGCGCACATTCGGTTTGTCTCGTATCCAGTTCCGTGAGATGGCTTCCAAAGGCCTCATCCCCGGAGTGAAGAAGGCAAGCTGGTAAGCATACAATAGGTGGCCCGGCCACACCGGGCCGCCTATTAATCAACTATTATTAATTAAATATTGTCCCGAAAGGCGGGATTAATTTAAACAACAAACATTATGACAGATCCAATCGCAGATTATCTGACTCGACTCAGAAATGCAATCAAGGCTGGCCACCGCGTAGTGGAGATTCCGGCTTCGAATCTGAAGAAAGAGATCACACGAATTCTGTTTGAGAAGGGCTACATCCTCTCCTACAAGTTCGTGGAAGATGGACCTCAGGGCACTATCAAGATCGCTCTGAAGTATGATCCGGTTAACAAAGTTAACGCCATCAAGAGTTTACAACGTGTTTCAACCCCGGGTCTCCGCCAGTACACTGGTTACCGTGAGATGCCGCGCGTGCTGAACGGTCTGGGTATCGCCATCCTTTCGACTTCGAAGGGTGTGATGACCGACAAGGAGGCCGCTGGCCAAAAGCTCGGTGGTGAGGTTATTTGTTATGTTTATTAATGTAAGAAGGAGGAGTAATTATGTCACGTATTGGTAAATTACCTATCGCAATTCCTGCAGGCGTAACCGTAACAGTTAGCCCGGAGAATGTAGTGACCGTTAAGGGTCCTAAAGGTGAACTCGTACAGGCTGTTGATCCGCTGATCAGCGTAGCTGTAGAAGACGGCGTTTGCCACGTAACTCGTCCGAATGACGAGAAAGAGAGCCGCTCGAAGCATGGTCTTTATCGCGCTCTGATTCAAAATATGGTTACCGGTGTTAGCGAGGGCTACAAGAAGGTGCTCGAGCTCGTCGGTGTAGGTTACCGTGTAGAGAACAATGGTCAGATCCTGAACTTCGCTCTCGGTTATACTCACCCGATTCACCTCATGCTCCCGAAGGAGATCAAGGTGGAGACTAAGTCGGAGCGTAACGCTAACCCGCTCGTAATCCTGGAGTCGGCTGACAAGCAGCTCATTGGCCAAGTATGCGCTAAGATCCGCTCGTTCCGTAAGCCTGAACCATACAAGGGTAAGGGTATCCGCTTCCAAGGTGAAGTTGTTCGTCGTAAGGCTGGTAAATCGGCTGGTAAATAATTAGAAAGGAGTAAACTATGAATCAGAAAATTGCAAGAAGACTCAAAATTAAGGCGCATATCCGCACTATCGTTTCGGGTACCGCTGAGCGTCCTCGTCTGACCGTATTCCGTAGCAACAGCCAAATTTACGCGCAAGTTATTGACGACACCAAGGGGATGACCCTCGCTAGTGCTTCGTCACTCGGAATCACAGATAAAATGACCAAGTCTGAGAAGGCTGCTAAGGTGGGTGCTATGATCGCAGAGGCTGCTAAGAAGGCAGGCGTTGAGGCTGTAGTATTTGACCGTAACGGTTACCTCTACCACGGTCGTGTTCAACAACTGGCTGACGCAGCTCGTGAGGCTGGTCTCAAATTCTAAAATCAACAACTAAGATGAATCGAGTTAAATCTACACAAGACTTGGAGCTCCAGGAGCGCCTCGTCGCTGTCAACCGCGTAACTAAAGTTACGAAGGGTGGACGCACTTTCACATTCGCTGCCATCGTCGTTGTTGGTAACGGAAACGGCATCGTAGGTCACGGTCTGGGTAAGGCAGGCGAAGTTACCGCTGCTATTGCTAAGGCTACCGAGGCTGCTAAGAAAAACCTCATCCAAGTGCCTGTTCTCAAGGGAACTATCCCTCACGAGCAGTACGCTAAGTTCGGCGGTGCACGCGTTTACATTCAGCCGGCTAGCCACGGTACCGGAGTTAAAGCCGGTGGCGCTATGCGTGCCGTACTCGAGAGCGTTGGCGTAACCGACGTGCTCGCTAAGGCTAAGGGTAGCTCCAACCCACACAACCTCGTTAAGGCTACTATCGCTGCACTCGGTGAACTCCGTGACGCACGCACTGTAGCTGCTAACCGCGGCGTGAGCCTATCCACTGTGTTTAACGGATAATAAAATTCATGTAAGACTATGGCAACTATCAAAATTCAGCAAGTTCGCAGCACTATCAAGTGCACAAAGAACCAGAAACTGACTATGAAGGCTCTCGGCTTTCATAAGATGAACTCCATCGTTGAGCATGAGGCTAATCCGGCTATCATGGGTATGGTGGAGAATGTAAAACACCTGGTAAAAGTAATTGATTAATCAACAAAGTAATACAACAAGCATTATGGAATTAAATAATTTAACTCCGGCTGCTGGTTCGGTTAAAACCGCAAAGCGTATCGGTCGTGGTGCCGGTTCGGGACTCGGTGGAACTTCTACCCGTGGTCATAAGGGTGCTAAGTCACGTTCGGGCTACTCCAAGAAGATTGGCTTCGAAGGTGGTCAGATGCCTATGCAACGTCGTTTGCCTAAGTTTGGTTTCAAGAACATCAACCGCGTAGAGTACAAGGCTATCAACCTTGGCACACTGCAGGCTCTGGCTGAGGCTAAGAACCTGGAGAAGATCGGCCTGACCGAGCTCCTCGAGGCTGGCTTCATCTCGAAGTCGATGCTCGTTAAGATCCTGGGCAACGGAACTCTCACCGCAAAACTGACAGTAGAGGCTAACGCTTTCAGCGCAAGCGCTGAGGCTGCCATCACCGCTGCCGGTGGTACGATTGTAAAACTTTAATAATCGCAGCTCGTCTGAACCGGACTATCCGGATATCCCGGATTCTCCGGTCTGGACTGGGCTGAAAAAATAAACGACAATGAAGTTTATTGAAATTTGTAAGAACATCTGGAAGATTGAGGACCTCCGCAACCGTCTGCTGACCACGATTCTCTTCGTGCTCATCTACCGTTTCGGTTCGTTCGTTATTCTTCCGGGCATCAATCCGGATGCGTTGACCGCCCTGCACGCTCAGACTGCAGGTGGTCTGATGGCGCTGCTTGATATGTTCTCCGGTGGTGCGTTCTCCAATGCGTCTATTTTCGCATTGGGTATCATGCCTTACATCTCTGCATCTATCGTAATACAGCTGCTCACTATCGCAGTGCCTTACTTCCAGAAGATGCAGAAGGAGGGTGAGAGTGGACGCCAGAAGATGAACCAGATCACTCGCTATCTCACCGTAGCTATCCTTCTGTTCCAGGGTCCGAGCTATCTCGTGAACCTCTCCGTACAGATGGCACAGGCTGGTCAGGCACTCGCTATTGGTTTCAACTGGTTCACTATCAGTTCTGTCATCCTGCTGACCGCAGGCTCGATGTTCGTTATGTGGCTGGGTGAGCGTATCACCGATCGTGGCGTAGGTAATGGTATTTCCTTCATCATCCTCATCGGTATCATCGCTCGTTTCCCGGGAGCTATCGTACAGGAGTTCGGTAGCCGTCTTAACGACGCCGGTGGTGGACTGATTGTCTTCCTCTTCGAGATCATCGTTATGCTCGCAGTGTTTGCTTTCGCTATCCTCCTCGTGCAGGGTACGCGTAAAATCCCTGTACAGTACGCTAAGCGTGTGATGGGTAATAAGCAGTACGGAGGCGTGCGGCAGTACATCCCTCTCAAGGTCAATGCTGCTAACGTGATGCCGATCATCTTTGCGCAAGCAATCATGTTTATTCCTATCGCTATCGTTGGCTTCCGTGCTAGTGAGGTGGGCGCTTTCGCTCGCGCATTCATGGATAACAATGGTTTCTGGTACAACCTCGTATTTGGTCTGCTCATCGTAGCCTTCACGTATTTCTATACCGCCATCATCATCAATCCGGTGCAGATGGCTGAGAACCTCAAGCTCAACAACGGTTTTATTCCGGGTGTTAAGCCGGGTAAGAAGACTGCTGAGTATATCGATACGATCATGTCCCGCATCACGCTCCCAGGGTCTATCCTGCTCGCTATCATCGCTGTCCTGCCGGCGTTCGCACGTTTCTTCGGCGTTAGCCTAGGTTTCGCGCAGTTCTTCGGTGGTACCAGCCTGCTGATTATGGTAGGTGTGATCCTCGATACTCTACAACAAATTGAGTCGCATCTGCTCATGCGCCACTACGATGGATTCTTTGATGGCTCCATGCGTATCAAGGGACGCTCGGGTGCTATGGCTTACTAATTCGTCACGAAATGGTTTTTCTGAAGACTGACGAAGAAGTAGAATTGATGCGAGAGAGCAATCGTCTCCTGGGAATGGCTTATGGCGAAGTCGCCAAAGCCATTGCCCCGGGGGTGACGACCGCTCAGCTGGATAAGCTCGCGCACGACTTCATCTGCGACCACGGCGGTATTCCGTCTTGTCTCGGCTATGAGGGATACCCCGCGACGCTCTGCACCTCGGTGAATGAGCAGGTCGTACACGGTATCCCGTCCGATAAGGTCGTACTCAAGGAGGGAGACATCATCTCCATCGATGGTTGCGTGTGTCTCAATGGCTTCCATGCCGACTCGGCTTATACCTTCCCTGTAGGGGAGATTGCGCCCGAGACCATGCGCTTGCTGCGCACGACCAAGGAGTGTCTCTATCTGGGTATTGAGCAGGCGGTCACTGGCCGTCGTCTCGGTGACCTCAGCTATGCTATCCAGCATCATGCAGAGAGTAATGGGTATTCCGTCATCCGCGAGTTTGTCGGTCACGGCATTGGGCGCGAGATGCACGAGGATCCGGAGGTATGCAACTATGGACGCCGTGGCAACGGTATCGTGCTCAAGAGTGGTATGACGCTCGCTATCGAACCGATGATTGCTCTTGGGCGACGTAACATCCTCTTGGAGGACGATGGATGGACTGCTCGCACGATTGACCGCAAACCTGCTGCTCACTACGAACTCAGCGTGTGCGTTCGCAACGGCAAAGCCGACATCCTATCCACCTTCGACTACATCAGGGAAGCTTTAGGAGAACGATTTATCTAAAACATAGAATATGGCAAAGCAAGACGCAATTGAAGTAGATGGAACAATCACCGAGGCATTGTCCAACGCAATGTTCCGAGTACAACTGGAGAGCGGACACGTCATCACCGCACACATCTCGGGTAAGATGCGTATGCACTACATCAAAATCCTCCCGGGGGACCGTGTTAAGGTGGAGATGAGTCCGTACGACCTGACGAAAGGACGTATTTCCTTCCGTTATAAATAAAATTTATACATTTTACTGACAAACACAAAAGATGGCACGGTTTTTGTAGTGTATATCTCTTGGTGAAATATAGTAAAATAAACTCAATTAACAATCCATAAAAAATATCATTTTTATGAAGGTTAGAGCATCAATTAAAAAGCGCAATGCTGACTGCAAGATTGTACGTCGCAAAGGCAAGCTTTATGTAATCAACAAAAAGGAACCTAAGATGAAGATGCGTCAGGGATAACGCTCTGAAGTCTTAGTAAAAGTTTAACAATTTTATCCCAAAGTAAAGAATTATGGCTATAAGAATTGTCGGTGTAGATCTGCCGCAAAACAAGTGCGGTGAAGTCGGATTGACTTACATCTACGGAATAGGTCGTTCAAGCGCAAAGAAGATTCTGGCAGAGGCAGGCGTTGACCCAAGCATCAAGGTACAGGATTGGACGGATGACCAAGCAGCTAAAATCCGTGAGATCATCGGTGCTAACTTCAAGGTGGAAGGTGATCTTCGTTCGGAGATTCAACTCAACATCAAACGCTTGATGGATATCGGTTGTTACCGTGGTGTTCGTCATCGTCTTGGCTTGCCTGTTCGTGGACAGTCAACGAAAAACAACGCTCGTACGCGCAAAGGTAAAAAGAAAACTGTTGCTAACAAGAAGAAGGCAACAAAGTAATGTAACAACATCTAAATTATCTATCAACTATGGCAAAGAAAACAGTTGCAGCTAAGAAGCGCGTTGTAAAGATTGACGGTGTTGGTCAGCTTCACGTTATGTCTTCTTTCAACAATGTAATCGTAACTATGGCCAACGGTGAGGGACAGGTCATCTCCTGGTCTTCCGCTGGTAAAATGGGCTTCCGTGGCTCTAAAAAGAATACTCCGTATGCAGCGCAAATGGCTGCACAGGATTGCGGTAAGGTCGCATATGACCTCGGACTCCGCAAAGTTAAAGCATACGTTAAAGGTCCTGGGCAAGGACGTGAGAGCGCTATTCGCGCCTGCGTTGCTGCCGGTATCGATGTAACCGAGATTATCGACGTTACGCCTATGCCGCACAACGGATGCCGTCCTCCAAAGCGTCGCCGCGTTTAACCTCAATTATTGACGATTTGACTAGTATCGTAAATCGTCCAATCGTAAACCAAAATTTAAAATTTTAAGATTATGGCAAGATATACAGGACCAAAATCACGTATCGCACGTCGTTTCGGTGAGGCTATCTTCGGTCCGGATAAAGTATTGGACCGTCGTAACTACGCACCGGGTCAACACGGCGTTAACCGTCGTAAAAAAAATTCTGAGTATGGAACTCAGCTCATGGAGAAGCAGAAGGCTAAGTACACCTATGGCGTACTCGAGCGCCAGTTCCGTCTCTTGTTTGCTCAGGCATCTCGCGCTAAGGGTATCACCGGTGAGATCCTGCTACAGTTGCTCGAGAGCCGTCTCGACAACATCGTATACCGTCTCGGTATCGCTCCAACTCGTGCTGCTGCTCGTCAGTGCGTTAGCCACTGCCACATCACTGTTGATGGCAAGGTAGTAAACATCCCTTCGTACCAGGTTAAGCCCGGTCAGGTCGTTGCTGTTCGTGAGAAAGCTAAGTCTCTCGAGGTAATCGCAGCTTCACTGGATGGCTTCAACCACAGCAAGTATAGCTGGCTCGAGTGGAATGAGGCTGACAAAGCTGGTAAATATCTCAACGTTCCCGCTCGTGAAGAGATTCCGGAGAACATCAAGGAGCAGTTAATCGTCGAGTTGTACTCTAAATAATAACTAAATTCATGGCAATATTAGATTTCATCAAACCTGACAAGGTGATAATGTTGGATTCGAGCAAGACGAAAGGAGTTTTCGAATTTCGTCCACTCGAGCCCGGGTATGGTATTACCGTAGGTAACGCTATCCGACGCGTGCTGCTCAGCTCGCTGGAGGGATTCGCTATCTGCTCAATCAAGATCAGCGGTATTGATCATGAATTTGCTACCATTCCGGGGGTCATCACTGACGTGACCAACCTTATCCTCAACCTCAAACAGGTGCGATTCATCCGCAAGGAGGGAGTAGAAGAAGTAGGAGAGACCGCTAAACTACATGTCGTTAAGTCTAAGGCCTTCACCGCTGGAGAGTTCAATAGCGTTCTTCAGCACTTCGAGGTACTCAATCCGGAACTTCTACTCGCAGAGCTGGACGACTCGGCTGATTTCGAGATCGAGATTACCATCAACAAGGGACGTGGTTACGTTCCCGCTGATGAGAATCGCAATGCGAACGATGCTATTGGCACACTCGCTATCGACTCAATCTACACTCCGATTCGTAACGTTAAGTATGCTATCGAGCCGTTTCGTGTCGAGCAGCGTACTGACTACGAGAAGCTCACTTTGGAGATTGACACCGACGGTAGCATCCGTCCGCAGGAGGCTCTGACTGAGGCTGCTAAAATACTGATCTACCACTTCATGCTCTTCTCCGACGAGCGCATCGTGCTCGAGGAAGAAACCAAGAAGAACAACAGCGCTCTTGACGAGGAGATTCTGCGTATGCGTCAGCTCCTCAACCAGAAACTGCAAGATATGGACCTCAGTGTTCGTGCACTCAACTGCCTCAAGGCTGCCGAGGTCGAGACACTCGGTGAACTCGTTAAGTACCATCGCGCAGATCTCTTGAAGTTCCGTAACTTCGGTAAAAAGTCGCTTACTGAGCTCGACGAACTACTTGAACGTAACGGACTCGCCTTCGGTATGGATATCAGCAGATACAAATCTGCAGAGTAACTAATTTAAAAATTAACAAACAATGAGACACAATAAGAAATTCAATCATCTTGGCCGCAAGGCAGCTCACCGTGGTGCGCTGTTGTCGAACATGGCTTGCTCGCTCATCATGCACAAGCGTATTTCGACTACACTGGCTAAGGCTAAGGCTCTGCGTATGTATGTTGAGCCGATACTGACGAAGGCAAAAGAGGATACCACGGCTAACCGCCGTCTGGCTTTTGCTGAACTCAAGCAAAAAGAAGTAGTAACCGAGTTGTTCCAGAACGTTGCTGAGAAGATCGCTAACCGTCCGGGTGGCTACTGCCGTATCCTCCGTACTGGTTTCCGTCTGGGTGACGCTGCTGAGATGTGTATCATCGAGCTCGTTGACTACAATGAGAACATGCTCAAGGACACCAAAAAGGCTGCTAAGAAAACTACACGTCGTAGCTCCAAGAAGGCGGCTGAGGCTCCTGCTGCTGAAGTTGCTGAAGAGACAAAGGCTGAGTAATTCTACCGACAATGATTAAGGCTCATCCCTCGGGGTGAGCCTTAATTAATTTAATACATTAAGATTTATGGAAAAACAATTTATCCCAGGAACCAACGCCACCGTCAGTGGCATGATCCACAACGTCCGCGTCACGAAGTGGGGTGGGTTCATCATCCTGCGAAAGGCGCGCGGTCTCGTACAGACCGTCGTCGGAGAACAGAGCCGTTTCTTTGACGAGCAGGGCAACGAGATTCACATGGCTGACCTCTGCCGAGAAATGGCGGTCACCGTCACAGGTACTGTCAACGAGGCCAAAATCAAGGATCCTGCTGCGCTGGATAACACCATCGAGATTGCTGTCGAGAAGGTTGAGGTCCTCTCGCGTCCATCCACCACGGAGGTGCTCGATATGAACGCACTCAAGTTCGGTGACGAGGAGACCATGCTGCGATATAAGTTCGATAACCGTCAGGTCACACTCCGTAACCCACGCGATATGGGTATCCTCAAGGTGCAATCCACTATCGCTAAGGCTTTTGCTGACTACCTGACATCTGAGGGATTCACACAAATCTTCACCCCGAAGATTGTATCTGAGGGCGCTGAGGGAGGTGCGAATGTCTTCAAGATGGACTATTTCGGCAAGCAGGTTTATCTGGCTCAATCGCCGCAGTTCTATAAGCAGATTGGAGTCGGCGTGTACGAGCGCGTGTTCGAGATTGCTGCCGCTTACCGTGCTGAGAAGCATGCCACCAGCCGACACCTCAACGAGTACATCTCACTCGATGTCGAGATGGGATTCATCAAGGGGCAGGAGGATGTGATGGCACTCGAGGCTAACCTCCTACGCGCTATCATCAACCGCGTCGAGAACGAGTGCGCACACGAACTCGCGCTCCTGAATGCCACTATGCCGGCGCTGCCGGCCGCCGTTCCTACATGGAAACTCAGCGAGGTACACGAGATACTTTTCAAGGAGGGACTCTGCGAGGCTGACCACCGTGGAGAGGACGACCTCGCACCAGAGGAGGAGCGCGCTATCTGCAAGTATGCCGCTGATAAGTTCGGATCGGACTTCGTGTTTGTAACCCACTTCCCAAGCCAGCACCGGGCTTTCTATGCTATGGACGATCCGGCAGACCCATCGCTGACCTTGAGCTTCGACCTGCTCATGCGTGGTCTGGAGATCACCTCGGGTGGCCAGCGTATCCATAAGGAGGAGGACTATCGCGAGAAGATGATTCGCCGTGGTATGAATCCGGATTGCTTCCGTTTCTATCTGGATACGTTCAAGAACGGTATGCCCCCTCACGGAGGCTTCGCTATCGGACTCGAGCGTATTACAGCCTGCTTCCTCGGCCTCTCAAACGTCAAGGAGGCCTCCATGTTCCCACGCGATATCAATCGTGTAGCACCCTAATGTAGTGATATAAGGAATAGAGGTCGTCCGGTTGGGTGACCTCTATTTCGTTAAGGAGATAAGCTTTAAGGCTATATTAAAAACGGACAATAAACAAAACAGTTCAATATGCGAAAATTTACATTTGTCATGCTTGTGCTCGTTAGTATCTCATTGTGGGCGCAAGATGTTGTGACGATCCATCGAGTCTCTCATCAGGAGATGGCTGAGGTGGCATCCAAGTTAGGTAAGATGACCTTTGATAACGGGCAGATCACGCTCTATTCTACAGAAGGGGATGTGCTGTACACCGCACCTATCAACGATGAGGTTGTTATTGGTATCAACGACGACAATGCATCGATCGGAGAGGAGACATTCCCGCTGGTATCTCTATTAAGGAATATGGATACAGATTCGATGTATCGTGTTTACACGATACAGGGCTTATCCGTCTCGACGGTTCGCGGTGATGCGATTAGCGATTTGTTAAATACGCTTAGTCAGGGTACGTATATTTTAGTTGGTAAGAACAATATTTATAAAATCAGAAAGTGATGAAAAAGCTATTTATATTGGGTGCGCTAACCTTGCTCTCGTTCAGTATGAGTGCGCAGATTACGGTTTGGCAGAAATACACGGAAAAAGTACGTGATGAGCAAGGAAATCAGAAGGAACAGACCCTCTCGATGGCCTTCAACCAATTTCGTTATTCGGAAGTTGACTCGATGACGTTCGACAACCAGGGGCACATGTTTTTCTGGAAAGACAATCAGCGTGTGAATGTAGCCAATGATATATCATCTCAGGCAACGGATGGCGAATATGCCTATAAACTGCCGATGGTGGATAGTGTAGTGTGGCATCGTTATCCGATCAAGGAAATTTTATTGTATGGCGATACACTGCCTATTCCGGTGGATTTCATGGGGTCGTATGTATATGCGGGTCTCGACTTCAACGTTGAACCATATTATACTACGGATTTACCGATTGTAACCAGTTCGAATCCGGAGGTTATGGAGATATCGAATGATTATTATCGTTTTCTGGCTCCATATACTTTGGGAATGGGCAATGTGAATTTCAGGTTTGATGGTAAATTCAAACAATTGGGTGCAACGACTGTGTCTGTGACCATGGGTGATATTACCAAGAGCCTGGTATATAACTATATACCCGCCGATCCGATATATTCCGAAGCAGATACTCTATATGAGGCTATCTATAATCGTCTGAACGTTACCGGGCGTAAGTTGCCGGCTGGTCGAGGTGATATTAATTGCATGGATGAGGGTATAACTTCTTTCTTCCGCGTGATGTATTCATTGAACGAATATAGTGCGGATCATATACAGTGGATTTGGGCAGATTATGGCATTAACGATATTCGCAAGGATACTTGGACGGCTGATAATACGCTGGTAGAGGGATTATATCGTCGTCTGTATTTCAATATCAATCTCTGCAACCAATATCTTGCGATGCAGGGCACACCGGCGGATAAGCGTGCGGAGGTGCGTTTTATGCGTGCGTTCTACTACTATTATCTATTGGATATGTATGGTAATGTGCCCATCATAACCGACTATCCGCAGACCAGTTTTCCCGAGCAATCGACGCGTGAGCAGTTGTATAGTTTCGTAGAGCAGGAGTTATTGGCGTGTGAGAACGAGTTGCCGATGTTGTCCCAGGATGGCAGTCATAATTCGATCTATCGTGCGGATAAGGTTGCGGCTCGCATGATGTTGGCTCGTCTGTATCTGAATAGTGAGGTCTATACCGGTAGAGCCAACTACAATGCAGCGGCTCAATACGCCAAGTCAGTGATGGATGACTTCCACTATGGTTTATCGTGGCCGTTCAGTGACTTGTTTAGGGGGGATAACAATGACGATTATGTGACATTGGGCAGCGATGCTGCGCGCGAGATCATATTGGCGGCTGAGAACAATTCGACCGATTGTTATTCGTATGGCGGAGCCAAATATCTGATTTCATCCATGTATGATGGACAGTATATGCCCAATTTGGGTGTGTCGGATGGTTGGAGCTGTGCTCGCTCTAAAAAGAATCTGGTCAATCTGTTCTTTACGGATGCGCAGGCTGCCGATGTGATGGAGTCTAATGTGGCTGAGGCTGCAGGTGACAATCGTGCGCAATTGTGCAGCTATAGTAAGGGTAAGCAATGGAGTCTGAAGTCAAAAGGAGATGATAGCGATTTCTATGCGTGCTGGGCGATTGTGAAGTTCAGCAATCTGGGGGCAAGTTCGTCCTATGCTCCCTCGTCATTGGAGTGGCCGGATATGGCTATTCCTGTGATTCGTAAGGCGGAGGCTTGGTTGACCTATGCTGAGGCGGTTTTGCGTGGCGCAAACGAGATAGATGGATTTACCGCATTGGAGGCTATCAATACGTTGCGTGCTCGTGCAGGTGCACGAATCTTCTCAGCCATTACGTTGGATGACGTATTGGATGAGTGGGGGCGTGAGTTCTTTGCTGAGGGACGCCGTCGTATGGATCTGGTGCGCTTTGGTAAATTTGGAGGCCAAGATGCCTACACTTGGGAAGGCAAATCGCCGGCTTCTAAATTTGATGCCAATCACAACATCTTCCCGATACCGGCTAATGTACTTCTGGAGAATTCCCAACTGGTACAGAATCCGGGTTATTAAGGCTCAACTACCTAAGCCTGTGTTTGGAATGGTGCGATCGATGCAGTCTCGACCGTACCCGAGTAATACCAACCTCTATCGTGCAGGTTATCGTTGCCTAATGGATTACTATGTGAAAGTATCGTAAATGAAGAAACGCCGTATGTGGAACCGCACGTACGGTGGTGTGAGAGGTCGAAAAGTGAGTTTTCCGCAAGGGAGGCTCACTTTTCTCCTACTCGATTTTCCGCTGCTCGAAAAAAATGCATTTTTTGCGGCAAGGAATTTGCATATATGGAAAATTGTCCGTACCTTTGCGCAAGTAATGCGATACCGAGACCTTGACATATTCGACGACTGCACGATACCTGCTCCCGATGTGGAGGAGGTTCGACGACAGTGTTTGCGCTGGATTCAGAGCGGGGCGGAGCAGTATAGTCTGATTGTCATCACCTTACCGCTGCGTGCAATTGCCAACCCCTGGCTGCGAGAATATGCTGCCGCGCAGATGCACCGCATCCTTGGTGACTTGGGCGAGGATGACTGGAGCGAGTTACGACTCACGGATCTGGCACTCGAGCAGATTGAGGACGACATCAGGCGAATCACCAAGCAGGCACGTAATGAGCAGATCTGGGAGGACGTGGAGGATATACACTCCTCACTGAGAATGCGTCAGCAGGTGACGGAGAACAAGGTTGAGCGACTACAGGAGCAGATGATGCAACTACAGCAGGATCAGTGCGAAGAACTCAGCATCATACGACAGCGTATAGCCAGGTTGGAGGATTCCCTCTGCAAGGTCGCTGACAACGCCTTTCGCTGGCCATATTACACCCTTTCTGCTACCAGCGACGATAAGTACATCTTTGAGAAAAAACTGCGTGAGATCTGTAGCAGTACCAGAAGGTCGCGGTCGAGAGATGCGAAGGCATACCTGGCACTTAAGGTGGAGCAGGGCATTATCTCGCGACCTGTGGAGCTCATTCAGGAGCATGCCATACTGCAGGAGCACTTCGGATACCTGCCAACCTACCAGGCATATCATAGTGCGTAATGCTGTATGATCTGCCTCGGGAGGATCCATTTGATTTTCGCTTGATTGCATAGTGATTCATTTTATTTCCTTTTGATTTTCATTTGATTGAGGCGTACATTTTTGTGCGTCTCATTTTTATTTTCTACCTTTGTACTTGCTAACGAAAACGAACCGGTTAGTGAGTGCTTTTTGTATGTGCACAATACGTCTTGCACTCGGTAGGCTATTTGTCTCGCCACGACGATTTGAGAACTTAGCCGAAATCGTCATTGTTCGATTGTGTTTTATCCATTTTTACATTTTGAGCAATGGACAAGAATCTTATTTTTACTGCTACCATGCAGAAATCGAGCAACAGCCGTGTTGCTCAGGTCATGAACTCTCTTAATCTCGACCGTGCGGTCTATTTTGTCCTGCGAGGTGGAACGGACGAGCAGCGTGAGGCTCTGCAAGAACTCATCAGCGCTGCCGTCGTCGCGCGTATCCCCATTCACCACCGATGCCACCCCAAATGGCGAAGACAACTCATCGTATGCCGTACCAATGACTGCATCAACGATGTGGAGCATATCGATAACTATCGAGCTGTACTGCAGCACGTCTTTGGAGAGAAATGTCGAATCGCCGTGCGCGTGATGTGGCGCACTTATGGCGTGCCCGAACTGCATCAGGAGGAGGGAGGAGCACGATGAGCAAGATTGAACTGACACGCGAGTACATACTCGCGCAATACAATGGTGGGGCGGACTTCCGTTGGGACGCCCTAAGCCGAAAAATCCAAATCCAAGAATGTAACGCGACTTGGCGAAACCTCACCGACAAAGACATCTGTACCATCGCTGTCCGCTGCGCCATCGACCAGCGCGCCAATATCACCGACCGAGAGGTTAGGCTCGTCTTAGGATCGGATATTGTGCCGGTTATACATCCGTTGCGCGACTGGCTCAGAGCCTTGCCCGAGCACCCACATTTGTGCGAATTCGACTTCATTGACATGCTCGCACAGCAGGTGCACGTGGTGGGCGACGATGAGGACCAGCTGCGGTGGCGAACATGTTTCAAGAAGTGGTTCGTTGCCATGGTTGCTGGTTGGTTGCACGACGAGGTGGTCAACCACCAGGTGCTCGTCCTCATCGGACAGCAGGGCATCTACAAGACCACCTGGCTCGAGAGACTACTGCCACCAGAGCTAAGAGCATACGTCACCAAGATGCCTTCCGTGCGAGAACTCACCAAGGACGACAGAATCAAGATTGCTGAGTTCGGACTCATCAACCTGGACGAGATTGATGCCGCTACACCTAAGGAACTCAACGTCCTTAAGTCGCTCATTACCAGCGCAGACATCAACGAGCGTGCCGCCTACGGACACACCAAGGAGCAGCGACTTCGAGTCGCCAGTTTCTGTGCAAGCGGAAACAACCGAGAGTTCCTCACCGACGACACAGGAAACCGACGTTGGCTGCCTTTTGAGGTCGAGACCATACAGAATCCATGGCAGACTACCATACTCTACGAGCGAGTCTATGCGCAGGCGCTGTGGCTGGCTGAGTACGGATTCAACTACTGGTTTGACAACGCTGACATTCGCGCACTGGAGACACACACGAGACGGTTCCTGTGCACACGAAACGAAGAAGAACTGCTGCCACTCTACTTCTCTCCGACTGATCCCTCCGACTCCGACGCGCTCTTTCTTACTGCCTCCGAGATGCATGCTAAACTGACTTTCGCCGGTGACATACGGCGCCCTATGCCGCTCAATAAGTTCGGCGAACTACTCCGACGGAGCGGGTTCTGTCAGAAGCGTCTCCACGGAGGACGCAGAGGATATGTCGTCAAAACAATTGATAATCAGTTTGATAGACAATCACGAGAGGCACGAGAACTCCTGCAGGGTGACACTGGTGACACTATTTTCTAAAACCCCTATATATATAATAGGACTTTATACATCTATTGTCTCCACTGTCACCCAAAACACCGGGAGGGGAATAATTTACAGATACAACCAGATAAAAATTTTATCACTATGACGAACAAAAAAATTAAACAACACCTGCCGTTGGTGCGGCTGATTGCCCAGCAGTATATCGGTTGTGGCGTTGAGATGGATGATATGGTACAGGAGGGATGCATTGGCCTGATGGAGGCCGACAAACGCTACGATCCCGCGCACGGAATCACCTTCCAGAGTTATGCCAGCACATGGATACGACGAGCCATTCTACGAGCTTTGGATTCTTACGGACATCCCGTAAGACTACCACAACATGCGATGACCACTGTTCCCGAGGAAGAACTGGGATGGCGAACGGGATTGGCACCACTTCGTTATCGACACGACGAAGATACTGACATCGAAGCCGAACTGACACGGCAAGAGGAGAAAGAGCATGCTGCACGCCTTGTGTCTGAACTCATGCGGCGTCTGACAACGAAGCAAAAGACCGTCATTAGACTCCGTTTTGGACTGGATGGAAAAGAACATACGCGAGAGGAGATTGCTATTGAGATGGGAATAACCATCAATAGTGTCAAGGACCTGCTGCAGCGAGCCATACTGAGGATGAGAAAAAAATGAGCGTCAAACATCTTTTTTTACATAAACACACACCCATTTTTTTTATAATGAGGTATATACCTGTGAAAGCGCTTTCTATAATCACCCTCCACTAAGGGGTCTATAAGGGGTCTCTAAGGGGGCGTACACATTCTTCAAAATTAAACTAAACCATCTTAATCATGCAAAAGAATCAAACAGAATTTGCTTATCCGGTGGAAAAGATTCATGGTAAGATTAGTCGCCATAGTCGGGTCATCCACGCCTGTACGGCATCTGGAGCACAGATTACCTACATTCAGGGAAAGCGGGATCTCAATGCGCACCCTGTCACTGACAGGGAGACGGCTACTATGGATTTGTTTTCGCGTCGTGCGATTGTCGTCAATGCGCGTATTGACCGATCTGCGGAGACTTTTCTTGCCGACCTTGCCGCTTATCGTGCGGCACAAAAGGTGGCTTCCACACCCGCTGAGAAAGCCGCCACTCGCACTTTCCGAGCTTACCTCTGGTCGCTCATCAAGGCTGAGATCCCCGAGTAACAGCGACCAACTAAAAATCATTTTCTAACCCTTAACCCCCGCACCCCTCCGGAGTCTAATCTTCCCCCTACAGGGGGGATAAGAGGGGGGCTTTTATGGCAAAAATCAAACTATCATTCCCCATCGAGGAAGCCCACGGCTACCTCGCCAAAAGCCAAGACACTGGCTTTGGCATCACCTGCACCGCCCTTGGCGAACAGGTTTCGTTCTATCGTAAGTCGCGCAAGCGAAACACCAAGCTTTCACCGTACTCGCAGGCAGAGGTGCAGCAGCACACCACTTTTGCGCAGAACGCCCAAGCGGTACAGGCTCGCATGGACTCGCACTCCAGCACCTATGTTCAGGACGTTGCTGCCTGGAAGGTAGCCAAGGAGACGAACCCGGGTCTCACCTTCCGCAAGTACCTTTGGTCTGTAATCTAACTATGCGCAAGTCTCTTCAACTCCTGATAGCATGCCTCACCCTTGTGGTGGGGCTCGCTATCCTCCTTGCCGCCTTCATCGTACCTCCCGTTGGCATCATCGACTCTTCCGTCCTCGTCGCTTACGGAGAAACTCTCACCTTCGTCGGCTCGCTCATGGGAATAGACTATCATTATCGTTATAAACACTAAACTAACATTTATATGGCAAAAATCAAGCACAACCAAGCAATCGCTATCTTCCAACGCGTCCTCGCTTTCATCTCCTCCATCCTGCAGATGGTCAAGAAGCCGGAACCCTCCCCCGACACTCCTACCTCTCCCAACACTCCTACCTCTCCCACCACTCCTACCTCCAATAAAGTGCTATGACGCGCATGATATCCATCACGCGATTGCGTGACACAATAGAGGCTGCCGAACTTTCCGTTCGGCAGCCTCTACCGTGTATCAGTGGAGTGGAATTACTCCTCATCGCCCTGTGTAGCAGCGTACTCCTTGATGAGTTTGTCCTGAATATCAGCCGGAACAAGCTGGTAACTGTTGAATCTCATGGTGAAGGTTGCGCGACCACCGGTCAGGCTGGACAGGGTGGTGGAGTAACTGGAGAGCTCCTTGAGTGGAACAAGTGCCTTCAGACGAGTGAAACTCTTCTCGGTGTCCATACCCAGTACCATACCACGGCGGTTGTTGATATCCGACATCACATCACCCATGATCTCGCTCGGAACGAATACCTCTACGTCATAAACAGGCTCGAGCACTTTCGGCGCTGCCTCACGGAAAGCGGTAGCAAAGGCATTACGGCCTGCCAGGCGGAAGGAGATCTCGTTACTGTCAACCGGGTGCATCTTACCATCATAAATAATGACGCGGACGTCGCGTGCATATGAACCGGTCAGCGGACCCTGCTCGATACGATCCATGATACCCTTCAGAATAGCAGGGATGAAACGGGCATCAATGGCACCACCTACGATGGAATTGATGAGAACGAGTTTGCCACCCCAGTCGAGTTTGATCTCCTGTGTATCCTTGACGCTAATCTTATACTCCTGGTTTCCAAACTTATAGGTCTCGCGTACCGGCATGCCCTCCTCGAAGGGCTCCACGATGAGGTGTACCTCACCGAACTGACCAGAACCTCCGGACTGCTTCTTATGACGATAGTCCGCACGAGCTGCCTTGGTGATTGTCTCGCGATATGGAATCTTCGGCTCGTCGTAGGTCACCATCATCTTGTCGTTGTTCTCCAGACGCCACTTGAGGGTGCGGAGGTGGAACTCTCCCTGACCCCAAACGATGGTCTGCTTCAACTCCTTACTCTGCTCTACTATCCATGTAGGATCTTCCTCGTGCATGCGAGTGAGCAGGGATGCGAGTTTCTCGTTATCTGCCTCGTTCTGTGGACGGATGGCACGGCGATACTTAGGCTCCGGATAAACGATAGGGGCATAGACGTTGTCGCAATCCTTGGCGTTGAGCGAGTTGCCGGTACGGGTATCTTTGAGTTTAACGGTTGCTGCGATATCGCCTGCGTGTACCTCGTCGATTGGCGTACGGAGGCTACCATCTACCCAGTAGAGCTGGCTGATACGCTCTTTCGTTCCACGCTCCATATTCTGCAGGTCGTCACCGGCGCGCACTACACCCTGCATTACGCGGAAGTAACTGACCTCACCTACGTGCGGCTCAACGGTCGTCTTGAAGACATACAGCGATGCCGGTGCATCGTCCACTGGACGAACAGCAACACCCTCAACGGTCTTGTATGCGAACTGCTTTGGTTCCGGAGCCATCACATTGAGGAAGTCCATCAAGCGACGGATACCCATATCCTTGGCTGCGCTGGTGCAGATGATAGGATACATCGAGCCGGCAGCATAAACGCTCTTGAGTCCCTGCATGATTTCCTCGTCGGTGAGACCCTCCTCCAGAAACTTATCCAGCAGTGTCTCGTCTGCCTCGGCAGCCTGCTCTTGCAACTCCTGACGCATCTCCTCTACGCGAGCAGCCTCGCTGGCTGGAATCTCTTTCTCCTCTGGTGCACCACCTTCTGGTCCCCAAACGAGCATCTTACCCTTGAGCACATCTATAGCGGCATTGAATCCTGCACCTGCATTCACAGGGTACTGGATGAGGGTGCAGCGGTTGCCAAAGGTATTGCGCAGTTCGTTATACACCTTCTCGAAGTCTGCATTCTCGTGGTCGCACTTGTTGATAACGAAGGCGAGAGGCTTCTTGGCATTCTCAACCAGACGGAAGTTGTTCTGTGTACCTACGGTGATGCCCTCGTTGGCGCTGAGCACAATCAGGGCGCTACCTACCATCTGCAGGGCTGAGGTGGTTCCACCAACAAAGTCGTCTGCACCTGCGCAGTCGATGATGTTCAGCTTCTTATTATTGAACTCAATGTTACAAACCGACGAGAATACGCTGTATCCGTACTCCTTCTCTACTGGGAAATAGTCGCAGACAGTGGATTGAGACTCGATTGTGCCACGGCGCTTAATGACGCCACTCTCAAATAGCATAGACTCCATCAAAGTCGTCTTACCCGAACCACTGCCGCCTAACAAGGCGATGTTCTTAATCTCACTTGCTTGATAAACTTTAGCCATATGTGTATTGATTTAATAAGGTTATTTGTGTTTTGAGCGCAAAAGTACAACTTTTTTTTGACATATGCAAGAAAATATGTCGCAAAACATGAAAAATGTTACTTATTATCGGTTTGCGTACATGCTCTCGTAGTATTTCTCGTACTCACCGCTCGTGATATTGTCCATCCACTCCTGGTTGTCGAGGTACCAACGTACGGTCTTCTCGATGCCCTCCTCAAATTGCAGGCTGGGTTCCCAGCCGAGTTCGCCTTGCAGTTTGCGGCTGTCAATTGCATATCGGAGGTCGTGACCGGCACGGTCGGTAACGTAGGTGATGAGGTCGAGGTCGGATCCCTCAGGACGACCCAGCAGACGATCTACGGTATTGATGGCTACCTTGATGATGTCGATGTTCTTCCACTCGTTGAATCCTCCGATGTTGTAGGTCTCTGCCACCTTGCCTTCGTGGAAGATAACGTCGATTGCGCGTGCGTGATCCTCTACATACAGCCAGTCGCGAACGTTCTCACCCTTACCATACACAGGCAGCGGCTTACGGTGACGGATATTGTTGATGAAGAGCGGAATGAGCTTCTCCGGGAATTGATAAGGACCATAGTTGTTGGAGCAGTTGGTCACGATTGTAGGCATGCCGTAGGTGTCGTGGAAGGCACGCACGAAGTGGTCGCTCGATGCCTTGGATGCCGAGTATGGGCTGTGTGGCATGTACTTGAGGTCCTCGGTGAAGAATTTCTCACCGTATGCAAGGTGATGCTCGCCGCTGCTGGCAACGGTGGTGAATGGAGGCTCGATGCCCTCCGGGTGAGTCAGTTCCAGCGCACCATAGACCTCGTCGGTGCTGATGTGGTAGAATCGCTTGCCCTCGTACTTCTCTGGCAGGCTCTCCCAGTATATTTTGGCTGCCTGTAGCAGGCTCAGGGTTCCCATGACGTTGGTGCGTGCAAAGGTGAAGGGGTCTTTGATACTGCGATCTACGTGGCTCTCTGCTGCCAGGTGGATAACCCCGGTGACCTGCTCCTCCTGCATGAGGGCATACATGGCATCAAAGTCGCAGATGTCGGCACGTACGAAGCGGTAGTTAGGACGATCCTCAATGTCCTTGAGGTTTGCCAGATTGCCTGCATAGGTCAGTTTATCTACGTTGATGATGCGGTAGTCGGAATACTTATTGACGAATAAGCGAACTACATGGCTACCGATGAATCCGGCGCCGCCGGTGATGATGATGGATTTCATATGTTTGTTGTTTTAATGATGAATCGTTTAATTGATGATGTATCGTATTTGTTTGAAGTGATATGTTCGTCTCTCGCCGGTAGGGGTTTCCAGCAGCAGTTGACCATCGTCCAGGATGTCTGCGATGCGTGCCATGAACATGCCCTCCGTGATCGCCTGCTGAATGGTGGTGGGCTGGGTGCTGACCTCGCGCTCTACGTATGGGTGGTAACCCTCGCGGCGATACAGCATGCTCATGTATGCCTGCTTGAGTTCTGACGGTTGGGTCAGTAGTGAACGCATGGTACGCAGTTCGTCGATATACTGCAGCAATAACGCCTTTCTGTCCCACTCGCGTCCGGTCTCAATGGCGAGCGATGTAGGGTTGGGGGCAGGGCTGACAAAGCGAGTCTGATTGATGTTGAGTCCGATGCCTGCAATGGAGAATAATCCTCCTGCTTCCCCTTCGGAGGGGGAGGATAGGAGGTTCTCGATGAGGATGCCGCAAACTTTGCGGTCACCGATGTAGATGTCGTTGGGCCACTTGATGGTGGCAGGTAGTCCTGTTGTTTGGCGTAGCACGCGCACCAGAGCGAGGGGAACGAGCATCGATAGACGAAACAGCGCCTCGACAGGAATGTCCTTGGGGCAGAGCAGCACGCTGAAGGTCAGGTTCTTACCTTCCTCACTTTCCCACGAGTTACCCGCCTGACCACGACCGGCCGTCTGGTAGTCGGTCCAGATGTAAAACAGTTCCTTCTGTGGCAACATGCTCCTCAGTAGGGTGTTGGTACTATTTGTGCTGCTGATAAACATCGAGTAGGTATCGTTGAATGACTGTTTGTACGTTTTTGGCTTTCCCCTGCGCACTATTAACGAGGATGGCGAACACCCATGTGTCGCCGTTGGGCATGTCGATGTATCCGGCGAAGTTCTTGGTGCCGCTGATGGTGCCGGACTTGGCGTGAATGCGTCCCTCCAGTTCGGTGCCGGTGCATAGGCTCTTGAGGGTGCCGGACATGCCGCTGATGGGCAGAGAGGCCATCCATACATCGCGGTAGCAACTTTTGTTCATGTAGGTGAGCAGTTGCACAAAGGTCTCGGCAGAGATTGCATCTTGTGGTGCCAAGCCACAACCGTCCTTGATGAGTGCACCGCCCATATTGATGCCGCGACGATTCCAGTAGTCGCGTAGAAAATTGGCGGAGTTATTGATGGTACCGGGGTGTCCGTAGGTTAGACCTAGATAGCGGAAGATGGCCTCGGCATACAGATTATTGCTGTGGATATTGGTCTCAGCGATGAGTGCTCCCAGCGAGTCGCTGAGGTGTGTGTATATCTCGGTTCGATGCGGCAAACGCCCCTCTGCTACGTAGGTGGCTGGCTCTGTGACCTCGATGCCGGAGGCGTTGAGATGCTGGGTGAAATGCTGCGCAAGGAGTAGTCCGGGGTTGGGCAGGTCGCTTTGTACACCGAACTGACCGCGATTGCTGGGCACACTACCTGTGAGGTAGCGCTCATGGCTGTATGGCATACCATGCACGAAGGCACCATCGTAGTTAATCTCCGTGCAACGAATATGGTTGATAAAGTGCATGTCTGGCACGGCGGGATCGGTACGCAGCACCTCTGCGGTGGTGCCGATGGCGGCGCTACGCAGGATGATATTCATGGTGTTGCTCATGTAGTTGATACCAAAGATTCCGGGCGCATAGTAATTGCCGGCATCCTCGCCCAACCAAGCCGGGTTGCTGGCATCGCCATCGAGCAGGGTCATGTCGGCGATGATGGCGCCCTCGATGCGACGGATACCTGCCTCGCGCACCTGCTTGACCCAACGGGAGAGAAATGCCTGTCCGCGCTTGCGGTCACCCAGCGAGGGATCTCCGCTCCCGCGAATGTACAGGTTGCCATGCAGCACACCATCGCTGATGGCGCCGCTGTATTCCAGCACAGTGGGGAAACGGAAGTCTGCACCCAGGGTCTCGAGGGCGGCTGCGGTGGTGAGGAGTTTCATTGTGGAGGCTGGTGGCACCACGTGTGCGCTGCGATACTCCTCAATGACCTCACCACTGGTGAGGTTGCGAATCTCCACGCTGATATTGGCCTGCTGGGTATTGCCGGCTCCGGTCAGGATAGAGATAGATAACAATATGTTCAGTAATAAATTCATCTGTTAGCAATAGTGTCAATTCTTCAATTTCTCCACGTAGATGACCCATAGGAGGAACATCATCGCGTAGAAGAGGTATTTGAAGATATAGGTGTGCAGTAGTTCGAACCACTCGGGGTGGTGCTCCAGAGCCAGGGTAATCAGTACGATACGCAGAATGTTGAAGGCATAGATAGCCACCAGTCCTGCCATAGTCCAACCGATTTTGATGGCGGCTGTGCGGTATTGGCGATCCAGCAGAGGCAGAATGGGACTGGTAGTCAGCAGCAAACAGAGCCAGATAAAAGATTGCTTGATGGGCGTGCAGCTCCATACGATATGGGTGCCGTGTCCGCTGATCCACCGCAGGGTTGTGGCGCCGGTCATGTAAATGGTGTCCTTCATGCTCCTGATGATAGCGAAGACCACGGCTGCAATGTGGCGTGCGTAGGCATCAAAGACAGGCGTGAGGTTGAGCCCCAACCACGTAACTGTATCACCTGCCACAGTGGATTCATCGCCATGCACGGTGAATTTCCACAGGTAGTTTGCCACCACCAGTGTGACCATGAAAACGATAACGTCTCGATAAGGGGTCGATAAGGGGTCGATATGTCTAAATTCTGGTTTTTGCATAGGGGACTGCATCGATGGGGCAGAATTCGCCATCCAGGTATTTGAAGTAGCCTGCCTCGGCAATCATGGCGGCATTGTCTGTTGTGTAGGAGAAAGGCGGTATGAATACCTGCCAGCCATGTTTCTTGCCCAGGGCGAGCATGGCATCTCTGAGTCCGCTATTGGCGCTCACGCCACCGGCAACGGCTATCTGGCGAATGCCCAGGTCGATGGCGGCGCGACGCAACTTGCGCAGCAGGATGTCGATGATGGTCTGCTGCAGGCTGGCGCACAAGTCCTCACGCAGGTTAGGAAGGCGCGCTGCGAGTTCTTCTACTGTCTCTACACCATGCTCGCGCATGAGGTCGCGCATTGTGTAGAGAAAGGAGGTCTTCAGTCCCGAGAAACTATAGTCGTAGCCGGGCAGATTGGGCTTTGCCAATGGGTAACGAGTCGGGTTCCCCTGCTTGGAGAGCTTATCAATCCATGGACCTCCCGGATAGGGGAGTCCCATGACCTTGGCGCACTTATCGAAGGCCTCACCGGCGGCATCATCGATGGTCTGACCGATGATTTGCATATCCTTGTATGACTTGACCAACACAATCTGACTATTGCCGCCGCTCACGAGCAGGCAGAGGAAGGGGAAGGTGGGATAGGGAGGCTCAATGAAGTGTGCGAGCACGTGTCCCTGGAGGTGGTTGACCTCCACGAGAGGTATCCCAAGACTCAATGACAGTCCTTTGGCAAAGGATGTACCAACCAGCAGGCTGCCCAGCAGTCCCGGACCGCGGGTGAAGGCAATGGCGCGCAGTTCACTCTTCTCTACGCCGGCACGGCGCAGAGCGGTATCCACTACTGGCACGATATTCTGCTGATGGGCGCGACTGGCGAGTTCGGGTACTACGCCCCCGAACTCCTCGTGCACCTTTTGTGACGCGGTAACATTGCTGAGCAGGGCCGTGTGCCGGACTCCGTTCTCCTCCACCTCGCGTACAACGGCGGCGGAGGTATCATCGCAGCTGGACTCAATAGCCAGTATCACTATATCTTGATTCATAGCATTTAATTTCATCGTCTGGTTCGGATATTCCGAACGCGACCGCAAAGGTACTGATTTTTTTTGACATATGCAAGCAAATTGAGAAAAATGTAGTAATTCGAGGACACCGAGCGCGATGCGCCACCTTAAAATTTCGCCCGTTGCTGCGTTTTTTTCAGTCCAATGCTTGCATATGTGAAAAATTTGTCGTACCTTTGCGCGCAAAATGAAAAATTAAACACAAGATGGGAAAAGTATTGGTAATAGGATGCGGAGGAGTGGCTCAGGTTGCCATTCAGAAATGCGCACAAAATGATGCAGTATTCACTGAGATATGCATAGCAAGTCGTACGGTCAGCAAATGTGATGCACTGAAAGCCAAAATCGAGGCAGAAGGCAAGTCGAAGTCAATCATCACTACCGCACAAGTCAATGCGGACAGCGTGGATGAGTTGGTGACCTTGATCAAGAATGTGCAACCGGATGTGGTGCTGAACCTGGCATTGCCGTATCAGGACTTGACAATCATGGACGCTTGTTTGGCATGTGGCGTACACTACGTGGATAGCGCTAACTACGAGCCGGAGGATACCGAGGACCCAACATGGCGCGCTATATACGAAAAACGCTGCCAGGAACTGGGCTTCACCGCCTACTTCGATTACAGTTGGCAATGGGCTTATCAGGAGCGCTACAAGAATGCCGGCATCACTGCACTGCTTGGAACGGGCTTTGATCCGGGGGTGACGAGTGTCTTCAGCGCATATGCACTCAAGCATTACTTCGACGAGATTCATACCATCGATATCTTGGACTGCAACGGCGGCGACCATGGTTATCCCTTTGCTACCAACTTCAACCCCGAAATCAACCTGCGCGAGGTGAGCGCCAATGGTTCGTACTGGGAGAATGGACATTGGGTGGAGACCAAACCAATGGAGATCAAGCGCGAGTATGAGTTTGAGGGCGTGGGGATGAAAGATATGTACCTGCTGCACCACGAGGAGATTGAGTCGCTGGCGAAGAATATCCCGGGCGTTAAGCGCATCCGATTCTTCATGACGTTTGGCCAGAGTTACCTGACGCACATGAAGTGTCTGGAGAACGTAGGCATGCTGCGTACGGATCCAATTCTATTTGAGGGTCGTGAGATCGTACCTATCCAACTGCTGAAGGCATTGCTGCCAGATCCAGCCAGCCTGGGACCGCGTACGGTAGGAAAAACCAATATTGGATGTATCTTCACCGGTGTGAAGGACGGCAAAAAGCGCGCCATCAAGATATTCAATGTCTGCGACCACCAGGAGTGCTACCGCGAGGTCGGCAGTCAGGCAATCAGTTACACCACCGGCGTGCCTGCCATGATCGGTACCGCCATGGTGATGACCGGTACATGGAAGGGTGCGGGTGTGTTTAATGTGGAGGACTTTGATCCGGATCCGTATATGGATATGCTGAATCAGTACGGTCTGCCATGGCAGGTGGATGAAAATCCGGTGCTGGTAGATTAAATTCCATCGTAACAGAGGACTATGAAGAATATACGCAATTTCTGTATTATCGCCCACATCGACCATGGTAAATCGACCTTGGCGGATCGTATGTTGGAGATTACCAACACGGTAGATAAGCGCCAGATGGAGAATCAGGTGCTGGACGATATGGAGCTGGAGAAAGAGCGAGGCATCACCATCAAGAGCCACGCCATCCAGATGGACTATAAAGGCTACACACTGAATCTGATTGACACCCCGGGTCACGTGGACTTCAGCTACGAGGTGAGTCGCTCGATTGCGGCTTGCGAGGGCGCGCTCCTGGTAGTGGATGCCAGTCAGGGTGTGCAGGCGCAGACTATCAGCAATCTGTACATGGCGCTGGAGCACGACCTGGAGATCATCCCTGTGATGAATAAGTGCGACATGCCGTCAGCTATGCCGGACAAGGTGGAGGACGAGATTATTGACCTGCTGGGGTGCAAGCGCGAGGAGATCCTACGCTGTTCCGCCAAGACGGGAGAAGGTGTGCCGGAGATTCTGGATGCCATCATTGAGCATATCCCTGCTCCGGTGGGCGACCCTGATGCTCCGCTGCAATGTCTGGTGTTTGACTCGGTATTCAACTCGTTCCGTGGTATCATCGGCTACTTTAAGGTAGTGAATGGTACCATGCGTACAGGTGATCGTGTGCGTTTCTTTAACACGGGTAAAGAGTACGATGCCGACGAGATAGGCATCTTGCGCCTGGACATGTCGCCGCGCAAGGAGATAAGTGCCGGTAATGTGGGCTATATCATCTCGGGAATCAAGACCAGTACGGAGGTAAAAGTGGGCGATACAATCACACATGTGTCGCGTCCGTGTGACAAGGCGATAGCCGGATTTGAGGAGGTGAAACCGATGGTCTTTGCCGGTGTGTATCCGATTGAGGCGGAGGATTACGAGGATCTGCGTGCCAGTCTGGAGAAACTGCAACTCAACGATGCCAGTCTGACCTTCCAACCCGAGTCGTCCGTTGCACTGGGGTTCGGATTCCGCTGCGGTTTCCTGGGACTGCTGCACATGGAGATTGTGCAAGAACGACTGGATCGCGAGTTTAACATGGATGTTATCACCACGGTGCCGAACGTTAGTTACAATGTCTATCGCAAGGATGGCACGATGATAGAGGTACACAATCCGGCAGGCATGCCGGATTTGACGGAGATAGACCGCATCGAGGAGCCGTTTATCCGCGCGTCGGTCATCACGACCAGCAATTTTATCGGTCCGATCATGACGCTCTGCCTCGGCAAGCGCGGCGAACTGGTCAAGCAGGAGTATATCAGCGGCGACCGCATAGAGATACTATACGATATGCCGCTTGGTGAGATTGTGATTGACTTCTACGACAAACTGAAATCAATAAGCAAGGGATACGCAAGCTTTGACTGGCATCCGAATGGCTTCCGTCCGTCGGATTTGGTTAAACTGGACCTGCTGCTCAATGGTGAGCAGGTGGATGCACTATCGACGCTTACACACCGTGCCAATGCTGTGGATTTTGGTCGCCGTATGTGCGAGAAACTCAAGGAACTGCTGCCTCGTCAGCAGTTTGATATCGCCATCCAGGCGGCTATCGGCGCGAAGATTATCGCTCGTGAGACGGTTAAGCAGGTGCGCAAGGATGTGCTGGCCAAGTGCTATGGTGGTGACGTGAGTCGTAAGCGCAAACTGCTGGAGAAGCAGAAGCGCGGTAAGAAGCGCATGAAGCAGATTGGCAATGTAGAGGTGCCGCAAAAGGCATTCTTGGCGGTGCTTAAACTTGATTAGGAACCCCACCTGACCTCCTCATGAAGGGAGGAAAAATCGCATATATAAAACTAATACGAAAAATATAATACTATGATTCCGGCTTGGATGCTAATCCCGTTTGCAGTGATGCTGCTCTGCATAGCGGTGCTCCCCTTGATACCGCATGTGGGAGAGTGGTGGGAACACAATTCCCACAAGTTGTATGTCTCGCTCATCTTGGGCGTACCTGTTGCCATTTGGCTGTGCGTCAATGGCATGTCACACAATCTGATGCACCAAATGGTGTATGACTATGTGCCGTTTATCCTGCTGCTGATGGCGCTCTTTGTTACTACCGGTGGTATTCACATCCGTGGTGACCTGAAGGCGACTCCGTTAACCAACTCTATCATCATGATGGTGGGATGGGGGCTGGCATCGTTTATGGGAACGACCGGTGCTGCGATGCTGCTCATTCGTCTGCTACTGGAGACCATCAGTCAACGTAAGTACAAGGTACATACGGTGCTGTTCTTCATCGCCATTGTGGCTAACTGTGGCGGACTATTGTCTCCGCTGGGTGATCCACCATTGTTCCTCCTCTTCCAGAAGGGGGCTCCGTTCATGTGGTGGATGCAGAATATGATTGGTGAGTGGGCGTTGACAGGTGCCTTGCTGCTCGTAACCTATTTCTGTGTAGATACTTATCTGTACAAGAAAGAGCCAGAGGAACATAAATTGGCTGATGCACAGGAGTTTAAACCGATGCAGTTCTCTGGACTGATCAACATCCTGTGGCTGGTATGCGTTGTCGCCAGCACGATGTTTATCAATGCTACCTACCTGCCGTTCATGGCAGACGTTAAGAGCGAGGCAGGCGAGATTATCCATCATGCTCCATGGTATCTGAAGCTCCTGCGCGAGTGGGTATTCATAGGTATCATTGCGGCATCCTGGTTTACAACCAAGCGTGAGGTACGTGTGGCCAATAACTATAGTTGGACTCCAATTCTGGAGGTAGCATGTGTGTTCCTGGGAATCTTCTGCACGATGACTCCGGCGCTGATGTATCTGGAAGGAATGAAGGATACTATCCAGCAATTCCTCAGCCAGGAGTGGCAGTACGTGTATTGCACAGGTGCACTGAGTGCCTTCTTGGACAATGCGCCTACGGCGATGGTCTTCAACTCAATGGCACCGGCTAATCCTAATGATGCATTGATTGCTGCTGATCCGTTCCTGAAAGCAATATCGATGGGTGCGGTATTCTTTGGCGCGCTGACCTATATCGGTAATGGACCTAACTTCATGGTGAAATCCATCGCAGAGCAGGAGGGTATCAATATGCCGTCGTTCTTCGGCTATATGATTAAGTTCTCGTTGGTAGTTTGTCTGCCGATATACATCATTGTGCAACTAATCTTCATCTGATGCAACTTGCGACCCCATGCTACGTCGTGGACGTAGATAAAATACGAGAGAACCTGCAAGTGCTCCGCGGTGTGATGGATCGCACCGGAGCGCATATTCTGCTGGCGCAGAAGGCGTTCTCGTGTTATGCCCTCTATCCGCTGGTGGCTGAGTACCTGAGTGGTGCTACTGCCAGCGGACTCTATGAGGCCAAACTCTATCATGAGGAGATAGCCGGCAAGGCTGAATACCAGTCGAAGGGAAAGGAGAATCATGTGTTCAATCCTGCTTTTCGTGAACAGGAAATGGATGAGATATGCAGGATTTGTGACCATATTGTGTTCAATTCGCCGGCTCAGTTGCTGCGCTTTGGCGCTCGCGCCAAGGCAGCAGGATTGCAGGTTGGACTACGTATCAATCCTGAGTGCTCAACACAAGCGGATCATGCTATCTATGATCCATGTGCGCCAGGCAGTCGATTAGGCACTACGCTGGCGGAGTTTGAAACCATGCTGCAGGCTAATCCTGACGCCATGGAGTGGCTGTCCGGACTGCATTTTCATACACTATGTGAACAAGACTCTGACGATCTGGAGACCACGCTGGATGCCTTTGAGGCAAAATTCGGCAAGTATCTGGAGCAGATGGAGTGGGTGAACTTCGGAGGGGGACATCATATCACGCGTGTCGGATATGACATTGAGCGCTTGGAGCGCCTTGTCGCGCGCACGCGCAATAAGTATAAGGTAGACGTGTATCTGGAACCGGGTGAGGCGATAGCGCTCAATGCCGGTTATCTGTACACCGAGGTGCTGGAGGTGAGAAAAACACCTTCTGCTGTCGGCTTGGATGGTGTGGTGATTGTGGATGCCAGTGCTGCGTGCCACATGCCGGATGTGATCGAAATGCCCTATACGCCTCCGTTGGAGGGAGCAACAGTGTTAAGGCGAGATGAGGAGTCGGAGCAGGGCGAGGCGGAATCAAGTGGCTATGTGTATAGACTGGGGGGACCAACCTGCCTGGCAGGAGATATAATAGGTGACTATCGATTTGATAAACCGCTGCAAGCCGGTGATATACTGCGCTTTAATGATATGGCGATCTACTCAATGGTGAAGAACAATACCTTTAACGGAATGCCCCTCCCTGCAATATACTTGCAAGAAGGGGACATGTACCGACTCTGGAAAGAGTTTGACTATCAGGATTTTAAGTGCCGACTATAGTTTACCCGACCACCTCTGCTTCTTCGATGCCGTCATTAGGATCCTGATCCGGCATGATGAGCATCATGATGATGTAGAGAATGACGCCCGGAAAAGCTCCGGAGAAGAAAGTCAGCACTGTATACACGATGCGTACGATGGTAACATCAAAGTCCAGATACTGAGCCAGACCTCCACATACGCCTGCGAGCGTACGATTTTTTGATTTAGTAAGTTTTTTTGTAGCCATAATGATATTTTATTAATGTAAATGGTGTGCAAAGATACAATTTTTCGGTCAAATCATAAAATGGTACTGTCTAAAAAGCGCCGAAATATGCGAAAAGCGTAAAAAAAAGCATTTTTTTTGCAGAATAT
This sequence comes from Paludibacteraceae bacterium, assembly GCA_045599285.1. Classification (GTDB taxonomy): domain Bacteria; phylum Bacteroidota; class Bacteroidia; order Bacteroidales; family Paludibacteraceae; genus Colicola. The sequence goes on along the minus strand of JAZRVR010000005.1, from coordinate 21,835 downwards.
TTGCCTATATCAAAAAAATGTCGTACCTTTGCATGCTTTTTCGGCTCAATATGGTCGAAAATCAGGATTAGAATATTAGATATTACGAGTTAATAACCTGTCCTTGTACTGAGGACCTAAAATGTAAGAGAAATGAAACGTACTTTCCAACCTTCACAACGTAAGCGTCGCAACAAACACGGCTTCCGTGAGAGAATGGCAACCGCAAATGGCCGCCGCGTATTGGCAGCTCGTCGCGCAAAAGGTCGCAAGAAACTGACCGTAGCTGACGAGGGACGTCACAAGTATTAAAAGAACAATCAGCTGACTGCATCGTAGCAGCAGTAAGCAGAGACAGCAATACATCGGGAAAAGAGACGTCGTCTCCTTTCCCCTTTGTTGCTACTAAGAAAGGAAAAAACCTTATGCAAGGAACACGACAACAGAAGATCGCTCGCCTGATACAGAAGGATATGAGCGATATATTGCTCAAGTACGCGCGCACGCTCTCGAGTACGCTTATCAGCGTGAGCGAAGTGCGCGTGAGCCCGGATTTGGCTATTGCCCATGTGTATCTGTCTATCTTTGTGGCAGGTGGCACTGGTAGTGCCGAGACCGTCCTGCAAAATATCGAACAGGAGAAGGCGAAGTTTCGCTTTGAGATGGGCAATCTGGAGCGCCATCAGTTGCGCATCATTCCGGAGTTGCACTTCCATCTGGACGAGACCATCGACCGTATGGAGCGCATAGATGAGTTGCTAAAGAGTTGATACTGAGTCGGTGAAGGTAGAGTGGCACATAGCATGGCGCTATCTCTTCTCAAAGAAGGGATATGATGCTATCAATATCGTGAGCGGTGTATCTACTGCTGCAGTAGCAGTGGTAACGGCGGCAATGATATGCGTGCTAAGTGTGATGAACGGCTTTGAGTCGCTGGTACAACAGATGTTCTCGGAGTTTGATCCGCAACTGCGTATTACATCCTCAACCGGCAAGTATTTTGACACAGATGCACCGTGTATCGATTCGGTACGTACGTTGCCATTTGTGGAGGTGGTGAGCGAGCAGGTAATAGAGACGGCGCTCGTTCAGTACAACGATCATCAAACCCCTGCTATATTGATGGGTGTGGATGATGCTTTTCAGAACTTGACGCATATAGACAGCATCATAGCTGAGGGTAACTACTCTGTCTATGATGGTTCGTTTGAACGGGCGGTGATGGGGCGAGGCCTGGCAGCTCAGTTGGGTGTGAATCCTTATCTGGCTGGTGGACTGCAGCTATTTGCTCCTAAACGCGAGGGGCGTGTGAATATGCTGCGTCCGGATGAGTGTTTTAACCATAGTGTGGCATTTGTGGCAGGCACTTTTGCCGTGAATCAGATACAATATGACGACCGAGTGACGCTGGTATCCATCTCGCAAGCACGTGCACTATTTGACTATAATGACCATCAGGCTACTGCCATAGGACTGAGGATTTCTCCGACTGTTTCAACCAAACACGCGAAGCAGCAAATCCGAAAGATAGTAGGTGACGAATACATCGTGGCTGATCAGTATGAGCAACAGGCGGATTTCTATCGCATTGTGCATGTGGAGAAATTTCTCACCCTGCTACTAATGGTGCTGATATTGCTCATCGCCGGTTTTAATATCATCAGTTCGCTATCCATGCTGATACTGGATAAGCAGGATAATATACAGACCATCAGCCATCTGGGCGCTGATATTGCGCAGATCAGGCGCATATTCCTATACGAGGGATGGATTATCAGCAGTTTGGGAGCATTGGGCGGATTGATTATAGGCGTGGTACTGTGCCTGATACAAGAGCATCTGGGTATCATCAAGTTAGGTGATGGAACGCAATATGTGATAGCCGCCTATCCGGTGGTGGTACATATGGCTGACGTGGTGCTGGTGGCCGTGATTGTACTGACCTTGGGATATCTGGCGGCGCTCTATCCATCCAGAAAAATTACGATTGATTATGCGAAATAATTCACTATTCATATTTATTCTGCTACTGGTGGCATCGGTTGTGGCAGGGTGTCGCGTAAAGGGCAGACCCAATCCTCCGGTGGTAGCCCCTGACGAGTACGAGTTGGCCTACGTAGAGTCGTTTGGTCGGTTCTACGACTCTGTGCCACTGAATGTGTTCGGATTGGACCTTTATGGCGGCGACCTGTATCTGGACTCCACGTACCATATGGTAGGTACGGGTTGGAACCTGTACCTGAGTGATATCTTCCTGGCAGAGAAGCAGTTGATGCCAGGCGACTATCATAGTGATCCCGATCCCAAGGCATACACTTTCCTGCCAGGAATGGACTTTGAAGGAATGCCTCATGGCAGCTATCTGCTGCAAATAGAGAATGCCGGCATCGTGGATATTCGCGTATTTGAGGAGGGGTGCATGCACGTGGAGCAAATAGGTGATACAATGGATGTGTCTATCTATTTTACACAGAAACAGGATACTATTTATCGTGCACATTTTCGCGGTGTGCTGATAAAAAAATAGCGAGAGCAGTGTCACCGACATCCCTCAATAAGGAATATCATATGTACCTAAAGCTCGAGAGAGGTTTAGCGGATAATTCAATAGATGCATACGAGCAGGATCTGGACAAACTGCAAGCCTATTGTGAAGAAAAAGGCATCGATGTGGTGCATGCCACATTTGATGATTTGCAGGCGTTTGTGTTTGACTACTTCGGAACGGGTAGCAATGCGCGTACGCAATCTCGCATCCTGTCGGGGGTGCACTCTTTTTACCGATTCCTACTATATCATAACTACATTGAGCAAGACCCATCAGAACTGATAGAGAATCCCAAGCGCGAACTACACTTGCCGGATGTACTGTCGGTGGATGAGATAGGAAGGCTCATTGAGCAGATCGACCTCAGCTGCAACGAGGGACATCGCAACCGCGCTATCGTGGAGATGCTCTATGGTAGCGGACTGCGTGTGAGCGAACTTGTCAACCTGCGCCTATCAAATATGTATCTGGCGGACGGCTATATGCTGATTGAGGGTAAGGGTAGTAAGCAGCGTTTGGTACCCATTTCGGACGAGGCGCGGCAGTGGTTTGGCTACTGGATGCAAGACAGAGCACAACTGGATGTCAAGCCAGACTATATCGATATTGCCTTTGTCAATCGGTATGGACGCCAACTGACGCGTGCGATGATTTTTACCATTATTCGCCGTTTGGCAGAGCAGGCTGGTATCACCAAGAAGGTGTCGCCACATACATTGCGACACTCGTTTGCCACGCATATGCTGCAAAATGGTGCAGATCTGAGAATTATACAGCAATTGTTGGGTCACGAGGAACTGACCACTACCGAGATTTATACGCATCTGGAGATCGGTGATTTGCGTCGTGCCGTACTGAATTATCACCCAGCGAACCGTACCTCATGAGACGAATATACTACATATTGCTGTGCGTGCTATTGTGTGTGGGTATGGCGTGTCATGCCGAGGAGACGATGCTGATAGGCGACGTGCTCTCGGCAGAGACGGGAGACGCAATACCCAATGCTTCGGTCTATCTGCAGGGCACAAAGATTGGTACGGCAACCAATGATGAGGGATCGTTTGTGCTCAAGGCTGATCTCACACGAAAACGCGTCGTGGTGGTGTCGGCTGTGGGGTATCGTACCGAGCGTTTTACTATTGAGGCGGGAGTGATTGCTGCCGTACAAATTGAACTCAAGGAGCAAACGGCCGCCTTGAGTGAGGTGCTGGCATTGCCAGGTGCCAATCAGGCATTGCCTCTGCTGCAGGCGGTACGCGAACATCGTATGGAGAACGATCGCATGCAATCCGATGCAGAGACCGAGGCCATACAATCTACTCAACTCTATATCAGCGATATACAGCGACGTCATCTGGAGCGTAAACTGTGGCGCAATCTGCAATCCGGTATGCTTCCGGTGGTCGATTCTGTGCGGCATGATGCAGGCAATGAGGATAGTTGGTTGCTCCCACTATATACCTCGGAGAAGCGTGTAAGATTGCAGAGAACCCACGTGCAAACTTTGTCCAACCCGATTGAGAGAGCCATGATTATGACCCCTACGGATTATCAGGCGCTGCTCACAGAGGATGGAAATATCAATTTCTACGACAACGAGATTGCCCTGATGGGACGCAGTTTTCTGTCTCCGCTGGCGCGATCCGGAAGTACCTATTATCAGTATTACCTGGCAGATTCGCTGGAGACGGACGAGGGTAAGACGTATGTGGTACACTTCCGAACGAAGAACCCATTCTATGAGACACTGAACGGCTCACTCTATATCGATTCGGCTACCTATGCGCTGCGCGCCGTGGAAGCGAATGTGCCGCGTGAGACGCAGGTGAATTATTTGCGTGGCGCGCAGATTCGACAGTCGTTTGCGGGGGATCATACCTTGGCAGATGAGCAGGTGCAGATAGTGCTGGACTTTGCGGTCAAGACGGATAACAGCCGTACCTTCCCTACTGTGCTGATTGCTCATCGTCTGCAGGCAGACAGCACATGTGCGCGCCCTGTGGTGGTAGCGCCAAGTGCAGCCATTGATATGCCAGGCGTGGAGACGACGCAGGCGATGGATTCGATAGAGAATGTGCCGGTGATACGATTTGCCAAATGGATGGCAAACATCATCAATACTGGATATATACCCACAGGAACATGTGTGGATGTCGGTCATATTCAGGAGATCCTGCAGGTTAATCGTACCGAGGGCGTACACGTTGGACTACCCTTCCGAACGAATGAAAAACTATGGCGGAATGTGAGTCTGGAGGCTGCGGTCGGGTATGGCTTCCGCAACCAAGGTGTGACCGGATTGGGACGTGTGAGTGTGCTCATTCCCGCTCTGCGAAGGCATCTGCTGGTGGCGGAATATACAGACCATTATGTGTGGCCGGAGGTTAGCGACCTCAGTCGCCTGTGCTACGAGAATGGCGTGGGGTATCACACGATGGACTTCACATCGTATGCGCTGGAGGCAATATACTCCAATGCCGGTGCGAAGAACACCATGCTCCGTCAGCGCCAATTCCAGTTACGTACCGAGAATGACTGGACGGATAATCTGGAGACCGAACTCTATCTGCGCGTGGGAAATATGGGATTTAATTACCAGACGATTGGTGGCATTGTGCGTCTGGGGTGGCACGAACGAAAGGTTGATCAGTACATGCGTCGCATCCATGTGCGCAGCCACATGCCTGTGCTGTATCTGGCGGCGGAGATGGGTAGCTGGTGGAGCGACTCGTACACGCTGTACGGCAGACTGGGAGTCATGCTGCGGCAAGAGGCCGATTTGGGGATGGGGGGAACGCTCGACTATGCCTTGTCTGCTGGATATGTGATTGGTAAGGTGCCGGATTTGTTGCTGCATCACTTTGAGGGAAACCAGGGATATGCCTATGATCCGTACCGATTCACGCTGATGAATAATGGGCAGTTCAGCGCTCGAGAGTACATTGGATTGCATGTGGCGTGGAACGGACAGGGAGTCTTATTCAATCTGATACCGGGTATTCGCTACCTGCGACTGCGCGAGTTGGTGACGATGAAACTGGCGTATGGAGGTGATCTGTCGCTACCATATGTGGAGCTCGGCTGTGGTATCGGCAATATATTCCGTGTGCTGGATCTGCATAGTGTATGGCGGGTGACACATCGTAATGATATTGCTGCTCCTACATGGGCAATGAGGTTCAGATTTAATATAGGTTTATAGAAAAGTATGTTTTTTTTGACGAAAAACGTACTTTTTTTTTAGATTATTCGTATATATCGAATATTTTTAGTATCTTTGCACCCGAATTTGTGAATACGAAAAAAATAAGACGATGCAAGAAAAGAATATCCCTCTACTGGACTGCCCTGTTGATTACCTGATAGGTGATGCTCGCGGCAAGGTGATGAACGAATATGGTCGTTTCCCGTGTAAGATTAAGTGTGGTGTGTTTGCCATGCTGGTGCGTGGTAACGCACGTGCCACAATCAACATCACGGAGTATAGTTGCCACGAGAACGATGTGCTCATATTGGAGCCAGGCAGCTTTATGCTCATCCATGAGTGTTCGGAGGACGCGTTGGTACACTACATCTTGTTTTCCGGCAGTTTTCTGGAGAAGAATACGTTCGGCGGTCGTCTGTCGTTGACGGCATTGGGATTGACATCGCCGATCCTACACTTGCAGCAGGATCAGGCTGGAGTATTCATCAGTTTGGTAGATTTGCTCAATCAGGCCAGCAACTGCATGCCATCCATGCTCAGTTCGGAGAAGATGGTGTATGTGCTGAATATCTTGAAGTTGACATATTCCAACTTCGCCTCGTCGAGTTCGGAGGTTGCCATTCGTCCGCAGGATCGCAAAACGGAAATCTATCAGGAGTATTGTCAACTCGTGCTGAAGCACTATCAAGAGTGGCATCATGTGTCGGAGTATGCCGATGCGATGCGCATCACCCTACCGCATTTGTGCTCCACGATTCGTCAGGTGAGCGAGCGCACCGCCGGCGATATCATCATCGATGCCATCCTTACCGATGCCAAAGCCCAACTCAAGATCACTAATCTGCAAATCAAGGAGATAGCTCTATCGTTGGGCTTTGATAATGTGGCTTTCTTTAATCGCTTCTTTAAGTCGCACATGGGCGTGACTCCGAAGACGTATCGCAATGCGTAGTAGTACTATAGCTTGCTGATAGCCTGTAGCTTACAGGTCTGTAAACGCCTGCATAATCTTCGTGGGTTTGTGTCCACGGAAGGCTCCCAATGGGTATCCGCCTTCTGCCTCGGGCGCCCAATAGAAGACACCACGGCAATGTCCGTCGGTGCTGTCGCGCAGGGCGCGCATCGAGCGGAGCAGGTAATCGTAACCTGCCTCTGCGTGGTCGGCGTGGTAGCCAATCTCTACAATCATGGTCTCTTTGCCATACTCGTCATAGAGGGTGCCGATGTTCTGAAGCACCTTCTCCAGGGTCTCGTCCTCGCTCTCGGTGAGGTGCTCCTGAATGTCCCAATAGGGGTACATGCTCATGCCAATCATATCGTAGCGTGCGCCGTACTGATTGAGACCATCGAAGATGAAGTGGTATCGCTTGATGTCGCTACCGCAGTCGATATGCACGATGCAGATAGTGTTGGGATAGACGTTTTTCGCCGCCTCGTAGCAGGCATCGGTGATGCCGGCATAGTGCGCCATATCGTCCTCGGCACGCGCCATTCCCCATAGAAAACCGTGGGTGGTCTCGTTGCCAATCTGCACCCATTTGACATCGATGTCGTTGTCCTTGAGCAGCTGCAATGTCTCGCGAGTGTGCTCGACGGCAGCATCGCGCATTTGCTCGTACGACATATCTTTCCATGCCTCCGGAATGATTTGTTTGCCTGGGTCTGCCCACCAGTCGCTATAGTGAAAGTCTATCATCAACGCCATGCCTAACTGCTTGGCACGCAGTGCCATATCCAGGACGTCTTCCTTGCTGGACCATGCAAAACGACCTTCCTCGGGTGGGGTAGGAACACCTATCCACTCGCCTTGCTCGGTAACGTGGAAAACTTTGTTTTGCGGGTTCACCCATACGCGCAGTCGGATGGCATTGAGTCCTATCTCCTTCATGAGTGCGGTGTTCTCGCGTGGTTCGCCGGATGAGTTCATGAGTTGCACTCCTTTTTGCTCCAGTTCGGTCGTGCCGCTGATGTCTGCGCCGAGCCAGAAGGACGGCTCCTGTGGTTGCTTGTGACATGCGATGAGGAGCATGCACGCGGAGAGAATAAGTAGAATCTTCTTCATGGTAGTGGTGGATTTATGGATAAAATGATTGATTATTGGCAAAGGTAGTCTTTTTTTGCGACATGTGCAAATTTTTCTGCGTATTTTTAGCAGATTTGTGGATAATATTTGCAGATTTGTGTTTTTTTGTGTACCTTTGCATCGCAATACAAATCATGATTAACTATGCTACCAACTAATCCTACCATTCTGGTTTCCAGTATCAATATGTGGCTTCGCGATGGTGAGTTTGACTCGCTGGATGACCTGTGCGCCTACCACGACCAGGACAAAGACGAATTGCTGACCATCCTGTCGGAGGCGGGCTATACGTATTTTGAATCGATTCAGCAGTTTTGCTAAGGGGTCTCTAAGGGGTCTCTAAGGGGTCTCTAAGGGGGCTCCACTTATTTTTTCTACACTTCTCTTGCATATGTGAAAAAAAATAACTACTTTTGCAGTCCAATCACTAATATAAATATAGAAAATGAGTTTATTTGATCAAATCAGCGAGGATATCAAGAAGGCTATGCTCGCAAAAGACAAGGTGTCGCTGGAGGCACTGCGTGGAATTAAAAAGGAGTTTTTGGAGGCACGTGCAGCCAAAGGAACAGATGGAGAACTGCATGATGATCAGGCTCTTAAAATCCTGCAGAAGTTGCTCAAGCAGCGCAAGGAGTCTGCCGAACTATATGTGAATGCCGGTCGTCAGGAGCTCGCAGACGAGGAGTTGGCACAGGCACGTGTCATCGAACTGTACTTGCCTGCTATGATGGGTGAGGCAGAACTGGAGGAGGCTCTGCGCGCTATCATTGCCGAGGTGGGGGCCACCAGTGCACAAGACATGGGAAAGGTGATGGGAGTAGCTACCAAGCGCCTCGCCGGTAAAGCAGAAGGTAAGGCTATCAATCTGAAAGTTAGACAGTTACTTGGATGAATTTTGTAGATACCGTTATCTCGTGGTATTCGTCATATACCACGTATTGGGCGATAGTCGCCCTGATGGCCATTGAGTCGTCGTTTATCCCATTTCCCAGCGAAGTGGTGATTCCTCCTGCTGTCATGGTGGCTGGTATGCCGGATAGTCCGCTGGCGGTGAGCGATATCTATCTTGTCAACGTGATTCTGGTGGTGCTGGCAGGTACAATCGGTGCCATGCTGGGCGCTATCATCAACTACCTGCTCGCCATGTGGCTCGGTCGCCCCATCATCTATAAGTTCGCCAACAGTCGCCTGGGACATCTCTGTCTGTTGAGTGGTGAGAAGGTACAGGTGGCAGAGGATTACTTCAACGACCATGGCAAGGTGTCCACCTTTGTGGGAAGACTGATACCTGCTGTGCGTCAGTTGATTAGTATCCCAGCCGGTCTGGCACGCATGCACTTCGGACAGTTTATGCTATACACTTTCCTGGGTGCTTTCTCGTGGAACTGCGTCCTTGCTGCGATTGGCTATATCGCACAAGGTCAAATGGATAAAATAAAAGAATATAGCCACGAACTAAGCGTGGCTATATTGGTGCTGCTGGGGGCAGCCATTGTCTATTTTGTTATCAAACAGATTATCGCTTCAACCAAGCGATAATCTGCTTGCGATACTCTATCAGGGCTACAATCAGCAGTCCTAAAATCCAAGCAATCAATACGTTTCTGATGATGCAATAGAGGTAACCATTCTCCGCTTTAGCATGAGCGTAGAAGTGGTTATCCAGCACCATCGGTGCGGTGGTGATCGCCAGTTGCTGGTCGGTCTGACGGATGCGTGTCATCTGACGCTCGAAATCCTTGTCCAGCATCACGACTTCACGCTTGCCGGAAATGACGAAACTACCATCTTTGGGGTCTCTTGCCATTTGTGTTTGTGGTGCTTGTACGGGCTGCTGGTAGTAGATGCTGGACAGGCTGTCCATCTTTGCCAATTGGGCATTGAAAACCTCTGATGCCTGCTTAATCCCTTGATAATAAGCCTCGTATTGCGCTACTGCGTACGGACGTGTGTTGAGGTAGTGCATGATAGCCTCCTCTACCTGTGCAAGGTGCTCGGTACCACGAATCTCAAACTGGATAGCCATGCGATTCTCCATGTGTATCTTCAGCGTATCGGTGAAACTGGTGCTACCGGCATAGTCCACATAGTCCGGATTGCCATCATCTAGGCAGTCGATCACATCAAAGGTGCGGAACTTGCGCAAACCTGCTGCCACCTCCGAATCTAACTCGAGCAGGGTGGCGAGATTCTGTGTCTCAAAGAGCGGATGGCAGTTCGCCAGCACGGCTACACTCTGCTTGGCGGTCTCCAGACGAGTACCATTGAGCGCCACGATACCATCTACTTTGTACCAACGTGCGGTAGGACGAGCCTGGAAGATGGCCAATGCCAATGCCAATACCACAATGATGCTGATAATCCAGCGACCACGGTAGGTCAGGCGCAGCATATTGGCCAGCAATGCAAAGCACGCACGACATGCACGCTGTATGCCATGTGCAATGATGACACATAGATCAAATAGATTCATTTCTTTGTTTTCCATATCTGTATTGTTTTAGTTTTTTCGATTAACGTCTGCCACGCATCCATTTCTTGAAGGCGCTTTGGCTATCCTCATCTTTGTGTTGCTCAACGGCAGGTTCATCATCGTCCGCAGGGAAGATAATGATGTCATCCGCAGAGGTGCTGCCGGTACGATGTGTGGTAGTCTTGTCAGCAGGAGTTGAAGGCGATTCCTCGATATTGAGTGTGTTGGTCAGGTCAATCTCGGCAGGTGTCTCGTCCTCCTTGGCAGGCTCCTGTGGTTGCTCTTTCTCCTTCGGATCATCGTAGTTGTCGTTGATGGCCTTCTCGATGCTGTTCTCGTCCTCCAGACTGGGGATGTCGCTGATCTCGTATCCGGTGGCGATGATGGTCACGCGCACGTCTTCGCCCAAGGTGTCGTCGATGGAAGCACCCCATTGTACCTCTACATCTTCGCCCACGAGTTGCACGAAATCGTGTATCTGGCTGATCTCGGACATCTGGATGGCGCACTCGTTGGAGCAGTAGAACTGCAGCAGCACACGCTTGGCTCCGTGTACATCGTTGGTGTTGACCAGAGGCGAGTTGAGGGCATTGTTGATGGCCTGAGTGATACGATTCTCACCGCTGGCGCGACCGACGTTCATGATGGCTACACCGCCGTTTTTCAGTGTGTTACGCACATCTGCAAAGTCGGTGTTGACATATCCCGGCACCGTGATAATCTCCGCAATGGAGCGTGCTGCGTTGCATACTACATCATCGGCCTTCTGGAAGGCGTTGAGCAGATTGAGATCCGGATAAATCAGTTTCAGTTTCTCGTTGTTGATGACGAGCAGGGCATCCACGTGCTCTGCCAGTTTGGCGAGTCCGGTCATTGCCTTGCGAATCTTCTTGTTTCCCTCAAATGCAAACGGGATGGTGACGATACCCACGGTGAGGATATTCATCTCTTGCGCCACTTCTGCTACGGTAGCGCTGGCACCGGTACCGGTACCTCCACCCATTCCGGCGGTGAGGAAAAGCATCTGCGTGCCATCGTCCAGCGCCTCGCGAATGCGGTCGCGACTTTCTTGGGCGTACTCCTCCGCCTTGGTAGGATCACCACCGGCTCCGAGTCCGGGACCGAGTTGCAACTTAGCAGGCACAGAAGACTTGGAGAGCGCCTGCTTGTCGGTATTGCAGACCAGGAAACTAACATCCTGTATGCCAAGACGATACATCGAGTTGACAGCATTGCATCCGCCGCCTCCTACGCCCAATACTTTGATGATTGCATTATCTTCTAGATCTAGTGGCAATGGCAAAATCTCATTTTCATTCATAGTTGTAGTGTTTTATTGCTGTTGTTCGGTGAAAATATCCACCACGGTATTTTGAAATTTATCCCAAACATTGGGTTTCTTAACTAATTCTCCTTTGTGTGCGTCTCGATAGTCTGCACCTAATATCAATGCTCCCACCAGTGCCGAGTATTGCGGTTCGCAGAATCGCTCATCGGTCTGCCTATCCAGCAGTTGGTCATGTGCTCCATAAAGCACAGATAGTGAAGTCTTTGAACCAAGGTATCGGTCTATGCCTTGCAGCATGGATCCGCCTCCGGTGATGTACAGAGTGCCGATTCGCTTCTCGTATTGCTTGAGTGCATCCATAAGAGGATTGACAATCTCCTCCAGCTTCATCGCAATCATGTACGCCAGTTCCTCGCTGGTGATGGTGAGTTCGCCTCCAATCTCGGGCGATGCGGGGATACGCATCTTCAGATTTTTCTCCACGAGGTCTGCTCCGGCGTAGCCGTACTTGCATTTCAGCACCTCGGCGGTGGCGAAGTTGATGCCCTGCTGCTCAATCATGCGTGTAACGTGATAGCCGCCTTGTGGAATGACCTTATGATACAGATACTCAGTACCTTTATAGACACTGAGTGTTGTGGTTTGTGCACCCAGATCCAGCACGGCACATCCCTGCTGCAGGATTTCCGCACCATCCTCGCAGGCAAAGGCGGATAATAGTGCCTCGCTGCGAACAAAGGTTGATTCGATCGACTTGCCTGCCTGGTCAAAACTCTTGATGAGATGTGTCTCCAACTCTTTGCGACCGGCAAAGGCTATATAGTGCATCTCGATTTGTGCTGCGCGCATTGGTATGCTGGGCGCGTAATCTTGCTCTTTTCCGTCCAGAATACAATACGATGGCACCAGTCCAATGACTGCTACCTCCGGATTACGAGCCTCGATTTTCTTCTTGCACTCCGACTCCATGTCTTGGAGAATCTTGGTGGTTATCTCGCGTGGATGAATTAGATCGCGTCGCGAGGATACCTGTGCTATCAAGGCAGACTTGCCGCCTACGGTAACGAATGCTGTGGGCAGATCTGCTACCCCAATGCGATTGGCAAGCAGGCGTAGTACCTCGCCTACCATAAATCCGGCATTACCCGATTGGGTGATGATGCCATTCTGTACACAAGCGAACTTGCGCGACTCCTCAAATCCCAGGATGTGCAGTAGGTCGCAGTCCACACGTCGTGCTGCCATGGCGCGTACGCCATTGCTGCCAATGTCAATTGCCACGAGTGGCAACGATTCTGCTGTCTGTTGTTTTTGTTTCTTTGCCATATACTTTGTTAAGGTTTATGTTAAATGTTTATTTTGTAAGTGATTATCGTCCAATAACTTGTCCTGCGTATCTAAGATCCCATTCGCGATATACCCGGTGCTCTGGCATCCTTGACAGTCCCTCCTGCTGTAGTGTCTGCAGTTTGTCTAATTGCTGCTCGTAGTCCGTGAGCCCTCCGATGATGATGGTGGCATCGCCCGGCTGTATCAGTTCGATGTAGCGAGGGGTGCGCACGCGTATCTTGCTGATGCGATAGCGCCAATACCGATTGTTTCGCAGCCACTCGGCAAACGACACCAATTCCTGTGTCGCCATTCGCTCTCCGATGTTTCCCTCTGCAAGCAGTAGCGTGTCTCTCACCGACTCGCGAACGGGCATCCGTAGGTGGTCTGTGTCCACCAGATAACTCTCTGCTGCCGTTAAAACTCGCAATACCGGCACTCGCTGAGTCAGTACCACCTGTACATCGCCGTTGGGACTGGTGTAGCACTCGGCTGTACGAACCATAGAGTGCTGATTGATAGCCGTTTCTATTCCTTGCGTGGAAATAGTGCTTGGCGATTTGCCAATGGGATATAGTCCTTTCTGGCGCAGCAGAGCTACCAATTCAGCATTGGTCACATACTGGCGTGCTGCAGAGTCTTCAATACAGATGTTCAATTGGTGACACACTTGTCGCCCATCTTGCGTGCCGCACCATACGGCGCTGCCTACCAAATAGCCAATCACAAGCGCCAGCAGCACCGTAATTCCTATCCATTTTACACTTTGCTTCATAGTTAGTATAGGTTTTTCAGTTTGTCTCTTAGTTCGGGTACAAGGCGGTCAATATCGCCTGCACCAAGCGTCACTACCGTCACCGGCTTGTCTGTTTCGTGGACACGTTGCTCAATATATGCCACTACCTCTCCTTTTGCGATTACGACATCCTCTCTTCCTCCTTGGAGGGGGGTATGGGGATTCTTGAGTATCTCGCTCGTCACACCCTCGATGGGTAATTCGCGTGCGGGGTAGATGGGCAAAAGTATCAGTTCGTCCACGGTATGCAGGACCTGGCTAAATTCTGTAGCGAAGTCGCGCGTACGGGTATATAAGTGTGGTTGGAAAATACCAATCATGTGTCGTTCAGGGTACAGGCGTCTTAGACTTTGAATAGATGCGGCCAGCTCCATAGGGTGGTGAGCATAGTCATCTACATATACCACTTTCTCTGTGCGAACGTGCACGTTGAATCGGCGTTGCACACCTCGGAATGAGCTGAGCCCCAATCGCAATTCGTCATTGGTGACGCCATTGAGCCATGCAACCGCCATCGCCGCCACGCTGTTCTCGATGTTGACCCATACAGGCACGCCCAATCGCATGTCTTGCAGCACCTCGGTGGGAGTGACGAAGTCGAAATATATGTCGCCGTCCTTCACGCGAACGTTGCGAGCATAGAAGTGGGGCAGATGGGCGGCATCGGTATCTGAGGTCACTTCTCCCGCATAGGAATAGACCTTGGCATTGAGTGCCTCGGCCTCGCCCTGCAGCAGTACGGGCAGGATAGACTGCTTCACCACTACCGTGTGTTGAACCAGCGAGGCATAGTGACGAAAACTATCCTGGTATGCCACGGCGGTGCCGTAGATGTCCAAGTGGTCGGGATCCATGCTGGTAATCACCGACATATAGGGAGTCAGTTGATGAAACGAGCGATCGTATTCGTCAGCCTCCACCACCACATAGTCGCTGTTTTTGTCTAGCAGCAGATTGGTGTGATAATTCTCGCTGATTCCGCCCAGAAAGGCGTTGGCGCCAATCTCGCTCTGGTAGAGGAGATGTGCCATGAGGGTAGAGGTGGTGGTCTTGCCGTGTGTGCCGGCTACGCAGAGGGCATGCTTCTGCCGTGTGACCCATCCTAATACTTCAGCACGCTTGCGGATGTCGTAATCGTGCTCCACAAACCACTGATAGACAGCAGTATCTGCCGGTACGGCAGGTGTGCGAACTACCAGACAATGGGTGCGTTGAGCAGTCCATTCCGGCAACTGATGCACATCATCTATGTAGATGATGGTCAGCCCCTCGGCCTCCAACTCGCGAGTCAGGGCGGAGGGCGTACGATCGTAGCCGCCTACACGATATCCTCTGGACGCAAAATAGCGTGCCAGAGCACTCATACCTATTCCCCCGATTCCGAGGAAATATACACTTTGTATATTATTTTCCTGTATTTGCATAAAAAAGTGTGCAAAGATACGACTTTTTTTTCAAATATGCAAAAAAAAATTGCACAATTGAAAAAAAATCACTACCTTTGCACACAAATTTAATTTTGACTAACTATGGCTACACAAGAAGAAACATTTAAGAAAATCGTAGCTCATTGCAAGGAGTACGGTTTCGTTTTCCCTTCGTCAGAAATCTATGATGGTCTGGGAGCCGTTTATGACTATGGACAGAACGGAGTAGAACTTAAGAACAACATCAAGCGCTATTGGTGGGATTCGATGACTCTGCTTCACGAGAATATTGTAGGTATTGATGCAGCTATCTTCATGCACCCGACCACATGGAAGGCATCGGGTCACGTGGATGCGTTCAATGACCCTCTGATTGACAACCGCGACAGCAAGAAGCGCTATCGTGCCGATGTGCTCATCGAGGACCAGCTCGCCAAGTACGATGAGAAGATTCAGAAGGAGATTGACAAGGCTGCCAAGCGTTTCGGTGAGGCTTTCGACGAGGCGCAGTTCCGTGCTACCAATGCCCGTGTGCTGGAGCACCAGGCAAAGCGCGATGCACTACACGAGCGTTTCAGTAAGGCGCTGAACGATAGTAATTTGGAGGAACTAAAGCAGATTATTCTGGATGAGGAGATTGTATGTCCAATCAGCGGTACACGCAACTGGACCGACGTTCGTCAGTTCAACCTAATGTTCTCCACCGAGATGGGTTCGACTGCCGATGGCTCGATGAAGATTTACCTCCGTCCAGAGACCGCACAGGGTATCTTTGTGAACTTCCTGAACGTGCAGAAGACCGGTCGCATGAAGATTCCGTTCGGTATCGCACAGATTGGTAAGGCTTTCCGTAACGAGATTGTGGCTCGTCAGTTCGTCTTCCGTATGCGTGAGTTCGAGCAGATGGAGATGCAGTTCTTCGTTCGTCCGGGTGAGGAGCTGAAGTGGTTCGAGCATTGGAAGCAGTTCCGCCTGAAGTGGCACAAGGCGCTGGGTCTGGGTGATGAGAAGTACCGCTTCCATGACCATGACAAACTGGCGCACTATGCGAATGCAGCTACCGATATCGAGTTCCAGATGCCGTTCGGCTTCAAGGAGGTGGAAGGTATCCACAGCCGTACCAACTTCGACCTCTCGAGCCACGCCAAGTACTCGGGTAAGAAGATTGAGTATTTCGATCCTGAGCTCAACCAGAGTTACACCCCGTATGTGATTGAGACTTCGATCGGTGTGGATCGTATGTTCCTGAGCGTGATGTGCTCGGCATACACCGAGGAGCAACTGGATGGTGGTGATACCCGCGTGGTGCTCAACCTGCCTGCAGTCTTGGCTCCGGTCAAGGCATGCGTGATGCCGCTGGTCAAGAAAGATGGTCTGCCTGAGAAGGCACGCGAGATTATGGATCTGCTCAAGTTTGACTTCAAGACCACCTACGACGAGAAGGATAGTATCGGTAAGCGCTATCGCCGTCAAGATGCTATTGGTACGCCGTTCTGCATCACCGTGGACCACGATACACTCAACGATAACTGCGTCACCGTTCGCTATCGCGATACCATGAAGCAAGACCGTGTGGCTATCAGCGACCTGCATGCGCTCATCGCTGATGCTGTAGATGCCAAGAAACTGTATCGTAAGATTGTAGCAGAGTAATTGACTGATGCACAGATTGATACATACTATTCAGCACCGGCTATTAAGGCCGGTGCTGAGTGTTTTGTATCCCCGCCAATGTCCTGGCTGTGGCATGGTCATTGAGGAGGATGCACCATGTATCTGTGATGCTTGCCTGCGTCACATGCCCTATACCGAGCAGATGGTGCTCAGCGACAATCGTACGGAGGAGGTATTTGTGGGAATCCGAGGTTTTGACCGTGGTGCTGCCCTGCTGTGGTATGAGCATGAGAGTATCGTACAACATATCATTCTCAATAGTAAGTTCGGACGAAATGCCGATCCTGCTCCTTACGAATGGTTGGGACAGGAAGCTGGCAGACGGATGGTGGCAACCGGATGGGCGGAAGGGATAGATTGCATCGTGCCCGTACCATTACATCCACGCAGGCTGCATGAGCGCGGATTCAATCAGGCGGAGGTGATTGCGCGAGCAATCGGAGAGCAGACCGGAATACCTGTGGATACCACTCATCTCACGCGCGCTATCAATAATGAACATCAGGCGCGCCTGCGCAAGGGCGAGCGCAACGCGAATGCAGAGCATATCTTTGTACTCAATCATCCCGAGGAATTGTATCGCAAGCACATTTTGTTGGTGGATGATATTGTGACGACCGGCAACACGCTGCGGTCCTGTATGGAAACGATGTATCCCATCCGTGGTGCACGATTCAGTATCTTTGCCCTTGCACGTGCCAGATAAGGAATCGGCTCTCATCTCCTCGAGGGGGAGGCTGAATGGGGGATTTTTGCTAACTATATGTTGCAAAATATGTTTTTTAACATGTTTTTTGCCAAAATATTTGCACATATGGAAAAATAGCAGTACCTTTGCACCGTGTTTTTCATGGTATTAGATTTAAGGTTAAGTAAAGATTGTGGATGTCGGGAGACATCCCTTCTTTTTTTTATGCCTTAGTGTTCCCCTTGTTGATCCGTTAATAGAAGTATCGAAGATGTAATGTAACAACACTTGGGGAAGTCTTTGACCCACGGGCGACCCACGGGCGACTCACGGGCGACCCACGGGCAACCCCTTATCGACTCCTTATCGACCCCTTAGATAAATGACTGACAAAAAATGGAAGACTTGCCAGTCGTGCCATAAAAAGAGACTTGCAATTGCAAGTCTCTATGTGGTGCCAACGGGAATCGAACCAGTGACACAAGGATTTTCAGTCCTTTGCTCTACCAACTGAGCTATGGCACCATATTATTTAGATTGAAATCACGAATAGTCGCGAAATCGAGTGCAAAGGTACTACTTTTTTTTGAAATACGCAAATATTTTGGAGATTTTTTTGCTTTTTTATGCGTTTTTTCTCAAAAAAGGTTGCATAAACAAGAAAAAACGTGTAATTTTGCAGTCGAAATGGAGATATTCCCGATAGCACATATCAGAAATGGATTTACCGACAAGTTCGGAATCCCCCGTCAATCGCAGGATGAGACGCACATAGAGAGTCGTATCGTATTTGAGCCGACTTATCGTGTGCGAGAGTCTCTGCGCGGTATAGAGGAGTATAGTCACTTGTGGCTGATATGGGAGTTTAGTGAGGTCAAGTTCTCCCATGGCGAAGGAGATGCTCCCAGTTGCTGGAGTCCGACGGTACGTCCTCCCAGATTGGGTGGAAACCGACGGATGGGTGTGTTCGCCACTCGTTCGCCATTCCGTCCTAATCGATTGGGACTGAGTAGTGTGCGCCTGCTCAGGATTGAGGAGACGAAAGAGGAAGGCTGCACGCTGGTGGTGCTGGGTGCTGACCTGTTGGATGGAACTCCCATCTACGACATCAAGCCATACCTCAGTTTTTCGGATAGTCATCCTGCAGCCGTCAATGGATTTGCAGACGAGGTCAGAGGACATGAACTGGAGGTGGTGGCAGATGAGGCTGTTCGCAAGGGTGTAGATTTTGCCCTTTGGCAGGAAATACAGGAGATTCTGCGTCAGGATCCGCGTCCGGGTTATCACCATGAGCCGGATCGTATATATACTATGGATTATGCGCATGCGCGCGTGAGGTTTCGGGTGTTGGATAGTACTCTATACGTGTTGTCGATTATTCTAAATGTCGGGAATTATCGGCAAACCTAATAAAAAAATAAAGAAAAATTTGCATAAATGAACTTTTTTTTGTAATTTTGCACGCTCATTTGATACACGAGAATAATATAATCAACAATAATTTAACCCTAAAAACTAATACAATGAAGAGATTCTACACTGTCTTAGGAATGCTGGCTATTGCCTGCATGGTATCTTACGCGGCACCTTTCTATGTGGAGGTGAATGGTAAGGATTTCTACAAGGCCACTCCTACCGGAGTTGAGGATTATCAGGGTCGTACCCAGTATGCAGCAGAGTGCGTGCCTCTCAAGAATGGCGACGTGCTGAAGTGCTATGATGCAGAGTATGATGCGTCATGGGCAATCATGGTTAATGATATCGGTGATACGTGGGGCGCTAAGGGTTTCACCGTAACGGCTAATGGTCTAAGTTGCTCGGTAACTGGCAATTACAATGTCTATATCAAGATGAAATACGAGGATGACTGCTGGTATATAGATGGACCGATAGATGGTTGCACCCCTATGAAACCGACAGATCCGCATAAGGAAGATCCCACTCCGGGTGATGGCACATCAGCCCCGGCTAAGTATCCGGGCGTGATGCTGCAGGCATTCTATTGGGACTCGTATAAGACAAAGAATGAGGCTACCGGTGCCAGCATTCATGGTCGTACCAAGTGGATTGATCTGAAGGATCAAGCCGAGGAGATGGGTAAGTGGTTTGACCTGGTATGGTTGCCACCATCGGCAAAATCCAGTGGCGGTACCGGCTATCTGCCTATCTGCTACTCGACGCAGGACTCGGATTGGGGAACGAAAGGTAATCTGCAGACCATCATCAACACACTTCACGAAAATGGTGCGCGCGTAGTTGCGGATATGGTCATCAACCACGCTGCTTCGTCCGTCGGATGGTGCACCATGGCGCAAGAGAGCTTTGGTGAATTTGGTATCTTCAAGCCGGACATGTCTTGGATTTGCTCCACGGATGAGGCTTTTACGGGCAAACATTGTACCGACACTCCAGGTGGTTCGGACGATGGCTACGGCAGCGAGGCAAACTATGAGGCAGGACGTGACTGGGATCACAACAGCGCGAAAGTGCGTGAGATGTTCTGCGCATATGGCAAGTGGATGATCAATGCGATGGGCTATGATGGCTTCCGCTACGACTATTGCAAGGGCTTCCATAGCAGTCATATCAACGAGTACAATGTAGCATCCAAGGCATTCTTCTCTGTCATGGAGTATTGGGATGGTAATCCAAGTACGCTGATTGCGCGCCTCAATGATGCAGGTAGCAACACTACGCTGTTTGACTTTGGTGTGAAGTATCAGGCGCTGAATGAGGGTATTGCAGCTGGTAACTACGGCGGATGCAAATCAGCCGGCCTCCTGGGACGTGGTAAGTCTCGCTACTCTGTTACCTTTGTGGATAGCCACGATTCGTACCAGCGTGATGGTAATGAGTTCATGGGTCTGGGTAACTCGATGAAGAACTATGATGGCAAGACGCTGCAGGCTAATGCTTACATCATCTGTATGCCGGGTACGCCATGCGTATTCTATCCGCATTGGGTAACTTGGAAGAATGAAATCAAGGCGATGATCAATGCCCGCTACAAGACCGGTGTGCACAACGAAAGTGCAGTATCTGACGAGTCTGGCAATGGATATTACAAGGCTACCATCACCGGTACCAATGGCGAGATTCGCCTGCTGCTGGGTCCGAACTCGGGCTATGCCAGCACTCCAGCCGGATACACAAAGGCAGCCAGTGGCACCAACTGGGGCGTGTACTACAAGACCAACAAACCAATTGGTAACAAGGACGAGAATCGTCAACCTATCAATCCACAACCAGAGGACATTGAGAGTGTGACTATTCAGACGCCAATGGCAAACAAGGTAATCGAAAACGGCCACCTGTACATCATCGTAGATGGACAACGCTACGATACTATGGGACGACTGGTACAATAAACAAATAAACAAATAATTAACCTATCTAACAATCATGAAAAAGATCTGTTCTTTTTTAGCTGTCATGATTATGGCAGTATCTGCTCAGGCTGCATACTATGTAGCCGGAACAGGCTCGGCCGGCAACCCATTCTGCGATGGTAAGAGTTGGGATGCGGCTGGTTCGGTGATGGACGAAAACAACGAAATCACTTTCGCTGAGGTCCCAGCCGGAACCTATCAATTCAAGGTTACCGATGGTACCTGGAGCAATAGTTGGGGCTACTCTGACGTAGATGCAGCGTGCTCTACTGAGGGCTATCAGAATGGTGGTGGCAACGTGAAGTTCACTACCACAGAAACCCGTGATATCCACATTGCATTCAATGCCGAGACCAAGAAAATCTGCGTTGATTTTGGCGCTGCGGGTGAACTTACTATCAATAGTTGGACTGTGTGCGGTGACTCGAAGGCAATCTTTGGCACCACATGGGCACCTGCTGAGGCTGCAAATGATATGACCAAGCAGGCAGATGGCAGTTGGAAATTGGAGAAGACGAACATCACGTTAGCCGTTGGTACCGTTCAGTACAAGGCTGCTGCTAATCACTCCTGGGATATTCAGACCTGCCCGGCAAGCGAAGCAAATCTGTCTTTCGATATTGCTGAGGCTGGCGTGTATGATGTTGTTTTTGAGTTGAGCGCAGATGCAACTGAGTTGGTTGCTACAGCAACCCTCGCAGGTGAGCCGGGTCCTGGCCCGGATCCAACGGATGATGTATATTACATCAAGAACTGCTGGAATGGTGGTGAGTGGACATGGGAGGAGATGACTCCGAATCAGGATAAGACCGAGTGGGCATATACCGGAATCTTTGGTGGTGTAGGTGTGAACATCAATACCGCAGAGAGCGACCACGAGCCTGAGGCAGTCTGGTTTGCCGTAGCAGACATTCTGGGTGATGCAATCGCTGCCGGCGATGAGGTAACCT
>JAZRVR010000004.1:0-97536 GCA_045599285.1 Paludibacteraceae bacterium | reverse complement strand
CTTACGTTCAGGACGTTGCAGCGTGGAAGACGTTGCAGAAGACCAAGCCTTCGCTCACCTTCCGACAGTACCTCTGGAGTCTCGTGTGAGGTAAATAGGTCGCACCGGATGTCCGCTCCGCCGACATCAAAGCGACTATTTCCTCCCACTCCAACCTATTCACTATTACCTGTTACCTGTTATGGATTCTACACAACGTCACAACGAGGGGGTACACATTTTCACCCTCGTGCTCCAGTTCATCCTTGCCCTCGTCAACGCCTGCCGGCGCAGCAATACGCCGCCAACCGACGACGATACGAAGTGATTTTGCCCAGGGTACGCGCAAACATCGCGCGTACCTTGTATTTTTTTTTCTGCCAAATACTTGCATATGTGGAAAAATTGTAGTATCTTTGCAGGCAGTTTCCGTAGTGCTGAATGTAGAGCGGAAAATAAATCGAAATTAACTCAAAAAAACTATGGCATATAATTTTTCTTTTATGAGCGTGGGCGGGGCAACTCGCGTGCGTATTGAGAAAGGTGAGGATATCGCTCACCTGGGTGAACTGGATCAAAAAATGTGGACTGTACTCTCCTGTCCTACTACCGGACTGGAGATCTGTCCTGAGTCGCTGCAGTTGATGGACGTTGATAACGATGGACAACTGCATGTGGGTGAGGTGGTTAAGAGCGCAGAGTGGCTGTGCAGCGTGCTGGCTGACCCACAGGTGCTGATGGAGCAAACCGATGCTCTCAAAATTGCTGACATCAAGGATGAGACACTTGCCGCAGTGGCTAAAAAAATAGATGCAGATGCCAACGCCGTGGTGGATCTGTCTGAGGTGGATGCTGCTATTGCCGCCGTTACGATAGAGCCACAAGTGGCAACTCTGGTCGAGGCAGTGGCTCCATACGAGTCAGACGTAATAGCTGCCTACAACGAGAAAAAAGCCGAATATGCGGCTTACTTCGAGACCGCCAAACTGGCTAAGTTGGGTCTCGCTGTACTGGCAGAGGATGCCGCTAAACCAGGTATGAGCGAGAAGGACTTCACAGAAATGGGCGAGAAAATAGCAGCCTATGAGGCTATTGTGGCAGCTAATGCGGCTGCCGAGTCTGCCGCCGCAGATGCCAACGCTGCTGCTCTGTCTGCTGCTCAGTCGGAGTTCGTGCCGCTGCGCAAACTGTTGCTGCTCAAGCGCGATTTCTACCTGCTGCTGCGTAACTTCCTGACACTGGAGGACTTCTACGACAAGGATAATCAACTCAAGGCTATCTTCCAGGCCGGTGTGCTGGTGATAGACCAGCGTGCTTGCCACCTCTGCGTACGCGTGGCTGACATGGGCAAGCAGGATGCCCAGGCTGCCGCTGCAGGCATGTTCCTGATCTACTGCGACTGTATCAGCAGGAAACTGGGCACCTCGATGAAGATTGTGGCTGCTGTTACCGTAGGTGAGATTCGCAACCTCACCGTAGGTAAGAACGCTATCTTCTATGATCGCGCCGGCAATGACTACGATGCTACTATCTACAAGGTTATCGATAACCCCATCAGCATCGGTCAGGCTTTCTGGAGCCCGTACCGCAAGTTTGGTAACTGGATTACCGACCTCATCAATAAGTCGGCTGCCGAGAAGGACAGCAAGGCATTTGAAGACATGAAGACCAACGCAACCGACGCTACTGCCAAAAACGAGGACGGCAGCGCCAAGAAGAACGCCTTCGATATCGCTAAGTTTGCCGGTATTTTTGCGGCCATTGGAATGGCCGTGGGATTCATTGGTGAGTTTCTCGTTAGCCTGGCAACCGGCGTATCGAGCCTCGCATGGTGGCAACTGCTCTTGGCTATCGTTGGCATCCTGCTTGTTATCAGCGGTCCTGCTATGATTCTGGCGTACATGAAGTTGCGCAGACGTAATCTGGCTCCTCTCCTCAACGCCAATGGTTGGGCTGTCAACGCTGATTCGCTCGTGAATGTCCTCTTCGGTAACACGTTGACCGAGGCTGTGCAGTTCCCGAAGATGAACCTGCAAGACCCGTTCGCTAAGAAAGGCCTGAGTTGCGGTCAGAAGTGGGCAATCGCTATCGCTGTTGTCGTTGTGCTGTCTGCTGCAGCCCTGCTGACAATGCATCTGATGGGCTACCACTTGTGCTGCTGCATATGCTGCCACTAACACAAATCATATCGGCACTGGGTGCCACTCCGCTATCCGCTTCCCCTGTTGGGGAGGCAGAGTTGCTACATCTGCTAACCGATTCACGCCAGTTGGGGGCGGAGCCCGAAAAGACCATTTTCTTTGCGCTGCGTACCGACAAAAACGATGGTGCTAAGTATATCCCCGAACTGTATTGTCGTGGCGTCCGCCACTTTGTCATTACGATGGCGCAAATGGATAGTCTGAGGACCTATCGCGAGGCTGTGTTCCTGATAGTGAACGATGTGCTGGAGGCACTGCAGAAGCTGGCGGCCTACCGCAGGTCGCTATTCACCGGCACCGTGATTGGTATCACGGGTTCGAACGGTAAAACGGTCGTCAAGGAGTGGCTCTATCATCTGTTAAAGGATGATTATCAGGTGATTCGATCGCCGCGCAGTTACAACTCGCAGATTGGTGTGCCTCTGTCGGTTTGGCAATTGCCGGAGAGCACGTCAGCGGATCAGCGGACGTTGGCTATCTTTGAGGCAGGTATATCCGAGCCGGGCGAGATGACTCGGTTGGAGCGCATCATCCGTCCAACGATAGGCGTTGTGACATACATCGGTAGCGAGCACGGCGAGAACTTCAGTTCGATAGAGCAGAAGCGGGCAGAGAAGATGCGTCTCTTTGCGCATTGTCCTGTGGTGGTGGAGGATCCTCTGCACCAGAATGCTCGCACCTGCGTGCTTGTGATGCGTGCGCTCGGTTACGACGAGGACACCATCGCTCGCCGCATTCTGCAGCAGACGCACGAGACTATGATGGAAATCAATCTGACCGCCTTGACCGATAATGTGCGCTACTTCCGAGGCTTGCTGCGCGAGGATACACGCCTGACCTGTATGGTGAAGGCGTTTGCATACGGTGCTGGTAGCGTGGAGGTTAGTCGCGCGCTGCAAGATGCCAAAATGGTTGATGGGCGCTCCTGTGTGGATTATCTGGCGGTGGCGGTGGCTGACGAGGGCGTCGAGTTGCGGCGCGCCGGAATCACCCTGCCTATCATCATCATGGATCCCGAGGTGGCGGCGCTTGACCTGATTTTGGAAAATAATCTGGAGCCCAATGTCTATTCGTTTGCATCGCTGGAGAGCCTGCTCACGGCGGCGGAGGCGAAGGGGTTGGAGCATTATCCCGTACACATCAAGATTGATTCCGGTATGCATCGTCTGGGCTTCTATCGCGAGCAGATGCCCGAACTGATTCGGCGTCTCACAAACCAGAATGTGCTCCGCGTGCGCTCGATTTTCTCGCATTTGGCAGGCAGCGACGAGGCACAGTTTGATGACTTTACACGCTCGCAGATTGCCTATTTCGATGACTGCGCTGAAACCCTGATTGGTGGTCTTCAGGCGGCTAATCCTGCAGAGGAATCGTTAGCACGACCGCTGAAGCATATACTCAATTCTGCTGGTATAGAGCGATTTACGCAGTATCAGTTTGATATGTGTCGTCTGGGAATAGGTCTGTACGGCTTCTCCTTTAATCACGCCCAACTGCGTCCTGTGTGCACACTCCGTACTACTCTGCTGAGTGTGAAGAGTGTTCCGGCAGGCGACAGCATTGGTTATGGACGACATACCACGCTGACCGAGGATCGCGTGATTGGTGTTATCCCGATTGGCTATGCTGATGGCTTTGACCGCCGATTCTCCAACTATGGCGGAGAGGTGCTGGTGCGCGGCAAACGCTGCCCGATTGTGGGCAATGTGTGCATGGACCAAGCGATGGTGGATATCACCGGCACCGATGCGCAGGTGGGAGATAACGTTGAGATCTTTGGCGAACATATCACCGTGGAGGAGTTGGCTGACAAGTTATCTACCATTACATACGAGATATTAACATCTGTTTCGCGCCGTGTCAAACGTCAGTATATCAGCGACTAATCTCACGATTGGGTACAACGGTTCGGTTGTACAATCAGACCTGCACTTCTCGCTCTATCAGGGGGAGATGGTGTGCATGTTGGGGCCTAATGGTTGTGGCAAATCCACGCTTCTGCGTACGTTGTCGGGATTGCAACCATCCTTGTCGGGTGGGGTGCAGGTGGCAGGAGTCAACCCTTTGCTGCCCGAGAACCGCTCTGTGTTGCCACGCTATCTGGCGCTGGTGTTGACCGAGCGCGTCAGCCTGGAGAATACGTCCGTACATGATGTGGTAGCGATGGGGCGTTATCCCTACACCTCTTTTCTGGGAGGACTGACCGAGGCGGATGAACTCATCATCCGTCATGCCTTGGAGGCAGTGGGCTTTGCCGATTCGCAGCAGCGGTCGTTCAACTCGCTGAGCGACGGCGAGAAGCAACGCGTGCTGATTGCCAAATCGCTTGCCCAGGAGACTCCCATCATTCTGCTGGATGAACCTACGGCGCATCTGGATTTGCCCAATCGCATTCGCGTCTTACAACTGCTGCGCCAATTGGCGCACGACGAGCAGAAGACGATACTCATCTCTACGCATGAGTTGGATCTGGCGTTCCGGCTCTCGGATCGCATCCTACTGATGACTCCTGCTCGAGAAAACAAAAACGGGAGCATCGAAATCGATACTCCCGCTCGCTTGCGCGCCTGCGACGCCTTCACGCGCGCGTTCAATATAGATGTATTTAATCCGCTGTGATCTCCCACCAATCTACATCCAGATAGCCGCTATCGTTGATAGGCTGCTGGTTGCGTGTGCAGAATAGTCCCACCTGCGCACCGATCCACGTGCCCTCTACGGCCTGGAAAAGCTCGCCCTGCTTCTGCCAATGTTTGCCATCTTGGCTGGTGTAGAACTGACCTCTCTGCTGCGCATCCATTATGAGGCGCAGGTACATCCATTGACTTGTGACGGGTACCTCCAATGTGTGACTCTTTTTGCCGAAGACCACCATTCCGGCGCGCTCTTCACACTTGGCTGCTTTGGGATTAGGGTTAGGCGTGAAGCGCACCTTGGTAGTTGCGGTAAAGGCGGTAGCCGGAATCTTCTGCAGCAGCATGTTGGGCATCAGTTCCTGATTGGCTGGCGCGCTATAGAGGCGCAACACGCCCGACATCGCATCCAGGTAGTACCAGGTGGGGCTCACGTAGCCGCCGGCCCACTGCCAACTCACGGCCAACTCACGGGTTTCAAACTCGTCTCTACCGAGCATATTCTGCCAGGTGTGTTCCGACTTTTTCGGCTTACCATAGCTGAGCACCGGCTCGCCATTATTGCCCATTATGGGCCAATCCTCCTCCCACCGAACGGGCTGCAGGTGCACCAATCGACCTGCCACACCTACGTCCTGAAAGTGGAAGAACCAGTCTTGCCCATCGGGTGTCTCTACCCAGGCTCCCTGGTGAGGACCATTGACCGTCGTGGTGCCTTGCGTCAGGGTGACGCGCAGCTCGTATGGTCCATACACGTTTCTGCTGCGTTGCACTACCTGCCAACCTGGCTTCACGCCTC
This sequence comes from Paludibacteraceae bacterium, assembly GCA_045599285.1. Classification (GTDB taxonomy): domain Bacteria; phylum Bacteroidota; class Bacteroidia; order Bacteroidales; family Paludibacteraceae; genus Colicola. The sequence goes on along the minus strand of JAZRVR010000004.1, from coordinate 91,924 downwards.
CCGCGGGGTGCATGATGTAGTAGTAACCGTTTCGTTTATAGAACTTTGGTCCCTCGCATGTCGGGTGCTCCTCGTGCCCGTCAAAGATAATGCGAGAGGGTACTTTCACGCTTATTGCATCAGCGTTGAGTTCGGCAATCAGCAGCACGCTCTTCAGTCCGGCGCGACTGCCTGCCAGACCGTGCACAAGGTACACGCGCCCGTCCTCATCCCATAGCGGACAAGGGTCGATCAGTCCCTTGCCGGGCATCACCAGCACAGGCTCCTCCCATTTCAGAGGGAAAGTCAGGTCGCCGATAGCGGCTCTGAGACAATAGATGCCGCGGTCTGGGTCGCCATAATAGATATACAAATACCCCTCGTGCTCGCGGATTGAAGGCGCCCAAACAAAGTTGCCCAGCACCTTGTCTCCCTCCTGATAACCAGGCAACCGATAGCGAACGGCGGCATCGACCAAATCCCAATGTACCAGGTCTTTAGATTGCAGAATCTGCAGTCCGGGTATGTTGTTGAACGACGATGAGGTCATCAGGTAGGTGTCGCCCACGCGACATACATCCGGGTCGGAATAGTCGTACGGCAGGATGGGATTGACAAACGATATCGCCTGCATCTGAAGGCATAGCGATATAGCGAGCAGCAGAAGTGTTTTTTTCATGATGTGATATTTTTTACGGCACAAAAGTAGTAAAATATTTGCGTATTTGCAAATTTATTTGTAATTTTGCACTAAATTTTAACGAAATGTTGGTGATTGGGGATATATCCATTGCTGTGGAGCGCAAGGCTGTACGCCGCCTTCGGTTGCGAGTGAAGCCGGACGGGTCGGTACACCTGAGTGTACCCTGGTGGATGCCGATGCACAGGGCGGAGACCTTCGTCGCAGAGCAGTATGATTGGCTGGTGCGAACGCGCGACCGCATGCAGAGTCGCCCCAGACAGATGATGCGTGATGTGTCTGATAGTCAGCGAGAAGCATTGGTTGAATATCTAACTGCCGCTGTGCCAATGTGGTGCGAGAGGATGGGGGAAGCACCCGTCACTTTTCGCTTGCGAAATATGCGCTCACAGTGGGGAAACTGCCGGTGGCGCGAGAGGCTCATCACCTTTAATTTGCAATTGGCATTAGTGCCGCATCATCTGGTCGATTACATCATCGTGCACGAATTGGCACACCTGCAGGTGCAGAATCATGGACCTGAGTTTCATGCCAGAGTGCAGGCTTTTGTGCCGGACGAGCGAGCTCGCAGGCGCGAACTGAACAAAATACTGAAGGAATAAAAACAATGGGGTACGTAGCTACAATAGGGTTCTTTGATGGTGTCCATCTGGGGCATCGATTCTTGATTGATTGCCTGCTGCATGAGGCGGCTTCGCGCGGATTGGACTCGGCGATACTGACCTTTGAGCAGCATCCTGAGTCGGTGTTGCGTGGTACGAATAAGCCGCTGTTGACCACTTTTGAGGAGCGAACCGAGCGCCTCAAGCAATGTGGCGTCACCGAGATTTTCTGCTTCAATTTTGAGGTCATACAGATGATGACGGCCGCCGAGTTTATGCGCATTCTGGTAGCCAACTGCGATGTGCGCGTGCTACTTATGGGCTACGACCATCACTTCGGTAGCGATGCCTTGCCATCGTTTGCCGCCTATCAGGAGGCCGCCGCACAGGTAGGTCTGACGTTGCTTCCCATCGGTCAGGCGCCCGAGGGCGATGTGTCGAGCAGCAAGATTCGTCGCGCTCTGCAGCGAGGTTCCGTCGAGTCGGCTAACATCATGCTGGGCTACTCCTACACACTCACAGGTACGGTTGTGCGCGGACGAGGGATTGGTCGGGAGATAGGCTTCCCTACTGCCAATATCTCGGTGCCGGACTCCAAACTCCTGCCTGCCAACGGTGTGTATGAGGTGCTCGCAGATGTGCATGGTGATGCACAATCGGTTGATGCAGAGAATGTTAAGTCCTATCCTGCTATTTTGAATATCGGCACCAATCCTACCATCGGCCAGGATAATGGCGTCACGCTTGAGGTGCATCTGCCGCGCTATTCGGGCGACCTCTACGGACGTGCTGTTTCTCTGCATCTCATCTCTTTCATCCGTGAGGAGAGACGATTTGACTCGCTCGAGCAACTGCGCGAACAAATCCAGCAAGATGTCGCTCTGATTGCCTCGTATGATGCACTCGAATAGGCCTTTTCTGTCATAAAATACAAATAAATTTGTATAGAGCGTGAATTTTTGCCCAAAAATTTGCACGCGTCAATTTTTTTTCGTATCTTTGCACCCCGTTGGAGTTCGCTCTAACGGGGTGATAACGATTATAACGCTAAAAATACTATACAATGGAATTTCATTACGAACCAATGTTTCAGCTCGGTAAGGACGAGACCGAGTACTATCTGCTGACCAAGGACCACGTGTCGGTTGGCGAGTTTGAGGGCAAACCTATCCTGAAAATTGAGAAGGAAGGACTGACCAAGATGGCTAATGCTGCCTTCCACGACGTGAGCTTCATGCTGCGCCGTGCGCATAACGAGCAGGTGGCTAAGATCCTGCGTGATCCTGAGGCCAGCGCTAACGATAAGTATGTGGCACTCACCTTCTTGCGCAATGCCGAGGTGGCTGTCAAGGGGCAGTTGCCACTCTGCCAGGATACCGGTACGGCTATCATTCACGGTGAGAAGGGACAGCAGGTTTGGACCGGCTACGACGACGAGGAAGCGCTGAGCCTGGGTGTCTATAAAACCTACACCGAGGATAACCTGCGTTACAGCCAGAATGCCCCTCTCACTATGTACGATGAGGTGAATACCAAGTGCAACCTGCCTGCGCAGATTGATTTGGAGGCTACCGAGGGCATGGAGTACCGCTTCCTCTGCGTCACCAAGGGTGGTGGTTCGGCCAACAAGACCTACCTCTATCAGGAGACCAAGGCGCGTATTCAGAACCCCGGCACCCTCATCCCCTTCCTGGTGGAGAAGATGAAGAGCCTGGGTACAGCAGCTTGTCCTCCGTACCACATCGCCATCGTGATTGGCGGTACCTCGGCGGAGAAGAACCTGCTCACAGTCAAACTCGCTTCCACCCACTACTACGACAGCCTGCCTACCACGGGTAATGCTGCCGGCCGCGCTTTCCGCGATGTGGAGCTGGAGAAGCAGCTGCTGCAGGAGGCGTACAAGATAGGTCTGGGTGCGCAGTTCGGCGGTAAGTATATGGCGCACGACGTACGTGTGGTTCGCCTGCCGCGCCACGGCGCAAGTTGCCCGATTGGTCTGGGTGTCAGCTGCTCTGCCGACCGCAATATCAAGTGCAAAATCAATAAGGACGGTATCTGGATTGAGAAGATGGACAGCAATCCAGCCAGCCTCATTCCTGAGGAGCTGCGTCAGGCAGGCGAGGGGGATGCAGTACGCATTGACCTCAATCAGCCGATGAGCGAGGTTTGCAAGATCCTGACCAACTATCCTATCGGTACGCGCCTGAGCCTCAACGGTACCATCATCGTGGGTCGCGACATCGCGCATGCGAAGATTAAGGCTCGCCTGGATGCAGGCGAACCGATGCCGGAGTACCTCAAGAACCATCCTATCTACTATGCCGGACCGGCGAAGACTCCGGTTGGTATGCCGTGCGGCTCGATGGGACCTACCACGGCTGGTCGTATGGATCCGTATGTAGATGAGTTCCAAGACAATGGCGGTAGCATGATTATGCTGGCCAAGGGTAACCGCTCCATCGATGTCACCAATGCCTGCCAAAAGCATGGCGGCTTCTACCTCGGCTCGATTGGTGGCCCGGCGGCTATCCTCGCGCAGAACAATATCAAGTCCATCGAGTGCGTCGAGTATCCTGAGCTTGGTATGGAGGCTATCTGGAAGATTGAGGTGGAGAACTTCCCCGCATTCATCCTGGTTGACGACAAGGGTAACGATTTCTTTAAGCAACTCAAGCCTTGCGCCGGTTGCACAATCCTCTGATAATGTACGATGGAAGAGAAGAAAGATAGTTTCTGGCGTAAGATACGATACAAGTATCGCTTGTCAGTCATGAACGAAGACACGCTGACAGAGTCGTGGCACATTCGGTTGAGCAAACTGGGTGTGTTCTCGACCCTGTGTGTGATGTTTTTCTTCACTTTGGCTATCTTTGCTGTGCTGATTGTCTATACGCCAATTCGCAACGTCCTGCCGGGCTACTCCGAGAGCCTGCGCCAGCAGCTGATTGCTCAGACCAGTCAGGTCGATTCGCTCAGCGCGGATTTGGAGTTGCAACGTCAGTATCTGGATGTCATCAAGCAGGTTGTGTCCGGCGAGGTGATGTCCGATACGATTCAGAGTCTGGATTCTATGCAGATAGTGATGCGTGAGCAGCTGCTGGAGGCGAAGAACGAGGCCACCGAGGAGTTCGTCGCCCAGTATGAGGCTAAGGGAAAGGATAACCTGCAATTCTTTGATATTCAGCAGACAACGCCGGTTATTACCTTCTTCCGCCCTGCGCATGGCGTGGTGCAGAGCAATACCGACGATGGTGTACTGATTCTCACGCCGCCCAACGAGAATGTGACCTCCGTGCTCAGCGGTAGGGTGATTGTCATCAATTACGAGATTGACAATACCTACACTATCATGGTGCAGCACGAGCAGTTCCTATCGATTTACAAACATGTGGGTCGGGTGCTGAAGAAGAAGGGCGACTATGTCCAGGCGGGCGAGTCGATTGGTATCATGTCCGAGGACAAACCCCTGCTCTTTGAGTTGTGGCAAGGTGGTAAACAAATTAATCCCGAAGAGGTGATTGCTTTTTGATAGAATGATTAAGAGAATAGCTATATTAGGTTCCACGGGCTCGATTGGCACGCAGACCTTGGATGTGGTTCGCAAGAATCCCGATCGATACGAGGTGTATGCCATTTGTGCCCATAGTAGTGTGGATCGATTGATAGAGCAGGCGCACGAGTTTCATCCCGAGGTGGTCTGCATCGCGGACGAGTCGTTGCTGGATCAGTTGCGTGCTGGGTTGGCGGATTTGGAGTGCAAGGTCTGGGGTGGAGCCGAGTCCATCGCCGATATGGTCACGTTCCCCAGTATTGATGTCGTTGTGGCAGCGATGGTGGGATACGCTGGGCTGCGACCTACCATCGAGGCAATCCGCGCCGGCAAGACCATTGCCCTTGCCAACAAGGAAACGATGGTCGTGGCTGGTGAGATTATTTGCGATTTGGCACGCCGCTATCATGCGCCTATTTTGCCCGTCGATAGCGAGCATTCAGCTATCTTCCAGTCGCTTGTGGGGGAGGATCAGAGCCAGATTGAGAAGATTCTGCTGACCGCCAGCGGAGGACCTTTCTTGCATTATTCGATGGAGCAGATGCAGTCCGTCACGGCGGCTGACGCGCTCCGACATCCCAACTGGGATATGGGGGCCAAGATTACCATCGACTCGGCGTCGATGATGAACAAGGGATTTGAGGTCATCGAGGCTAAGTGGCTCTTTGGTGTGGAGTACAGCCAGATTGAGGTAGTCGTTCATCCTCAGTCTATTGTGCACTCTGCCGTGCAGTTCACCGATGGCGCCATCAAGGCGCAACTCGGCGCGCCGGATATGCGACTCCCCATTCAGTATGCACTCACTTTCCCCGAGCGCATCGATAGCGATTTTCCGCGCGCGAACTTATTTGAATTGGGCACTCTCACCTTCGAGAAACCGGATATTGCGCGCTTCCCGAACTTGGGATTGGCATACGAGGCTATTGCTCGTGGAGGCAACATGCCTTGCGTCCTCAATGCTGTCAATGAGGTAGTTAACCTCGCTTTCCGCGAGGGCAGATGTGGATTCTTGCAGATGTCGGACATCATCGCCCGCACGATGGACAAGACCACCTTGATTAGTAAACCTACTTATGAAGATTACGTTGCCACCGACGAGGAGGCGCGTAGAATTGCAAACGAATTATTATGATACAAGTTATTCAAATGATAGTGGCTATCAGCTTCTTAGTGATGATTCACGAGCTGGGACACTTTACTTTCGCGCGCATTTTTGGTGTGCGTGTGGAGAAATTTTACATGTTCTTCAACCCTTGGATGTCGCTCGTCTCGCTCAAGAAGTTTGACGGCAAGTGGCATGTGCGATTCTTGCATCGCTCCGAGGAGAAGGATCCGTGGAACGAGCACCCGGAGAGTACAGAGTGGGGGATTGGTTGGCTGCCGTTTGGTGGCTATTGTGCGATTGCCGGAATGGTGGACGAGACCCAGTCTGCCGACAAGTTGCAGAAGACCGAACCACAACCTTGGGAGTTCCGTAGCAAGAATGTCTTCCAGCGTTTTTGCATCATCATTGGAGGTATTCTGGTCAATTTTATTGCGGCGTTGGTGCTCTTCAGTTTGATTATCTTTCACACCGGCACCACTTCATTGCCGCTACACAATGTCACCACCGGTTTGTATTTCTCCGAGATTATGCAGCAGGAGGGCTTCCAGCAGCATGATAATATCCTGACAATCAACGGCAAAGAACCTGAGTCGCTAAGCCAGGCCATACAGTGGATTATTATCGAGGGACGTCGCGATGTGCAGGTGCTGCGTGGCGCAGATACGATTGCTCTGACTATGTCAGAGGATCTTGGCAAGCGCTACCTCGCTATTCAGAACGAGCACGACAAAATCGAGCGCCAGAAGGCACGTGAGGATCAGCATTACATCAAGCGTCCTTACGTCTTGATGGGCGAGTATTTCCCGTATGTCGTTACTGCTGTAGCGGATAATACGGCTGCGTATTATGCTGGTTTACAGGCTGGTGATAGCGTTGTTAGTATTGCTGATATCCCTACACCATCTTTTTATGACGTGCAGACTCAGCTGCGTCATCACCCTTGCGACAGCATCCGGATTGGGCTCTATCGAGCAGGCGAGTATATGACTGCCGAGGCGTTCATTGGCGACCAATGTATGCTGGGTGTCAATACGAAAACGAAGTTCGATTATTTCCAACTTGAGACGCGCGAGTACGGATTCTTCGAGGCAATTCCGGCCGGCATCGAGTATGGTTGGAACTGGCTTGTGATGTATGTGCGTCAGTTCAAACTGGTCTTCACCAAGGAGGGAGCGCAGTCTGTGGGAGGATTTGGCGCGATTGGCAATATGTTCCCCGAGACTTGGGATTGGGTGTCTTTCTGGCACATTACGGCGGTTCTATCGCTCATTTTGGCGTTCATGAACTTCCTTCCGATTCCTGCGCTGGACGGCGGATATATTCTCTTCTTGTTGGTGGAGGCTATCACCCGTAAGAAGCCCAGCGACAAGTTCCTGGAGAAGGCTAATAATGTGGGATTTTGGATTCTGATTGCACTTATGGTCTTTGCCAACGGCAACGACATCCTGCGCATCTTCTTCTAACCTTAACCCTTATGCTATCCTTATGCTGTCCTTATGCTATCCTTATGCTGTCCTTATGCGACTCTTACCGATATGAAAAAAGATATTTTTATACACGAATCCTCGTATGTGGACGAGGGATGCCAGATTGGTTCTGGCACTAAAATTTGGCACTTCAGCCACATCATGCGAGGATGCACCATCGGTGAGAATTGCAATATTGGGCAGAATGTGGTCATCAGCCCTGATGTAGTTTTGGGCTGCAACGTCAAGATTCAGAACAACGTCTCCGTCTATACCGGTGTGCATTGTGAGGATGATGTCTTCCTTGGACCAAGCATGGTCTTCACCAATGTCATCAATCCGCGCTCTGCCATCAGTCGTAAGTCTGAGTATCGCGAGACCATCATTCGCCGTGGTGCCTCCGTGGGAGCCAATGCCACCATCGTTTGTGGGCACGAGTTGGGTGAGTACTGTCTCATAGGTGCCGGTAGTGTCGTGACTCGCGACGTGCCGCCGTATGCCCTCATGGTCGGAAATCCTGCGCGCCGCGTGGGATGGGTCAGCCGCTATGGAGAGAAGTTGCACTTCGACGAGTCCGGTCGTGCCACGTGTCCTGCTACCGGTGAGGTCTATGTCTTAGAGAATAATTTGGTGCACCTGTATGCGTAAACTTGCGGTATTTATCAGTCTGTTTGTATCTCTGGCTTTGTGTGCTCAGCGTTTCACCATCAATGGGTATGTTGAGGACGCTGCCTCCGGCGAGCGACTGATAGGTGCTACTGTTTATGATACTGTTTCGCATCTGGGTGCGATTACGAATGCGGCTGGCTTCTACACCCTCTCTTTGCCGCAAAATCAGGTGGCGGTGCAGGTCAGTTATGTCGGCTACCACCCGTCTGCTATTTCTACTTTTTCGCTGGTGGCAGATACGCTGATGAACGTGCGTATCCGCTCCAATACGCGTCTCGATGAGGTCGTCGTCGTGGGTAATAAGTCTATCTCCGGCCCCGAATCCGTACAGATGTCGGCTATCGAGGTGCCCGTCAATCAGATTATGGCAATTCCTGCTATTGCAGGTGAGGTCGATGTCATCAAGGCGCTCCAGCTCTTGCCTGGTGTCCAAAGTGGCATCGAGGGCTCTGCCGGACTATATGTCCGAGGGGGAGGACCGGATGAGAACCTCATCCTATTGGATGGTGTGCCCCTCTACAATGTCAATCACCTGATGGGATTCTTCTCCGTTTTCAATGCCGATGCTATCAAGAATGTCACGCTATACAAGGGAAATTTCCCGTCCCAATATGGTGGTCGTCTGTCCAGTATCATCGATGTCCGTCAAAACGATGGCAGCACCACCGGCTATCATGGTGGAGTCTCCATTGGACTCCTGGCTATCAAACTCAATTTCGAGGGATTCATTCCGCATAAGCACGATTCCACCGGCTCCACTACCTTCAATGTGTCTGCGCGTCGCACTTATTTTGATGCCTTCACTACGCCGCTCATGGCGCTGATCTCCTCTATCAATTCCAATAATAACCAACGTATGTCGGCAGGTGCCTATTTCTACGATGTCAATGCCAAACTCACCCATACTTTCGCCAACAATGACGACCGCCTGTCCGCTTCCTTCTATATTGGAGACGATGCAATGTATGTCAATCTCAATGAGTACGATAACCGCGTTTTCAATACCGGAATGGATATGAATATGTGTATGACGTGGGGAAATATCATAGCGGCTCTCAATTGGGAACATCGATACAACGCGCGCCTGTTCAGCAATATCCGAGCCGCCTACACGCAGTATCGCTATCGTCTCAGCGAGGAGATGGAGCAACGCATCATGCCGGATAATTCGCCTAAATTACAGACCTTTAACCAGAAGATGGGCTACAATTCGCAGATACGCGATGTGTCTTTGACGGCCAATTATGATTGGACGCCCCTGCCGAACAACGAACTCCATTTTGGTGCCGAATACACCTACCATCAGTTCCGTCCCGAGGTTAGCAATTTCTTCATCTATGCTTCCAATCAGGCCTCGCTCAATATGGATACATTGATCTCCGATGGCACCCTGCACGGGCATGAGGCATCGCTCTATATCGAGGATTCCTACTCGCCTTGGTCGTGGCTGAAGATGAATCTGGGCGTGCGCGCCTCTTTGTACAATATTGATGGTAAACTGTATCCGTCTATCGAGCCTCGCGCGAGCCTGCGCGCGATTTTATATAAGGACTTGGCGTTCAAGGCATCCTATTCCTATACCACGCAGTATATACATATGCTCAGCAATTCGTCGGTCTCGCTTCCTACCGATTTGTGGGTTCCCGTTACGAAGCATATCGCCCCAATGCACTCTATGATTGTGGCTGCGGGATTGACGTACGATGTCTTAGGACAGTGTGAGATTAGTTTGGAGGGCTATTACAAGCGCCAAACCAATCTGCTGGAGTACATGGATGGTGCTTCTTTCTTTGGTTCGGCAGCCTCCTGGCAGGACAAGGTCGTCATGGGGGACGGTTGGAGTTATGGTATCGAATTCCTTGTGCAGAGAAAGGTCGGACCTGTCACTGGATGGGTAGGATATACCTGGGCGCGAACCATGAGGCAATTTAATCGTGAGGGACAGCTCATCAATGATGGGCTGCCTTTCCCTGCCAAGTATGATCGCGAGCATGACCTCAGTATCACACTTCAGTATCAGGTTACCAACACGATAGATATAGCGGCCACCTTCGTCTATGGTACGGGTACGCGCGCTACCCTCGCTACACAGGTCTATTATGATCCTACCGTTTCTGACATGGTGGACTATGTTGAGAAGCGAAACAACTACAAGATGCCAGATTACCATCGCTTGGATTTGGGCGCTAATTTCCACTTCCCGCATAGAAATAAAAATAATCGTGCGTGGCTGAGTGAGGCCGAGCATGTGCTCAGCACCTCCATTTATAATGTCTATTGTCATGCTAATCCGTATATGATGATTCCTCGTAATAATGTGTTGAAGCAGGTATCGTTATTCCCGATATTACCCAGTATCAGTTATGCCTTCAAATTTTGATGTATGAGACGTGCTTGGATATACATATTGCTGATTATTAGCCTGATGTCTTGCCGCAACGATAATAACTGGTTCTACCATGATGTGCAGTATTCGGGCGAGGTCACAGAGCCTAAGATGGTGCTTGTGGCAGATTTCCAATTGGGCGAGTATCCTGTCGCGTATCTCATGCAGTCTTCTTTCTTCCAGGATGTTCCTGCTCCTGAGACGGAGAACCTATATACGGCTGAGGCGCAACACTACCTGACCGATGGTCAGGTGTCTATGCAGATTAATGATGGCGAGTGGCAGACTGCTGTGCTCGTGGACGACGGGTATATGTGTGTGATGGATACCTTATGTGCCGGAGATTTGGTGCGCGTGCGTGCCTATCATTCGCGATTTGGTGAGGCTACTGCCGAGCAGCGTATCCCTCATCCTATCCATGCGCATCTGTCGGTGGATAGGCTGCCGATTCGTGTGGATGAGCATGGATTTGCTCAGTTCACCCTGCATCTGGATGCGTATGAGGGAGAGGCGTCAGACGTCTTGCGTATTCAAGGTATGGCTCTGACTACCACCTCCTTTAAGTTTTGGATTCACCCGGTTCATTCTATCCAGCATAGCATTTACGCGCAGGATTTGGGCTTTGCGGAGTTTGAGAACTTCAATTACCTCCAGGGATACGGATACTATGGTGCTGGCTCTGTCGGAATGTACTATCCGCTTTCTCTTTTGCAGAAACCGAAGTCGATTCCATGCCTCGTTTATGTGGGCGATAAGTCCGACGTGCTGCCGCCGGAGACGCAGATTGATACCTCGTTAATCGTATTAAATCTGGATGAGATTGATGTCGTCTTGACGACTATGCCCTACCAGCAATACCTCCGGCATGCCTCGTTACGATTAGCAAAGAACGACTCTTTCCAGTCTTCGTTCAAGGCTTATGGACAAGACGATAATTCGCTGGGCGAGAGACTGTTAGAGACTATCCAACGCCGATTCAATGCTATGGGTGGACTGGAGGCAGTGCAGGTGTACGACAATGTGGAGGGAGACGGCATTGGATTTGTCGGCTCAGGAGCCAAACTTATTATTTCGATACAAAACAATTAAATTTTATGATACAGCGTATTCAAAGTATTTATCTTCTCGTAGTAGTTATTCTGGGTGCCATTTTGATTGGTGTACCTGTAGTTAGATTGATTACACCTGCTGATGCTGCCGTGCAGCGCATGTGGGTTTTGGGTGCCACCGGATTGCAGGAACTCACACCTGCTGCCGAGCAGTTACAGCCTGTCACCCTCAGTGGTATCTGGGGATTACTGCTGACCACTATTTTGATTCCGGCACTGGCTCTGGTGGACATTTTTCTGTACCGCAATCGCATTCTGCAGGCTCGTCTCAATATCTTCATAGTCATGTTGTGTCTGGGATACTATGGTGTGCTGGCGATTATGGTGTGGTTTGCCAAGATGAATCTCTCTGTCGATTGGAGCATTGAGTTCTGGGCATGTATTCCGCTGATTTGTTTGGTATTAACGATGATGGCTACGCGTCGCATCCTGCGAGACGAGGCTCTCGTCCGTGCCGCCGATCGCATACGTTAATTTACACATTGGGGTCTGACCCCAATGTGTAAATTTGTAAATTTGATTAAAATTTAAGGGTAACGATCACAGTGGGGTCTATCACAGTGGGGTCTGACCCCAATGTGTAAATAATTTCAAATTTAAGTGCAACGATCACAGTGGGGTCTGACCCCAATGTGTAAATTAACGCAATGGACAACAATATCCTTTTAGGCAAAACATTATCCGAACTCCAGCAGGTTGCGCTCTCGGTGGGCTTGCCCAAGTTCGCTGCCAAGCAGTTGGCGGATTGGCTTTATGTCAAGCGTGTCACCACGTTTGATGAGATGACCAATATCTCTGTCAAGGGGCGTGCTGCGCTCGCGGCTGCGTATTCCATTGGTCGCAGCCTGCCCGTCGCTACTGCCGAATCTATCGACGGAACCAAAAAATACCTCTTTGAGGTTAATATTTCCTCCCCCTGTGGGGAGGTCAGGAGTGGTTATATCGAATCTGTCTATATCCCCGACGATGACCGTGCCACTATCTGTGTCAGCACGCAGGTAGGGTGTAAGATGGGGTGCCGATTCTGCATGACCGGTACGCTCGGCTTTCATGGACAACTTTCTGCCGCCGACATCCTCAACCAGATTTTCACCGTGGATGCTTTAAATTCCTCCCCTTGTGGGGAGGCAAGGTGGGCTTTGACCAACATCGTATATATGGGCGAGGGTGAACCGATGGATAATATCGATAGCGTGCTGCGCTCCTTGGATATCATGTGCGCGTCCTACGCATGTGCGTGGTCGCCACGCCGCATCACGGTCAGTTCCGTAGGGGTTATCTCGGGACTCAAGCGACTGCTTGAGGAGACCGATGTGCATGTGGCAATATCCTTGCATAATCCCTACCACGACGAGCGCGCTACCATCATGCCTGCCGAGAAGATGGACAGCATAGAGTCGGTTGTTGACTTACTTCACCGATACGATTTCTCGCACCAGCGACGTGTCAGTTTCGAGTATATCTGCTGGGGTGGACTCAACGATAGTCCCAAGCATGCGCGCCAGTTGTTGCTGTTGCTCAAGGGGTTAGACTGTCGTATCAATCTCATTCGATTCCATGCTGGTGTCGAGGACCAGCGCCCGGACGATGCCTCGCGCCGCTTCCCTGCCAGCAATGAGCGACAGATGGAGTGGATGCGCGATTATCTCACCGAGCACGGCATCACCACTACGATACGAAAAAGCCGCGGAGAAGATATTCTCGCGGCTTGTGGTATGCTCGTCAATGCGTTGCAAAAGTAAGTTCCCCCCGTAGGCGCTTCCCGTAGACCTTTCCCGTAGGCGCTTCCCGTAGACCTTTCCCGTAGGCTCTTCCCGTAGGCTCTTCCCGTAGGTCCTTCTTCACTTTTTGTGATTCCTTTTTTCTTTGCCTCGTCGGGAGCCACCCATTCCGCCTGCCGAGGCTCCTGCTATTTCTTATTCGCAATCAGGCTATCAAGCTCTGATTGCGCTTTTTGTAGATTATCGTTCACCACGATGTGGTCAAAGTGGGGTGCATCTGCCAACTCTGTCGACGCTTTCGCAAGGCGTTTCTCGATCATTTCCTCGCTGGTGTCACCTCTGCCATGCAGGCGGCGACTCAGTTCCTCGATGCTTGGCGGAGCGATAAAGATGGCTAGTGCCTCGTCACCAAAGATGCGTTTGAGATTGATGCCACCCTTGACATCTATATCGAATACCGGAATGCGTCCTGCCCCTTGTATGCGAGTGATTTCGCTACGCAGGGTACCGTAGTACAAACCCTCATAGACCTGCTCATGCTCAATGAAGTCCCCTGCTGCAATTCGCTGTTGAAACTCCTCTACGGAGATGAAGTAGTATTCACGTCCATGCACTTCTTGTCCGCGTGGGGCGCGGGTTGTGCAGGATATGGATAGTTCGTACTGCCCTGGATAATCCGTCAGCAGGTGTTTGACCATGGTAGATTTACCGCTACCACTCGGTGCACATAGAATGAGTATCATTGGTCTTTTATAAGGAGTTTCTAAGGGGTCTCTAAGGGGTTTATAAGGGGTCTCTAAGGGGTTAAAGCACGTTAAGCACTTGCTCTTTGATTTGCTCCAGGATATCTTTCATTTTCACCACGATGATCTGCATCTCCGATTGGTTGGACTTGCTGCCAAGGGTGTTGATTTCGCGTCCCATCTCTTGTGCCACGAACCCCAGTTTCTTTCCTACGCCGCTTCCTTCTTCTGCCATTGTCTCGCGGAAGTATTTGATATGATTCGTCAGGCGCACTTTCTCTTCGGTGATGTCCAACTTCTCCAGATAGTAGATCATCTCTGCTTCCAGACGATTCTTATCTACTGCCACTTTGGTCTCCTCTGACAGCTTGTCGAGGTTAGCCATCAGTCTTAGGCGAATGTTCTCCACACGGTTCTTCTCATAGGGCTCCACCTCTGCCAGCAGGGCTGCGATGCCGTCCAGTTTCTCCGTGAACATGTTCTGCAGCGACTCTCCCTCTTGTCGGCGGAAGGCGAGAAATCCGTTCAGCGCCTCGTTGATTGCCGCTTGCAGCAGACTCCATTCTTCGTCGGTGAGCACCACCTCGGTGGTGTTCTGTCGCAGCACATCAGGGTAGCGCATGATGGTTGCCATCACTTCTGCAGGTACTTTGCCCATCTCCGTCGGCACACCGCTAATCGCCAGATATTGCTGCATGTAGTAGCGCACTGCCTCGGCATTGATGGGCGTGTATTCCGTGTTGTTGGACTCCACGCTCAGTGCCTGACTGTAGATTGTCACATCTACTTTTCCGCGCTCCAGCGGTTTCTGCAGCATCGCACGAATCTCCGGCTCCTTGTCGCGAAATAGCGAGGCGGTTTTCATGTTCAGATCCAGTTGTTTGCTGTTCACGCTGCGGATCTCTACGATGTTTTTGTGATCGGCAAATAGATATTCGGCCTTGCCGTAGCCGGTCATGCTATGTAACATAGATGTTTCTTGCTGTTTAATAGACAAAGTTGAGTCGGAAAACCATATCCTCAGGGTACACCAGATTGCCGCGTGAATCGACAAAGTACGAGAAGTCTGAGTTCATCAGGTCAATCTCCAGAAAGTTAACACCAAAGATATAGTCTATCGTTTGGTCGTAGTATTCGTACACATCTCGATGTTGCTGTGCATCGTAGTAGGCGAGTACGGCATTGTGCTTGATTTCCGGCAATGCGATTTGGTAGGCATCGGCTGTGCCCGAGTAGTACTCGTGGTAGCAGTTCACAGTGCCGAAGTTGTAGATTGCGGTGGTTAATTGGGGCAAAGCAAAGGTGCAATAGTAGTAGCCACCTTGGTTATTCCAACGCCAGTCTATACTCCTGACAATTAGGTCGGTGGTGAAGAAATTGGCGCTAATACCATCTACTCCGTCTTTACCATCTTTACCATCACGTCCGGCTGGACCTTGTGGACCTTGTGGACCCACGCAAGAGGAAATGCTTATTGCCGTCAGGGCAACCATACAAATGTAAAGTATTCGTTTCATACGCTGATGTTTTTCTTTGTTGTTGTATTTTCAAATCGAGTGCAAATTTACTACTTTTTCTGCACATATGCAAGTCTTCTTGCCTTTTTCTCCTCTTTTCTCCCTTTTTATTTGCATATATCAATACTTTTCCGTACCTTTGTACCCAAATATTGATAACACTATGAGACGTATCCTATTTTTTGCAGCAATGCTGTGCTCCGGCCTGACGATGATGGCGGCACCCAACGAGACTTACAGAGCGTATATCGACCAGTGGAAAGCGGAGGCTCTGCAGCAGCAGACCCAGTATGGCGTGCCCGCGGCTATCACCCTCGCACAGGGGCTTTTGGAGTCTGCAGCAGGTCAGTCCGACCTGGCGAAACGGGCTAATAATCACTTCGGTATCAAGAGCACCAGCGACTGGCAAGGCGGCAGCGTGATGCACAAGGGTAGTGCCTATCGCAAATACGATAATGCGGCTGAGTCTTATCGCGACCACTCCCTTTTCCTGCGCCGCCCACGATATGCCAAACTCTTCGATTTGGCACCTACAGACTTCGCAGGATGGGCTAATGGACTGAAGATGTACGGCTATGCCGAGGATCCGCAGTATCCCGAGAAGTTGCTGCGTATCATTGACGACTACGAGTTGACGAATATCGCTCCCGCAGAGGCACCTGCCACGCAACCTGCCGAATCCACCACCTCTGCCACCGTGCAGCAGACCAAGACTACCGTGCAGAAACCTGTCTTGGTGACTAAGTCAGAACCTATCGCCATCATCACCAAGGATCCCGAACCGGAACCCGAGTATCTCAGCACACTCGGTGCCAAGGAGGAACTGAAAATCTTCCTCGATATGCACCCAAAGTACAAGATGAACGGATGCCGATATGTCGTTGCTCTTGAGGGAGATACATATTCCAATGTCGCTTTTCGACTCAACGTCACCGAGCGCTCTTTGCGCGAAAATAACGATGCGTTAGGACGCACCCTCAAGCCTGGTGACCGTATTTATTTGGGCAAAAAACGCGCGCAAGGACCTCGTGATCATGCCCAACTCTGGGTACATCCGGGCGAGTCGCTCTGGGAGATTTGCCAGCGCGAGGCGGTTCAGATGTCCAAAGTCATGGAGTACAATGGCTGGTCAAGCGAGATTCGTGAGTTCCAAACTCGCCAAACCATCTTACTGACCAAACCCAAGGAGGAGAAAAAGTAGTACATGAATCGCCGTTCTACACAGTCCATCGGGGAGGTAGTGGCGCAATTCCTGCGCGAGAGTGGGTTGGAGAAACCCATCTTGGAGCAGCGGGTTGTCACGCTTTGGCCTCAGATTATGGGAGAGACCGTCAATCGCCTCACGCGCAGCGTGGAGGTGAAGGACGGTGTCCTTTTTGTCCGACTGAGTAGTGCCGCTCTGCGTTCGCAACTCTTCGACATGCGATTCGAATTGGTCCGCAAGTTGAATGAGGCTGTTGGATCGGATGGCGTGATTCATGATGTGCGTCTCCTGTAATTGCCAGATATAGAATGATTTATCCTGATAACATAGAGCAAAAGATAGATTTCGTTACCATTCGTGGTATCGTGAGTGGGGCGTGTCGCTCGGCGCTCGGCAAGGAGTTGGTTGCCGAAATGACCTTCCTTACCGACTTTGATGCCATCCATGCTCTCTTGACCGAGACCGACGAACTGCGCCGCATCCTGGAGGACCCGGCTTTGGGCTTCCCGCGCGGAGAAATTCATGACCTGCGCGAGGCGTTGGCGCGTATCCGCGTGGAGGGGCTATATATGGATGAGGGTGAACTCTTCGCGCTCCGCAAGACTCTGGACTATGCTTATCAGATGGAGATTTTCCTCCGCAATCTCGATGCCGCTCGCTTCCCGATTTGGCATCAGCGTTCCGAGGCGGAGGGTGACTTGGGCGATGTGCGCAGCATCGATTTGATTATTCGTTCGATCGACAAGGTGCTGGATAAATATGGTCAGTTGGCGGACTCTGCCTCACCCGAGTTGGGACGCATCCGCCACGATTTGACTCAGGCGCAGGGGAGTGTGGGACGTGCCCTGACGGCTATTCTGCGCAAGGCACAAGCGGATGGCATCTTGGATAAGGATGTCACCCCCACGTTGCGCGAGGGGCGTCTGGTGCTCCCCGTTCCACCGGCATACAAACGCAAGATTGGCGGTATCGTGCACGACGAATCCGCCACCGGTAAGACCGTCTTTGTGGAGCCTCAGCAAGTGGTTGAGGCGAACAACCGCATACGTGAGTTGGAGGGGGAGGAGCGCCGAGAGCGCATCCGTATCTTGCAGGAGGTGACCGCCCGACTGCGACCTGAGATTCCCGTCATTCATCAGGCGGAGAGGCTGCTGGCTCGTATCGATTTCGTCTGTGCCAAGGTCTCGATGGCGCGTATGCTCCGTGCGATTATCCCCGAGGTCGTGGATGCGCCTCTCATCGATTGGCACGAGGCGCGTCATCCTGTCCTCTACATCAATTTCCAGCGCCAAGGCAAGTCCGTCGTACCTTTGGATATCCGCCTGTGCGAGAATCGTATTCTGGTGATTTCTGGCCCTAATGCCGGAGGTAAGTCCGTGTGTCTCAAGACGGTAGCGCTCCTACAGTATATGCTCCAATGTGGTTTGCCTGTCCCTTTGCAGGAGAATAGCCGCATGGGCGTCTTCGAGCGCGTGATGATTGATATTGGTGATGAGCAGTCGATTGAGGACGACCTATCTACCTATAGTTCGCACCTTCGCAATATGAAGGCGTTCGTCCGTAATGCGAATAGCCGCACCCTGCTCTTGATTGATGAGTTTGGTACTGGTACCGAACCCCTGTTGGGTGGTGCCATTGCCGAGGCGGTCTTGAGCGAACTCGCTGGCCAGGGAGCGTTTGGTGTAATTACCACGCACTATACCAATCTCAAGCATTTTGCCGAGCAGACGATTGGCGTGGTCAATGGTGCCATGCTCTATGACCGTGGTCAACTGCGACCGCTTTTTGTGCTCAGTATTGGGCAGGCCGGCTCCAGTTTTGCCATCGAGATTGCCAAGCAGATAGGGCTGCCTGAGCACATCATCCGCAATGCCACCGAGTTGGTGGGTGAGGAGCATATCGATTACGACAAGCACCTTCAGGACATCGCCCGTGATAAGCGGTATTGGGAGAACAAGCGACAGAACATCCGTCAGCGTGAGAAGCATCTGGAGGAGAAGATTGCCTACTACGAGCAGGAGATTGCCGGACTTAAGCAGAAGAAGAAAATAGTACTGGCGGAGGCGCAGGAGGAGGCGGCTCAGCTCCTCAAGGAGAGTAATGCCACCATCGAGCGAACCATTCGAGAAATCAAGGAGGCTAAGGCCGAAAAGCAAAGAACCAAGGCGGCTCGTCAAAAAGTGGAGCAACTAAAGCAGAAGGTTAATCAGGGTGTTGAGCAAGTCAAGTCTCACTACATTGTCACTACATTGTCACTACATTCCGCCGACGGTAAGTCACCCTTACAGCAGGGCAAGCAGTCCAAAAACAAAGTCTTGCACGATTTCCGTGACCTCAAACCCATCGCCAAACAGATGCCATCTGCCCAACCATCGGTGGTCAACACTATTCGTGCGCGCAAACTGAATTTCAATCGTACGCTCGACCTGCGAGGCATGCGAGCAGACGAGGCGCTTGAGACTGTGATTGCCTATATCGATGATGCCGTCATGGTAGATGCCGGCGAGGTCACCATCTTGCATGGCACCGGCACCGGTGCCCTCAAGCAGATTGTTCGAGATTATCTCGCCCAGTACAACAAAAGAAATAGTAAAATCGGCAATCGTCCAATCGTAAATTACCACGATGGTGACCCTGACCGTGGAGGTGCAGGTATCACCATCGTGGAGATTTAGCAGTTTTGGTATTTGTTATTGTGTTGACGGCGCGCTTTATTGTATGCGTTGTCCTATGACCGAATAGACTTTTCCCTGATGGATAAGTACCAGTCCTTGTGGGGTAATGCGCTTTTCAATACCGTTCATTCTGTTTGTCGTAACTTGTTCTATATCAGTAGGAATAGGCATGTCGAGCAGGTAGTACATCGAGTTCTCAATCAGGTGCAGAGCCTCGCTCGTCAGGTAACTCGTGGAGTACTCCGATAAGCCGATCATCAGCATCTTTTGGTCTATCTTGGTGCCGTTGCAATCGCTTCCTGCTACAATCTCGGCGATAGTTGTGTAGTTGTTGTTGGATGTCGGAGTCGCCAATGTCTTGGGCATCGGATTGATATTCTTCCATGCGGATAGGGCTGTTACGGCATTCTGATTGCACTCTGTGAAGAGATTCAGTCGTCCGTCTTCCATGTGTATTCCTGTGAAGATAGGGTGCGTATTGTCCTGTATATCAACGCTTAAATCAGATGTGTTGATTGCTGTACCCCAGTTCCATACACTCTCTTTCAGCAGAAAGGGCTTCAGTAGCAGCATCGGCTTGTTGTATCCCTTCAGTGGACCAAAGCCGGCTGCAGACGAACTGGGCTTGGCACCCAAGATGATGAGTGCGTACTGGCTGTAATCGATGTCGCTGTCCGTTGCGTCGGTCTGCTTGACGAAGAACTCTGCATTCTTATTGATTCCTTCCAATATCAACTGATCCTCCTCGCTGTTGAGTAGTGTGACGTATGCCACGCGCTTGCAGCTGGCAGGACGAACGTGGATGGTGAAACTCATCGTTGTGTTGTCTTCCTCGCATGCGGTCGTGGTGGTGATGGTGTAGGTGCCTGCCTCGTGGATGGCTCCGCTGAAGGTCAGCGTCTTAGCCGTGTTGCTGACCTTGCGTGTGATACCTTCCGGCATACCTTTTGTTCTCGGTTTGGTATCGCATCCGCCCCAGCCAATCACCACATGCTCGATGGTGTCACCTGCCATGATGGTCTGCTCTGCCGGACCTTCGCTCAGGATCAGCCACGGATGCTCCGCTCCTTCCGATTCGTAGCAACCCAGATCCGGTGCCGCACCATTGTAGGTATAGCCTACATCGATGCCGGCATCACGCAGTCTGCTGCCGTCTGCAAGGTGCAGTAGCGTACCCTCTGCCAGACTGCCGTCCGCCTCGCGTACGCGCAAAATCTCGGTCGTATCTACACTCACGAAATCTGATGCCGTGGCATTGAGATTATTCCATGTGTTGTGGTCGTTCATGACGATGGTTTTGCAGTTCACCATATCTGCTCCGCGAGTTTGGAAACTAACGTTGTTCTGGATGTATAGTGTACCTACCGTAGCATTGTGAAATCCCATGTTGTTGCCGTTCTTGTAGCCCGTGTTGTTGTAGATACGCATGGTGCCGGCATTGTTGTTCTGGTCAAATCCCTTGACCGTGTTAGCTACTGATAGACAGTGATGTACAATCACGTTGTGGACAGAATAGTTACCTCCAAGTTTGAATCCGTTGCCGTTCCCGTGGTTAGGGTAGTGCTCCAGGGTTACCACTTGCTCCTCTCCGTATCGGTTGGTGATTGTTGCGCCATTGATATCATCAAACCATTTCTTATCTGTCTGGTAACGAGCATGATCCTTCATGTTGTACTCTGCCGGACCGTTGATATAGCAGATGCAATTCTCAATGATGGTTGGAGTAGCATCACTCTCGTTCTTACGGTCAAAGAAGTCCCATCCGTCATCTGAGTTATTCCATGCGCGGCAACCGCGATAGGTGTTCGATTTGCCACTATGTTGCTTGTCTGCAAAGCCGTCGGCGTTACCGCCAAAGTCTGCGCCTTCGCTGCCGTAGTGCTCGTAGTCGAAGTTGTCATGACTATCTACGTTCAGTATCAGATTACCGCCTCCGTTCTTCATCTGGCAACCGGTATCGGCGCTGCCATAGATATCCAGGTTCTCAAATCGGCAATTGCTTCCCTCGTTGTAGAGGTTGTTCTTTCCCGAATAGCGAAGTGTTAAGTCCTTGATATGCAGATAACTGCTGCTGCTCTTAATCTGCAGTCCGCGTGTGCCGTACGATGTGCTGCGAAAGTCCATAATGGCCTTCTCACCGGGATAACCACTGATGACGATGTTCTTGCTGGCAGAGCCGCTTTTGTTGATTTGTGTGTTTCCCAGATAGTACACACCATCCAGCAGGTACAATGTGTCGCCCCCTTGGGAGATTTTGTTCACTCCATCCGAGAACGAGCATGGGGTATTGTACAGGTTGCCGTTGCCATTACCTGTCGGTGAGCAGTAGTAGGTGGCTGCTTGACTGAGAATGCTGATTGTCGTTGCAATCGCCAGTAGAAAATAGCGTTTCATAGTATTAATTATTTAATATAAAATGTATTCGTAATCTTAGTAATGTGTAGATTGCCACCCACTTACGTCTCCCGTGCCAGATGGCATCGCGTAGTATCCATAGCACCCTCTCCTCGTCTTGCTTGTGGCGTTTTGAGGTTGTGGAGGTTGGGTTGACAATATAGTTATACCCCGTGTAGTGAATCATTCGATAGCGTGGTTCTTGTTGCCATACTCTCAGCGAGAAGACGACATCCTCGTAGTACATTCCCTCTGGGAAATGTAATTCATGCTCTATGATAAGTTTCCTCTTATATAGACGCATACATGCGGATGTAAACTGATAAAAGTGTTTGGGAATGTGGCGACTTAGTATCTCTCCTTCCGGTCGAACTCGTTGATAGCCAATCTGAACGACATCCAGTTCGCCGATAGCATCCATCATCGTTTGGATATAATCCTCGTTTATGTAGTCGTCCGAATCTACAAATGTGATGTATTCGCCTTTGGCTCTTTTTACCCCTTGATTTCGAGCAGATGCTTGTCCATGGTTGGTTTGCGAGAACAGTCGTACACGCTTATCCTGCTGGGCAAAAGTCTCTGCGATAGCATGGCTCCCGTCCGTCGAACCATCATCGATGAGCACAATATCCAATTCTCTATATGTCTGATTGACAATAGAGTACAGGCAACGTTCGAGATATTTCTCTACATTGTATATCGGCACTATGATGCTGACGGTTGGCATAGATTAGTCAGTATGGATTCAAACTGTGTGGCTTGATATTGTCTTGTGAATAGTCCTTTATTCTTTACTACTTGTCTGGTAAAACCATTTTGGCACCATTCCTCGTATTTCTCCAGGATGAACTGTTTCACCTCAGATACATTAGTGCCAGCCAGTCCGGCATGCGTGTCTGCTATCACCTTTGCCAGTGTGGACTCGTCACTTCGTATGTTGAGGAGTGGTTTCTCGCACCCCATGATTTCAAAGAATTTGGTGGTCATGATGCCAAACGGACCTTTCTCAGTCGTCTTATTGGTCAGCAGCAGACAAATTGATGACGCGTGCATGATGCGTACTGCTTCTGCTGCAGGTACATAGCCATCAATATGTGTAATACTTTGTATATCATATTGTTGTGCCATGTCGCGTAGCATGTTGTGCGACTTGTCTTCGGTATGAAATAGCAGTTGCACCTTGCTGGCATCTATCCTGTTCTCCTCCACTAACTCATGCAGGGCAGCAAACACCAACTCCGGGTTGCGCAGTTTGAAATCATATAGTCTGCCGACATATGAGATGATGAATTTATCATTTTTCACGTCCTGCGGATAGTAGGTGTCCTCATCAAATCCATTGAATATCAGCGTGGTGTTCGGGTTGATGGCAGATAATGTCTCCACGTGCCAAGGGGAGATTGTGCTGACGGCTTTCGCGGCACGCAACACTCGGTTTCGTCGGCGAATGATGTGGCTCACGTACCACTTGGCAAGCAGTTTCTCCAATCCCAGCAAATGAATCGAATGCGCAAAATAATTGCTCTCTCCCCATTGCTCGCTGATGTCGCGCAGATCCACCATCAGTGGTATGCGCAGACGCTTTGCGATGGACTGCGCCGTAGGTAGTGGAAAGATATTGAACGAACTGCATAGCACCACGTCAAATGCCTTACCCTCAATATGTTGCAGCACAAATCGGGTGAATAGGCAGTCGCGCACCGGAGTGAACTTATCCAGTAGCCACAAGCAGGCATTCTTGACCTTATTCTGTGCAGAGTAGTATGGCATTTGGAATAGTGTGGTGCCCGCTATTTGGTACGGAATATCTGGTAGAAGCTCCGTCATGATGGTCACTTCCCAACCGCGTTTTGACAGCAGGGTGCCCAGCATACGCACGCGTGGAGAGTACGCGGGTGGACCAAATGGGTCGGTCAATATCAGGATTCGTGGTGCTGACATAGTATGGTTATTATTTTTTCCGAGCAGTGCCCGTCTCCGTATTCAGTAATTTCTTTCTTCGAAAAGTTATGTCTGGTGGCATCAATGATGGCTTGAGTATTGCTGCCCACCAGTATGTTCCAGCCTGCCTCCACGGTCTCAACCCATTCGGTTTCGTCGCGCATCGTGATGCAAGGAGTGCCATGAAAATATGCCTCCTTCTGCACGCCACCGGAGTCCGTCAGTATCAGTTGAGCATGTCGCTCCAGCAATACCATATGGGTATAACTCACAGAATCAATCACTTGCAGACTCTTTGCCTGCTGCACAATCTGCTGCAATTCTGCATCGGCTTCTATCACCTTACGCGTGCGCGGGTGCATGGGTAATATAATAGGTGTGTCGATTTGGCGAAGTGCCTCCAGTATATTTTTCAGTTTGTTTCGATCATTGGTCGTTTCCGCACGATGTATCGTGGATAGGTAGTATGCCTTGGATTCAACCTGTAGTTCGCGTAGTAGTGACAGATCTCTATCTGCTTGATTAGCAAAGAATAATGCAGCATCATACATCACATCTCCTACGTGATGAACGCCTTGCGTAATCCCCTCTGTGCGCAGGTTCTCGACGGCGGTATGTGTGGGGCAGAACAGCAGGCACGACCGCTTGTCGGTCTCTATTCGGTTGTATTCCTCCGCCATCTGCGCGTTGTAGCTTCGCAATCCCGCCTCTACATGTATCAGACGGATGCCACGCTCCTCTGCCACCAAGGCACCAGCTAAGGTGGAATTGGTGTCGCCATAGACCAGTATATAATCCGGCTTCTCGTCCTTAATCGCTTCTCTGATAGCGGTTTGCATCTCTTGTACGCTTGCGCTGCAACCCAGATGCCAGGTCGGAGCAGGAATACCCAATTCGTCAAAGAAAATCTGACTCATGTTGTAGTCATAGTGCTGCCCTGTGTGTAGTATTTTCTCCTCAATTTGTGGCAAGCCATGCTCCGCACAACGTGTGTTGTGCGTCATAATCGCCTTGCTGACCATAGCAGCTTTGATAAATTGAGGTCGAGCGCCTATGATGGTGATGATTTTCATTGGCGGATGTATTGCAGTATCTCGCTGTAGAGGTTCTTGTGGTATTCTTCTTCGAATATGTGGTTGTGCCAAAGTAGGGTGAGTTCGCCGCCGTTTTGGCGCACCTTGTCAATCAGGCGCTGGCAGTAGTAGTAGGCTTCATCCTCGCTGAGATTCATGTAGTTAGCATTGCTCAGCGTGCAATCCATCACGGTTAATGGGTGCAGGACGAGATTGGTCAGAGTCATCGTCTCGGGATTGATCCAGCGAACAGGACGCGTCGTCTGCAGTCGGAATCCTGCCACGTCAGCAAATCCCATCGTGTAGTCGTCTGTGATGCCAAAATCTGCCAGACATTGCATCTGGCGAATGCTGCAACGCAGAAAATGACTTCTGTGTAGCGCCATCGGTTGGCGAATCTCGCCATAGTAGCTGCTATGCAACCCGATACTGGCACCATGGCGCAGCAGCATCTGCTCCAGAGACTTGTAGTCGCGACCGCAGAGACGATATTGCGGATAGTCGTATCCGCGTCCGCGCGTGTGCTTCATAAAATAAATCATGCGCGTCTGTGGGTGTACGCGACGCACCTGTTCGTCCTGCTCTACCAGCCACGGGAAGGTGTAGGCGGGGTCGTTCTCAATCGCCAGTAGCGAGTCTTTCACCTCGCTGATATGTCCTCGCTTGATGCCTCCCAGCATGCCGCGCAGGTGTCGATAATGGGCAATCGTATCTACATCGTGGGTGAGGTTGATGGCGCTGAAACCGGCTGATGGTAAGCCGGTTGGACATTCTTCTCCGGCATCGGTACACAGTCGCTCCAGGGTCTTGGTCAGGAATCGCGCGTATTCATCTACGATAGGAATCTGCAATCGGTTTTGCTGCCCAAGGATAGAGTCCTTGGCGGCAAAGCGATCATGTTCATCACGTTTGGTATTGATGATCTCCTCGGCGCGCGAAACAAAGAAGAAAGTGTTGTACACCAGGTCGTTACGCACGATGGCGATGGTGCGACCATCGCGCTCAATCATCTCCGCATGCGGATTGTCCATTGATGGGTACACGATGTCTTTGCCCAGGTGCCCATTGGGTACAATGACGATGCGATAACGATTCCACTCGTTCTCATCGGCGGTGTAGCCGACCATAGTTGCGGCTTCAGAACTGCCGTACAGCAGAAACGAAATGATGTACTCAATTATTTCTTCCATATCTTGGTTAGTTGTTTTTGGTCATTTTTTCTTGTACTTGGCGACCCCTTGGCGACCCCTTATCGACCCCTTAGTGAATCCCTGCGTAAAATGCAGGCTTTTTGGGGCAAATTGGTCTAAAGTTCCTCATTCAGCAGTTCCCACTCATACACTTTCTTTTCGATCTCGTGCTTGATGTGCTCGTATCGCTCGAAGTTCTCTTGTGTTTGATTGGCTGGATCGCCCAGCAGTTCCTCAATGACTTTCTGCTCAGCCTCCAGTTTTTCGATGGCGGCCTCGGCTTCAGCGACCTGTTTCTCTATTTTTCGTCGTGCTGCTGCTGCCGCTTTTTGGGCGGCGTAATCGGCGGCCCCGGCGCTGGTACCAGTCGTACCAGTGTTTCTGGTTTGACAGGTGGAACTGGTATTTCCAGCTCGTAGTGCATTATCTATCGCGCGGCTGTCGTTGCCTTCCAGTACGATTTTCTTGCTGCGCAACCAATCGTAGATACCGCCCAGGTGCTCACGCACTTTTCCACCGCCGAACTCGTACACTTTCTCCACCAGTTCGTCCAAGAAATCACGGTCGTGACTCACACAGATTACGGTTCCGTTAAAGTCCTTGATGGCGGTTTTGAGTACCTCTTTTGACTGGATGTCCAGGTGGTTGGTTGGCTCGTCCAGTATCAGCAGGTTGACCGGCTCCAGCAGTAGTCGGATCATCGCCAGACGGCTGCGCTCGCCACCACTCAGCACCTTCACTTTCTTCTCGCTGGCCTCGCCTCCGAACATGAAAGCACCGAGAATGTCGCGTATCTTGGTGCGGATATCGCCTACCGCCACGTAGTCAATCGTCTCAAAGACGGTTAGGTTCTCGTCCAGCAGAGATGCCTGATTCTGAGCGAAATAGCCTATTTTGACGTTGTGGCCTATCTTCAGGTTACCCAGGTAATCCAGTTGCCCCATGATGCATCTGACGAGGGTGGTTTTGCCCTCTCCGTTCTTGCCCACAAAAGCCACTTTCTCACCACGTTTGATGGTGAAAGTCACATCTCCAATCACCTTGTGGTTGCCGTACGATTTCTCCAGTTCCTCGATGATGACGGGGTAGTCGCCACTACGCGGAGCGGGTGGAAAACGCAGGCTCAGGCGAGACGTGTCCTCGATGTCAACCTCCAGTCGCTCCAGTTTCTCCAGCTGCTTGATGCGGCTCTGCACCTGCACAGCTTTGGTGGCCTTGTATCGAAAACGCTCGATGAAATCCTCGGTCTCCTGAATCATCTTCTGTTGATTCTGGTAGGCGCGAACCTGTTGCTCGTGGCGCTCTTTTCTCAGCTCGAGAAACTGGCTGTAGTTGACGTTGTAGTCGTATATTCGTCCCAGCGTAATCTCAATCGTACGCGTGGTTACATTATCAATAAAGGCCTTGTCGTGACTGACCAGCAGCACGGCACTCGGGCTCGATTTCAGGAAGTCTTCCAGCCATTGAATGGACTCGATATCCAGGTGGTTGGTCGGCTCGTCCAGTAGCAGTAAATCAGGATGTTGCAGCAGAATCTTCGCCAACTCGATACGCATACGCCAGCCGCCCGAGAACTCGCTACATTGTCTGTCCAGATCCTTCCGCTCAAATCCCAATCCCATCAGCGTTCGGTCTGCCTCTGCCACCATGCGCGCACGCTCTTGTTCGGCATCGTAGTCAATCTCCTCCCCTTGTGGGGAGGATGGTTGGGGTTGAACTTCCTCCCTCAGCGTCTTACCATCGGTATGCAGCATCACCTGTGGCAGATAACCAATGGTCATGTCCCCCTCGCGAGAGATGCGTCCCTCGGTGGGCTGATACTCACCGGCAATCAGGCGCAGCAGGGTCGATTTGCCGGCACCATTCTTTCCTACCAGGGCAATACGATCTTTCCTGTTGATGAGAAAGGATATATTGTCCAGGATTGGACGTGATGCAAATTCTATGGAGAGATGTTCTACGCTAAGCATTTTTCTTGATAAATAGGCGAATGATGAGTACAAACGCGGTATAGATGACTATGTCTGCTGACAGTAGCAACCAGAAGTTCCAGTTCCTGCCCAGCAGTCCCACACCGATGAAAAGCAGCGATACCGTCAGTATGGTGGCGGTGGTCTGAATATGCGTCATCTTGGTTCGGAGCAGCAGGTGATGGATGTGATTTTTGTCGGGGTAGAAGGGCGAACGCTTCTGTAGGATTCGCGTTACGCTGACGCGTACTGTATCGATGACCGGAATAGCTAACACGCTGATAGCCACGGCCGGAGCAGCATTCATTTGATAAATCGAATCCACCATGTGGTAGGCGTTCATCTCGCAGAATTGAAATACAAAAGCCGTAATCACATAACCCAACAGTAGCGAACCGGAGTCGCCCATGAAGATCTTGTGCTTGCTGCTGCTGATGTTGTATCCAAAGAACACCACCAGCGAACCGATGATGCACACCGCCAGAATAGCCCATGCCAATTCGCCTGTCAGGTAGAAATAGATGGCAAAGAAGAGCGAGGTCAATATTCCCAATCCGGATGCCAAACCATCCACACCATCTATCAGATTGACGGCGTTGATGATGGCTGCCAACACAAAGAGCGAGATGGCATAGGATGCAAAGACGCCCATCTCTTCGATACCAAATATCCCATGCAAATGGGTCAGTCGAATATCGGCAAATCCAATGAGGGCGATGCCGGCAAAGAGTTCGCCCAGCAGTTTGGCAAGGGGCGTCAGAATCAGTATATCATCCACAAATCCAACCACCATGATGGCAAATAGTCCAATCAGAATGAACTGATACTCTTGCAGTTCGTTAAATTCGAAGATCATGTATGTCAGCAATACGGAGAAGCAGATGTCTATGCCGCCTACGTTCGGAATCTCGCCCACATGGGATGTGCGCTTATTGGGTCGAACGACAAAATTCTTCTTTTTGGCTATCTGGATGACGCCGGGCATGGCGCATAGTCCCAATAGAAAAGATACTATACCGATCAAATAAATGTGTTCGTAAAAAATCTGTATCATGGTTTTGTTGTCATTATGCTGTTGTTTATCGTCTGCTGTAGGTAGTGCCCAGTGTAGCTTTCGGGGCATTTCATCACGTCCTCCGGTGTGCCGCAACATACGATTTGCCCTCCTGCTTCGCCACCTTCCGGACCCAGGTCTATCACATGATCTGCTGCCAGTATCACATTGGAGTTGTGCTCAATCACAATTACCGTATGTCCCTTGCTAATCAGCGCGTTAAGTGCCTTTAGCAGCACCTTGATATCATCGTGATGCAGGCCGGTGGTCGGCTCGTCAAAGATGAAAATGGTCGGGTCGGCATTCTCTTGTGCCAGAAAAGATGCCAATTTTACACGTTGGCTCTCACCTCCGGAAAGGGTGCTGCTGGATTGTCCCAACTGTACATATCCTATTCCTACGTCCTGTAGCGCGCGGAGGCGCTGTACAATCTTCTTGCATGCCTTATCCTCCCCAAAGAACTCAATCGCTTGATTGACAGTCATATGCAGAATGTCGTTGATGGATTGACCGCGATATTGTACATCCAGTATGTCCTGTTTGAATCGCTTTCCGTGGCAATGTTCGCACTCCATCGTGATGTCTGCCATGAATTGCATCGAGATGGTGATGGTACCTTCTCCCTGACATTCTTCACATCGTCCGCCCGGCGTGTTGAACGAGAAATGACTGGCTGTGAAGCCCATCTGCTTGCTCAACTGCTGTTCTGCGTATAGTTTGCGAATCTCGTCGTACGCCTTCAGATAGGTCACCGGATTCGAGCGAGACGACTTGCTGAGGGGATTCTGGTCCACAAACTCGATGTTCTTTGCCAAATGCAGGCTGCCGCCTATGCTGCCGTAGTCTCCCGTATGGTCCGCCACGCCTCCGTAGTATTTCTTGAGGGCAGGGTACAGCACCTTGGTTACCAGCGACGACTTGCCGCTACCGCTCACGCCCGTGATGACCGTCAGCACGTTTAGCGGGAATTGTACGGTCAGGTTCTTCAGGTTATTCTCGGCTGCCCCCTTGATTTCTATGTAGTTGTTCCATTTGCGGCGATGCGAGGGTATCTCGTAGCTGAATCGATTCTTGTGTGGCAATCCCTGGTAGGTCACCTCGCCGCCATGCCTGCCGGCTTTCGGACCAATCTCGATGATGTGATCTGCCGAGGCGATGATGTCCTCGTCGTGCTCCACCACTACGATTGTATTGCCGATGTCGCGCAGTTCTTTCAGCACGTGTATCAGACGCTCCGTGTCGCGTGCATGCAGTCCAATGGAGGGCTCGTCCAGTACGTAGAGCGAGCCTACCAGACTGCTGCCCAGCGACTTAGCCAGACAGATACGTTGACTCTCTCCTCCCGATAGGGTAGCGCTGGCGCGATTGAGTGTCAGGTAACTCAGTCCCACATCCTGCATAAACTGCAGTCTGTTTCGTATCTCGATGAGCAGTTGCTTGGCTGCTAACTGGTCGGTTGTGTCCAGCTCCAATGTCGCGAACCATTGCGCCAAATCGCTAATTGGCATTTGGCATAGTTCGGTTAGGGTCTTTCCCTGTATCTTCACGTAGTTGGCCTCCTTGCGCAGTCGCATTCCGTGGCAATCCGGGCAGATGGTTTTGCCGCGATAGCGCGATAGCATCACCTTGTACTGAATCTTACCATGTTGTTTATCTTCCAGCATGCGGAAGAAGGCATTCAGTCCCTCAAAGTACTCGTTACCAGTCCAGATGAGTTCTTTTTGTGCTGGGGTCAACGCGTAGAATGGTGTGTGGATAGGGAAACCAAACAGGTGTGCCGTCTTCAGTAATTGCTCTTTCCATAGACCCATTTTCTCGCCGTGCCAGCATGCGATGGCGCCTTCGTAGATGGTCTTGGTCTTGTCCGGCACCACCAGGTCAGGGTCTATTCCTATCACGTTGCCGAATCCGTTGCAGGTTGGGCAGGCGCCTACCGGACTATTGAAGTCAAAGAGGTGCTCGCTGGGCTCCATAAACTGGATGCCGTCTGCCTCAAAGCGCTCCGAGAACTCTTGTTCGATTTTCAATTCTCCGTTAGTTCCTTGGGGAGCGTCAATTCTCAATTTGCATGCGCCTCGACCCTCGTAAAATGCTGTTTGCACCGAGTCGGCAAAGCGATTCATGGTAGATTTCTCTCCGTCTGTTACCAGTCGGTCAATCAGCAGGTAGGGCTGACTTTTCTCCTTGCAGATGTCGGGTGTGATGCTGTCTATTCTCACCACCTCGTCGCGCACAAACAATCTGCTGAAGCCCTCCGAGTGCCAGTATTGCACCTGTTGGTCAAAGTTTTCTGTCGTTAACTCGATGGGAGAAAGCAGATACACGCGAGCTCCGTTGGGCAACTGTCGAAGTGCCTCCACCACATCGTGCACGCTGTGCTTGCGCACTTCCTTATTTGTTGCGGGCGAGAGCGTGTGACCCGCGCGCGCGTACAGGAGCTTCAGATAGTCATAAGTCTCGGTGCTCGTACCCACGGTGGAACGTGGGTTACGCGAACTGACCTTTTGCTGAATGGCGATAGCAGGCGGAATGCCCTCAATCTTATCCACATCGGGCTTCTGCATGCGTCCCAGGAACTGTCGTGCATACGCACTCAGGCTCTCCACGTACCGCCGCTGTCCTTCCGCATATAGCGTGTCAAAGGCAAGCGACGACTTGCCGCTTCCACTCACACCTGTGATGACCACGAATTGATTACGTGGTATATCTACGGTCACATTCTTCAGATTGTGCGTATTGGCTCCTTCTATGTGGATGTAGTCTTCTGACATGTAGGATGGTTAGTCGCCAAATTCTTTCTTCAGTTTCTCTATAAGTGCCTGTGTCTTAGGATTATTGATGTCTCGCAGTTCCTCGCTCAACTTCGGCACGCGAATGGGTGTGCCTACCTTGATATTGTTCGGGTTAGCGATGTGATCTTTGTTGGCATCGTAGATGAATACCCACAAATCTTTCTGTCCGTAGTAGCGATATGCCATCCACGTCAGGCGGCTATCCTGGTGCATCTCCTCCGTTGCCAGCAGTTCGTCGTAGTTAGGACGAATCTCCTGTACCGTGTTCATCGTGACCTCCTCTGTATCAGCTATTTGCTCTGCTTCCTCTACCACCTCTGCGGCTGGCTCCTCACTCGTCTCAATGGGCGTTTGAGGCTGCTGTACTACCTCAATAGGTGTTGGCTGATGTCCCAAACTCTCAATCCAATTGGTCAGGGCATTTCGCATGAAGTAGAAACCTGCTCCCAATAGCAGCAGCAGAATGAATACCGTGATGATAAGGTCGCGGAAGAAGTGATATTTCGGCTTCTTCTCCTCCGCAGGTTTCTCTTCCTGTTCCTGTTCCTCTTCCTCTTCCTGTTCCTGTTCCTCTACCTCTTCCTCCTTCTCTTCGACTGCTGTCGTCTCAGTCTCAGTCTCAGTCTCAGTCTCTGTTCCTATCGTCTCTGTTTTCGCTTCCTCTTCTACAGGGCTTTCCGGCACGGTATCTTCTTCTACAGTCTCCTTCTGTACTACATCTTCTTCCTGCTCAATCTCCTCATTCTCTTGCTTTGCCGTGTGTGGTATTTGTCCTAATTCTGCCAGAATATCCACAATCTCCTCTGCCTGCTCGCCCAGTTTCTTTAGCGGGTTGATGGCCTCTGTATTCGCAGCAGCACCTGCAGCACCTGCAGCACCTGCGGCACCAGCACCAGAGACAGCATTCGCGGCTGTGCTGGTGGCCTGCATCAGTTCTTTCACTCCGGATTCCGAGTTAAACACAATCTTGTTGTATCCCTCGATGGTGATTGCCTCACCTGTAACCACATTTACGCTCTTGCGTGGGGCAACGGCCTGCAGTCGGAAGGTGCCTAATCCTACGATTCGCACCTGTTTATCCTCTCTTAATCCGTTGGTAATCTGCGAGGTGAGTGCACTCAGAAATGCACCCGTCTCTTTTTCGCTCAGTCCCGAGCGATTGGATATTTGACGACGTAAATCCGTCCAAGATATTTTTTCGCTCATGGTTAGATGTTTTTAAGTTCGTCTTTTAGTGCGTTGGCTGGATGCAATACGATTTGTGTCTTCTCGGGGGTCATCGTTCGCTCTCCTGTCTTGGGGTGAACCACCAGTCGTGGCGCACGTTTCTTGGGTTCTAATGTGCCAAATCCCATCAGTTGTATGGTCTTACCTGCGCATAGCGACTCCAGCATCACGGCACATGTCGTGTCCATGAGTTCTTCTACTTGCTTCTTGGTCATGCCCGTCTCGGCTGCAATTTTGGTTATGAGTTCTTTTGTTAACATAGATCGACCATTTATTGGTGGGTATTATTGTCGGCTAATTCGCCGTAAAGATCAAATTCCTCAGCTCGTGTGATGCGTATGGGATAGATTTCTCCGATGTGTAGCGCCTCTGTTCCATCGTTGGGGATCAGCACCTCGCAGTCCACGTCTGGCGAGTCGTATTCGCTTCGTCCGATGTAGTAGTCCGCCTCTTCTCTGTCAATCACCACAAGAAGCGTCTGTCCCACTTTTTCCTCCATGAGCGAACGCGAGATCTCTTGCTGAATCGCCATGATTTCATCCACGCGTTGTTGCTTGATTTCCTCTGGGATATCGTCCTGATAATGATTGTATGCGTATGTCCCTTCCTCGTTTGAGAAGGCAAAGGCGCCCATTCGGTCAAATCGCATCTCGCGTACCCAGTCGCACAGTTCGCGAAAGTCTTCCTCCGTCTCGCCCGGGTGTCCCACGAGTAGGGTGGTGCGGAGGCATATCCCTGGCACTTCCGCACGGATTCGTCGGATGAGGGCGTCCTGCTCCTCGCGCGTGATGTGTCTTCGCATGAGCGATAACATATGGTCTGTACAATGTTGCAGAGCAATATCCATGTACTTGCATACATTCGCATGCTTGGCCATTACGGGCAGTATATCATGCGGAAAATCAGTCGGATAGAGGTAATGCAGTCGTATCCATTTCACTCCCTCAATCTCCGCCATCTTATCCACTAATTCTGCCAGCCCATATCCGTTCTCGCTTTTCTTCTCCTCCCCATGTGGAGAGGTTGGGTGGGGTTTTACATCCCTACCATAACTACTCAAATCCTGTGCAATCACATTAAATTCTTGCACGCCTTGACTCACCATCCATCTCACTTCCTCCAGCAGTTCTTCCATTGGAACGGACTTGTGCCGTCCTGTGATGAGTGGTATTGCGCAGTAGGAGCACATGCGGTTGCAACCCTCGCTAATCTTCAGATACGCATAGTGTTTCGGGGTCGTGATGATACGTGGTCGAATGCACCCGTTATCATCCTCGCTTGGAGTACTCAGATAAGGATTTTTCAGCAGCTCCTCGTAGTTGAACTTGCCATACCAGCCATCCACCTCGGGGATTTCTGCCTCTAAGTCAGACAGATAGCGCTCGCTCAGGCAACCCATCACAAAC
Organism: Paludibacteraceae bacterium; assembly: GCA_045599285.1. Taxonomy (GTDB): domain Bacteria; phylum Bacteroidota; class Bacteroidia; order Bacteroidales; family Paludibacteraceae; genus Colicola. Next base: position 57,451 of record JAZRVR010000004.1, on the reverse strand, counting down.
AACCGGCGCACCTGTCGCTTCTTCTTCCTCGCCACAAACTGTAGAATAGTATTGATACTCTCCTCCTTGGCATCGCCAATGAAGCCGCAAGTGTTGATGATGGCGTACTCGCCTTGCGGTTTCTCGGCATCGTGGACACAACGAAAACCGATTGCTTCCAATCGTGCCATCAGGCGCTCGGCATCTACCAGATTCTTCGAGCAACCCAATGTGATAATATCAATTTCTCCTTTATGCATTTTTTGTTATATTTTCTCCTTCCCCTCCCCTTATGGGGAGGTCTGGTGGGTGGTCTTAGTTACCCAAATCGCTATGGAACTTGATGCGTACCAGACGAACGTGCAACTCGTCATAGTAGTCGTAACCCAGTTCCTCCATGGCTGTTTGTATGTTGTCGTTCTCCGCGTTCTTAAAGTAGTCGTAGATGTCGGCTTCCTCGTCCGGATCCACCACTTCGTTGATGAAGTAACTGATATTCAGCTTTGTACCCGAATATACAATTGCCTCAATCTCCTCCAGCATCTCGTCCATCGACATACCTTTGCTCTCGGCAAGATCGTCCAGCGCCACGCGGCGGTCAATTGCCTGAATGATACTGATCTTGCGGGTCGAATCCTTTGCTACTGTACGTACGCGCAAGTCCTCTGGACGGATAACCTCGTTCTCCTCCACATATTCCTTGATGATACGCAGGAATTCGTTTCCGTAGCGCTTGGCCTTACCTGCACCCACACCTGGGATGTTTTGAAGCTCGTCCATGGTGATTGGATAGGTGGTGGCCATCGCCTCCAAGGACGGATCCTGGAAGATTACGAACGGCGGAACGCCCATCTGCTTACTCAGTTTCTTACGAACATCCCTTAGGATAGAGAACAGCACATCGTCTGCTGCGGCGCAACCGCCTATGCCTGATGGCATCATGTTGTCGTCGTCCTCCTCGTTGTGAACCTCAATTGGTACCTCGAACTTAACAGGACGGCGCAGGAACTTCTGTCCGGCGCTGGTCATCTTCAGGTCGCCGTAGGTTTCTATATCCTTCTGGATATAACCGGCAAGCATCGCTTGACGGATGATGGCATGTAGCGTGCTCTCTTCCTCATCGGCTGCCGAAGCGAAGTTCTCCAGCTCGTTGTGGCGATACGACAACACAGCCGATGTCTCGTTTCCGTGCAGAATATCTACGATATGTTCTGCTTTGAACTTCTCGTTCAGCTCCTTCACGGTCTCCAATATGAGCTCCAGCAGTTCTGCGGCATCGATCATCTTGTACGTCTTTTTACAGTTGTCGCAGTTGCCGCAGTTGTCCTCCGTGTATTCCTCGCTGAAGTAGTGCAACAGCAATCTTCGACGACAAATAGTCGATTCGGCATACGTCTGCGTCTCAAAAAGAAGCTGATTACCAATCTCTTGCTCCGAAACAGGCTTGTCTCTCTGGAACTTACGCAGGCGCTCTATATCTTTGGGACTGTAGAAGCAGATACATTGTCCCTCGCCGCCATCGCGACCGGCGCGACCGGTCTCCTGGTAGTAGCCCTCCAGTGATTTGGGGATGTCGTAGTGTACCACAAAGCGCACATCCGGCTTGTCGATTCCCATTCCGAACGCTATCGTTGCCACAATCACCTGCACTTTCTCCATCAGGAACGCATCCTGATTGGCTGCACGAGTGGCGGCATCCATACCGGCGTGATAGGGCAGAGCTGAGATGTGGTTAACGCGCAGAGTCTCAGCCAGATCCTCTACCTCCTTACGTGCCAGACAATAGATGATTCCCGACTTGCCCTCCATCTGTCGAATAAAGCGAATCAGGTCTTTATCTACATCCTCTGTCTTCGGACGAACTTCGTAATATAGGTTCGGACGGTTAAACGACGACGTGAACGTGTCGGCGTTCACCATGCCCAGATTCTTCTGAATATCTTTCTGCACCTTCATGGTCGCTGTGGCGGTCAGGGCGATGATTGGAGCATGACCAATCAACTCTACAATAGGGCGAATCTGACGATACTCCGGACGAAAATCGTGTCCCCACTCCGAGATACAATGCGCCTCATCTACTGCGTAGAACGAGATTTTAACTCCTCTCAGAAAATCTACGTTCTCGCTCTTCTGTAGCGACTCAGGTGCCAAATAAAGCAGTTTGGTTTTGCCGGCGAGGATATCCTCTTTTACGGCATTGATCTCTCCGCGCGTAAGCGACGAATTGATAAAGTGTGCCACACCATCTTCCTCCGAGTAGTTGCGCATGGCATCTACTTGGTTCTTCATCAGGGCGATGAGGGGCGAAATAACTATTGCTACGCCATCCATGATGAGTGAAGGCAACTGGTAGCAAAGAGACTTTCCACCTCCTGTCGGCATCAGCACAAAGGTATCTTTGCCATCCATCACGTTGCTGATGATGGCTTCCTGGTTACCCTTGAAGGAATCAAATCCAAAGTTGTGCTGTAGCGCAGCAATTAATTGTTCATGTCTTGTCATATATTGTGTTTATGTTGTTTCGTCTTTCTTTCCCCTCCCTCAAAGGGAGACCGGATGGGGTTTACCCCTAATTTTTCTGCAAAGGTAAGCATTTATTTTTATATATGCAAAACTTTACACGATTTTTTTTGAAAAAATGTTTTTCCTTTCCTATGGACATGTATGCATGTGACTTGCCTAAGCGTCCCTGTTGCATTTTCGTTACTTCTTTTGAAGGGTAATTAATTTTGACTCATTGTATATTGTTTTGTTTTTTTTGTAGCAACGAGTAACCTGCTATCTTAAAAATCGTACATTTTTTTGCCTGCGTTTCGCGAGCCATTTTACTAAGGGGCCTCTAAGGGGTCTCTAAGGGGTCTCTCGTGGGTCGTCCGTGGGTCGTCCGTGGGTCGTCCGTGACTCTCTCGTGGGTCGTCCGTGACTCTCTCGTGGGTCGTCCGTGACTCTATCGCTCCCCTCCAATCTTAATAATCGTACATTTTTCTCATCCTCATTTCTCTTTCTCATTCCTCATCCTCATCTCCTTTTCTTTTTGTCCCTTTTTTCTTCTCTCTCCCTTCCCCTCATATCTCCTCTCTGTACTTTTTTTGAAAAAAAGTTTAAAAAATTTGCACATCTCAAAAAAAAATAGTAATTTTGCAGTCGGTTTGTGATACCGATAAATTAATATTTTTTCTATGAATAAACACAATCTGTCCTTTGGACAACTCTTTAACCTTAGTTTTGGATTCTTTGGAGTCCAAATCGCGTATGCGCTACAGAGCGCGAATATCTCACGCATTTTTGCTACTTTAGGTGCTGATCCTCACCAACTTAGTTTCTTCTGGATCTTGCCTCCTCTCATGGGAATGGTGGTGCAGCCAATCATTGGTATCCTTTCGGATAAGACCTGGCTCGGTAAGTTCTTCGGTCGCCGTAAGTTCTACCTGTTGGTAGGTGCTCTCATCGCAGTGGCTGTGATGGTTTTGCTCCCGAATGCCGGTGATTTCACCTTCGAGCAGGGCGCATGGCTTGGTTTGAACGCCGCCATGTGGTTTGGTCTGTTTTCCCTCATGTTCCTTGATACTAGTATCAACATCGCCATGCAGCCATTCAAGATGATGGTCGGCGATATGGTTAATGAGGAGCAGAAGGGTACTGCCTATTCCATCCAGTCCGCTCTTTGTAATGCAGGCTCGCTGGTGGGCTACCTTTTCCCGATTTTCTTTACCTGGATTGGTCTGGCAAATACCGCTCCTGATGGCGTCATTCCTGACTCTGTCAAGTGGTCGTTCTATGTAGGTGCTGCCATTTTGATTCTATGCGTGCTCTACACTTTCTTCGCTGTGGAGGAGATGGATCCGCAAGAGTATGCCGAGTTCCACGGCATTGGTCAGAAGGATGCTGCTGCATCTGCTGAGGGGGCTTCCGAGAATGGCAAGATTATCCGTGCTTTCGTTACTATCGGTCTGGTTCAGTTCTTCTGCTGGGCTGCCTTCATGTATATGTGGACCTACTCCAATGGCGCCATCGCTACCCAATGCTATGGTTGGGACGGTGTGAATGCTTCGGCCGCTGAGTTCCAAACTGCCGGCAACTGGGTAGGTATGTGCTTCGCTCTGCAGGCTGTTGGCTCGCTCCTTTGGGCAATGTGCTTGCCTTGGATTGAGCATAAGGTTGGCAACAAGGGAGCCTATATCGTATCGCTCCTCGTGGGTGCTGCCGGTTTCGTCTCTACTATGTTTGTGACCAACGAGTATGTGATGTTGGGCAGTTATGTGCTGATTGGGGCCGCTTGGGCTGCTATGCTGGCTCTGCCATTCACCCTGTTCACCAATGCTATCTCCGGTAGCAAGTACATGGGTACCCTGATGGGACTTTTCAACTGCACCATCTGCATCCCGCAGATTGTAGCTGCCGTATGTGGTGGAGCACTCCTTAATAGTATATGCGCAGGCGCGCAGGTAGGAATGCTGGTGGTTGCCGGTGTACTCCTCGTCTGTGGTGCTGCCTGTGTCCTCCTCATCAAGGAGAAGTAATTGTAATCGATGTTACAGAAAATAAACAATAATTATTAACCAAAAACAAATCACAAAATGAAAAGCAATTTTCTTTCAATTTCGAGGATTTTGTTTTCACTTTCGACCGCATGCCTTCTGATGGTAGGGATGAACTCTTGCCAACCGAAGGTGGACGTAGGTGAAATCTTAGTCACGAAAACAGCGGGAAATACGCTGTCAAGTTCAGACCCCTCGTATGCCTACATCAACATGACCTACGAGGATCATGTGCTGCGAATTGAGGAGTACAAGGTGCTGAATCAACTCAAGCAAACTATGTTGGCTCGCTACATCGAGTTCGGTAATGGTGTCAACGTTCCTTTTGCTGCTGTCGAGGGTACATATGCCTTCAAAAACAACTCTAACAATGGTGACGAGGGATACGACTTCAATTTCTATCCTGCTGCCGATGGTGCTGAGGTCAAGAATTTCCTCTTCCTTTCTGGTGATCTCTATACCTATGATATGGAGAACCGTTGGACTATGGCACTTGCACAGGCTGAGAACCTGAAGGTTATCGCCGAGAACCTGCCTAACACCACTTGGCTAAAGGCAGATACCGCCATATCTTGGAAGGAAAACGTTCTGGATTCTATGCATGTTAAGATTGATTCTACCAAGACTAAGAAGGGTTGGAAATATACGTATGACACCACTTACTATCGTCATGATGAGATTTTCAGCAAGCGCGTACGTTTACGTCAATACGATTTCAAGCGTCTGGATGATGCCAAAAACCGTGCATTCTGCTTCGACTCTGTCAAGATTATTGATGCTGCTACCGGTCTGCCAAAGCAGGATTCGCTGTCGGGTACATACGTAGATGGTGCTACTTGGTCGGTTTCTAATGTCATTACTGATATGAAGTTTGACCTCGTTGTGGATGAGACCGTGATCAACGTTATGAAGTTCAAGAAAGAACAGGGCACAGTCGTATTCAATGGCGATGAGTATCAGTTAGTTAAATGATGATTCATAAATTCTTTTTCCAATGAAAAGCAATTATACATTTTCTATGCGCTATTTGCTGATGTCACTTCTTCTCTTTGTGGGCGTGGTGGCATTTGCGCAGACTTCTATCTCTGGTAATGTGATAGATGTCGCAAATGGAGAGCCTATTATTGGTGCGTCTGTCCTCGAGGTGGGCACTACCAATGGTACGATTACTGATTTTGATGGTAATTTCGAACTGATAGTCAAGAGTGGCGCTACGCTGCAATTCTCCTACATGGGTTACAAGACTATTGAGCTGCCGGCTCAGGCTGTTATGAGTGTTAAGATGGGTGAGGATACCGAGGTTCTCGACGAGGTTGTCGTTGTCGGATATGGTGTTGTTAAGAAAAACGATGCTACCGGTTCCGTTACTGCTATCAAACCGGATGCTATGAACAAGGGTCTCCAGACCAATGCACAGGATATGTTGCAGGGTAAGATTGCAGGTGTTAACATCACCAGCGATGGTGGTGCACCAGGTGGTGGAGCTTCTATCCGTATCCGTGGAGGTTCGTCTCTCTCTGCATCCAACTCGCCACTTATCGTCATCGATGGTCTGGCTATGGATAACAATGGTATCCCGGGTGCTGGTAACCCGCTGTCAATGGTTAACCCGAACGATATCGAGACTTTCACCGTCCTCAAGGACGCTTCCGCTACTGCCATCTATGGTAGCCGTGCTTCCAACGGTGTCATCATCATCACTACCAAAAAGGGTAACTCCGGTGCCAAACCAAAAGTTAGCTACGATGGTAATATGAGTATCGGTACTCTGACCAACCGCCTGCAGACCCTCACCGGTGACGAGATGCGCTCGTTCGCTAATGCGCTCGGTAAGGATCCTGTGGCTATGTCTTATCTGGGTGTTGCCAATACCGATTGGCAGAATCAAATCTACCGTACTGCTGTTTCTACCGACCACAACATCTCTATTATGGGTGGTTACAAGGACAAAAACGTAGATATGCCATACCGCGCTTCTGTTGGTTATACCCTCAATAACGGTACTATCAAGACCTCACAGATGCAACGTGTTACTGCTGCTTTCAACCTCAATCCTTCTTTCCTGGACAAGCACCTTATCTTCAATGTGAATGCTAAGGGTATGTATATCTACAATAGCTATGAGCCGGGGGTCGTAGGTACTGCTTTGGCTATGGATCCTACACAGCCTGTTACTTTGGCTAATGGTGATGCACTCAATATCTATGGTGATGTGCTGATGAGCAAGGATGATGCTGACAAGATGTTCGCAGGTTACTACCAGCCTACTTCTGCTTCGTCTTACAACGATCCTGATTTTACACTCAAGCCGTTGGATAACTGCCCATACAACCCTGCTTCGATGCTCGCCAGCCAGCAGAATACCGCTAATTCGGCTGCCTTCGTGGGTAACGCAGAGGTTACCTATAAGGTACATGGATTGGAGGATCTGATCCTGCATGCTAACTTCGGTGCTGACTACTCCTATGGTAAGCAGACCTATCGCAATAGCAAGTTCGGTACCGCAAACCACTACTATGGTTATGATGGTTATGATATCAAGAACAAGTACAACCTGCAGTTCAACTGCTATGCTTCCTATGGTCACGACTGGGAGGAGGCGCAGCAGCATTTCGATGCTATGGTTGGTTACGAGTGGCAGCAGTTCTACAACGACGTTGTTTCTGAGGGCTCTGGTTTCTATGGACCTAATAGCCAGGTCGTTATGGGCGGTATGCCTATGGCTGGTAAGAAGTATGCTTACTCTACCCACTCGTTCAAGACTCGTAGCGCACTCGTTTCTTTCTTCGGTCGTGTCAACTGGACCGGTTGGAATCAGGTGATGCTGACTGCTACCGTCCGTGGTGATGGTTCCAGCCGATTCGCGCCTAACCATCGCTGGGGTGTATTCCCATCTGTTGCTCTCGGTTGGAAGATCAAGGAGACCTTCCTTAAGGATGTCAACGCTATCAATGACCTCAAACTACGTCTCGGTTATGGTATCACCGGTCAGCAGGAAATCAACCAGGGTGACTATCCATACTTGGCTAATTATACCGTTTCTGAGAACTATGCTGTTTACTATCCTGTAGGTATTGATGGTACGGATGGTAACTCCGCACGCGAGGATAAATATGGTCAGTATCTGGATGCTGTATATGATGAGAATGGTAACAAACTGTACTACTCTTATCGTCCTAATGCGTACAACAAGGACCTGACTTGGGAGAAGACCACTACCTACAACGCAGGTATCGACTTCGCTTTCCTCAACAACCGTATCTCCGGTTCTATCGACTACTACTTCCGTAATACTACCGACCTGCTGAACACAATCCCGGTGGCTACTGGTACTAACTTCCGTAACCGTTGTATCGCTAACGTAGGTTCGCTCCAGAACCAGGGTGTTGAGTTCTCGCTCAACGCTGTTGTTCTCGACTATGGTAAGAAGTTTAAGTGGGATCTCGGCTACAACGTCACCTACAACCAAAATAAGATTACCCAACTGAATACCGGTGAGGAGCAGACTGCTATCGAGACCGGTGGTATCTCTTCGGGTACCGGTAACAAGATTCAGGTGCATGCTGTGGGGCAGGCTGCTAATACCTTCCATGTGTATGAGGCACGTGCTGACTACGACGACAATGGTAAGAAAATCTGGTACGTTGTAGACCGCAACAAGGATGGTAAAATTGATGTCAACGATAAGTACTATTTCCATAGTGCTGCTGCGCCTGTTACCATGGGATTCCAGACCAAGTTCCAGTTCTACAACTTCGACCTCGGTATGAGTTTCCGTGCTAACATTGGTAACTACGTTTACAACGACGTCAAGGCATCCAACCTGCAATTTGCAAGCTCTGAACTCATCAACAAGGATGGCTATTTCCATGGACTTCTGGCATCGACCTTCGATACCTACTACAACGATGGTATGACCAATGACCAACTCATCTCTCGTGCTATCACCGATCCTGCTACCGGTGCATATGTTGAGGGTAGGTTCTCTGAGTGGTTCCGTACCGACTATTTCGTGGAGAATGCTTCCTTCTTCCGCTGCGATAACATCACACTGGGTTACAGCTTCCAGGCTAAGAACTTCCCTCTCTCGGGTCGTGCATTCTGCACAATTTCTAACCCATTCGTTATCTCGAAATACTCTGGTCTCGATCCTGAGGTAAATGGTGGTATTGACAACAATATCTATCCACGTTCGATGACGACTGTATTGGGTCTCAGTCTTCAATTCTAATAACTAAATATTTAAATCACAGAATATGAATAAGTTTCTTAAAATATCTGTTGCATTAGTTGCTGCATTGGGGTTGACGGCTTGCGTACAAGACCTCAATCAGACTCCTATTGACAAGAACTCAGCTGCTACCTTCAATCAGGCTGCTGTGTTCACCAAGTGCTATGCTACACTGGGTTTGACTGGTCAAAAGGGCGCTGCCGGTAACGGTGATATTGATGATCTGGATGAGGGTACATCCGGTTTCTATCGCCTCTTCTGGGCGCTCAACGAGTACCCTACCGATGATGGTTGGTGGATCTGGAATGATGTCGGATTGGCTGACATCCGTGTCATGAGTTGGGATGGTGATAACGAACTCGTCAAGGGTCTGTACTATCGTCTCAATATTGATATCAAGTTTTGCAACCACTATTTGACCAACTGTGCTCGTTTGGGTACTCTGGATGATAACGAGGAGCACAAGCACATGACCGCCGAGGTTCGTTTCCTCCGTGCCCTTCATACTTGGTACCTGTTGGATATGTTCTATGTGGTTCCTTTCACTACCGAGGATGTAGAGCCGTTCGTTGTACGCTATCCTACATCGGGTACACCGGATCTCGTGGGACCGAACTCGTCCTATCCTCCATTCCTGACTCGTCCTCAACTTTACAAGTGGTTGGTTGAGGAACTGGAAGATGTTTGCACATTGCTCCCTGCTACCCAGGCTAATGTCTATCGCGTTCGTCGTGCGGCAGCTGAGCTCCTGCTTGCTCGTCTCTACCTCAATGCTGATGTTTATAACAAGGACAACGATCCTGAATGGTCGGAGGAGTCCTACAGACTGGCGCTCCAGAAGGCTGTTGAGCACGCACAAATTTGTACCAATAACCGCTCTGTAGAGCTTCTTAGTGACTCTGTTGTTACACCTACCGGTTTCGTTTATTCCGCATATCAGACCATGTTCATGGGTGACAACGATCGTACGTTCCAGATGCAGGGTGCTGATCCTGAGGCGCTCTTGCTGGTTTATCAGGACGGTAACTATTCTCAGAGTTATGCAGGTATCCAGTATGTTATTGCTGCTACTCGTACTGGCAGTATGGTTCCTTGGGGTATTTCTACCCAGTGGACTTGCTTCCGTACTTCACCTGAATTGGTTAAGATCTTTGGTGGTACGGCTGATATCAAGGCAAATGAGTACGAGATGCGTCATCTGCTGAAAGATGATCGTGCTATCTTCTGCTCGTTTGTAGCTGGTAATTCCAACACTTGGACTCTGACTGGTGGTATGGCGGCTAACTTCTATACCTCATGGGCTGGATGTAAGTTTAATGCTGTGTATGCACATAAGTCAAACGATCCTTCGGATGTCAATGGTACCAGCTCTGATTGGCCGGATACCGATATTCCATTGCTGCGTATGGCGGAGGCATATCTGATTGATGCTGAGGCTACTGCTCGTCTCCAGAATAACTTTGATAACCCACAGACTCGTAGTATTATCAACGATAAGATTCGTAAGCGTGCGAATGCAGAGCCGCTGACTCGTGTCACCGTGCAGGAACTTTGCAACGAGTGGGCTCGTGAGTTCTGGTTCGAGGGTATGCGCCGTAATACGCTCATCCGTTTCAACCGCTTTGCAGGTCCACAAGCCGATCAGGCTAACTATACTTGGGAAGGACGTAACGGTAAGGGTAATGCCTATAGTTCGGTAGAGAACTATCGCAACTGGTATCCTGTACCATCTGATGATAAAAAGTCCAATCCTAACTATGGAACACAAATCCGTAATACAACTCCTTACCAGGACGGTGACGGATATGCATACTAATACGATCTATCTTGTGCCCATTTCTTGATATTGGGCAGAAAATATGTTGTATAACATAAAAACACTTCGGTTCTCGTACCGGAGTGTTTTTTTTATGTAAAAAATGCTAAAATAGTTTGCGTAATCAGAATATTTTTTGTAACTTTGCACTCGATTTGAAAAAATAGAACAAATTCTTTTTGTTACCAACAATTATTATTAACTTTTAAATTATTAACTTATGAAGAAATTCTTCGCTTTTTGTGCAATGGCTGTTCTCAGCGTGGTTGCATTTGCTCAGGATGCTCCATCGGATGCTGTTCTGGCTAACTATTACACCGAGGGTCAACTTTGCGTATGCGTAAAGTTCGAGGGTGAGATTTGTAACGACATCGTATGGGTTGGTACCTATCATGCTGATGCATCTGGATGGTTGACTGATGTTGAGTCGCTTGCTAGGTTTGAGCCGGTTGAGGGCTACGATGATTGGTGGGTTGTCGCAGTAAACGACGATTCTGAGAATATCCAGGGTAAGCCTGTTCAGCTCATGAACGATGGTGGTTTTGACTGGCCTTATCAGACCGGTGATGTTGATTCTTGGACGATTGTTCGCGGTACTGTAACCATTGAGCCTGGTTATTCTGGTGAGTCTAACTTGGTTAATTATGACAAATCTACTCCGGTAGTCCTGATTTCTGCTTACTGGAAGAACCACGGTTCTCCTTGTATCGATGCTCCTGAGCACACCTACACTATCGTTCTGGCTGCTCCTGACTGCGTAGGCTACACCGAGAGTGGTGATGAGGTTATCTTCGAGCCTGCTATCATTGGTGATTTCAACGGCTGGTCTGAGGGCGTTGCTATGGAGTGGGACGAGGCTACTGACCTCTATTCTATTCAGATTACCTGCAAGGAGGGTAAGGAGTTCAAGTTCAAAGAGGTAGAGGATACTGATTGGACCAACCAGATCCAACTCTTCGATGCAGAGAACGACAATTGGTATGACAATCCAAACCGCGTTACCGGTACTGAGGAGCTCATCGAGATTGACTATAGCGAGGGTCGCTACACTCTCTGCGGTGAGATCATTCCTGAGGGCATTGAGAACGTTGAGAACGCTGCTAAGGCTGAGAAGGTGATCGAGAACGGTCAACTCATCCTCATCAAGAATGGCGTACGTTACAACACCGTTGGTGCTATCGTTAAGTAATTGTACATTCCCAAACTATTGAGTCCTTACTTCTATTGATGAGTAAGTACTCATCCTAAAAAAAGTGCAGGTTTTTTCGAAAAATCTGCACTTTTTGTTTGTTTTCTTACGAAAAGTTTGCATTTCTCGTTTTTTTTTTGTAACTTTGCGCGCTAATTGCTATATAGAGGAAAAACTAAATACAATATACTATGCAGAAAATCTTTACTTCTATTTTTTTGTTGGCACTTGCATGGAGTGTGAGTGCCGCAGAGGTGGCTGCTACTACCTCTGCTACGGGTGTTCCTACTGAGTCCGAGGCTATCATGTTGCAGGCTTTCCACTGGGATTCGTATAAGACGAATGATGCCACTATTAACAAACTGGGTGGTCGTACCAAGTGGATTGATTTGCTGAAGGATACTGCCGAATTGCGTGATAACTTTGACCTCATCTGGTTGCCACCTTCGGCATCCGGTGGTGGTGTGGGCTACTACCCCAAGCGCTGGTCTTCACAAGATGGTGATTGGGGATCGAAGCCTAACCTGGTTCTGCTCATTGATGCGCTGCATCGTGGTGGCACGCAGGTGCTGGCGGATATCGTGGTTAATCACCATGCCAGCAGCAGCGGATGGGGTGCCTTCTCGCCAGAGAACTTCGGCACCTACGGTACCTACCAACTGACGCAGGCTGATATCTGTGCCGGTGATGAGGCATTTACTGACTCAAGGTCGGATATCAAGGGCTCCTCTAATCATGGTGCAGCTGATACCGGTGACAATGATTCCGGTTGCCGTGATCTGGATCATACCAGTACGAATGTGCAGAACTGCGTCAAGGCATACGTACAATGGATGCGCGACCTCGGTTATGATGGCTTCCGCTACGATATGGTGAAGGGTTACCACGGACGCTATGTGGCAATGTACAACGAGGCTGCGGCTCCTACTTTCTCCGTAGGAGAGTGCTTTGATGGTAGTCTGCAGGTGCTTAAGAACTATGTGGAGGCAGCACAAAAGACCACATTGGTCTTTGACTTCGCGGCTAAATTCAATGTCTTCAACAACGGCATTGGTCAGAGCTCTTATGGCGCACTCAAATCGACGCAAACCAACAAACTGCATCGTGATGCCGACTACGGACGCTATGCTGTCACCTTCGTGGACAACCACGACACCTTCAATCGTGGCGATGGCAACGAGTATTGCGATAAGACCGGTAAAGGTCAGTCTATCCTTAGCAAAAAAGATAAGGTGCTGGAGGCGAATGCCTACCTGCTCACAATGCCTGGTGTACCTTGTGTCTTCTATCCGCATTGGGTCACCTTCAAGGAGGAAATCCGTCAGATGATGGCAGCACGCCGTTTGGCAGGTGTTCATAGCGAGTCTGCTGTTGTTAGTGAGCAGACGGGTGGCCCCTATCGCTACGAGGCTGTCGTAGAGGGACATCAGGGCAAATTGATGCTGCGTCTGGGCTCGCAGCGAGATACAACAATTCCTGACGGCTATACGCTCTTCACTTCCGGTACTTACTACAGTATCTATGTCGAGTCGATGCTCACCGGCATGGAGTCGATTTCGGCTCCGCAACCTGTTGTGCAAAAGGTGATTGAGAATGGTCAGCTGCTTATCATCCGCAATGGTGTGCGCTACAACACCTCTGGTGCAATCGTAAAATAATAGAAGGATTATGAAGAAAATATGCGCTCTGCTGCTTGCTTTGACGACCGTGGTGATGGTCAATGCTGCCACCGCTGGTGATGTGACCAATTATACCGTGGGTAACGTGTATTATGATTACTATCCTGAAGGACACGATTGGTGGATTGAATTGAGCATTCCTGGTGAAGATGGTCATGCAATAATGGTCTTCAACTACGACGTAGTGGCACCTGCCACTGGTTTAGTGGCAGAAAAAGTGTATCACAAATCTGATTTCTACAAGGGAAACAACAGCTACAATTTTATGCAGGATGCCGAGGGTACATATCGATATAGTGATGCCGACATCATGGTAAAATATGATGAGGTCATGAATATCAGTTATGTCAAGGCACACGCTACTCTGATGGATGGACGTCAGTATGAGCTCACATACGTATCACCTCAAATTGTGGCTGCGGATACGGTTGATTTGAATTTCCCAGATGGCCGCTATGAGGACTATACCACAGAGTCAGGTCAGATTCGCTTCCGTGGCTGGGACGAGTCGATGCGCTACAATTTGTATGTCACATTGCTAACCTCGTCCATCGTAGGAGAATATACCTGGTTGGATATTGATAAACCACTCACCTCGCTCTATCGCTTCACCCCGGCTACGTCCGAGGAGGAAGAGGGTGATCTGGAGATGATCCCTCTGCTGAACGGCACCATCAATGTGGCAGAGACCGAGGGTGGATACATGGTAGAAGCCTACCTGTTGGCGCTGGATAGCCATTGCTATCATGCCACTATATTCTGCCCTGTACCTACTGTGCAGGAGCAGGTCGCTATCACCAGTTCCGAGATGGTTCTGGATCCAAGTTTCTGGGAGACAGAGGGATATTACTACTTCACGGCGGCAGATGATACCTACGAGGTCTATCTGGCTATTTTCCCTCACGATTACGAGGGAATCGTAGGACACTACAATGAGCATGATCTGGAGCTCACCTACAGTCTGGTCTATGACTATCAGAAGGATGAGATTCATGAGATCTTTGCGTCGGACCTGCAGGTGACACGCAACGAGCAGTTGCAATACGTCATCACCGGTACGCTGCTTTGCTTCAATGGAGTGGAATATACGCTGAATCTGCGTCGTGTAGAGACGCTTGGTTATGATACCGACGAGCCGTTTGAGGCAACATATGTTCGCGGAGAGACTACGCTGATTGACCAGTATCTGCAGGAGTACGGCGTGCTGTCGTTATTGTCTGTCAAGTACGACAACTCGGCTACCTTCCTGGAGTTCCACGTTGATTTTGAGAAGGATATGCGTGAGCACTACGAGGCAACCGGCGAATATCTCATCCCAGAGGGAGTCTATCCGATAGATGAGAGCGGTCGCACGGGTACAGTGAGTGCCTCAATGGGCGTAACTCGCGAGCCGATGCCGTCGTACAGCGTGCTGATTGAGGGTGCCGATGTCATGACCGAGACACTGTGGTTCATGGTGGCTGGTGAGGTGACGGTGAGTCGCGTCAGTGGTGTGACCTATGTTGAGGTGGAAGCACAAAACTCGTATTGCCAACGCATCCATGTGTTGATAGAGGGTGTGCAGATGTATGAGGGTGTAGAGAATATTTCCGCTGATACCGAGGGCGTGCAGAAGGTGCTTCGCGATGGTCAACTGGTGATTATGCGTGGTGGGGTAGAGTATGGTGTACTCGGTGACCGCCACAAGTAATAATGAATAATAGAGATAAAATGCAGAATATGAAGAGATTGGTAATCTGGCTTTGCGCCATGGTATGGACGATGGGGCTGACAGCAGCAGTTGCTGGCACCAATACTACTGTGGTTTGTGACTCGTATCAGCAATGGCATCAATACAATAAGGGCAATGACTGGCTGACTCAGTTGAGGGGACAAGGCTGGTACGTCTATTTCAATGTCAAGGATGCTACGGTGCTGGAGGAACATCATGAGTATTCCGGCGCAGAGATGCTGCTGGGTGAGGACTATACCTATGCAAAGTTCCCAATGCAGAACCTGAGTTATACTGCCACTGAGGCTACCTATACCCAGTGGCACGACGAGTATGGATTGCTGCATATCGTGGGTACGATGGTGGCAGAGGAAGAGCATGATCACTCTATCATCAATCTGATTGTGACATACGACGAGACAGGTTGTGTCGTGACAGGCGAAACCAAGACACTGGTCTTTGATGAGACCGACCTGGCAGACGATACGCGCGTGACGGGCATGTTCCAATTTATTGGTAAGTCTGCTACGGAGCAGATTTTCATCCTCTTCAAGGCAGCCAAAGGCGAGAATGGTAGTTTGGCTGGCGAGTACGATTGGTCGGATGTGGTGCCTAACTACACTGGTATGAATATCTACGAGGATCGTGTGCTGATGGGGCAGGTGAACTTCTGTGACCTCACGGCTACCATTACCGACAATGCACAAGGTGGATATGACTGCACCTTCAATGCCATTGGCAAGGATGGCAATGGATACATGGGTACCATAGCTACATCACCTATCGTCATTCCGGCTACCGATACCGTCATTATCACCGCTGATAATCTGGAGTTTGCATATAATGCAGCTACCACCGGAGAGATGCAAATCAAGTTCTCTGCCTCAGATGATACGTACAGCATGGGACTATGGCTATATACCGATACCATAGAGGGCGATTGGAGTTTCGCCAATGGTGACTTTGATCGCGACTTCAGCCGTATTCGATACCAGAAGAATGGTGCAGAACTGGCTCCGCGTGTGATCGCGGGCGAGGTGAGTTGCCATGCTGCCACCGATGGTTCGTACCTCTTGAGTGGATGGGTAAACGGCGAGGATGCTGTGCACTACAAGCTGCAAATCACTAAACCAGCTCCCAAAGAGTACGAGCAAACGCGTGAGGAGACTATTGTCGTGACGAATGCCGATGTGCAGGATTTGTTCAGTCAGGGCGCCTTCTATGTGAAGGGATACACTGCTGACAAGAGTCGCTTTGTGGAGTTCCTCATTGGTTCGGATCAGTTTGAAGGCGAATATACCGATATGGATATGTCGGATGAATATACGTTTGTTGCCTACGAATTTGATGAGACAACAGGCAACTGCAGCGAGTATTTTGAGCTTATCAGCGCCACCGCTACCGTTACGGTGACCAATGGTGTACTGACGATTACCGCTCAGATGTTGGCGCATGGTGTACTCAACGATGAGGATGTGCCGATGTTCACCATCACGATGACAGGTGACGTGCCCGGATTGATTGAGTCCATCGCTTGCGACGCCTATGTGAGCAACTACAGCGGAGGCGAGTGGATGTTCTCGCTCACCAGCACCAATGGTAAGTGGAATGTGGTGTATTATGTTCAGGTAGCCAAGGATGGTCTGGAAAACGGCACCACCTATATGGCAGATAAACTGCAGACCTCCTATGCACGCTATCTGGAGAATCCGCAGAACCCCAGTGCGCAACCTGTGGATCATCCGTTTGAGGACTGCACCTTCACTCTGCTTGCAGATGACGAGACCAAGATGGGCACCATCGATGGCACATTCGTCAGCAAGACCGATGGCAAGGCATACCATATTCACTATGCCGGTGCAATCCATGAGAATCCTGTTCCGCCTACACCTCCTACTCCGGATCCGGTGGAGACAACGATGGAGGATGACGAGGCTGAGCAAGACTTTGTTGCCGTACTGCCTGCAGCATTGGCGACACCCTATACGCAACCGATGCTGGGCGAGATAGAGATTCGCTGCTACGATGCCAATACCACAAAGGAGGTGAGCATCGTCTTCATGGTGGATCTGGAGGACTTTGATCAGGTGACATACGTGCCTGCCGGTGAGTACGAGATCAGTTCGTCTCGCGTGTCTGGCACGGTTTATGCAGGACAAGGTGTGACGTTGGATGGCTCGACATGCATCGGCAGCTATGCCGCCACCATGCAGGGAGAGCATGTGTCGGCTCGCTGGTACATCCGCGAGGGTAAAGTGACCGTGGCAAACTACAACGATGAACTTTATCTGCATCTGGTGGGCAAGAATTCGAAGTCCCAAACCGTGGATATAACCATCGGAAAAGACCCCGCGGAGGGATTGGACGACCCCTTATCGACCCCTTATCGACCCCTTATAATTCGCAAGTGCTGGAATGGCACTCAACTGGTGATAATTAGAGATTCTGTTCAATATACAATTTTAGGTACAAAATTATGATGAAGAAACATGTATTGATGTTATTGGTCGCATGCTTGACAATGCAGGTGTGGGCAGTAGATCCTACCGAGGTAGAGATCTCCGATGTGTGGAAAAAGTATTATCCGGCTCTGAACTCGTGGTCAATAGTGATGACCACCGCTGCCAGTGAGGATGTCCGCTATGTGCTGGATGTCGAGGCACCGGCTACTATGGCGGAGAATGCCCAATATACAGCTACTGGCGGATGGCAGAATATGGAGACCGGTGATTATGTGGCTGTTACGAGTGGTAAATACACCGAGTACACCATGAGTAATGGTGACTTCTGCGAGCAGGCACAGGTGACCTTGGCTAATGGTGAGACACACCTTGCCAAGCATATTGTGAAGGGAATGCCCGTGGCTACAGATACTATCCATGTGGTTCTTCCGGTATCCAAACTGAGTGACGCCAGCACCTCGCTGGGCGATCCGGTAGTGGTATTTCGTGGCGCAGAAAACGGCTATGACGTCAGCCTGAGTTTCTATGGCTCGGTGCTCAAGTCCGAGTACACCAATGCTGATAGTTACGACTACTACACACATCTGATCACTCCTACCGGCAGGAAGGTGGTGCGCGATGTGCATGCTACAGCCAGCCAGAATAGAAAAGGTTTCCACCTGGATGCATATGTGCTTTGCGAGGATGCCATCTGCTATCATACCGAGCTAAGTTACACACTGCCAGACCCTAAGGGTTATGTGGATGTGGTGGCAACCAATATGCTGATCGACGAGAGCAAGATCAATCAGCTGGGCGAGATTGTCTATTCTGCCAGCAACACGGATTATATCGTAGAGCTCTGGATCAACACGATGAGCGTGGTGGGTACCTATGCCGGCAAGGCAATTGACCTGGACTATAGCTTTGTGAGCACCAATGGTTTTACTATGAAAACCATGGCTGTGCTGGATGCAGAAGTGACTATCAGTAAGGTAGATAATGTGACGACTCTGGTAGGCGAAGTGCTGGCTGATGATACCATCTGCTATCGTGTGAACCTGAGTTATGTTCGTCCTACCGAGCCCAGCCGTGAACTCACTGTCTCGATAGAGGATGCCATGCTCGATCTGGACCGTCTGTCGCAGGAGGGTGTGCTGAGTATGGTGGGTATCAGTACCGACCTGGTGTATAACCTCAGCATGGTAGCCTATGTGGGCAGCGATATAGAAGGACACTACACCGAGCATCAATTAGATCTGTACGAGACCTACATGCGTGCGAATGCGGACGATGAGATATATGACCTACTGGAGGCAGATTTGACTGTAAAACTCGATCCTGAGAATGACTTGCTGATTGTGTCGGGAACTCTCTTCATGCAGGGTGAGAACAATCCTGCCGATGCTCCGCTGGTACACCTGAATATGTCAGCAACATGCATCAGTGGTCGTCCGCTGGATAACTCGGAGGAGAATTTCTATGGCTATATGCAGCGTTGGGAGGTGGATACTACCATCTTTGATGAGACCGGTATTGTCACCCTGGATGCTATGAATAGCGACTCCACCCAGATGTTGGCAGCCGCATTCTATACGATGAATGTGGATCCTGTGATTGGTATTCCTGCCGGCATCTACACCATCAGCGACAGTCAGTTGCCGTGGACTGTGGCGATTGCTCCCGATCCAGTAGAGGGACAATTATTCCCATCGTTTGCTGCCAATTGTAAGGAGAAGGGTCAACCTGTGGCTCCGCTGTGGTACCTGATGGATGGTGAGATCGTGGTAGAGAATCATGATGGCAAACTCTACTGTGAGGTGCATGCATACAATTCGTTTAAGAAGCAGATTCAAGTCTTTGTCAATCCGAGTGTAGCAGATACGATAGAGATTGATATGAACGACTGTGAATTAGCGAATTACACAGAGGAGGGCAAGTTCCAATTCCTGGGTCAGAGCACGATATGGGAGGCCTTTGTGGCTATTGAAAAACCGCTGGCTGCTGGCCATTATACCTGGGCAGACGCTATCCACGACTACTGCCATGTGAAGAAGGGAGCCAGCAGTTACCTGACTGCTGTAGATCTGGAGGCCGAAGTGCGCGAGGCGCGCAATGGTTACGACTGCGAGGCATATCTGACCTGCTCGGATAATCATTGCTACCATATCGTCTTCCACTACTATTGGGATGAGCCGGTGGCAGAGCCGTTTGAGACACGCGATGTAGTGATGCACAATCTGCGCTACGATGATGTGTGGGAGGCCGAAGGTTTCGCCCTCTATGAGGCAAGCAACGACTCAATCAGTCTGCAGATTACCTTCAGCATCGGTGCTGGTTACGGATCGGGTGATGTCATCACAACCGAGGATCTGAACCATGAGTTCACCTATTTTGTCAACTCAGCTACTGGTAGCGTCCTGCGCACATATGGTGGCGAGCTGACGGTGGCTTACACCGATACACCGAATAGCTACATGGTTATTGAGGGCTATCTCATCGGTAAGGATGGCGTGAAATATATGCTCCACATGAATAACTCGCCTGAGGGTGTGGAGAATGTACAAACAGCTATGCCGGAGGCACGCAAATACCTGATGGATGGGCAACTGATAATTGATATGAATGGTGTGAAATATAATGTATTAGGTGCCAGATTATGAGAAAGTTATTTTTGACCATACTAGTGGCGGTGAGCATGGTGCAATTGTGCCATGCCACCGATATCACCATCAGTCGCTATACAGACAATGAGTGGCAGGGAACACACGACTGGATTCTCTTCAGTTCTGACGATAAGTACTTCTTCCACTTCCTGATAGAGGTGGCAGAGATGCAGAGTGGGCAGACCTACACGCTGGCAGATATGCGTGCCGAGGATTCATTTGTGCAGAACCTGAGCTCGATGCCATTTCGTGATACGTACGAGTCTGCCAGTTTTACCTGGACTGTTGACAACAAGGGCAAGGTCAGCATCGTAGCAGAGGTAAGTACCTTATTGCATGGCGATTACGTGCTCCGCTACAGCGAACGCTTGGTAGGTCCGGCAGTAGATACTACTGTGATAATCATGGACAAGGCTTACTTCTACGACCATACGACCGACAACTGGTTTTTGGCGTTTGAGGCTGCGAATGCCGACTATGCCATCCAGCTGACATGTAACAGCAAAGATGGTATCGTAGGTCATTACGAGGGACTGGGTATCTACAGCGAGATGGGCAAGCTGAACGAGCAAGCCACCTGGTTGAAGCGTCGTCGTGGCGAGCAGATGGATTCGCTCGTCCTCGTGTCGGCTGTAGCGGATGTTACTGCTCTGGAGTACGGACAGTACGCTGTGCATGCCATGCTACAAGACGAGGATGATCATGCGTATGACATCCTGCTGAGCAGTGTGCCGCGTCCGGGAGCAGATACCATACAGATCGTCGCAGACAATATGCAGGTGCGCGAATATATGGATGGTGCGCATCCGCAGGTGTCGTTCCAGGCAACGGGGGCAGAGCTGCAGGTCTCGCTCTGGGTCAATAGCACCAGCGTGGATGGTGAGTACTATGGCAGTATGATTAACTCGGTATCTATCTATAGTGCCGTGGAGCAATCGGAGTGGGGTGTGAGTTATGACACCGGCTACATCGTGGTGGAGACCGTCGATAACGATGTACACCTGACGGGTGACGTGCTGATGTCGGATGGCAATACCTACGCATTGGATCTCACCGGTAAGTTGGCTGCAGAGGGGGTAGAGAATATATCTGCAACATCCTCCTCTGTCACCAAGCGTGTGGTGGATGGACAGATGCTGCTGATGGTTGGCGAGCAAATCTATACAATACAGGGACAACCTATCAATCAATAAGACAAAATGAAGAAACTATTTTCCATGCTGCTATGCGCCTCTATGGCATTGGGTGTGCGTGCAGCTGTAGAACCCATCGAACTGGCTCGTCCTACCTTTGTGGCGGATAGTTGGGGTAATCTGACCTGCCAGACCGTGAGCACCGATGGACTCTACCGTTGGCAGTTCGACATGCGCGAATCCAGTGGAGAGATTGTGTCGGGTAAGACCTACAAACTGGGACAAGAGCTCAGTGCCGGTTACTCGTACGGATTCTATACGCAGGATTCAATCATACGTATTGAATATCAGAGGGCAGAGTTCACCTACACCAGGGACGAAAATGGACTGGAGTATATCGATGCCTATGTGAAGGGTGGTAACCAACTGATGGGTGTGCACGAGTGGCAACTGCATTATCAGACGCATGAGATACCTTCTGTTCAGCCGGACACCGTGTATCTGACCGTCCCCTTTGCGGAGATGTCGGACTATACACGTACGTACGAGAACTTCCGATTTGAGGGTGACTGCGCCGGATATCACGTGTCGGTGACGATCAATAGCAAGCAGCTTGTTGGCGAATACGATTGGAGCCAGGCTGCGGCAATCGGTACAGAGGTGCAGAATCTGCATGACGGCACGCGCTATCCGATGGAGGATGTGCATGTGACCGTGGTGGAGACCGAGAAGGGATACAAACTGACTGGTGTTCTCACACCTTATCAGCAGTGGGAAGGGCAGGTATTGGTCTATGCCGTGGAGCTGGATTATAAACCGAAACCGGTGTTCACAAAGGTCTTTGTGCCGGCGGTGGATTATGATTGGGCAGTTGTGGATGGTGCTCTGCATGTGCAGCTCTACCCACAGGGCGAAGAGATGCCTACGTACGAATTTGTGGTGCAAACCACCAAGATGGAGGAACTGCATCGCTACACCATGCTGCGCGGAGAGGTGCAGGCCGACTACTACGATGCCGATATCCGTGCCTTCCATAACAAGGAGATAGGTGATATCTACTGCATCGAGGCCAATGCGTGGGAGTATGGTGAGGAGGATGGTAATCCTAACTACCAGTATATCATCAACTACGTAGGTGTGGAGAAACCTCTGGAGACCGCCATCGAGTCGGTACAAACATCTGCTCCGAAGAAGGTATATCTCATCATTGAGGATGGTCAATTGCAGGTTGTGGTGGATGATACTCGCTACACCCTGAGTGGACAGATAATTCAATAATACGATACAATAGACTCTTATGAAGCGACTACTACTATTGTGGAGCGTGGTGCTCATTGCGATGTGCACTATGGCGACCACTCCTCTGGATGTGGATAGCATACGTGTGACCTACTACTCATCTGACTTCTACAGCGAGGAGGGGTGGTACTGCTATGCTATCGAACTCAGTCACAAGTCAGAGAATCCCAATGAGGAGTTCCCGTATGTGGAATTCTTTATCTATCAAGAGACTAACGAGGGTCTGGTAGATGGTACTTATACCCTGGCGGATGGTACGATGACGGATCTCGTGGTGCTGCGTAATCTGTATGATGCCATTGCTCTGGAGTTGGGGGGATATGATTTTGAGGCTGTGCAGGCGGATCTCATCGTTGAGAACCAGCAGGATGGTACCTGCATACTCAGCATGAGCATCCTGAATGCAGAGGGCGAGGACTACTCGCTGTCTATCCAGGCAGAGATACATGTGATAGAGAGTCGCAAACACCCGTACAATGACCCTTATCTGCTGGAGAGACAGGATCCGCAGGAATTCAATATGACGATGGATGTGCTGACCGTGGATGATAGTCAGTTCTATACCGAGAACACGATTGCGCTGCGCCTGCAGTCCAACGCACGAGATGCAATGGGCTTGTTCTATCGCTCGGTACTATGGGTGAATACCGATACGCAGATACCTGCAGTCGGCACATATCCTATCCTGGGTACCGGCGAAATAGGCACTGTAGATGCTTCGTATGGCTACGATACCATCCAGCAGGTTATCTACCCCAGCTATTTTGCACTATCGGATGATGTCGGCAATCTGTATGATCCCGATATCTATTTCATGGTGCAGGGCGAGGTGGAGATCAGTTACCCTGCCGAGGGCAAGATCCGTATCCGCGTGGAAGCAGAGAGTTACTGGGGCTCGACAGTGGTGTACGAGTACGTGGGTGACCTCAACTATGTGGTGCCCGAAACCGATACGTACCACGTGGTACTGACTGCGAACACGAGCCTCAAGAATACCGGCTATTTTGGTACGCATGAGTATTCGCTGCAGGTCAATGGCAGTGACGATGCCGGTACGCGCTATCGCATCACGATGGATCTCCTTCCAGACCAGGATCGTATCACGGGTGTGTTCTCACGTGCAGCTAATACACTGGATGTCAGCAAGTCTGCTATCGAGACTAATGTAGGTGCACAGTGGCATGTGGCTGATGGCGAGGTGCAAATCGCAGAGACCACTGATGCACTGTATAGTGTGCATGGTTGGCTGCGTGACGAGCGAGGCAATATGTACTACATCGATGGCGATGAGGTCGAGATTGAGTTTGAGAGCGACGAGTCATACTACTACGAGATGGAGACGCCTGACACGCGCACGCGCACGATCCTATTTAATAATATAGTATGGAATCAGGGGCATGTAGAGGATGAGCAGTATCTGGAGATAGTGCTGGTGAATAGCGAACCGAATGCGGATGGTACCAAGGACGAGGCAGTACTATGGATGGTGACTCCTACGGCAGCATTTGAGGCGGGCGTGTTCCCTATCAATAGCAGCATGGAGTACTTTACCTTCTATGCCTCACCGGGTTATCGAGATGGTGGTGTGTATCCGTGCATCTACTACAAGGTGCTGAATAGTGACATCAGCGAGGTGTGGTTCCTGGTGGATGGTACGGTGACAATTGATTATCCTACAGCCACTTCGGTGAGTGTGGAGGTGCATGCCGTCAGCTACTTTGGCTCGCGAATCAATCTCCTGTACAATGTTGCGGGACAGGGAATTGACAACCTGCAGCGTGGTGAGCCCAATGCGAACGTCAACCGACGTATCGTGGATGGACAATTGCTCTTGGAGTGCGGCGGACGCACCTACAATGCGCATGGACAACGTATAAAATAATAAATCAGATATGAGAATGAAGAAACTAAGTTTACTACTTTGCGCTGTGCTGATAAGCCTGGGCGCAATGGCAAATGACGTGATTATCAGCCAGTACGCCGTGACCTATTCCGAGACGGATGGCGACTACATGCACCGCCTCTATAGTGCGGATGGTATGTATCTTTTTGAGTTTGACATATTCCGTCAGGTAGAGCCGGATCAGACCTACACTTTGGCGAACGATATGATTGATGAATATACGATGTGTACGTACTATGGCACGCGTAAGCAGTATCGCATTACCGAGGCCTCGTTTGTGTACAGTATCGTGGAGGGCAAGAAGCACGTAGAGGCAGACGTGACTTGTTCACTGGGCAGTTATCATCTTGTATATCAGGAGAATACTGATGTGATTTCTACAGATACAGTGCTCATGTATGCCAACAATATCACGCTGATGGACTGGGCTCAAAGTATGGGACAGGTGGTGCTGAGTGCCAGCAACGACACCTATGCCATCGACCTGTGGATCAACACCCACAATGTGCTGGGCTCCTACACCGAGAGAGATCTGATTACCAATTACTGCCTGATTTTGAATAAGCAGACCAGTGCTCAGATGGGTATCAAGAAGGCGAACTTCAGCATCGCAATGGATGGTATCGACTACGTGGTGCGTGGATTTATCCATGCTACTGACGGGCATTGCTACCAGATTGTGCTGGGTTATGAGGTGCCTGATCCTACGCGCTATGGTACCATCACCATCGAGAACGGCATCTTGTATGATGCCACGAAGAGGCAGAACTACCTCCAGGTCAATGGAGAAAACGATGATTACCATGTTGCGTTGGTCTTTGTGACATCGGTGCTGGAGAACGCAGAGTTTAAGCGTGCCGACCTGTATAGCAATTATTCGGGTGTGACCGAGTACCTCACAGACAAGGGGATGGAGGTGCTGGATGCAGATGTGCAGCTCACCATCGTGGATGAGGATCATGCTACCATGACCGGACGTGTGCTGGCTCGCGACAAAGAGGATCATAGTGATATTGTGGAGTTTACGGTATCTATCCAGTGCGAGATTGACCACTCCGGCGAGGGACTGGATGGCGATTCGCAGGACGAGGATTTCATCAAGCACTATGAGACCAATGTGCTGTTTGTCGTGCCATTCTACTACGAGGAGTATGGCTATGTCTATCTGGAGGTGGAGAATCCTGCGGATAACAGCTTCGTGACCTTGTGTCTGGTTCTGCCGCGTGGATTGAATCTGGAGGATGGTATCCCTGAGCGCGTGTATGAGATTTCCGATACCCAGAACCCGTTCACGGCACTGGCGTCTATCGGTATTGTCGGCGGTTCGGCTTTCCCATCGTATGCCGGCTACTACGACCCGGATTCGGGCGAACCGGTAGAGCCGATGTGGTTCATCACCGAGGGTAAGGTGACCATCAGCAGCAACGGCGACGAGCCTTATGTGCTGGTAGAGGGAACCAACTCGTTCGGCCGCGAGGTGCGCATCGAGGTGGGTAGTTTGGCAGAAGGCATTGAGGCTGTCGAGCAGGATAGACCGACCAGCACCAAGCGCATCATAGATGGTCAGCTCATCATCGAGCATAATGGCATCCAATATAGTGTGCTTGGCTTCCAAAAATAGGTTGCATGGTTTCCCTATGCCTTCTACAGTTAACCCTTGGGAGACCCCTTATAGACCCCTTATAGACCCCTTAGACAAGACACAATAAATTTGTATCAAAAAATAGCAAAATAATGAAGACGATTTTTTCAATCATGGCTGCGGCTCTGATGACTGTGAGCGCCATGGCAGCAACGACGTTTACCTTTACGTCCCCTGATTCTCAGACCCAGGATGGCATCACTGTCAGTTTTGCCAAGGGCAATGGCGATACCGCTCCTACATGGAACGAGTCGTATGCCGAACTTCGTCTGTATGCAAGCAACACCATCACGGTATCAGGTGCAGACCTGAGCCGCATCGACATCACCTTCAGCAAGCAGGGTAGCAAGGGATATGCCGACCTGACAGCCAACTGCGGTACGCTGACCAGTGCCGGTGCTTCTGAGTCGCGCGACGACAAGAAGACTGATACCTGGACCGGTAATGCCAGCAGCGTTGTCTTCACTCTGGGCGCCAGCGGTCAGCGTGTAATCTACACCATCACCGTCAATGGCGAGGGCGGTAATACGAATCCTGGTACGGATCCAGATCCGGATCCAAAGCCGGAGACCGGACTCGATGAAAACTATGTCTATGACGAGCCGACAATGGTATTGGCACAAGGCACCGATGGCAGCAATCAGAGCTACAAGTTCATCCACAACAACGTGTCGGTCAGCTGCACACAAGGCGCCATCTATTATGATCCAATCACCTACTTTGGCTGCAATGCCAATCAGTCGCTGACCATTACCGCTACACAAACCATTAAGGCGGTGGTAATCAATGGCTATGTGAAGAAGAACTTCGAGGCTACTGCTTCGTCGGGCGATATCCAGTTTGCCTACAATAGCGAGTCCGAAGTCGAGGCCAATCCGGTTGTCGTAGTGAAGAATGTCAACTCCAAGACCCTGACTATCAACTGCGTGAAGCAGCTGCGCTGCTACGAGATGTATGTCTATTTTGAGGCAAACCCGGACATCGATGTCGATGAGAATAATCAGGGTGGCGATACCCCGCAACTCTACAATATTGCCTTCCCGTATGCCGAGGCATACAACTACTACGACTATCTGAGTGAGGAGGGTGAGGACATCACCATCTACCTCTACGACGAGGAGTTCAACTACTACTTGCAGCTTGACCTGATTGTGCCTGCTGGCACAGGTTTGGACGGACAGGTTCCTGCCGGTACCTATCAGATCAACGAGTCGCTGGCTGTTGGTTCGGCTGTCATTGGATTTGAGAGCGAGGAAGAGGAGGAGATCCTGGGCTGCTGGCTCACCGATTACATCAACATGTATATGTTGCCTCTGATGAGCGGTACTGTCACCGTCGGTGACCACTCCGTGACTGTGAATGCACAGTACGAGGATGCAGAAGGCATCGTCACCGTCAAGGCTACCTATAGCGGCGACCTGACCATCGCCGAGGGCGAGTTCGTCGATCCTGAGGAGAGTATCGAGAATACCACCCAGGCACAGGAGGTAATCAAGACCATCGAGAATGGCAGACTCGTCATTCGCCGAGGTGAAAACCAGTACGATGTACTCGGTAATCGTCTATAAAGACCAAAAAGGCGCCCCGCAAGGGCGCTTTTTTGATGGAAAGAGATGACAAAGTGCACATTTTTGACTAATTATTTGCATATGTCAGAAAAAAGTAGTACCTTTGTACCGACATTTAAGGGTCATATATATTAACCGTTTCGGAATACGCCGAAACATAAATTAAATTTTAGATGAATATTGTTACTAAGGAGATTAAGCTCCCTGATGGTCGTGTCATCAAGCTCGAGACCGGTAAGCTGGCTAAGCAGGCTGACGGTGCAGTGATGGCTACGATTGGCAACACAGTTGTGCTTGCCACAGTTTGCTCCGCAAAGGATGCAATGCCCGGTACGGATTTCATGCCGCTGACCGTGGAGTACAAAGAGAAATTTGCCAGTGCAGGTCGTTTCCCGGGTGGTTTCACCCGTCGTGAGGGTAAGGCCAGCGATTACGAAATTCTGATCGCTCGCCTCATTGACCGTGCGCTGCGCCCATTGTTCCCGTCTAATTATCACGCAGATACGTTTGTTAACGTTACCCTGTACTCGGCTGATGGCGTAGATATGCCGGAGTCGATTGCCGGTCTGGCAGCAGGTGCTGCGCTGGCTTGCTCGGATATCCCATTCGAGGGTCCGGTCAGCGAGGTACGTGTAGCTCGTGTCAACGGCGAGATGGTCATCAACCCGACCTTCGAGCAGTGTGAGCACGCTGACCTGGAGCTCATGGTGGCTGCTACCTATGACAACATCATGATGGTTGAGGGTGAGATGAAGGAGGTGCCGGAGAGCGTTATGCTGGAGGCTATCCGCGCTGCTCACGAGGCTATCAAGCCGCAGTGCCTGGCTATCAACGAAATGATGAAGGCTTACGGCAAGGAGACGAAGCGCGAGTATTGCCACGAGGTGAACGATGATGAGTTGAAGCAGGCTGTACACGATTATAGTTATGCTCGTGCATACGCGCAGGCTACATCGGCAGACACCGATAAGCACCACCGTGAGGAGATGTTCTCGCAGATCCGTGAGGACTTCAAGGCAGAGAAGGCTGAGTACATGGCCGCTCGTGCTGAGGCTCTCGGTGTAGATATTGATGAGGTTGCTGCTCTGGTAGATCGTTACTACCACGATGTAGAGAAAGAGGCTATGCGCCGTGCTGTACTCGATGAGGGTAAGCGTCTGGATGGTCGTAAGACCACCGATATCCGCCCAATCTGGTGCGAGGTTAGCCCACTGCCAGGACCTCACGGTTCGAGTATTTTCACCCGTGGTGAGACCCAGTCTCTCTCGACTGTTACTCTGGGTACCAAGCGTGATGAGAAGATGATCGACGAGGCCCTCATTCAGGGTTCGGAGCGCTTCCTCTTGCACTACAACTTCCCTCCGTTCTCAACCGGTGAGGCGAAGGCTCAGCGCGGTGTAGGCCGTCGCGAGATTGGTCACGGTAACCTGGCTTGCCGCGCGCTGAAGAACATGATTCCGGAGGATTTCCCATACAGCGTACGCGTTGTGAGCGATATCCTGGAGTCGAACGGTTCGTCGTCTATGGCTACCGTTTGCGCAGGTACTCTGGCGCTCATGGATGCCGGTGTTCCGATGAAGAAGCCTGTCAGCGGTATCGCTATGGGTATGATCTCGGAGCTGGTGGATGGCAAGCTTAACTATAAGATTCTGAGCGATATCCTCGGTGATGAGGATCACCTCGGTGATATGGACTTCAAGACCACTGGTACCAAGGACGGTCTGACCGCATGTCAGATGGATATCAAGGTAGATGGTCTGAGCTACGAGTGCTTGGAGAACGCTCTGGCACAGGCTCATGAGGCACGTATGTTCATCCTCGGCAAGATCCTGGAGACCATGCCGGAGCCACGTGCTGACCTCAAGCCACATGCTCCACGCATCATCAGCTTCTATATCCCGAAGGATATGATTGGTGCTGTGATTGGCCCCGGTGGTAAGATTATCCAGGGCATCCAGGCCGAGACCGGTGCTGTCATCTCGATCGAAGAGGACGAGAAGGGCGGTAAGGTAGAGATCGCAAGTAACAACGGTGAGTCGATGGCAGCAGCCGTAGCCAAGGTTAAGGCTATCGTGGCTATGCCGGAGGTAGGCGAGACCTACGAATCTACCGTAAAGAGCATCATGCCGTATGGCTGCTTCGTAGAGTTCATGCCGGGTAAGGAGGGACTGCTCCACATCTCGGAGATTGACTGGCGCCGCTACGAGACCATGGATGAGACCGGTATCAAGGAGGGCGACAAGATCATGATCAAACTCATGGAGGTTGACGAGAAGACCGGTAAGTTCCGCCTGAGCGCTAAGGTGCTCAAGGAGAAGCCGGAAGGCTACGTTGAGCCGGAGCGTCCAGCTCGTGGACCACGTCCAGAGCGTGGCGATCGTGGACCGCGTCCTGAGCGTCGTGGACCACGTCCAGAGCGTCACTAATCAGGTGATGATATACTGAGAGGTGCTGCTGACAAGCGTCAGCAGCACCTCTTGTCTTATCCGTGGTTCGTCCGTGGTTCGCCTATGGGTGTAGGCGAAAAATCTCCCACGCCACGTCGCAGTTGAGGCACCGATGTGGGGTGCAGTAGGTTAGATACAGGTGAATGAGTGCCTGCGTGTCGGCAGCGTTTTGTACCGTTTGTCCCAGCGTGCGCCACTGGCGAATGATAGTGTTATTCTCCGCAGGGAGCTGCTGGAGCAGTTGCACAGCCTGCTCGTGTTTGCCGCGAGCGAAGAGATACGGAATGACGGTATTGATGATGAGCAGTCGTACCGAGTCGGCTCCCATTCCGGGGACGGAGAATAGCGCCATGAGCGCATCTGTATCCCGGGCATCCATCGCGCGGGAGAAGAGAAACTCCGACTGATGGAGTAGGGTGGCAAACTGTCGGATGCGCGTCTGTGGAAAATTCTGCGGACGCATGCGTGCCGACTTCCACATGTGTCCATCAATCGGCGTGAGATTCAGGGCATGCCGAAAGTGGGCATACTCACGTCGCAGTAGCGGAGCATCCTCATCGGTGAGGCTGTCCAGCAGTCCGGATTGCCCCAGCAGGATGGCGGTCATCTGCAGCAGACTATTGCGGTATTTACGCAGGTGATGCAGCGGAGTGGCGAGAGCCAGTTGCTCAAAGGGGACTCCGTTGGTGTGGAAACCGAAGTTGTGCGCCAGCGTGATGTAGAACGCCTGGTCCCAGTCATTCTTGAGTATATCGAGTAGGCGCCGAATTGAGTCCTGCTTGCATTGCAGGCGGTTGATAAGTAGCGCCTGTCGCCATCCCATGGTGAGCAGGGCAGGGTCGCGTGTGAGTTGACGAGCGCAGTCCAGCATCTGCGAGGCATTGTCCATCGTGGGGGCTTCGCGCAGCCAACGTGCGATGTAGTCCTCGTTCATTGGGTATTGCAGTTCGCACTGCAATATATTGTCTCCCAGCGAGTTACGCACCTCTTTGTCGGCATGACGAACGACGTGCAGAATGATGTTATCGTAGGCGCGATCGGTATCGTGATGATGCTTGTACCAGTCAGACGACGATACATGTATCTCCACGTTGCCTATCCAGTCCTGCCCGTCGATTCGCAAGTGAACGTTGGTGAAGTCAGGACCGGCATCGCGATTGTGCTGCCCAATGGAGATGACGTCTATACTACGGCCATCCGTCGTAAATTGTGGCGTGGACAGAAATAGTCCACGCCACCAAATATAATGTAGCAGAATCTCCGGCATTAGTCTGCAAGCCTATGTTTAATAAGCGTTCATCTGCTCAGCAACGGTCTTGTTGATCATGTCGGCGAACTCCTGAATGGTCATCTGACCCTTCTCCTCAGCACCCTGCTGGCGTACGCTGACAAGGCCTTGCTCAGCCTCCTTCTCACCTACGATGAGCATGTATGGGATGCGCTTGAGCTCGTTGTCACGAATCTTACGACCGATCTTCTCGTTGCGGTCATCTACGATGCAGCGAACATCCTGTTGCTCCAGGATTTGCTGTACCTTGTATGCGTACTCGTTGGTCTTCTCCGAGATGGGTAGTACGACTACCTGATCCGGTGTGAGCCACAGTGGGAACTTACCTGCCGTATGCTCAATGAGCACAGCTACGAAGCGCTCCATACTGCCGAATGGTGCACGGTGAATCATGACAGGACGGTGCTTCTGGTTGTCCTCGCCAACGTACTCCAGATCAAAGCGTTGCGGAAGCTGGTAATCCACCTGGATGGTACCCAGCTGCCAGCGACGACCCAGAGCATCCTTGACCATGAAGTCGAGTTTCGGACCGTAGAATGCAGCCTCGCCCAGCTCCTCGCGAGCCGGAAGACCCATCTCGGCACATGCCTCGCGGATAGCGTTCTCTGCCAGTGCCCAATCCTCGTCCGAACCAACGTATTTCTCGGTGTTCTTCGGGTCGCGTAGCGAAATCTGTGCCTCAAAGTTATCAAAGCTCAGCGCCTTGAAGATGATGTTGATGATCTCCATCACGCGGATGAATTCACCCTTCACCTGATCCTGGCGGCAGAAGATGTGGGCATCGTCCTGTGTGAATGAACGTACACGGGTCAGACCGTGCAACTCACCCGACTGCTCGTAGCGATATACGGTACCGAACTCGGCGCAACGGAACGGCAGATCCTTGTAGCTGCGTGGGCTGTTCTTGAAGATTGCGCAGTGGTGAGGGCAGTTCATTGGCTTCAGGAGATATACCTCGCCTTCCTCCGGCGTGGTGATTGGCTGGAAGCTGTCCTTACCGTAGTGATCCCAGTGACCCGAGGTCATATACAGGTTCTTACTACCGATATGCGGAGTGATAACCTGCTGATAACCATAGCGCTTCTGAATCTTCTTGAGGAAGTCCTCCAGACGAAGGCGCAGGGCGGTACCCTTCGGGAGCCAGATAGGCAGACCCTTACCTACCATCTCGCTGAACATAAAGAGCTCCAGCTCCTTACCAATCTTACGATGGTCGCGCTTCTTAGCCTCCTCGAGGAGTGCCAGATACTCGTCCAGCATAGCCTTTTTCGGGAAGGTGATAGCGTAGATACGGGTCATCATCGGACGCTTCTCGTCGCCGCGCCAGTAAGCAGCCGCGCAGCTGAGCACTTTCACGGCCTTGATTGGCTCGGTGCTGAGAAGGTGCGGACCCTTGCAGAGATCGGTGAAGGCACCTTGTGTATAGGTGGTGATGTGGCCGTCCTCCAGCTCGCTGATGAGCTCGCACTTATATGTTTGACCCTTGGCGCCAAACTGTGCCAACGCATCTGCCTTGCTGATTGACTCGCGAACGAGTGTCTCTTTCTTGGCGCGAAGCTCCATCATCTTGTTCTCGATAGCAGCGAAGTCGCTATCCTTGATGACCTGACCCTCGGCTGGCAGCACATCGTAGTAGAAACCATTTTCGATAGCCGGACCGATACCGAACTGAATACCGGGGAATAGCTCCTGCAGCGCCTCTGCCATCAGGTGGCTGGAGGTGTGCCAGAAAGCGTGCTTTGCCTCGGCGTCGTCCCACTTGTGAAGACGAATCTGGCAGTCCTTCTCGATTGGCAGAGAGAGGTCTATGATTTGAAACTCCTTGTCGCCCTCGGCCTTAACAGATGCACAGAGCACGTCCTGTGCCAGACGGGTAGAGATCGATTCTGCTACCTGGTGTGCGGTAACACCGCTTTCGTACTCGCGTACGCCCCCATCGGGGAAAGTGATTTTAATCATATTGATAAACCTACAAATGTTTATGCCTCAGAGGCTCACAACTGCCTCCTCTGGCGTTAATATGTTTTTATGTTGTGATAATAACTATATTCTTCTGAACTCCGCCAACGTGATGGCGGTGGCGATGCTGACGTTCAACGACTCCACCGTTGAACTGTTCAACGACTCCACTCCCCCGTTGGCGTAGCTGGGGATGTAGAGGGGGTGGGTGATGTATGGTCGCACCTCGGGGCTGATGCCGTTGCCCTCGTTCCCCATGATGATGATGCCGCGCGTCTTGTCTGGGATGGCGGCTGGCTCGTATATGTTTCGTCCGTCCAATAGGGTGCCGTAAGCGGGTCCCCCCTGCCCCCCCTTCGACTCCAGCCACTCACACAAATCTACATAGTGGATGCGGACGCGAGCGAGGGCACCCATTGTGGCTTGTACCACCTTCGGATTGTAGCAATCGGCAGTCTCGCGCGAGCAATAGATATCGCGCACACCAAACCAGTCGCAAGTGCGGATGATAGTGCCGAGGTTGCCCGGGTCCTGTATGCCGTCGAGGGCGAGGAGAATAACCCCGCCCGCTCTCCCCTCAAGGGAGGAGGATGGTATTGTACTGGCTTCATCGGTTCTTTTCTTGAAGACGGCGATGCTGCCTTGCGGCGTGCGGAGACTGGACATCTGCTCAATCTCGCTCTGGGTGGCGTTCTCGCGATTAGCCAGCAGCACAAGCTCGAAGGCACCCATCAGTTCACCGATGCACTTGTCGCCCTCGGCAACAAAAACACCCTCTGCATCGCGGATTTTCTTCTGCTGCAGAGAGCGAATGTAGCGCACTTGCGCCTTGCTGATATGTGCCAATTCCTGACTCATCTATCGCGTGCGTTCCTTATATTATTGTACGCGTACGCCGCTTGCGTTGTAGATGTGTCCATCGCGGTCGATAAAGAGCTGACCATCGATTACCTTCTTGATGACAATCTTCTCCTGATCAGATACGGCAGATTGAATCTCGGTAGGTGTGTCGAAGTGAAACATGGTCAGTTCCTGCAGGTCGGCGGTAGGATAGTCCACTGTGGCACCTCCCTCACGGGCGAGGAAGAGGGTCGCTCCGTCATTGGAGTAAGTGATGCTGGAGATGAGCAACTCTTGAACCACCGTGGTGCCATTACGAAAGGTGAGACGCAGCATGTTCGGCTGCTGAGCAGGCTCAGCCATAGTGCTGAGCGCAAACGCCAAGAAGGCAAGGGTTGACAAAATGTATTTCATAATGTTTGTGTTGATACTATTTAATTGATACTATGTGATTTACTCTGCAACCTCGGTCCATTGTGTGGATTGGATGTCGGTAGATTGGAATTCGTACGAATTGCCATCGCGCAGCTGGATGCTCATGCGCACGCCAGGTTCGGTAGGCGCGGTATATGCCTCGCGGCGTGCCTCCTCGCGTTGCTCATCCAGGTAGGGCTGTACGTATGTCGTACAAATCCAGTTGAGTGGCAGGTAGGTTTCTGAGTTCATGTTAAAGTCTTCTGGTACAGTTAGTCTGCCGGTAGTACCTATAGCTGTGCCATTTAGCCAATATTGGGCACAAAAATAAACTGATATATCTCGAGCTCCAATCTCTACAGAACATAGTTTGGTACATTGTTCAAACATTCCCAGGTATCCCCATTTCCCAAGTTCGGTAGCGGGAAGATAAGGAGCGGAAACCAGGACCGAACACCCCTTGAATAAATATTGCAGACCTCTCTCTCCTACGGAGAGTGACTGACAGGATGGGTCGAGTAGGGACATCACGTTTCCACCGGCCTCGATGGTGGCGTCTGTATCTTCCGGATTGACGGGTGTCATCTGTATGGTCCATGGCAAAACGTTGATTACCTCCTCTCCGAATTTACGGAAGTAATAGGTCTGCCCCTCAGGGATGACGATGTTTTGCTGCTCATCATTGATGTCGGTACGGAGCCAATGGACTTTGTCTGCCGAGTACATGAATAGTTCGGAAGCTAATGAACTACTTTTGTTGAAACGAATCTGCATATCGGCTCCCACGGCACTCATGTGGAGGAAATCGATATCGCCGGCATCAGGGTGGTCGTGTATCCACTTGCGGTCCTCGTTGATGCCGTGGCATACGGAACAGGTGTAGTACGCCTCGCCATCGCTCGGGTCATCGCTGCTATATGAGCAATCCAGTTCTACACCATTGTATCCCCAGCATATGCCCTCATGTCCATCACAAATGGTGTGGTGATGACCTTTTCCTCGGTATTCGTAGGTTTCGTGATGGGTATGCTCTTTTGTTCCAAGATTGAAGCTCCATGTGCCATCAAAACTAAATGAATAGACATTTTGAATAATAAGCACTAATTGGTCTGTGGGGGTAGCATCGTCTGCCAATGTGATCGTTACACTCATCAGTGTGGATCCTCCCACGGCGTCTATGCTATATCCTGGATTCAGGGTTTCTATGGAAGTCCATCTACCATCTGTGTGTCCATAAAAATTCATATTACCAATCACTTGATCCAAATTCTCGTGTGTTCCATGCTTGGCAGTAAAGGTGATTTTAGTACAATATGCTTCTTTTGTGTCGTCGTAATAAGTCTGAAAGGTTGGCTCACAATCGTATTTGTAACAAGATTGAGTTGATTGCGAATCTGACATGCGAACATTGTACATGTAAGCATAACTATTCAGCCATGTGAGACATGCTAAACTAATCAGTAAAATTATCTTTTTCATAAACATGTGCATTGCAAGTCGTTATTGTTCGTTTTCCACCAATTTCCAATCTACGGATTCGATATTGCGTGTATCAAATTCGTATGTTTTGTCGTTGGTTAGTTGTATGGTCATACGTCTGCCCGTCTCGGTAGGTGCTGCATAGACTTCGCGTGCAGCCTCCTCACGGATGGCATTGATATATGTCTGATGCGTGCTTGGTGCTATCCAGTTGAGCGGCAATCTACTCTGTAATTGGAAATCTGCCGGTGTGGTCAAGACACCGTAAGTGCCTACAGCAGTACCATTTAACCAATAGCTATAGGATGGCATGGAGTGGGCACCCACCTCCAGCGCGCAAAGTTTGGCACAGCCCTCAAACATTCTTTCGTAGCAACGGTTCCCTAATTCGGTAGCCGGTAGGTAGGGAGCCGATGACATCACCGAACAACCTGAAAATAGTTTGAAAAATCCCAAGTCACCGACGGTTAGGGATTGACAGGATGGATCGAGTAGGGACATCACGTTTCCGCCAGCCTCGATGGTGGCGTCTGTATCTTCCGGATTGACGGGTGTCATCTGTATGATCCATGGCAAAACGTCGATTACCTGAATGCCGTACTTACGGAAGTAATAGGTCTGCCCCTCAGGGATGACAATGTCTTGCTGCTCATCATCGATATCGGTACGGAGCCAATGGGACTTGTCTGCCGAGTACATGAATAGTTCGGAAGCTAATGAGCTACTTTTGTTGAAACGAATCTGCATGTCGGCTCCTACCGCGCGCAGGCTGAGATAGTCGAGCGTTGGGGATTCGGGATGTGCTTGCAGGAAATGGCGTTCCTCATCCGTGTATCCGCATACGGAGCAGGTGTAGTATGCCTCGCCATCGGCAGGATTATCGCTGTACTCGTGGTCGCCGATAAAATTGGCATGTGCGTCGCAAGTACCTTGTGTCTGCTGGCACTCTTTCCAATGCTTCGAATCGGATTGATGCCACTCGCCGGAATAGTCGTGTATATGTGGCATGCGCTCATTACAAACATATCCGCAGACGGAGCAGGTGTAGTATGCCTCGCCATCGGCAGGATTATCGCTATACTCGTGGTCGCCGAGAAGGCCGATGCGCGCGTCGCAAGTACCTTGTGTCTGCTGGCACTCTTTCCAATGCTGCGAATCGGATTGATGCCACTCGCCGTTGTAGTCGTGTATATGTGGCATACGAGATTCGTTGACGCCACCGCAAAGTTGGCAAGTGTAGTATGCTTCGCCACTCTCACCATAGACGCAGTCATGTGTGTCGGAGTGGTATCCCCAGCACTCATGTTCGCCATCACAGGACGTGCTGTGTTTGCCATTATTCTGATATGTGTAGGCAATGTGATGCGTATGTTCGGCTTCGCCTACGTTAATTTGTGCATCTAAAATACCGACGTCACCAGCTATGTTTGTAACAGGAGAAGAATAGAGATAATGTTCTTGTGTGTAAATGGTAACGGTATTGGCTGCTGGTAACGAATTGGAGATAGTATATTCGATGAGATTTAATCCACCCATACATGTTTTACGGCTGAGAGTGTAGTTTGCAGATGATATCGAGACCTCATCGAAACAATATCTATCATTTTTTCGATTAATCCAAATCATTATATTTCCCAATACATAGCCAGGCTGGCATGTGATTGTGAACTCGTAATAGACATCGTATTTGTATTTCCTAATGGTACTTTGATACTCTTCGATTAAGTGGTGGGTCTCGGTGATGGTTAGATAGCCTGGGACTTCCCACCCATCAAACTCAAGTGTCTTTGCGTTACCGATATTCGCGGTAGCAAAGAGGAGGGTGATAAGTGCAATGATGTGTTTCTTCATACCTTAAAATAAATAGAATGTGTGCAAATGATTCGCTAATTTGGGTACAAAGGTACGACAAATTTATGACATATGCAAGGGGAAGAAACTTTTTTAGTAAAAAAAGTGCGATTAGTAAAAATGACGCGACGTGCTAATCTTCGGAAATGGTGCCGTTGTGGACGTGGAAGATGCGAGGAATGCCATTGTTGCCGGTATGCTGGGTGTCAAACAAAATGTCCGACAAAATGTCTGTCAGGTGCTGGCGGTCGGTATCGGTAATGAAAATCTGACCAAAACGATCGCTACTGACCAGACGAATGATGCGCTCCACACGCTCGTGGTCCAGTTTGTCAAAGATATCGTCCAGAAGGAGGATAGGCAGATCCCTTTTGGTTTCCCCATCGTGGAATGACGGATTTGCGGTAGAGGACAGATACAGGGCTTGTGCCAGCTTCATGGCAAGGAGGTACGACTTCTGCTGACCCTGACTGCCGACGCGCTTGAGAGGGTAATCAGAAATCAGCATCTCGATGTCGTCTTTGTGGATGCCCTGGCTGGTCCAACCAAGGATGATGTCTCGCTGACGTGTACGGACATACGCTTCGGCGAGGTTGCGGTCTTGCAGTTGGCTGACGTAGCGAAGCGAGACCTGCTCGCTGCCCCCACTAATGTCGCGATAGAGGTCGTTGAAGATAGGCGTGAATGCCTGTATGAATAGGGTTCGCTCGCGATAAATAGACTCCGCGAGGGGAGTCATCTGGAGTTCGTAGATTTCCAAGACCCCCTCCTGCTCCCCCCTTAAGGAGGAGAGATCTTGATTATCAGCCAATTGCTTGAGGACGGCGTTTCGCTGCTTGAGCAGGGCGTTGTAGCGGGTGAGTTCGTCGAGGTACTGGCGATTGACCTGACTGATGACCACATCCATAAAGCGGCGTCGCTCGTCGCTCCCCTCGGCGATGAGTTGCTCGTCCTGCGGACACACCATGACCAACGGAATGAGTCCGATATGGTCGAGCAGGCGCTTGTAGTCCTTCTGCCCACGGCGGAACTGCTTCTTCTGTCCGCGCTTGATGCCGCAGGTGATGGTAATCCCCTCCGGCTCCCCCACGGGGGGGAGAGAAGAGGTGGAGTTTGTCTTCGGGTGAGAGGGTGAGAGATACTCGCCCTGAATCATGGCGAAGGGTTGGTCGTGGGTGATGTTCTGGCTGTCGATGACCGAAAAAGCGGACTTGGTGAAACTCAGCAAGTAGATGGCATCCAGCAGGTTAGTCTTTCCCTGACCATTGAGACCCACAAAGCAGTTGACCTTGTCGGAGAAGGTCAGATTTGCCTCGCGGATGTTCTTGTAGTTTAATATGTTTAGACTCTGTAGTAACACTCTACTGACCCTTAACGAATGTAGTGACAATGTAGTGACGCTATTTTGTAACTAATGTAGTGAAACTTTATGCGTAGGTTTCAACGTCAGAGCGTGTGATCTCGTTGCCGGCGAGGATGATGAGTCGCTCCACAACGTTGCGCAGCTCGCGGATGTTACCCGGCCAATGGCGTGCCTGCAGAGCGGCAATCGCCTCCAGGGAGAAGATCTTCTTCGCCCATCCCTGCTCCTCGCAGATCTGCTGCGTGAAATAGTCCACCAGCAATGGGATGTCATCCTTGCGGTCATCGAGCGCCGGTACGTGAATCGGTATGACGTTCAGACGATGAAAGAGATCCTCGCGGAAGCGTCCTGCGACAATCTCCTCGGGCAGGTTCTTGTTAGTGGCGGCGAGCACTCGCACGTTGACTTTCACGGACTTATCCGATCCGACGCGTGTGACTTCGTTCTCCTGCAGGGCGCGCAGCACCTTGGTTTGCGCGGCGAGCGACATGTCGCCTATCTCGTCGAGGAAGAGAGTGCCTCCGTCCGCCTGCTCAAACTTGCCAGCACGGTCCTTGACCGCCCCTGTGAAACTGCCCTTCATGTGTCCGAAGAGTTCGGACTCGATGAGTTCGGATGGTATGGCGGCGCAGTTGACCTCCACCAACACCTTGTCGGCACGTGCGCTCCCCTCGTGGATGAGGCGAGCAACGACCTCCTTACCGGTACCGTTCTGACCGGTAATCATCACGCGCGCCTCGGTAGGCGCTACCTTATCTATAATATCACGAACGTGCTGAATAGCAGGGCTTTCGCCTATCATCGGGTGTCGCTTGGATGCCTTCTTGCGCAGCACCTTTGCCTCCTCGCGCAGGGTCTGTGTCTCCTCGCGCAGGGACTGGCGCTCCAGAGCGTTCTTGGTGGTGACGAGCAGGCGATTGAGATCCAGCGGCTTCTCGATGAAGTCCCATGCACCCTTTTTGAGCGCCTCGACGGCGGTCTCGATATTGCCGTGACCGGAGATCATCACGATGGGTGCCGAGATTCGTGGGTGCAACTGCTCCAGCAATTCTAATCCGTCCATCTCCGGCATCTTGATGTCGGTATAGATGAGGTCAAAATTGCCGGCGAGTGCCAGCTCCAAGCCTTGCTTGCCGTTGTCGGCCAGCACAATCTCGTATCCCTCAAACTCCAAAATCTCCTTGAGCGTGTTTCGAATGGCGCGCTCGTCGTCAATAATCAAAATCTTAGCCATAATTTTGCAATTTGCGTACAAAGGTAGTGAAAAAAAGTGATATATGCAAAAATCGGCCATCCTGACTGCCATTTTGGCAGAAAAATGACGTGGCACGCATTTTGTATTTGCATATTTGGAATTTTTTTTGTACCTTTGCACGCAATTTTGTGCGTCTGATGGCGCTATGATAGAGAATTAAAGAACTACAAGATATGAATTTTATTGAGATTATTAGTAAGCTATTCGGCAACAAGTCCCAGCGCGACATGCGCGAGATTATGCCGTATGTGAATCAAATTAAGGTCGCCTATGAGCAGATTGATGCCCTCAGCAACGATGCCCTGCGTGAGCGTAGCGCCGGTCTGATGGAGAAGATTGCGGAGCGCGTTCGCCCGATGAAAAATCGCATCGCAGAGCTCAAAGCCAGTATCGAAACGCTGGAGATTGACCAGCGCGAGAAGGTCTATGACGAAGTGGATAAGTTGGAGAAGGAGATCAAAGAGGCTTATACCAAGGTGCTGGACGAGATCCTGCCCGAGGTATATGCTATCATCAAATCTACCGCTCGCCGCTTTGCCGAGAACGAGACCGTGATGGTGACTGCCAACGACTTTGACCGCGATCTGGCAAGCGACAGCCGATTTGACTTTGTCACCATCGAGGGCGACAAGGCTATCTATAAGAACCACTGGACAGCCGGTGGCAACGAGGTGACCTGGGATATGGTGCACTACGACGTTCAGCTCATCGGTGGTGTGGTACTGCACAAGGGTAAGATTGCCGAGATGGCAACGGGTGAGGGTAAAACCCTCGTGGCTACGCTGCCTGTGTTCCTAAATGCTATGACGCACGAGGGCGTGCACGTGGTGACCGTCAACGACTACCTCGCCAAGCGTGACTCGGAGTGGAACGGCCCGATATACATGTTCCACGGACTGAGTGTGGACTGTATCGATAAGCATCGTCCGAATAGCGACGAGCGTCGCCGTGCCTACGCGGCCGATATCACCTTTGGTACCAACAACGAGTTCGGCTTCGACTACCTGCGCGACAACATGGCTACCTCGCCACTCGACCTCGTACAGCGCGGACACAACTACGCTATCGTGGATGAGGTCGATTCAGTTCTCATCGATGATGCCCGTACGCCGCTTATCATCAGCGGTCCTATCCCAAAAGGCGAGGATCAGATGTTTGACGAGTACAAGCATCGTGTAGAGTTACTCGTTCGTACACAACAGACATTGACCACCAAGCTCCTGACCGAGGCGAAAGCGAAGATGGGTTCGACCGATGCCAAGGAGCGCGAGGCCGGTGAGTTGGCACTCTTCCGCTCGTACAAGGGTATGCCGAAGAACAAGGCGCTCATCAAGTACCTCAGCGAGCAGGGCGTGAAGGTGCGCCTGCAGAAGACCGAGGAGTTCTACATGCAGGAGAACGAGAAGAACATGCATCTCGCTACAGACGAACTATACTTCGTAATCGACGAGAAGAACAAGACCATCGAACTCACGGATAAGGGTATCGATACCCTGACTGGCAATACCGAGGACTCGCAATTCTTCGTGCTGCCTGATGTAGGTAGCGAGGTGGCTGAAATCGAGCACATGGCCATCTCCGCCGAGGAAAAACAGCAGAAGAAGGACGAGGTGCTTGCTAACTACGCCATCAAGAGCGAGCGCGTACACACCGTACATCAGTTGCTGAAGGCATACACCCTGTTTGAGAAAGATGTGGACTACATCGTGGACGGCGAGGGCGTCAAGATTGTGGATGAGCAGACCGGTCGTGTGATGGAGGGACGTCGCTGGAGCGATGGATTGCACCAGGCTGTGGAGGCCAAGGAAAATGTGAAGGTAGAGGGCGCTACGCAGACCTTCGCTACCATCACGTTGCAGAACTACTTCCGTATGTACAACAAACTGGCCGGTATGACCGGTACCGCCGAAACCGAGGCAGGCGAGCTCTGGAATATCTACAAACTGGATGTGGTAGTTATTCCTACCAATCGTCCTATCGCCCGCGAGGATATGAATGATCGCATCTACCGCACCAAGCGCGAGAAGTACAACGCCGTTATCGACGAGATTGTGCGCCAGCGCGATGCCGGTCGTCCGGTACTGGTGGGTACGACCAGCGTGGAGATATCTGAGTTGCTGGCTAAGATGCTGCGTCTGCGCAAGATTGAGTGCCAGGTGCTGAATGCCAAGCTACACCAGCACGAGGCTGAGGTAGTGGCTCAGGCAGGCCGCAAGGGCGTAGTGACCATCGCTACCAACATGGCAGGTCGTGGTACCGATATCAAACTCACCCAAGAAGTGAAGGATGCCGGTGGACTGGCTATCATCGGTACCGAGCGTCACGAGAGCCGTCGCGTCGATCGTCAGTTGCGTGGTCGTGCCGGACGTCAGGGTGACCCAGGTAGCTCGGTATTCTTCGTATCGCTTGAGGACGACCTGATGCGTATGTTCGGTAGCGAACGTATCGCCAGCGTGATGGACCGTATGGGATTTGAGGAGGGCGAGATGATTGAGCACAACATGATCTCCAACTCCATCGAGCGCGCCCAGAAGAAGGTGGAGGAGAATAACTTCGGTATCCGTAAGCGCCTCATCGAGTACGATGATGTGATGAACCAGCAGCGTAACGTCATCTACGGCAAGCGCCGTCACGCCCTGATGGGTGAGCGCATTGGCGTGGATATCACCAATATGATCTACGATACCGCCGAGTCGGTATTGGGCGATGTCAAGGCTGCCGGTGACTATGAGGGCCTGAAGATGGAAGTGATGCAAGTCTTTGCAATGGAGCTGCCGTTTGACGAGGATCACTTCCGTGCCACCCGCGAGCAGAAACTGAGCGAGGAACTGGCCGAGGCTGCTATCGACAGCTTCAAGCGCCGCATGGATAAACTTACCACAGTGGCTAATCCTGTGATCCAAAAAGTGTATGCCGAGAAGGGCGCTATGTACGAGAATATCCTCATCCCAATCACCGATGGCAAGAAGGTATATAACATCAGCGTGAACCTGAAAAAGGCTGCCGAGACCGAGTCCAAAGAGGTGGTTCGTGAGTTTGAGAAGCGCATGGTGCTGTATGTTATCGATGATGAGTGGAAGGAGCATCTGCGTCAGCTCGATGACCTCAAGCAATCCGTGCAGAACGCCAGCTACGAGCAGAAGGATCCGCTACTCATCTACAAACTGGAGTCCTTCAATATCTTCCGCCAGATGCTGGATAACTTCAACCGCCGTGCCATCGCTATCTTGCTGCGTGGT
Organism: Paludibacteraceae bacterium; assembly: GCA_045599285.1. GTDB lineage: Bacteria > Bacteroidota > Bacteroidia > Bacteroidales > Paludibacteraceae > Colicola. Next base: position 13,521 of record JAZRVR010000004.1, on the reverse strand, counting down.
CAGATCTATCAGACGCAGCCGGATAATGTGCGTCAGGCTCAGCCACAACAGCGTACCGACTACAGTCGCTATCGCAATCAGAAGGATGCCATCCAGCAGGCTGCACAAGCCAGTGGTCAGGCTGCGGCTGCGGCACGCGATACCCGTGAGGCACAGCGCGTTGAGCCTATCCATGTGGATAAGAAACCGCGTCCAAACGATCCTTGTCCATGTGGTAGCGGCAAGAAGTACAAACAATGTCATGGACTCATGTAATGGGTTGAATCGTTTAACTAGTAAATCGTTTAACTGATGGTCTTAGACTTTATTACGTGGAATGTAAACCCCATAGCGATTCCCTTCGGCTTGAACGGAGGGATTCGTTGGTATGGTATATTGTGGGCGGTAGGTATCTATCTGGTGTACATCATCCAGCAGAAGCTCTACAAGCACGAGAACCTGCCCGTGGAGTGGTGTGATAAACTGTTCTACTGGGTGGTGCTGGGCGCTGTGATAGGTGCTCGCATAGGCCATTGCTGGTTCTATGAGTGGCATTGGGTGGATGATCCTATCCAGATTTTTGCCTGGAATATCCACTACCGCAATCCGTATATCGAGAATCCCCTGGCGCTACTACGCATCTGGGAGGGCGGACTCGCCAGTCATGGCGGCGCCATCGGTATCATACTGGCGTGCTGGGGTATCAATAAGGTGACCTTTCGAAAGGAACGTCCTGACCTGCAGACAGATATGATCTGGATTCTGGATCGCCTTGTCATTGGCGTGTGCCTGTGTGGTGCAGCCATTCGATTGGGTAATCTGATGAACTCTGAGATCTACGGAGGACCTACAGACCTGCCGTGGGGATTCATCTTCGTTCGCGACGGACAGACTATCCCTTGCCATCCTACACAGATCTATGAGATGCTGTATTGCCTGTTCGGCTTTGTAGTGACGTGGCTGATGTATTGGCGCGGAAAGTGCTACGAGCGTCGTGGACTCATCTTCGGCGTATTCCTGGAAATTATCTTCGGCGTGCGATTCATTCTGGAGTTCATCAAGTTGGATCAGGAAGCATTCGAGTCCGGCATGATGCTCAATATGGGTCAAATCCTGTCTATCCCATTCATTCTGTGGGGAGCGTGGCTCATTTGGCGCGCGTGCGCACGCAAATAAGTTAAGGTATCTCATTATCGCATCGTTTAGATACTACATATTATTGCTATTGTGCGCCTGTGTTGCCCTGTTTGTGGCGGCGCAAGACACCATACCCGTCACCCGAGATACACTACGTGTCTCCGGCGACACCGTGTGGCTGGCTGCCGAGGAATACAGTGGTATGCAGGACACAATCTTCGCTGACCAACTGACACAGACCGCCGATATGGATGCCTACCTGCTGGAGCTGGTCTCACAGCAGAGTTTGCAACTCTACGAGCAGCAACTGCTGCGCGAGGAGCAGGAGACGGCTCGACAGGATTCCATCCTGATGGACTCGCTGAAGATAGTTAATTCGCAGTTGCATACCATCGAAAATCTATCCATGCCCGAGATCATCGTGGATAAATCGCTGCTCAAGGATATAGAGGAGGATCGACTGGATCTCCTGCGTGCCATCCAGTTTCAGAAGACGCGCTGGCGAAAAGAGGCTACCATCATCGCGCAAATCACGCAGAACTATGTGACCGACAACTGGTATCAGGGGGGTAATTCCAGCTTCGCCATGCTGGCGCAGGCGTCCGGTAAGATTGGTTATTATGGGGATAAATTCACGTGGGAGAACTACGGAGAGTGGCGTGAGGGATTCTCTACTGTCAAGGGCGATTCGCTACGCAAGGTCAATACCACAGACGACCTGCTAAAGCTCTATACCAAAGCCGGTTACCGCGTACATAAGCAGCTGAACGTGACCCTCAATGGCGAGTTTGAGATGCACTTTGCACCTGTCTATAAACCCAACGAAAAGAATATGAAGTCGGGCTTCGCGTCGCCTATCCGCCTCAATCTCGGTTTGGGTATCGACTACAAGCCCGTGCGTGGACTCAGTGTGCTATTCTCCCCCCTGGCGTATAAACTGGTGTACGTCAATGATACCATCCACATGAAGCAGACCGACTTCGGCGTGGCGGTCGGCAATAAATTATACAACGATGTGGGTAGTAGTATTCGTCTGGAGTATGTGTGGAAACCTGTTCGAGAGATTGAATTGGACACCAAGTTCTATATGTACACCAATTATAAATCGGTAGAGTTAGACCTGGAGGTCAACTGCGACTTTATCATCAATCGATTCTTGTCGGCACGTGTCACCCTACACCCCCGATACGAGAGCAATATCATTCGCGAAGGCGATACGCATGCCAAGATTCAGTTCAAGGAACTGATATCAATTGGTTTCGCCCATAAGTTTAGATAGGTCTTCCCAGCGCAGGATGGCATCATGACCATAGCGCCATATGTTTTCGCGTAACTTGCTGATAGCCACTTCTTCTCCGAGGTGGCTTTTGCTATAGAATTTGTCTGCGTAGCAGATGATTTTCTCCTCCAGACTGATGGGGCAATAGTCTTGTGCAGGGATGGGCAGATCCTCACGGATGACCTGCTCCATCGTGATGCCTGTTCCGGTATGGCGCTCTGCCACCAGAGCGTGCTTGTCGTAGCCCTCGTGGCGCAGCAGTTCTGCCCCCAAATACCCATGCTCAATATACTTATGCTCGCCCACGCAATGGATGCGAGGGGCTTGGCAATAGATGATACCTATGTCGTGCAGCATGGCGGCCTCCTCTATGAATAGGCGATCCACCTCTCCGCTTGCTACCCACTCGGGATGCGCATTCACAATGCGTAGCGCACGATTCGCAACCTGTCGGCTGTGTGTCAGCAGTACCTCGCGCAGTTCGGGTGAATCTGCGTAGTAGGTGTCTATGAGTTTAATGTAGTCCATTCAGTAGCGATTTAGCATCCATGCGTTTCTTGCCTGGCAGTTGTAGTTCGTCTATGCTGATGATGCCGTCTGCGCATGGTACACAGATAAATCCGTTGCCTACGCTCACGCGATACACCTTCACGTTCTCGTATAGCTGACCGTTGATGGTCAGGTTGCACCATGCTGTGGGGTAGGGACTGAGTCCGCGTACGAAGTTCTTGATTTCCAGCGCACTACGGCTGAAATCTATCTGACATGTCTCCTTAAATATCTTTGGTGCCGGACGTCCACCGGTCTCCGGCTGCGGGGTCATCGGTACAAGACGATTCTCGCGGTCGCATTGCTCTATCAGATCCACGGTTCGGATAGTCAGCGGGCCGCTGAGCGCCATCAGTCGGTCGTGTACCGAACCTACATTCTCGTCCTCGCCTATCTTGATGCGCTCCTGCAGGATGATATTGCCGGTATCAATCTCATGCTTGAGCAGAAAACTGGTCAATCCGGTCTCCTTGTCGCCGTTCATGACCGCCCAGTGGATAGGCGCGGCACCGCGGTATTCGGGCAGCAGACTGCCATGGATATTGAATGTCCCTAAACGGGGCATGTTCCATACCACCTCCGGTAGCATGCGAAAGGCTACAACTACTTGCAGATCTGCCTGATAAGAGCGCAGTTCCTGTAGAAATTCCTCATCTTTCAGTCGCTCGGGTTGCAGTACAGGCAGTCCTACGGATAGCGCATATTCTTTGACGGGTGAGTACTGCAGATGATGACCTCTGCCTGCCAGCTTGTCCGGCATGGTCACTACGGCTACCACACGATAACCGCCCTCCACCAGCGCGCGCAGGCTCTCCACGGCAAAATCCGGTGTGCCCAGATAGATGATACGCAGGTCTTTCATTAGTTCGCCCCCCATAATAGTTTGTCTTTTAGCGAGTTGAGGAAACTGTTCTCACCCACTTGTACCAGTTTGATGGTGTGAGACGCTTTCTCTATATGCAGTTTGATATTGTCGGTCATCGTGTGGCTGCGGCCATCTATACTGACCAGATAATGTCCGTTTCGGCTCATGATGGTCAGGTCGATGGTCCAGTCGTCCGGCACCACCAGCGGACGGATGCTCAGACTGTGCGGAGCAATGGGAGACAGCAGGATGCCGCGTGCCTGCGGCACCATCAGTGGACCACCTACACTCAGGTTGTAAGCCGTTGATCCTGTGGGAGTAGCTATCACCAGTCCATCTGCCTCCAGGTTCATCAGATGTTGCCCGTTGACCGATGTCTCGATGGTGATCATGGAGCTCAGTCCCTGCTTGAGAACGGCTATCTCATTCAGGGCAAACGGATTAACCAGATAGCCATTGGCGGTGCAGGTCGCGTGTAGCAGCGAGCGTTGCTCAATCGTGTATTCGCCGCGGATGAGCTGATCCATGATGATATCTACATTCTTGGTCTGCACATCGGCGAGAAAACCCAGATGCCCGCAGTTGATTCCCAGGATGGGGATGTTCTTGTCACCGATGGTGGCTGCGGTTGTCAGGAAGGTACCATCACCACCCACGCTGATGGCGAAATCTACCGATTCACCATTGGGTGTGATCCATCCGCCGCCCTCGTCGGCTACCAGCGTATCGGCGGAGAATAGCGGATATTCGCGCAGGTTCATCTCCGCGCGCAGTTCTTGACTCAGTAGCACGTTCACACCACGCATCTGCATGAACTTCAGCAGGTGCGATACCTCCTCCAGAGTCTGCTGCTTCATCGAATTTCCTAAGATTGCTATTGTCATAATCCGTTTCTACCCAAATTAATTCGACTGCAAAGGTACACAAAAAAAACGGTGCACGCAAATTTTATTCGGAATTTAAGCCTTTCGTATCGTTTTTTATGCTAAATTGTTGGACTTGGTGATTTTTTTCTTGAAAATGTTGCATATGTGAAAAAAAAGTAGTAATTTTGCAGCGATTTAGCGCATTTTGTGTTTAGACCAATGACAAAGTTAAGCGTAAATATCAATAAGGTGGCAACTCTGCGCAATGCGCGGGGTGGGAATACCCCGGATGTGGAGCTGTTTGCTCAGCGATGCGAGTCGTTAGGGGCGGACGGTATCACCGTGCATCCGCGTCCGGATGAGAGGCATATCCGCCACTCGGATGTGTATGCTCTCAAGCAGTTGATTACCACGGAGCTTAATATCGAGGGTAATCCTACTGAGCTGTTCGTGAAACTAGTCCTGGATGTATGTCCTGCTCAGGCTACTCTGGTGCCGGATGCGCCCGACCAGTTGACCAGCAATCACGGATGGGATACGCAGCGCCATCAGGAGCAGTTGCGTGCTATCGTGGACAGGCTGCATGCCCAGCATATCCGCGTGTCTATCTTTGTGGATGCCGACCCGCTGATGGTCGAGTATGCGCAGCAGGCAGGTGCCGACCGCGTCGAACTCTACACCGGTCCGTATGCCGAGATGTACGAGCAGGACCCCGTTGCTGCCATTGAGGCGTATCGTCCTGCAGCGCAGCGCGCACATGAGTTGGGACTTGGGCTCAATGCCGGTCACGATCTCAGCCTACGTAATCTGCACGCTTTCATCCAAGCGTTCCCTTGGGTGGACGAGGTCAGCATTGGTCACGCTATCATTGCGGATGCGTTGTACATGGGAATTAAGGAAACTATAAAACAATATAAACATGCTATTTCAGATTGATACAGTTACTGCTGCAGCAGATGACCTGATGCAGACCGAGGTTGCGCAAGAGTCTATTAACTTGTGGACTATGGCGCAGTATGGAGGATGGATGATGGTGATTTTGGCGCTCCTTTTGGCTGGCGCTTGCTATATCTTCATTGAGCGACTGGTGGTCATCAATGCCGCCATGCGTGAGGATAAGTCGTTTATGGATCGCATCCGAGACTATATCCATGATGGCAAGATTAATTCAGCTCTCAATCTCTGCCGTGAGACCAATACCCCTTCGTCGCGTATGGTGGAGAAGGGAATTTCTCGTATCGGTCGTCCTATGCAGGACGTGCAGGTTGCCGTCGAGAACGTGGGTAATCTGGAGGTCGGCAAGCTCGAGAAGGGGCTCGTCATCATGGCTACCATCGCTGCCGGAGCGCCGATGTTGGGCTTCTTGGGTACCGTGTTGGGTATGGTGCAGACCTTCTTTAATATGGCACAGAGCGCCAGCGGAGTTATCGAGATGTCCGCCCTCAGTACCGGTATGTATCAAGCGATGGTAACCACCATTGGTGGTCTGATTGTAGGTATTATGGCTATGTTTGCATACAATTTCCTTGTGGCACGTATCGACCGCGTGGTGCGCAACCTCGAGGGACGCACAATGGAGTTTATGGACCTTCTTAACGAACCCGCATAATGGCACTTAAACGTAGAAACAGGGTCGAGGCCACATTCGCCATGTCATCCATGACGGATTTGATTTTCTTGCTGTTGCTCTTTTTTGTGATGGCGAGCACCATGTCGTCGCCCAATGATATCAAGATCAATCTACCCCAGGCTCGCTCCAAGGTCACGACCCGTCAGGTGGTGGCGAAGGTCAGCATTGATAACCTGGGCAACTACTATGTGGCGCTGGGCAACGAGAAGCCGATTGCTATCGATGCCGAGAGTTTGGAGTCGTATCTGTGTGGTGTTCAGCAGGCTGATACCACCATGTATGTGGCTTTGCACGCCGACCAGGATATTGCATATCGTGAGGTCGTCAATGTATTGGATATCGCTAACGAGCACAAGATGAAAGTGGTGATTGCCACAAAACGAAAATGACCATCAAGCAGCGCTCACATATCGAGGCCACCATCGGCACCGTTCTGACGATGCTGATACTCTTTCTTTGGCTATGGTTCGTGTACCTGGGGGTGACCGTTATAGAGGAGGAGCAGGGTATCGAGGTGGCATTGGGTGTCGCCGAGGCCGGTGGCGGATACGACCTGCCGCAGGCAGAGCATACTCCACAACCTGCCACCAATCCTACACCACAGGCTCCGACCGACAACGACCTCATGACGCAGGACGACGAAGAGGCACTTGCACTACAACGCCAGCGCGAGGAGGAGGCGAAGAAGAAGGCCGAGCAGGAGGAACTCATCCGAAAGAAGAAAGAGGAGCAGGCACGTGTCGAGGCAGAGCGTAAGGCACAGGAACAAGCCGCCATCGACAAGGCCAACCAGTTTGGCTCGCTCTTCGGTAATAATAGTTCTACGGCTACCGGAAGTGGTGATACACAAGGAGATACGCAGAAGGGCAACCCTGTCGGACATGGTTCTGTGGGGGGCAACGAGTGGTCGCTCTCTGGTCGTGGTATGAAGGCGATGCCTAAGCCCGACAACCAATTCAAGCAGGAGGGCAAGGTCGTCGTTTCCATCCGCGTCAATGCCGCTGGTGATGTCATAGAGGCACGACTCGGGTCCGGTAGTACCATTAGTGACCAGACCACCATCAATCTGGCGCTTGATGCGGCCAAACGCGCCAAATTTACACCGAGTGATAATCCCCAACAGATAGGGACAATTACATATTATTTTAAATTCAACTAACGTGAATTACATTTTTCTTGACAATGGCTTCGAGGAAATCGAGGCAGTAACGACAATCGATCTCTTGCGTCGTGCAGGAATTAAGTTGACAACTGTCAGTATCACCGGCAATCCTATGGTGCTCGGTGCGCACAACATTGCCGTGCGTGCGGATGGATTGATGGACGATATCGACTTCTCCGATGCCGAGATGCTCATCTTGCCTGGTGGGCAGAGTCATCTGGGAGACTGCGTGGCGCTGTGTGAATTGCTCCAGAAGCATAATGACGAGAATAAACTCATTGCTGCCATTTGTGCTGCGCCTACCGTTCTGGCGAAGCTCGGTATTTTGGATGGTAAGCAGGCTACCTGCTATCCTTCCTGTAAGCAGGTTCTGGGTGAGAGCCACGTCGGAGGACTGGTTGTCGAGTCCAAGAATATCATTACGGCCAAGGGACCGGGTCTATCGGCGGACTTCGCTTTCTGCATCATCGAGAAACTCGCCGGAGCAGAGGTGGCTGACTCTGTGTACGAGACTGCGCAATACTGATTCGCCCCATCACCTGTCCATCACGACCACATATTCCCGGTATCTCGTAGTATGTGATTAGTATGTGATTCGTTATACGATAGTTATACCCTACATAGCATAAAATTAACTTCAACATAAAATTAATCGAACAACAATGAAACTAAAAAACATCTTTGTAGCACTTTGTCTTTTGGCAACTGTTGCTGCGTCTGCACAAGAGGCAGAAGCACCTGCTAGTCCTTGGAAGTTCTCCGGTCTCGTAGGTCTCAACGCATCGGCTACCGGTCTCGTAAACTGGGCAGCCGGTGGTAATAACAACATCAGCGGTGTCGCTTTCGGCAAACTGAATCTGGATTATGCCAAGGATAATCTCGAGTGGAATACTACTTTGGATCTTGAGTATGGTCTCACCTGGGTGGATCAGAAGTACGATAAACTCCAGAAGTCCAGCGACCGTATCAATTTCAGTACCAAGTTTGGTTACCAGTTCGCTAACAAGGTTTTCGTAGCTGCTTCGGCAGGCTTCCAGAGCCAGTTCGCACTCGGTCGCACCTATCCTGGTGATGGTACTGATGGAGATATCATCTCTAAGTTCCTCGCGCCTTCCTTCACCGACATCTCGGTCGGTATTGACTACAAGCCGGTAGATTTTTTCAGCCTCTATGTTTCGCCTGTGGCTGGTCGTATTACCACCGCGTACGTGAGCGATCGTATTAACAATAAGTATGCTGCCGACTACCCACTGGAGGTTGGTGGCCTGCGCGAGAAATTGCAGGAGGCTAACGGTACATACAAGTATGTGTACAACGAGGTTGCCAACGACTACATTAAGCAGTATCGCAATGCACGTGCTGAGTTGGGTATGAACATCAAGGCTAGTCTCAACTACGCCTACAAGGATCTCAAGATTATCTCTACGCTGGGTCTCTTCACCCCGTATGCATGGGACAAGACCGAGATGTATCAATGGACGGATGGTAACATCTATTCTAAGGATCAGATGAGTGCACACGGCTTTGATATCGACCCAGAATATTTCATTGGTTATAAGGATAATAACCGCCGTTTCGGCTTCTTTGATGTAGACTGGTCGGTGGCTATCAGCTATCAGTTCCTCAAGTGCCTCAATGTTACCCTCTCTACCAACCTCAAGTACATCAATGGTCTCAAGATTGATAAGGTGGTTGTGGACGAACTGGGTGTTGAGACTATTGAGTCGAAGGAGCGCGTACAGTTCCAGGGCATCATCGGTCTGGGTGTAGGTTATTCGTTCTAAGATTTTTCCGGCTGGGCTATGACGGGTATAGATGCGTTGGAACATAGTGTCTCCGCTCTCATGACAAAGTGCGTTGATCTGCAGGCAGATAATGCCAACTTGCGCACCACCATCGAGCAGCAACGACAGGAGATCCTGCGCACCCATGCCGAACTCGTCGAGCTACAGCAACGTTATCGACATTTGCAAGTGGCGCACGGTATCTCGGCTACGCCCGAGGACCGTGATCGCGCACGGCAGCAGATTAATTTGCTTATTCAGCGTGTAGATCGAGCGATTGATGTCCTCAGACAATAAGCAACATATCAATTTACAACTCCAGTCGCACCAGGTCAAACTGACCGTGGATCGAGACCAAGAGGAGTTTTACAGGCAGGCGGCTACGATACTTAACCAGCGTTACAATAGCTATCTGCGTATGCTACCGTCTGCATCGGCGGAGCAACTTTGGATGTACACTGCCTTGCATGTGGCAGTCAATTTATGTAGCGATGTCAGAGAGAAAAGTCTTGAACCTGTGCAGCAACACATTGCGGACTTGCAGAATAGGGTTGACACTCTGCTACAAGAGATGGATGTAGAAATCAAATAGAATAACTATATATATGAATTTACTAATAATAGGAGTAGGTGTAGGGGCATTAGTACTTGGTGCCCTCATCAGTTTCCTCCTGCTGAAATATTCCAGTGTTAGCATACTGAAGAAGGCAGAGGAAGAGGCTGATGTCATTAAGAAAAATAAGATTGTTGAGGCGAAGGAGAAGTTTATTGCCCTCAAGTTGGAGCACGACAATATGGTTCGTCAGCAGGAGCAAAAGCACCAGCAGCATGAGCAGCGTCTGCAGCAGCGTGAGCAGCAACTCAATCAGAAGCAGGGCGATGTTCAGCGCCAACTCAACGAGGTGAACCAACGCAATCAGCAGATCGAGCAGCAGCAAAAGGCGCTCGACTACAAGTCGCAGGAGATTGACAAGATGCACAAGCAGGCTAAGCAGGTGCTGGAGCAGGTTTCAGGTATCTCTGCCGAGGAAGCCAAGAAGCAACTCATTGATGCCCTCAAGGACGAGGCACGTACCAACGCTATGTCGTATGTCAACGAGATCATGGACGAGGCACGACTGACAGCTAACAAGGAGGCGAAGAAGATCATCATCCAGTCCATCCAGCGTGTTGCCAGCGAGACGACTGCGGAGAATGCTGTTTCGGTCTTCCATATTGATAATGACGAGGTTAAGGGTCGCATCATCGGTCGTGAGGGACGTAATATCCGTGCCCTGGAGGCAGCTACCGGTGTGGAGATTGTGGTGGATGATACCCCGGAGGCTATCACCCTATCGGCATACGATCCTATCCGTCGTGAGATTGCTCGCCTGTCCTTGCACCAACTGGTACAGGATGGTCGTATTCACCCCGCACGTATCGAGGAGGTGGTGGCTAAGGTCACCAAGCAGGTTGAGGAGGAGATTATTGAGACCGGTAAGCGCACTACCATCGACCTGGGTGTGCATGGTTTGCATCCTGAACTCATCCGTCTCGTTGGTAAGATGAAGTATCGCTCTTCGTATGGTCAGAACCTGCTGCAGCACAGCCGCGAGACCGCTAATCTCTGTGCCGTTATGGCTGCCGAACTGGGACTCAATCCTAAGAAGGCACGTCGTGCAGGTCTGCTCCACGATATCGGTAAAGTGGCTGAGAATGAGGAGGAACTGCCACACGCAGAGCTGGGTATGAAGTTGTGCGAGAAGTACGGTGAGAAGCCGGATATCTGCAATGCCGTAGGTGCTCACCACGACGAGTGCGAGATGGAGACCCTGATTGCTCCTATTGTGCAGGCATGTGATGCTATCTCTGGTGCGCGTCCGGGTGCTCGTCGCGAGATTGTAGAGACCTACGTGAAGCGCCTCAATGACCTCGAGAATATGGCGATGTCCTTCCCCGGTGTCGTGAAGACCTATGCCCTGCAGGCTGGACGTGAGTTGCGTGTGATTGTAGGTGCTGATAAGATTAGCGACAAGGATACCGAGTTGCTTAGCTTTGACTTGGCGAAGAAGATTCAGGATGAGATGACCTATCCGGGTCAGGTCAAGGTGACCGTCATCCGCGAGACTCGTGCCATCAATTATGCGAAGTAAGCCACACTATCAATTACGCGAGGTAACTCGCTACATGTATAAAAATAATGGACTCCAATAAATCGTTGGAGTCCATTATTTTTTTGCCAGAATTTATTTTGTTATTTTGTTACATTCTGCCACGTCACCTTTTTCACATTGGTGGCTTGAAATTCGTACACCTTATCATCCTACGTAATAACCTGCATGCGAATACCCGGTTCGGTCGGCACGGGGAATGGTTCTACGCTGCTGGCACCCAACGTATATCCTTGTCCGAAGGCTCCTACAGCCGCCACACCGGCTACACCCAATCTGCGCACCCTGGACAAGTCATGTCCGGCATTATCAATAGCAGTCAGGTAATCAGCCTCCAGCGTATTGATAGCTTCGTTGTTCATATCGCCCTTAGCGGCTGTGATGGTAGCTTTTCGCTCTGCAATGTATTGTGTTCCAATATCCTGCTTAGCGGTTTCAACGACATTTACAGCAGTGAGTGCGTCTACCGCCTGGGTAATATTTGTCGTGGCTGTTGCTACAATGGTAGCTATTTCTGCACTGGGGGGGTCACCATCCATGAGCTTTCTCATAAAAGCGTCCAACTGGTTCTTGACAAAGTCCTTACATCCATCCACCGGGTAGATGCGCGATGCGTATTGCTGATATGATGCATGGCGTATATATGCCTCATATGCTTCCATATTCGGAACGAAGATCTTAGCCTTATCCGTAAAGAGGAATAGTCTTGTTCCAGGTCCGGCTGGTGTTGGCCGCTTGAATTCTATCATTTCCAAATTCGCTATGCTCATGAATGCCTCATCAGCGAGGTAACCTACACTCGCAGGGATAATCAACTTCTTTAGATTTGTACCAGCGAAAACCTCGTGATCCAAGTTACCTAAACTATCGGGCAGAGTTATTGATTCTAAAGCTCTGCAAAATTGAAATGCATAATTCGTGATTGATCGTATTGTGTTGGGCAACACAACCGATTTCAAATTGTTGGCTGATAGGAATGCACTCTCCTGAATACAAAATATCGCATATGTCACACCATCTACAGTAATATGATCAGGAACTACCTGATGCTCTGCAAGCTCTGATTCGTAACCTATGATACTTGCATCTCCATATAGTTCATACTTTATTCCATCAACAACAGCTGTAGGAATTTCTGCCCACATGCTCACGCTGCTCATCAGCACCAGAGCGATAATTAGGATTGTTTTTTTTCATCGTTTTTTTGTTTTTGATTTTGTGTGCAAAGGTAGTGAAAATTTTGGACATATACAGATAAATTTATATTTTCTCTTTATACCCCTCCTCTTAAAAGAAAAAGATTGCCAAGCAGCAATCTTTTTCTTTTAGTTCTCATAGTGTTATTATCCTCCGAAGTTATCGAAGCAAAACTTGGCATAAGATAGTCCTCCTTGATAATGAGTTAGTTACGTGCATTTTTATGATTGCTGTGTGACCAAGATGTGACAAAAATCGGTCGAATGGTCACATGCAAAGGAAAACAAGAGATAAAACAATCATGTTAATGTTGTGTCTTTTGCGCAAATAACATAATCATTTTGCCTGTTCTCATTTGCGAATGCAAAGGTACGAAAAAAAATTGAAATACACAAATTTTTGACGGACTTTTTTTGTTTTAGTTTGTTCTTTTTAACAATAGTGTAAAATTACCGCTGATCAGAGTTTGTCTTTTCCTCCTCAGAGCGTCGGAACACCTCCTCACACTCGCGATGGTAGCGAGTGTGAGAAGGCTCTTTTAAATTAATGAGAAAAATCAGGCGATGCTATCGCCCATTTGGTTTTAATACTCCAGCCCAAAGCGTAGTGCGAAGACGGATTGGAAACGGCCATCTGTTGCGAGCAGGTGTAGAGCCGGTTGCACGTAGCAATAGTTGGCAAACGAGAACTTCGCGGACAGTTCGGTGGCGAACTCACGAACAGGACCATGGGCATAATCGGAGTAGAAGCCCAGTTCTATATGCCTGAGAGTGGCATGTAGTCCAATCCCCACAAAATCCCTACACGTAAGGTCGCGTCCAAAGGCATGCGAATAACCGGCAATCAGTCCGAGTCGCGAACTGAGCCCCTGCTCCACATACGCCCAAAGCGCACATTGCGGACGACCCGTTTCCCTTAATGTC
>JAZRVR010000003.1:0-108725 GCA_045599285.1 Paludibacteraceae bacterium | reverse complement strand
TAGGTACTATGGCGTCTGCTGACTTCTCGCAGTTCGTTGTTACTACTCGCCTTATGGCTCGTCTGCGAGACCTCTCCAGTTATGGACGTATTCTTTCCATCTTATGCCTGCTACATTTACACTGGTTGCTCCGTATAGCTATTGGACTTTAGTGTTCTTTGCCACTTCATCCGCAACCTTTTGCCTTTTATGTAGTTTCTGTCCGTCAGGCCAGATGTTTGCCTCGGGCTTCCTTCAGATTCCACCTCACGATGGACACCCTTGCCTCCGGTTGGATGCTTCCCGCTATAAGGGCGCATTAGGGACTTTCACCCATTAGAATACGTTCGTGCTGGACGAACAAAGAATGCCAATTGCTATATGCAGTTGGCATTTTTTTTGCAAAACAGTGGTTTTTGTCACGTAAAGATACCAAAAATATGTTTTATAACATAAAAATTTGCACATTCTAAAAAAAAGTACTACCTTTGCATCGCTTTTCAGAAGAAAGCAGTTTTGATTTCATTTAGAAGGTCGCAAGTGTGCGGCCGGTATGTAAGAATTGTTTAACCACTAAAGAAAGGATGAACAATGAAAAAGGTATTTTTTAGTCTGTTTGCTGCCGCAGCAATTATGGCGAGCAGCATGAACATCGCGGTTGCCGCAACCAACAACTCTGACAAATTCACAGTTCGCTTCCGCGAGAACACCCTGGTAGTAGCATCTACGGGTATGACGGAGGCTCGCCTCTATACCCAGAACGGACGTCTATTGAAGCAGGAAAATGGAAAACTGATTGAGTTTGATCTGGAACGTGGAACGTATGTGCTTTGCGCACAGGTACATGGCGAGACCATCGCGAGAAAAGTAATCCTGAAGTAAAGGTACGAAAACCAATAAAGGGAGGCTGTTGCCTCCCTTTATTGTATCCTGTTGTCATCTATCAGAATCCCGAATACACCACTTTCAGGCGAGTAGGAGACTGCGTACTCTGAGCACTATTGATCATAGTAGCAGTGGGGGTGATAGACTGCTTGACACTGGTGATATAAGTCGTAGAATTAGCCGTACCAGTCTCCACCACAATCGGCACAATCGTCATACGCAAGTGAGCCGTATCCTGCTGGTAATACGACGACTCCGGATCTAAGTACAGACGCATCTGCTTGGTCAGGAGCGAAGCGATGTCAAACGAGTAGTACGATATATCCTGACCGAGACTATCCGTCGTATTGACGAGCGTACCCACCACCGCCAGCGTATCGGTAGGGAGCGTATGCTTGATAAAGAAATTATCGAGCTGACCGACCTCATTATCCTTGATCAGGAGCATAGACGGAGAAGGTTGCAGCCACGAGTCCGGTCCCTTCTTGGCGCTATTGAGCACGTCCACACGCATCTCCGCCAGATTGATGTATGGGCGCTTCTGCGTCGGAGTGCCATTAGGCAGGGTAATGGTGATGCTATCCATTATCTCGCGCGCCATCGCACCTACCGGCAACTGAATCTGGGTATAGATACCTGCCGGAGAGATGATGTAACTGGTATCCGGATGCTGCTCCAGCTCCTGCTTCAGTTTATCCTCGCCCTGCAAATACCTGAATGTATTGATCTGGCGCACCTCAGAGTTTGCAAATAGTCCCTTGATATCATGCACTATCGTGTCCTGCCCCTCTTTCTCGTAGGAGAAGTGGTAATAAATATTCAGATTCAATGCGTTGATATTGAGGATGGTAGAACTACCAAAATTGGAGGTCACCAATAGTCCCTTAAATAACTGATCAAACTCGCTTTGCGATGGGAACGAGCGCTGATCGCGCAGGCGACGGAAGAAGCACGAATTGGTATCTATCGGCATTCGCACCATCGGGATATACTGGCTATAGTACGACGAATAGGTGCTATCCGTCGGCACACCAGCTACCACAATGCGCTGCTTTGCCAGCAGGTGAGTGGTATCTGAGAAACTGCAGAAATCACTATCCTTGATATTAGTCCAATACGGAGTATTGGGGCTGTACTCCAGCACCTGCTTATCAATCTCGTACACATCCAACGCGATAGGCGAATTGGCATCCCCAATCCACGATTGGTAGTACATGTACAGGCACGCTGAGTCAAAGACGGCCGTCTCAGGATAGGTAAATCCCTCCGGACAAGCGAGTTGCGTCATAAAGCTGGCACGCAGGGTGCCAAAGCGAGTCTCCGTCTCACCCACCAGGAAAGAATCCGGAGACGAGATGACATTAGAGGCGATACGCAAACTACTGGTCAGATCAAAGGTGTCGGCCTTGACGATAATCTCATCGTCGTGATCCAGGAGCGA
Organism: Paludibacteraceae bacterium; assembly: GCA_045599285.1. Taxonomy (GTDB): domain Bacteria; phylum Bacteroidota; class Bacteroidia; order Bacteroidales; family Paludibacteraceae; genus Colicola. Next base: position 106,420 of record JAZRVR010000003.1, on the reverse strand, counting down.
AGCTCCCGACTGTACCGCATCATCCTTGCACCCCAGTAGCAAGCAGCTAATACATACTAAACAAAACGAAAAATAACTATATTTACGCATGTTAGTTCAACAGACTATTATAGAATTCTAGATATTGGGTCGTATCTTCGGTGTACGCCAATAGTGGTTTGCCGCTCTGCTCCGCATAGTTCAGCACGCGCTGGTTCACCTTCGGACTGCTGATGACAATAGCATCTGCATAGTCGATAGCGAGTCGCATGAGTTCCTCGTAACCTACAGGGAAACCGGCAATACTGCGCACATCGTTGGCAGACACACCATCCACCAGCAACTTCTGCGAGAACTTGGTGCCAAATGGTGTCTCAAACGTATTATCATCGATTGAGATCACTACCTTGGAGTGACCAAAGAACGGGGTGTCTACATACGCCTTCTTGATATAAATAGGAGCCAATGCCGACATCCAACCGGAGCAATGCACAATATTAGGAGTCCAGCGGAGCTTCTCCACTGTGCTCAGCACACCACGGGCATAGAAGATTGAGCGCTCATCATTGTCGTCATACTCCTTGCCGTTCTCATCCTTCACACCCTTGCGACGGCGGAAGAAATCATCGTTGTCGATGAAGTAGATCTGCAGGCGTGCTGACTGAATACTCGTCACCTTAATCAGCAACGGGTGATCGGTCTCATTGATGATGAGATTCACACCACTGAGTCGGATCACATCATGCAATTGATTACGGCGCTCGTTGATATCGCCAAATTTGGGCATGAACGTGCGAGTCTCAAAACCATGAGACTGAAATAACTCTGGCAACTTACGATTTAGCAATCGTATGGGCGTCTCTTCTGACAAGTATGGATATATCTCTTGAGAGATAAAGAGGACACGATTTGGCTCTTTCATAGGCTGGATTTTTGATTCGACAATAATTTCGCAATGCAAAGGTACAAAAAAATATTGACATTTGCATAATTTTTTTTATTTTTTTTTGATAATTCGTGTATTTTTTGTAACTTTGCACGCTTTTTTTGATTTTCACCATGCAAATTATCACTTCTAAGCAAGAACTCCTCCGTCAAGTTGAGGCTTGTAAACGTCAAAACAAATCAATCGGATTGGTACCAACTATGGGCGCACTGCATGCGGGACATGCCTCGCTCGTGAAGCAATCGGTATCTGAGAACGATGTCACTTTTGTCAGCGTTTTCGTCAATCCTACCCAGTTTAATAACAAAGAGGATCTCGCCAAATACCCTCGCACATTGGATCGCGATGCCGAACTGCTGGCAGGCATCGGAGCAGACTTTGTCTTTGCTCCCACACCCGAGGAGATGTACTCGGCAGAGGAGATGAGTCAGACCTTCTCCTTTGACTTTGCCGGACTGGATCAGGTCATGGAGGGAAAGATGCGCCCGGGGCACTTCAATGGTGTGGTACAGGTAGTTAGCCGCCTATTCTACCTGGTGCAGCCCAACCGCGGATACTTCGGTGAGAAGGACTTTCAGCAACTCGCCATTCTGCACTATATGGTGGAGCGAAGCGAACTGGCAGGCACCTTCGGCGACCTGAAAATCATCGATTGCCCCATCGTGCGCGAGGAGTCGGGTTTGGCGCTCAGCAGTCGCAACGAGCGACTGTCAGCAGAGGAGAAACAGACGGCTCTCGGAATCTCTAAGACCCTGTTTGCCAGCCTGGTATGGGCAAAAGAAGAGAAAGCAACCGTGGCTGCCGTACAGCAGCGAGTAGTGGATGCCATCAATGCCATCAATGGTCTGGAGGTGGAGTACTACGAGATTGTAGATCAAACTACCCTGCAGCCTACCGTCACCTTCACCAACGCAATCGGCTGTGCTACAGTCTATTGCTCGTTATCTGGCACTATCAACCACACCACCGCTGTTCGTCTCATTGATAACATCAAATACAATTAATTGATTACTGACCTTCCAAAAGGGGAGGTTTGGTGGGATTTATGCTCGTAATCATCGATAAATACGTTCCTTTTGTCACCGGCGTACTGGAGGCGCAAGGTGTTGAGGTACAATACCTTGACCCTGCCGACATCACGGCAACAGCTGTCCGCGATGCCGATGCGCTCATCATACGCACGCGCGCACGCTGCGGCGCCGCATTATTAGATGGTTCGCGCGTGCGATTTATTGCCACCGCTACCATTGGGTACGACCACATCGACCGCGACTATTGTGCCGCGCACAATATCCGCTGGGTGTCCTGCCCAGGCTGCAATGCTCAGGCTGTTTGCGACTATGTGGAGGAAGCGATTCGCACCGTGATCCCTGCCATGAATTCCACCACGATTCAAGACTCGTCTCGACAGTCAACCGACAGTCAACCGACAGCCGAGCGACAGCTTAGCGATGGTAAAAGCCGACTTACATTAGGTGTAGTAGGAGTCGGACATGTGGGTTCGCTGGTTGCAAAGATGGCAGAGCAACACGGATTACGAGTGCTTCTCAACGACCCCCCGCTAGGAATAGGAGTCTCTCTGCAGGAGATTGCGCACCAATGCGACATCATCACCTTCCACACGCCCCTCACCCGAGCAGGCGAATACCCTACCTACCATCTCTGCGATGAGGCTTTCTTGACGCAATGCCGACCCGACGCGCTCATTATCAATGCCGCACGAGGGGGAGTGGTAGATGAGCAAGCCCTCATCCATAGTCAGCACCCATGCGTGATTGATACCTGGGAGGGCGAACCACAACTCAATCCCGACTTGCTGGCAAAGGCCTATCTGGCATCGTTCCACATCGCTGGCTATTCCATACAGGGCAAAATCAATGCCTCCAACACCTGTTTGAGCGAATTATGTCAATTTTTTGGGCTTCCTGCTTGCGAAATTGATAAAAAATTAGTACCTTTGCACGGTGATTCCGACCGTGGCTGGCTCAGCCGCGTTTCAGACACGCTCAAAAGTCACCCACAAGACTTTGAATATCTGCGTGAGAGTTACCGATTGCGTTAACAATTAGCCCATTAGGACATCTCACTAGTTAAACACTTCACCAGTTAAACAGTTAAACAACATATATGGCAAGTTTTCAAAAACTCACACCACGCAGCGAGGATTACTCCAAGTGGTACAACGAATTAGTAGTCAAGGCAGACCTGGCAGAGCAGTCAGCAGTCCGCGGATGTATGGTCATCAAGCCATACGGTTATGCTATCTGGGAGACCATCCAGGCAGAGCTCGACCGTCGCTTTAAGGAGCAGGGCGTCAAGAACGCTTATTTCCCGCTCCTCATTCCCAAGTCCTTCCTCAGCCGTGAGGCAGAGCATGTTGAGGGCTTTGCCAAGGAGTGCGCAGTCGTTACCCACCACCGCCTCAAGAACGATCCCAATGGTAAGGGCGTAGTAGTAGATCCTAATGCCAAACTGGAGGAGGAACTCATCATCCGTCCTACATCCGAGACCATCATCTGGTCCACATACAAGAACTGGATCAGCAGTTACCGCGACCTGCCTATCCTCTGCAACCAGTGGTGTAATGTCATGCGTTGGGAGATGCGCACACGTCTCTTCCTGCGTACGGCTGAGTTCCTCTGGCAGGAGGGTCACACCGCACACGCATCCAAGGAGGAGGCCGAGAACTACGCACGCAATATGCTGGATGTCTATGCTGACTTTGCGGAGTCGGTAATGGCAATTCCGGTTGTCAAGGGTGTCAAGTCGCCGAACGAGCGCTTCGCCGGTGCCCTCAATACCTACTGCATCGAGGCAATGATGCAAGATGGTAAGGCCCTGCAGGCAGGTACATCCCACTTCCTCGGTCAGAACTTCGCCAAATCCTTCGACGTACAGTTCCTCAGCAAGGAGAATAAATACGAATACGTATGGGCAACATCGTGGGGTGTTTCCACCCGTCTGATGGGTGCGCTCATCATGACACACTCCGACGATAACGGTCTCGTCTTGCCACCACATCTGGCTCCTATTCAGGTAGTTATCGTACCTATCTTCAAGAAGCCGGAGGATCTGGATCGCCTGATGGAGAAGCTGAGTCCGATTGCTGACAACCTCAAGCGCCTCGGCGTACGCGTCAAGGTAGATACCAGCGACAAATCCACTCCGGGTTACAAGTTCGCTGACTACGAACTCAAGGGTGTACCTGTTCGTCTGGCGATGGGTGGTCGCGACCTGGAGAACGGCACCATCGAGGTGGCTCGTCGTGATACCATGACCAAAGAGACCATCTCGCTGGAGGGTATTGAGCAGCGTCTGGTAGCATTGCTCGAAGATATTCAGGCTAATATCTACAAGAAGGCACTCGACTTCCGTCTCGCCAATACCCGCGAGGTCAACTCCTACGACGAGTTCAAGGAGGAGATTAAGAAGGGTGGCTTCCTACTCTGCCACTGGGATGGCACGCCGGAGACCGAGGACATGGTTAAGGAGGAGACCAAGGCTACCATCCGTTGTATCCCTCTGGAGGGACAAATCAGCACCACCGACAAGGAGGGCACCTGCATCTTCACAGGCAAACCATCTGCCGGACGTGTAGTATTCGCTATCGCTTACTAATCAAGCGTTTACATAGCATACAGATACCGCCAGCCGATTTCTCGACTGGCGGTATCTGTATCGTTATGCGTTATATTTCTATAGCAATACCTGTATCAGAAATCCTACAAGGCACAATATCACATAGACCAGCATGCAGACGCCACGCCAGATGGCCTCACCGGAGTAACAGATGACATCGATGACCAACGTAATCGTCAATGCCAGAACAGGTATCCATCGCAGCGATAGCGATGCGTCAAAGAAACCGTCTATCCATACCGGCTCAATCCAACCCAACACACATGCAATCGAGGCATAGATAGCCACAACCACAATGCCAATCAGGATAGCAAAAATCGACTTAAAATCGAACGTATTGCGATACAGCAGCATCAGCACAACGGCTATAATAGCAAACACAATAGTGGGCAACCAATAGGATGCTATACCCAACACCAAGGTCACCAGAAACATCTGCTCAGCAGCACTCTGAAACAGGTGCTTATCTATCGTCTGATATATCAGCAATACCACCAGGATAGCCATGATCACAATCTGACTGCGCCAGTCGGAATGCCAAGGTTGCAGCGCCCCCATTGAGAATAGGAACGGCAGGGCAGGAAAGAGATTGATTGTACGCGTCAGATTGCCATGATAGCACACATAAATGACGCCCAGTGTATTCACCAACGTCAACGACATGCTCACCGCAACGGACACATAATCCTCTGTATGCCAGAAGGATGGAAGCCACATACACAACGCACCTACCGATAGCAGAATCACTGTCAGCAGGCTCAGTTGCGTAATATGTTTCAGTATGTACTTCACTTAGAATCCCTTACGATCCAGCAGGTGCTTTGGATTAGCCTCCTGACCACGGAACTCCAGATACAGTTCCGCAGCATCGCGAGTACCACCCTGCTCCAGCAGGTGACGGAAGCGCTTGGCTACCTCCTGATTCAGGATATCACCGGTCTCCTTGAAGGCAGCAAAGGCGTCAGCATCCAGCACCGCAGCCCATGTATAGCTGTAGTAACCAGCCTCATAGCCGGTGGTGAAGATGTGGTTGTAGAAGGTAGAGCGGTAGCGAGTGATAATCTCTGGAATCATCTGCATGTTCGCCATCGAAGCAGCCTCAAAGGCCTCAACATCAATCGAATCGGTAGTGGTGATGCAGTGGTAATCCATATCCATGATGGATGCAGACAGCAACTCTGCCATCACAAATCCCTGGTTGAACTTGCCGGCAGCGTTGATCTTTTTCACCAGATCCTCCGGAATCACCTCACCGGTCTCGTAGTGCAGAGCATAGGTCCTCAGTATTTCAGGCTCGTAGCAATAGTTTTCCATGAATTGGCTCGGTAACTCCACGAAGTCACGTGGTACGCTGGTACCAGCAAGGGTCTTGTAGTGTGCCTTGCTCAGGAGTCCATGCAGAGCATGACCGAACTCGTGGAAGAGGGTCTCTACATCATCCATCGACAAGAGGGAAGGATTGCCCTTGGTGGGCTTGTTGAAGTTACCTACGTTGATGATTACCGGACGATGATCCACACCCTCAGCATCTACATACTGGTGGCAGATATCGTTCATCCACGCACCCGGGCGCTTGCCTGCACGCGGAAAATAATCAGTATAGAGGATACCTACCAGACTGCCGTCAGCATCAGTTACCTTGAATACCTCTACCTCAGGGTTGTACACCGGCATGTCGCTGAGTTGCTCAAAGTTGATACCATACAGATTATGAGCCAATTCAAAGGCACCACGGCGCACGTTGCTCAGTTCGAAATAGGGCTTCAGTTCCTCCTCATCCAGGTCGTATTTCTCCTTGCGCAGCTTCTCAGCATAGTACCACCAATCCCACGGCATCAGTTTCTCACCCGGCAGGTCGCGGTCCATCATCTTCTGCAGCTCAGCAGCCTCGCGCTTGGCAGCAGCCAAACTGGGCTCCCACACACTCTTGAGAAACGCATTCACGGTCTTCGCATCCTTTGCCATGCAATCAGCCAGGATGTAGTCTGCCGGGCAATCGTAACCAAACATCTGCGCCTTCTCCACGCGCAGAGCCATTGTCTTATTGATAACTGCCTTATTATCATTGGCATTATTGTGGTTACCACGGGTGGTATAAGCCATCAGCAGTTCGCGACGCAACTCGCGATTCTCGCAGTACTGTAGCACCGGAGTGAAGCTGGTGCGCTTCGGAGTGAAGAGCCACGCGTCCTCACGACCGGCAGCGATAGCCTCCTCTTTGGCAGCGGCTTTGGCGCTCTCCGGAAGACCTGCCAACTCTGCCTCATCGGTTATAAAGAGTTGGTAAGCATTGGTCTCTGCCACCACATTGTTACCAAACTGCAAACTCAGCAGAGACAGTTCCTGGTTGATCTGCTTCAGGCGCTCCTTCTTGTCATCCGGCAGATTAGCACCATTCTGTGCAAAACTCTTGTAGGTCTCGGTGAGCAGACGCATTTGCTCTGCATCCAAGCCCAGGTTCTCGCACTCATCGTACACGGCTTTCACACGTGCAAAGAGTTCCTCGTTCAGGATGATATCGTCGCTCAGGTTGCACAGCAGAGGCGAAACCTCCTCAGCAATAGCGTTCATCTCATCGTTGCCATCTGCCTCCAGCACGTTGAAGAACACACCGCTCACAAGATCCAGCATGCTGCCGGCGCGATCCAGAGCCACAATCGTATTCTCAAAGGTAGGTGCCTCTGCATTATTCACTATAGCAGCTATCTCCGCCTCGTTGGCTGCTATTGCAGCCTTGAAAGCCGGCATGTAGTGCTCATTCTTTACCTGGTCAAAGGCTGGAACACCATACGGAGTGTTCAGCTCTGACAAAAACGGATTCTTTGTCTGACAAGCCATCATTGTCAATAGGGTCATGCCCAAAATTAGATTCTTTTTCATATTCATTATTTAATTTCCTATCTACTTGATTACCACGTTCTTCTTGAGGCTATCGCTAATCATTCGCCGCAGCGAGGCCGCCTTCTCATCTACATCGCGATGGAAGAGAGGCTTGAAGTCCTTGGCATAGCGACAGGTAGCCAATCCTATCTTCAGGTCATCCAGATTACCCTTGACATCCACACCCAGATAGATTGGACTCAGCACCGACGCGTGGTAATTGAAGTTCATATCCAGATAGTGATTACCACCCACGGCTACCATGTAGTTGTCCATGCTCAGACAGAACGGATAGACGGTAATCTCATCTTTATACAAGGTGATCTGAGCGGATATACTATCCACCAAATTCTCGGTTTTCTTATTGAACATCAGCAGTTTAGCTATAGTAGAGAAGGTCTCACTATCCAGCAGTACGAGGTTCTTTCCCTCTATGGCACAAGCGCCACGCAGGGTAGAAGGTTTCAGTTGGTACTTGCCATTGACGTAGGTCTCAGCGGCTATATGAAACTCCGCCGCACCACGCAAGTCACGCAGCATCGGAACCAGCGTATCGAGTTGCGGAACCATTGCCACCAACTGCTGCAGGTCAATATCCACCATGTGGTAGTCTATACCCACGAAGATATGGTCGCGACGCGGAGTCTTGTACATACCCGTGAGTTGCAGTTTGGCTGCCTCACACACGAAACCGATTTCCTCCAGTATCGCCACGCCATCCTGCACATACAGCTTACCACCCAGATTACTAAGGTGTTGACCGAAGGCCTCTGCCTGGCGAATATGGGTAGTCAGCACCAGACTCACATTATTCGGTACCATGAACGGATTGCTCTCCTGCTCCGTAGCCTGTGTCTCTGTCACAGCCGTTGTGCTTGCTGCTGCTTCATCCTCCGTTGAGTCTGCATCCTGACTGGATGACAGACAGTTAACTATATTCAACAACTCATCCACATCCGTATTGTCCGATACGAACAGAAGCGAACCTTGCAATTCGGCCTTGTTGCCCAGCCAGCCACCTACGTTCTTCAGGTGTCCTGACAGCGAGAAATCCGAGTTACCCAGCACGATTCGACTGGTATCGATGCGGCTGTTGTGGTTTGAATACTCCAATTTGATTTCCGGGATATCAATTGGCACAGGCAGTTGCTTCCACTCCGCATGACCCTGCTTCAGATCAAAGTTGAGTCGAGGATTCCACTTGAGCAGGATGTTTTCGCCATTCTCATTGTAACTGGCATTCGCCTCAATGGCTATATTGCCGGTCTGTCCTGCAATCTCCTGTCCCATATTGGCATCAATGGCATTGGCATGCAGTTTGACTTGCAGTTTGGGAGCAGTCTTATTTCTCTGATTGCTCGTCAGCACGACACTTCCCTTAGGTGCTACCAAATCGGCATGGATAGTGTCCATGTTGGCAATCACGCGACCCAAATCAAACTCCACACGCAGGTCAGGCAGGTTCTCCTTGTGCTGGGTGTCCAGTTCTGCACCGGTAGCGAGTGTTCCACCATCTATCTGCGCACTCATGCCTGGTATCTGCGCCGACAGTCTCTCGACAGTTGCCCGACACTCTGCCGACAGTATTCCTTTGCCCTTCACATTGGAACGCGGAGCGGTCAATACGAGTGCCAGACTCTCTGCCTGTACCAGGGTGGAGTCTTGCCAGATGATGTCCGGCTTCTGCACCTTCAGGTTAGCCTGCAACTGCACCTTGGTGAGGTCTGCTGCCATGATGTCGTTCAGTCGTGCTGCAACGGCCACTTTACCCGTCACCTTACCACGCAAACTATTGGTCACACTATCGCTCACTACGAAATACTCCAAATCCTGCAGATTGATTCCGGTATTCAAATCAATGGTACACAGCGGATTACCCAGCGCTATCTCTTTGCCGTCTTGCAGAATATCTGTCACTCTACCGGTGGCACTCAACTTGGTATCCATCGTGCACGCGCATAGTTTATTGATCTCAGCATAGGTCTGCTCCTTGTCGTTGAGATCCACATGCGCCGTCAGGTCTGCCTCTACTCCGGTCAGGTGGTAGGGGAGCACCTTCAGGTCGTAGTGTCCACGACCATCAGCAAGGGTCAATTGTGCATCTACCGTCGGCATGCAATTCTCGGCATACTCGCCTCGGATAATAGCATCGGCATGCAGCACACCATCTACTTCTAGTTCCTTGGGAAGCAACGAGGCATACTGCTGAGGCAGTAATGCCAGCACATGCGCTATTTGCCAATCATTGGTGGCAACATGCAGATTCATGGCGATGCGCTCACGCATGGCGGCTGTGCCTCGTGCCACCAACTGCAGTCCATCCCAATCCAGGGTCAACGCCTCCACGTCTGCCTCAATATTGCTCAGCGTGCTGTCTGCTCGAGCTGCACCCGTGAGCGACAGCGACAGATTGCGGATATCCAGCGAGTCACGACGATCTACAAAACTCAACTGACGGGTCGTCAGTTTGAGTTCACCCACCTTCACATCAAAGGGCAGTACGGTAGCCGATGTGTCCTGCTCCGTCGTGTCAGCGGGCAGCGACAGCACATGATCCCAGTTGGTCTCACCTGCCTCGTTGATGTAGGCATTGAGCATCACATTCTCCGCCACAATACTCTCGACCGACAGCTTCTGCGAGTCCAGATATTGCTGTATATCCAATCCAACCACCAGTTCCGGCACGCCCAGCAGGGTATCCGATTGTGAACCCTCCATAGGATTGAGCACATAGAGCCCACGGATGCGCAGTCCGGCATTCGGGAAGGTGCTCAGCAGCGTCAGATCCACCTCATCTATACTATACGGAACTGCCACATAATCAGCCATCACATCGTTCACAATGGGGGTCAGGCGATTGGGACTAAACACCACGTGACAAAGCACGCCTACCGCGATAGCCACCACAACAACCACTACTCCCACGATGGAGCCCAACGTGATGCCCAATATCTTTAGGAAACGTTTCATTGCCTACGTACTATTTTCTTGAGTGAATGTGTTCGACTGGCCTCATCGCGGTATTGCAGATCGGTATCGGTGAGTCGCATGATGGCAAATACCTTTGGAATCATCGCCTCGCTGACCGACATCATGTGGATTTCGGTCAGTTCGCTACGCTCTATCTTGTACTTGAACCATCCGTTGCCATGGCGGTCTGCCAGCACATCCGATTCCTCGGTACTGAGGCTGGGATCTTCGGTATTCTCGGTCCACTCATACCCCCATTGGTAGGGAGCCTCATTCGCTACATTCTCGCTCGTGAAACGGAAGTAATTCAGTTCCACTCCCTTCTCCTCAAGCCAGTATCCCTGCAGATCCTGCTGCGGATAACTGATCTCCGGAGTACAAGCTACCATGGCTGCCAATACCACCAGCAGCACGGTTAATTTGCTTATTATCTTCATATTACGATTTCTTAATATTGATCAGTACATTGTATCCGTCCATCTCCAGAGTCTGTGCATCTGCCGGTACGTCTGCCATTCGAATTTCAGAAGCCAGCACCTGCGATGCGATATAGTCGGCAAAGTGGCTGACGGCACCCTCGATCTCGGCTTTCTTCTCAATCTCGATGGCGATACGGTCGGTTATCTCCAGTCCACTGGACTTACGGAGGTTCTGGATGCGGTTGATGAGTTCGCGTGCCAAGCCCTCCTCAACCAGTTCGATCGTCAGTTCGATATCCAGAGCGATGGTCAGAAGTCCCTCGTTGGCAACCAACCAGCCCGGCATATCTTCGGTTAGGATTTCTACGTCCTCGCCGGTGAGGGCATAGTCGCATACCGTGAAGGTGCCATTCTGCTCAAACTGAGCTATATCTTCCTGACTCATAGCGCCAATAGCCGCAGCGATAGCCTTCATCTGACCACCTACTTTCTTACCCAGCACCTTGAATTGAGGTTTGATTTTCTTCACCAGTTTCACCTCGCTATCCTCGGCGCGTACGATTACCAGTTCCTTCACGTTCACCTCGCTCTTGATGAGGTCGGCTACACGCTCCAGCGCCTGCAGAATCTCGGCATCAGTAGCAGGAATAACGGCTTTTTGTAGCGGTTGACGTACGTTCTTCTCTGCACGTTTGCGCAGGCTGAGAATCATCGAGGTTGCCTGTTGTGCCAATGCCATCGAGCGCTCCAGGTCTTTGTTAATCAGCGCCTCATCAGCTACAGGCCACTCGCTCAGATGTACAGTCTCTCCACAGAGGTCTCGGTAGAGACGATCGGCAAAGAAAGGTGCATTCGGCGCCATCAGTTGCGCGACTGTGCGCAGGCAGGTGTACAAGGTCTGATAAGCAGCATGCTTGTCAGCATCCATCTCACCACCCCAGAAGCGCTTACGATTCAGACGCACGTACCAGTTACTCAGATCATCCTGTACAAAGTCGCTGATAGCACGTCCCGCCTTGGTCGGTTCGTATGCCTCATAGCACTCGGTCACCTCCTTGATGAGGCTATTGAGTTTCGAGAGAATCCACTTGTCTATTTCAGTGGGTCGGTAAGGGGTCGGTAAGGGGTCTCTCAGACGGTTGCCAGCCATCTACATTGGCATAGAGTGCGAAGAACGAGTAGGTGTTGTACAGGGTGCCAAAGAACTTACGACGAATCTCATCTACTCCCTCGGGGTCAAACTTCAGGTTATCCCATGGACTGGAGTTCGTCAGCATGTACCAGCGAACTGGGTCTGCGCCATACTTGCCCAAGGTCTCAAATGGATCCACAGCATTACCCAGGCGCTTCGACATCTTATTGCCGTTCTTATCCAGCACCAAACCATTGGAAATCACATTCTTGTATGCCACCTGTCCCTCTATCATCGTGTGGATGGCATGCAGGGTGAAGAACCAACCACGGGTCTGATCCACACCCTCCGAGATAAAGTCTGCCGTGCGTGGCAGGTCTGCATTCTCAAATGGATAGTGGTTCTGCGCATATGGCATCGCACCCGAGTCAAACCATACATCGATGAGGTCCAGTTCGCGGCGCATCGGTTTACCACTCGGGCTAACCAGCACTATATTATCCACATACGGGCGATGCAGATCGATCACAGATGGATCGTAGTTCTCCTTGCTGTAGTCTCCCACCTTATGGTTCGGCCACGGATTAGCCTTCATCACACCGGCAGCCACAGCCTTGTCTATCTCTGCAAAGAGCTCAGCAATACTGCCTATGCAGATTTCCTCTTGTCCGTCCTCTGTGCGCCAGATAGGCAATGGGGTGCCCCAGTAGCGCGAGCGGCTCAGATTCCAGTCGTTCAGATTCTCCAACCACTTACCAAAGCGGCCTGTGCCGGTCGATTCCGGCTGCCAGTTGATGGTGTTGTTGAGCGCCATCATCTCCTCGCGAGCACGGGTTGAGCGGATGAACCAGGAGTCGAGCGGATAGTACAGAATCGGGGTATCGGTACGCCAGCAGTGGGGATAGTTGTGCACGTGCTTCTCTATCTTGAATGCGCGACCATCTGCCTTCATCTCCACACACAAACGCACGTCCAGATTCTCGGACTTAAGGGCCAATGCCTCGTTGTAGCGATTATTCTCCCAGAAATGTTCACGGTCGTAAGCATTCTTGACGAACTCACCCTCGTGACTGTGGTAGCCATCGTGTACACAAGTTGCCACGAACTCGTCATTCAGTTCCTCGCAGAGCCAGTATTTACCGGTAAAATCTACCATCGGGCGAGTCTCGCCGTTCTTATTAATCATATACAGAGCAGGCACATCGGCTGCGTCGGCCACTTTCTTATCATCCGCACCAAAGGTAGGAGCGATATGCACGATACCGGTACCATCCTCGGTAGTCACATAGTCGCCTGGGATGACGCGGAAGGCATCTGCCTTGCGATTGGTGATGGTGTTGGTCTTCTTGTCATAATCGACAGGATCCACCCATGGGAAAAGTTGCTCGTAACCGAGACCCACCAACTCACTACCTACAAAGTGTGCATAGACAGCCTTTTCATCCATCTTACCCTCCTCGTCCAGAATGCCGAGTTCTTTAGCATAGGCAGCCAAGCGCGACTCTGCCAGGATATAGATAGCCTCCTCACCGGAGTATGGATTGGTACCATGCACAGCCACATAGTCTATCTTCGGACCTACACATAGCGCCGTATTGCTGGGCAGAGTCCAAGGAGTAGTGGTCCATGCGAGGAAATAGATAGGCAGACCGTTGCTCAGCTCGTCCAGAACGCCCATCTCCTTTGAGTCTTGATTCTCTGTACGAGACTTCAGTCTGAACTGCACCGTAGCCGTGGTATCCTTCACATCGCGGTAGCAACCAGGCTGGTTGAGTTCGTGCGAACTCAATCCCGTACCTGCCATCGGCGAATACGGCTGAATGGTGTAACCCTTGTAGAGATAATCCTTCTGATAGAGCTGCTTGAGCAGGTACCAGAGGGTCTCGATATACTTATTGTCGTAGGTGATGTATGGGTTCTCCAGATCTACCCAGTAGCCCATCTGCTTGGTGAGGTCGGTCCACTCGCGAGTGTATTTCATCACCTCCTGACGGCAGGCTGCGTTGTACTCATCCACGCTAATCTTCTTACCAATATCCTCCTTGGTGATGCCGAGCTGCTTCTCCACACCCAGTTCCACAGGCAGACCGTGGGTATCCCATCCTGCCTTACGACGCACCTCATAGCCCTGCATCGTCTTGAATCGGCAGAAGGTATCCTTGATGGTACGTGCCATCACGTGGTGGATGCCCGGCTTACCATTGGCTGAGGGAGGACCCTCAAAAAACAAAAACGGCTGATGACCTTTGCGAGTATCCATGCTCTGCTCAAACAGATGCTCGCGCTCCCAATCTGCCAGCACTTCACGGCTTAGTTCCGGCAAATTCAAATTCTTGTATTCCTTGAATCTTTTCATATATTTGATGATTTATAGTCGCACTATTCCAAAATACGCCGCAAAGTTACAAAAAAAATCTCACATACGCAAGCGCGCGAACATTTTAAATGTAAAAAAGCAGCAAATTGAGCAGAAAAAGCGACTCTGAGCAAAATATGTTTTTCATTTTCAACTTTTCTCACTATCTTTGCATCAAATATGCAATATTCTATGACGACGGACGAGATTTTCATGCAGCGTTGCATCCAGATAGCCCGCATTGGCGAGTACTACGTAGCCCCCAACCCGATGGTGGGAGCCGTATTGGTGCGCGATGGACACATCATCGCGGAGGGTTGGCATCGCCAATACGGCGGTCCACACGCGGAGGTCAATTGCTTTCGTGAGGCAGATGAGCGAGGATATCACAACTTCACCGACTGCACACTTTATGTCAGTTTGGAGCCTTGCAGCCACTATGGCAAGACTCCTCCGTGTGCTAATCTGATAGTAGAGAAGCACCCTGCACGTGTCGTGGTAGGTCAGTTGGATCCCAATCCTCGTGTGGCAGGTCGCGGTATAGAGATAGTGCGTGCAGCAGGTATCGAGGTTGAGGTGGGAGTACTGGAGGAGCAATGCCGAGCACTCAACAAGCGATTCCTATGCCTGCATGAGCAGCATCGCCCCTACGTGATTCTCAAGTGGGCACAAACAAGAAATGGCTACATCGACAGCCGACGCGCCATCCCTAATCCAACAGATGCCACCACAGCCGACCATCGTCCACTCGTGATTTCAACGCCTTTCACCAAGCAACTGGTGCATAAGATGCGTGCTGAGAACATGGCTATCATGGTGGGTACACGTACCGTACTGCTGGATAACCCACGACTGCTCAATACTCGCTGGCGCGGCAGAAATCCCATCCGCGTGACGCTGGACCGACATCACGTACTACCGGCAGATAGCCGCATCTTCTCGTCCGAGGCAGAGACCATCGTTTATCAGGACAATACCGACTGGTCATATATTCTGTCAGACCTGGCCACACGGGGTATTCACTCACTCATCGTGGAGGGAGGTACTACCTGGCTGCACACCATCCTGGAGAGCGGCATATATGACGAGGTACACGTAGAGATAGCCCCCGTTACAACAGGTGATGGAGTGGTTGCTCCGAAGGTGGATTTTCCCGATGAATTCGAACTATTTGACGGCAATCGCATCTATGAATGGCACCATACAACACATCATTAAGCAGCTGACTCCGGTCTATGATTACCACGAGGCACTATCGCTGGCATATTGGATCATAGAGGAGCAATGTGCCCTGACCCGTAGCGATATTTTGCTGCGGCGTGAGCACATTGTGGTGCCGGAACTGGATAGCATCCTCGCGCGCCTGCTACAGCACGAACCCATCCAGTATATCTTCGGTCATACCACATGGCTGGGACTGGATCTTCTGGTGACCCCTGCCACCCTGATTCCACGTCCGGAAACAGCCGAACTGATCGGACTGCTACCGTGGAACACAGCCCCTCTGCGCATACTGGACATAGGTACCGGTAGCGGCTGCATAGCGATTGCCACCAAGCGCGCACGCCCCAATTGGCAAGTTAGCGCCATAGACATCAGCGCAGAGGCGCTGGCAGTTGCACAGCAGAACGCACATCGTAGCGAGGTAGATATAGATTTTCACCAATTGGACATCCTGCACGCCACACCCGACAAGAGATACGATATCGTGATTAGCAATCCGCCGTACATACGCGAGTGCGAGCGAGATACCATGTCGGCTAATGTGCTGAAGCATGAACCGAAGGGTGCACTTTTTGTGCCGGATACAGACCCGCTACTATTCTATCGTCGCATAGCAGAGCTGCACCTTGCACCTCTACTTTTCTTCGAAATCAACGAGCAATTAGGACCTGAGACCGGCAATATGTTGCGAACCGCTGGTTACACGGATATAGAGATACACCAGGATATCTATGGCAAAAACAGATTCATCACCGCGCAGCAGTAAACGCGGTATGCGCGAGCGCACACCGGAGGAGCACAGAGACGCAGCCGCACGCTATTGTGCCGCTGCAGAGCATTGTGAGCAGGAGGTACGGCAGAAACTCTATCAATGGGAGTGTCCCGCCTCACTCATGGATGGCATCATCGATTATCTCATCGATGAGCACTATATCGATTCCGACCGCTACTGCAGAGCCTACGTACATGACAAGGTGGCATTTCAAGGATGGGGTCGGCAGAAGATCGCAGCCTCTCTGCGTGCCAAGAGCCTGCCATCCTCCTCTATCCGCCAGGCAATAGAAAATATCGATGAAAACGAATATTTTAGGCAGTTACATCGCCTGATTGCGCAAAAAAAAGGCACCGACCGCGAGCGGACGATGCGCTTTCTTTTGCAGCGTGGTTTTACCTATGATGAGATAGAATCGCTACTGTAGTTCAGCCTAATTTCACCCTAATTACAAGTTACTATCTGCATTATTTATTCTGCTCCATAGCACGAATAATCAGCGGAGTGAGCTCCTTGTTGTCATGCCATCCGGTGAATAGTTGTGCACCTGCACCTACAGCAAAGACAGGTACAGCCGATGCAGTATGAGAGCCGGTAGTCCAGCCAATCTTAGAGTCCTTGTTGATAATCCTGAGTGCCTCGTTGCTCAGTCCATCGATGTCCTTGTAGAGAGTCTTGACATCGTCTGCCTTGTTTTTCATCATCTTCTTAAACTGTGCCTGCAGGGCAGCATCCTGCTCCTTGCTCAATGGGATGCGAGTGTAAAGTCCAAGATTATCACTCAGGTAAGCCTTCACCTGCTTCCATTTGAGTTTGTTAGCATACTGTGCGTGTAGCGCCTTGATATCATCGGTCAGCACGTCACTGGATACACGTTGGTTCTGTAGTGCCTTCAGATTGAGGGTATAGTCGCTGTTACCGAGCGACATACCACCGGTCTCGTGGTCAGCGGTAACGATAATCAAAGTCTCATCCGGGTGCTTCATATAGAATCGGAAAGCCACCTCGATGGCGTCATCAAATTCGATGACATCACGAATCACGGTAGCCGCATCGTTGCCGTGGCAAGCCCAATCGATAGCACCACCTTCGACCATCATAAAGAAGCGATCATGATGCTTAGTCAGGTACTGGATAGCGGTCTCTGTGAGCTGTGGCAGAGTAAGGTCACTATTCTGTTTATCAATAGCATATGGCAGTTTGTGTGTGCTGGGTTGGGTAACATCCGAGCCATCGTTCTTCTGAATCAGAATCAATTTTTTGGCATCCATCTTGGTGCGTGCATCCGCATAACCGCGAGCGAAGGTGTAGCCATTATTCTCGCAGAATCCGTACAGATTAGGTGCGGTAGAGTCGTTAGGATTCACCGGCTGCAGGAAGGATGCTCCACCGAAGAAGTCGAATCCAGATTTAGCCAGTTGGATACCTATATTGTAGTAATTACCGCGATCGGGCACGTGCGCATAGAAGGCGCCTGGGGTGGCATGATCAATGCTGACAGAGGTCATGATACCTACTCCGTATCCCTGCTTTTTGAGACGCGCAGCCACGCTCTCGAGGGGTTGATTATCGGGATCAACGCCCAATTTGCCATTGGTAGTCTTGGAGCCGGTAGCCAGACAAGTACCTGCTGCCGATGAGTCAGTTATACCGTTGGAATCGGAGAAAGTTGACACTTGTCCGGTGTAAGGCATCTGGGTCATATTCAGCTGTTTGCGTCCGATTCGTCCCTCGCACTCGGCGAGATACATCTCAGTAGCAAGAACCTGGTTAGCACCCATACCATCTCCTATAAAATAGAAGATGTACTTGATTTCAGCACTGGCCACGATAGCCACCAAAAGGGCTGAAAAAAGAAAAGCTATTCGTTTCATGATGTAGTAATTTTTGTTTGCGACTGCAAAATTAGTAATTATATTTCACATTTGCAAGCAAAAATGGAGAAAAAAAACATCAGTCACCCCACTGCCGACGCCTTAGAGACTGCTTAGAGACCCCTTAGAGACAGCTTAGAGACAGCTTAGAGACGACTTACCTCTTAACTACCCATCAACAGATGTAACGAAGATGTAACCTAACGACACATAGGGAAGTGACTGATGTTGTTGGTGGCACCATAGGACAGAAAAAAACTGGGGCGCATTCCTGCGCCCCAGGGGGATAAAAGCTTGACTGTCATTAATAGTTGCAGATTACAGGCGTGTACCCATAACGTTGTAGCGCATACCGTCGCGCTCGATGATGAGTTGACCATCAATGAGGCGCTTGTGCATGATAGCCGGCATATCATCGATTGCATCGATGCCCAGTGGATTGCCTACCCAAGGATTCTTGGCTGCATCCTCGCAAGAGTAGTAGTAGAAATATGTACCCTCCTGAACAAACTCACCGCTGCCAGGTTTTACGGTATACCACTTCTCGCTCAGCACATTGCCACTCTCACTACTCAGCGTCTCAGACATAGTGCGGAGATCCCATTTCGATTGCAGTTTATTCCAACTATACTGCTTGTCAGATACTGTATTGTCGTTCTGTGTCCACTCATCTCGAATGGTAGCGGTCCATGTTGACTTACTGCTGTTCCATTCGTATTGGTTCTCCCAAATGCAGAAGCCGGTCTCATCGTATCCCATGGTAGCACGAGCGGTCTGTGTCATCACACCATTTTGCAATCGATAATCGATACCCTCGACCAAGTTGCCCTTTTCATCGTAGGATTGGGTCATTCTCTCCATCTCAAACCATACGTCCGGTTGTTCCTCTGTGCGCACATAGGTCACTACAAATTCGCGTCCGTGCATGCCGTATTGCACAATGGTACGCGCGAAAGTGAAAGGCATATCCGTGTTTTCGCTAAAAGAAGAAGTGAGTATCTCTGTCGCATGACCTTGCTCGTTCACAGAAAGAATCTCTCGGCGATAAAACACGATCCACTCGCCATCTCTGCGACCATAAGTGTTGAGTACAGTTATCTGACCTTGCTCGTTGTACTCCTCGGTATATTTGAGTTCGGATTGGAGTTTCCACTCATCGTTGCGAACGCTATACGATTTTTTAATGACAGAATTCTCTACATCATCGTACTCGCAAGTCTCTTTGTAGTCCCTAAGCCACTTGCCATCCTTGTTGTAGATGACCTCAAAACTAGTGAAGCGACCTTTAGCATCGTGAGTATAGAGGGTTTTCTCCAGAACGGTTCCATCCTTGTTCACCAGCACAATACTGTCCTTTGAACAAGATACTTCTGCTAACATACTTGCAGATACCTGATCCGTAGTGTCCCCTAATGACACATCTGCCATGGCTACAACGGTTGAACACATGATGGTTGCAACTAATTGTAAAATCTTCTTCATAACATAAAAATTTTAAAGTTAAACATAATATTTATTTTCCGCTCTAATAGCGGTTGGTGACTTTTAGGGTGTCGCTTTTGCGATTGCAACATGCATCAAAGACAGTCAAAACGATATATCCGGTATAGCTATCTCCATCAGGAAGGGTGATTCTTGCCCACGCAGGATCAGCTAGGAAAGGCAACTCTGTATCTGGATATGGGAGAGTAGAGGTGTTCCTTGTTATTGTGTCCAACGGAGGACGTTCTGGAACAATGTCTTTACACATAGCATCTGCATTCGGACCTACGATGACACCCAATGATTCAATTTTGCATTTTTCTCTACTACCTTGCCATGGTAGAAGAACTCTAACTGAATCGCGATATTGCCAACAGATTCTTGCATCCCGGGAATCGATACCACCGATATTCGCACGCAAAACATATTGCTTACGATATTTGCCATCACTAAACCTAACTTTTTGTTCATCCATTCGCTCTATGCCACAATCGGTAAGGTAGTGTGCCCATAAATGCAAGGTGTCCGAACCAAGTTTATGATTTCGATTATCATATATGCTGGCTTCTAACCAATATGGATTTCCATCGGCTACACCAATGCTTGCAACTATTGAATCAACTCCCTCTGCGGAAACATCAATATTATTTGACCATCTCCACATTACGGAGAAAGATGGCGGTAAGTTCTGCACACGATACGTTTGCTCTGTACAATAAATGTGTTCATACCTGTCACCGAAAATATCACCAGCAAACATTGAATGAGAAGTGGATAGGAAAAGTAATCCCATCAGCAAAGATAACCTAAGATTTTTACTCATAATAGTAATTGTTTTTAGTTAATTGTTTGTTATTTTATTAGATCTCGATGGGAGGGCGCTTTAGTCCTCCAATGTAAAAACGCCTGTCCAGGTATTGTCATCGTCCTGTATGTTAATCCCATAGTGATCGGGAGAGAAAGTCGAGCAGTCAATCTCTTCCACCTCATTGGCGACGAAGGTGTGCGTCTGATAATAAGTAATTCCATGAATGGTGCAAATAGCAACATTCACGGTGATGTCCTGCGTGCACGTGAGAGAAATAGTAGAACGCGTGTACTCGCCAGAAAATTGCGCCACCTCGTCTTCCAAAGAGTGTATGTCGTATAGTGGCTTTGAAACAGTATTTGTGCTTTGTTTTGAGATTCGAATCGCCTTGCGTTGTTCCGTTCCCCACATCATCACTGGCATCATGATGCAGAATAAAAGCAATAAATTCTTTTTCATTTTTTTGGATTTTTATTTGTGTATTTCGAATAAAATTACTACCTTTGTCGGCAGTTCTACTTTTTGAATTGCGGCACAAAGGTACAAAAAAAATCAATATGCTCCAAATAATCAACATCTAATCAGTTTGCTAAAAACATAGCTATAATTTATTGATAATCAGTATTACAATTTAATCATAAAAAGAATTTTCTAATCATGTCTAATCAGCACAATTTTGCAGCAATAGTTTTGCTAAGTATCTATTTGTCAGTTGGTTGCGCACGCTCTAATCAGGTATATGACCCCAGGTTGGTAGCATTAGAAGATGTGGTTTGGAGTAACCCAGACTCTGCAATAACCATTTTATCTACATTTTCCGTCAATTATTTGCCTGAATGTGACCAAAACATGTGGCATCTTTGGCATGAATTGGCATCTCTGAAGACCTCCAATCCCATCCACCCAGACTCTATTATGCGAGGGGTAGTGGTTATTTTCAAACGCAGAATGACAAATTGAATTTGGGTAAAGCATACTATGTGCTAGGAGATGAATATACGGTACAGCTTGATATTGTACGAGCGACTGATTGCCTAAAGCAGGCGGAATATTATCTATCACCCTTTGATAATCAGCATTTGTATATGGGACTACTCTATAATAAGTTGGGAGTTGTGTCATCAGAAGAATATCTTGAGGATATTGCATTAGGATATCACCATAGGTCTCTGGAGGAGTTTCGTAAGTCCCAAAGTCCCAAGTACTTGCCATCTGCGTACACGAGTATTGCCAGAAGCATGTTTTTGGTGGGAGATTCGCTGGCAGATGTAATCAATATGTATGATAGCGCTCTGTATTATGCTGATTTAGTACACGATACTATTTCCTGGTACGAGACACAGATCTACAAAGCTAAATCCCTACAAGCGTGTTTGGATTCTATGGCACCATTTCTCCATTTTGCAATAGATTCGCTACACATGGGAAGTTTGGGAGAAGAATTCTTGTATTACTATACCGAACAAGCTAACCTGGATTCTATAGAACACTATCTGACAAAATATGCAGAAGACACAACAAGTTCCATCTACAGCAAAACGATGTATGGGTTCTTTGAATGTATCGCGTGCTACTATCGCAATGGCGAGGAAGATGCCTTTGAGATGCTGGTGAATTACTATTTGGATATGTTGGAAAGATTCCGCAAGGATGCGATGTCTCGCACCTATGTCATCACGCAAGCCTTTGATGTGGCACGCGAGAAAGAGCAAACATTACAATTACAGGTAGAGAAGCAACGGCTATGGATTGCCACATCCATCACATTGACAGCAATTATAGCGCTGATACTGTGTGTAGTACTAATCGTCGTACGAGACCGTAATGAGAAGATGCGACTGCAATTGCAAGCAGAGCAATCGGCATTGCGAGAGGCAAAAATAGAAGCCCAGCAACAACGTACACGAGCCGAATTGCTGCAGGTTAACAAAGAACTGAATGCCAAGAAAGCATACCTACAAGCACAACTGAAACAACGCGTAGCCTTGTCCAGTAAGTTGCTGCTACATGAGGATGCAAATAGAGAGCCGATGCCGACTTGGCTTCAGCCTATGGTAGATGATTTACTACTGATGGATGTAAACAACTGGAAGGCGTTTGTGAAAGAGTACATCAAGGTATGTGGCGATATACCAGGATGGCTAAAACAACATTATCCGTGTCTGTCAAAACATGATATCCAGTATGTGCTACTGGACATGATGAACCTGAGCATTAGCGATATAGCGGTACTATTGGGTACGTCAGAACAGGCTGTTTACAACCGACGCTTGCGCATCAAACATCATCTGGGAGATCCAACGATGGATCTGGATGCGTGGATTGCGAAGGTGGGAAACCCCACCTAACCGACCCACTGCCGACGCATTAGAGACTGCTTAGAGACCCCTTAGAGACAGCTTAGAGGCGACTTACCATTAACTACCCGTCAACAGATGTAACGAAGATGTAACCTAACGACACATAGGGAAGTGACTGATGTTGTTGGTGGCACCATAGGACAGAAAAAACCTGGGGTGCATTCCTGCGCCCCAGGGGGATAAAAGCTAGACTGTCATTAATAGTTGCAGATTACAAGCGTGTACCCATAACGTTGTAGCGCACGCTTCTCTAATTAGTTACTAGATTAAGGTAATCTTCTGAAATCAAATGATTATGGAGGTGAACATGGTCTTGAAAATCAGCATCATCATGCGGAATAATAGTTGTCACGTATTCCATCATAACAGACTCCAATCCGCTTAACTCACCAGAATCCCTAGCCGTTTGGATGCTAGTCATAAACCAATCATATCGCCAATTCGGAACAGGCGATGAGACCAATCGAAGTTTCACGCCATATCGCTGAGTCAACTCAGCAATTTTGCACAAATACTCCTTTGACACCGGCGAAATGAAGGCAAACTCTTCATTAGTCATCTCATATGATGGCGAATAGTTAGAAAGTTTGTACGAAGGCAAATACGCCAACATATAAAATGGAATTTGACGAATACGTCGGCGTAACGTAGGCGTGAAGCGATGAATATACTCTACATAACCGAATGGTTTAAGGAAATAGTTGAATGCAAAACGATCTACGTTATTGCCAAAAGTTTCCGGATTGATTACCAACACGACTTCTTCTGGTAATTGATTTTCATTAGTTTGCAGAAAATCCTCTATCAAAAAATAATGCCCCGCCATAGTCACAGCTTGATTACATGCTACGGAAAGAGCGACAGAACCATAATCCTTCCAACTGGGATACAATTGGTGTCCTGTACTATCACCAGCTATCAAGCGTTTCACACGACGAGACGTCTTGCTGCTTCGAATAGAATTATACACCTCCTCACCCAAGATATAACTCGGCAATCTATCTCCATAACGATATAATCGGATTCCATCTATGAGCTCAACTACACTTGCAGCCAATAGGAATACACACAGATATTGTAGGATAAACTTTTTCATAATCAGAATTGAAAGTAAATAAACTCGGTATAATCGTACTTACCTAAATAGCGCATAGCTATAATAAGCAGAATCTCTAATACAATAGGTACATACCTATTGGAAATCCAACTGAGGTCAAGTTCGTGTTCTCGATTTCGATTAACCCACTCCACGATAGCCATAATACCTATGCCTATACCTATCACCAAAGTGTTATCCAAATATGGGATAGAAATGAGATTGGTCACCATGTGATAAATGTATAGTCCTGCATCCGCCACGCTGGGTGTGCGGAAAACAATCCATCCCAGGATGACAAGGACAAAGGTAAGAACCATCTGCGGTATTTCTTTCCACGAAATTGGATTTTGATATTTCTTGTGTAGATTAAGCAAAACCAATGGAATAAAGAGCAATGCGTGGTAAATTCCCCAACATACATATGTCCAATTGGCACCATGCCATAATCCGCTTAGCAGGAAAATGACGAAGATATTTCGAATATGGCACATTTTCCCCTCTCTGCTACCTCCCAATGGGATATATACATAATCAACAAACCACGAATTTAAGGAGATATGCCATCTGCGCCAGAATTCAGCAATACTACGACTAAAATACGGGACATTGAAGTTACGCAATAGTCTGATTCCAAATAGTTTAGCGGTTCCAATTGCAATATCACTATATCCAGAGAAGTCTGCATAAATCTGGAAAGTAAACAAAATAGCAGCCCACAACAAGGTTGCACCTGTCTGCTGGTCATACGTGCCAAACATTTGATCCACATATGTGGCACAGTTGTCGGCAACTACAACCTTTTTAAACAATCCCCACAATATCTGACGCATGCCATCCACAGCCAAGATGTAATCAAATGTGCGTTTCTTTTGGAATTGTGGCAAAAGGTTGGTGGCACGTTCAATAGGACCAGCAACAAGCTGCGGGAAGAAACTGACGTATGCAAAAAAAGCGACGATGTTCTTGGTTGCGGATAGTTTCTTACGATAGACATCTATGGAATAACTGAGTGCCTGAAAAGTATAAAACGAAATACCAACAGGAAGTATAATTCTCAATAATAGTCCATCCGGATTGGCACCAAACAAGTGTGCAAAAGATGATACGAAGAAATCGTAGTATTTGAATACCCCCAAAATACTAAGGTTGAGTATGATATTGGCGACCATCCAGGTCTTTGGTTTGTTCGACTTTTCTATCAGCAGTCCACTCCCCCAAGAACAGATACTGGTGATGGCTATCAGCAAAAGAAATCGCCAATCCCACCAACCATAAAAGATATAACTGACGATGACTACAAATAGGTTTTGCAACAAAAGTTGATGTTTGCATTGCTTTAGTGCGTAGTCGAACAAAAACCAATAGAGAAAAAAAACTATCGGTAAAAAAATGGCAAATTCAAGTGAGTTAAATAACATGGTTCAATCGTTATTGTTTGATAAAGGTGGTTTGTTGGCTGTTAGACTCTGTAAGATATCGCAGCAGGTATGTGCCAGATGCCAAGCGACTAACATCAACCATTTCATCACTACCACTATATAGTTTCTGCCCACAAAGAGAATACACTTCCCATCGTAGGACTCTATCCTCTGGAATAAACAGAATATCTGTAGCAGGATTAGGATAGACCTGTCCATGCTCTTTGGCAATCATTGACAATTCGTGCCAATTCTCTTCACTCCACTCATCTTCTGTTTCTTCTTCAGTACTCGCAGGGGCGCGCCATAGATAGGTAGGATATGGGAAGACGTCGTAATCACGAATATAGATGCGCACATCGCTATTGGCATATGCACGAAATCCCGGTAAAAGGCGAATCTCATTTCCTGCACTGGCAATTAGGTGTCCGCCGCCCAAAACAGATACGTTGTTCGTCAAGCGGATATTACCTTTCGATACATACGATGCACAAGTGTTTTGAGTGATAGTTTTGTTTTGCACTCCAACATTATTTTCTCTGGCAGAATAGTCTGGCCAAATATCATATAGCATTCTACGTCCAATCGTATATTCACCATATCCGTGTAAACCGGAAATTGAGTACCATGTATTATACATTCCCCACCAACCCATGTTCAGGTGAAATTGATTACTCGACTCCCGATAACCATCAATCAAAAAGGTGTGTGTACCTCCATCTGAATTATGGGTAGCCTGAATTATAACTGGACGATTGGCTACCAATTCTTCTACAATGATATCAGTAAAATTATACCCGATACCGTACCACGCGACATTGCTTGTGTGATAGCTGAATACATCCTGCAAAGCATTTTTGGCGTCTGTTAGCACCATTGCGGTACCATCCCACAAATACCACGCGTCTCCAGCATATCCACAATCTCGCAATAGACCAGCCACAGCATCAATTTGATACATGAGTGTATGATTGTAGATTGAACCGGGCATATTGTTCCAATCATAAAATCGCTGTACAGAGCCACTTGTCATCCCTATTGAATTGATGGACTCAGGAACATATGCATAGTCCGGCCATTCCCAATAGCGCATCAGCTGTCCCATGGCCACAGCAGTACAACCGACTAGGGCTCTATCATTCGATACATTATAAAAGTCGGGGCAAAACTTATTGTATGAGTGGTCTATATCCGTTTGATAACCATTATTTAGGTTCTGTCCCCACCTGATTGGATCAACTCCATCAAGGAGTGGCATGACAGTAGTACTTGCGGATAAAGGTCTGAAATCATCTTCGTCATAGGAATTGGATGAACGTTTAACCGCATCTAATCCCATCATTGTCTCGTTTAGCAACACAACTAATGTATTAGTGGTATCTGCCATATCAATCTCAATTTCTCCATCTCCGGAGCAGACAACGGGAGGAACACGACTTTCGTTAGCCATGATAACCCAATTATCACCTTGAGTACATAACACCATATAAGGTTGCGTCTGAAAGAATAACGAGTCATATCTAATGACTGGCAATGTGCGAGTAGAGACGGATTGATTATCCAAAGACGCGAAATAGTCTTCAGTCAATGATATCATCTGCTCACGAGTATAACTCTGAGCATTACAAACCGGAGAGTAAAACAGGAAACAACATACCCCCAGGATGAATAGTACGAGTGTAAAATATTTCTTGTACATAGCACATTCTGTATTACTTGCCTTCAATGATACTACGTAGTCTCTGAATCTCCTTCTCCTGATTAATCATATAGAGAGTGAGTTCCTCTATCTTTTGTAGCAATTGTATCTGCATATTGCTAACACTAACACCATTAGTTTCCATCTCTTGAGCTGACGGAATCTCCGGCAGATGTTTGTTAGTTCCGATATAGGATGCCAAGTCTTCCACTGAACGCAGCGGATAAGAATCCTCAAAAACGTAGTCCGCACCTGACACAATATCCACCACAATCTCATTAGCACGAATGGCTCCACGTACATCCAATGGGTACAGAGGAGCGGTTGTCATAATACCTACATAACTATCTGTGATAAGATTATTAACATGTGTTATACCAGTAACATCCAATGTGTAGCGAGGGTTATCTGTGCCGATTCCAAATTTACCAGAGGTATTAAACCACACATTTCCTTTGGAATTTATTTCTATCTTTTGCTCATGTACATTAGGTGCTGTTGCTGTAAACAAGCATATCTTAGAGCCCAGTGTTGTTCCTGTATATCCTCCAGGTTTTAAGTCAATGGATACGTGAGCATTTTGACCAGATGGACTACCCATTACCAAACTATGTCCAGGCCAATAAAGATAACTATACCCCCAATTGTTGACTCTATCTACCGTACGGAGATATAGTTTTCCTTGAACATCTAAATTATATTGCGGTATAACACCTATGCCAACTTTGGCGGTAGTGAATTTATAGCGAGTAGCCCTAAAGGACAACATATCGTCGTTCTCCCATTCACCAATTTGCACGTAATTACCATCACCGAATTTAAGAATGTTATTTGCCAAATCTTCGGGTTCATTATCTTCGTTTCCAATACGAATAGAGCCACCTACCACGTGCAGTTTATCCTCAGGAGTGGTGGTACCAATGCCGATTTTGCTGGATAATGGTGCTACGATATTGCCGGAATAGTTCATCCAACTTTGAGCATATACCAGAATAAACAACATCAGACATGGAATTAATAATACAAAACGTTTCATACAATTGTAGTTTTTAGGTTAATAATGTAGGTGATTTCTAATAATTACCAGTTTTCAAGTGGAAGCCACTCCGCAACCATTAGGTTTTCGGAGCATCGTCCTCAAAAGGACTTAGGCTAGCGAAAGCGTTCGTTTATCCACTCATTTGACATGTCTTTTAAACGTTAAGACACAACTATCCCACACAAGAGTGGATCTGGATGCGTGGATTGCGGAGGTGGGAAGTCAGGGGTAGTATCAGAGTTGGATGCCATCGCGGCAGATGAGGGAGGCGATAGCCGCCATCTCGGTATCAGGGATAGCATGGTGATTCAGCGTATCCAGGTTATTATCCAACTGGCACACACTGCTGGCACCAATCAGTACACTTGTCACCCCATCATGCTGCATGAGCCATGCCAATGCCAATTGTGGCAAGGTCATACCCAAATGCTCAGCAACCTCATTGAGTTGCTTAGCCACCTCCACACGCAAAGGTGTAACCTGACTGGTCTGCAAGAATCCCGTGTCACGACCGGCACGGCTATCTGCCGGAATACCATTGAAATAGCGCGGCGTAAGCAGTCCCTGCGCCAGAGGCGAGAAACAAATGAAACCACTACCCGCAGCCTTGGCAACCGAGATGTTATTGATTAGTGCCTGCTGATTGTACATTGACGCCTTGTACTGACTAATCAAGCATGGCACCCCATGCTGCGACAGATAGTCGTAGCACAATTGTTGCTGCTCAGCCGGATAATTGCTGATTCCCACATACAACGCCTTACCCTGACGGACAATATCCACCAGCGCCTGCATGGTCTCCTCGATAGGCGTATTGGGATCATAGCGGTGACTATAGAAGATATCCACATAATCCAGCCCCATGCGATGCAAACTCTGATCGAGTGATGCCATCAGGTACTTGCGACTTCCTCCGTCACCATACGGGCCATCCCACATGGTAAAACCTGCCTTGGTGGAGATAATCATTTCATCACGATGCGCAGACAATTGCTCACGCAGGATTCGACCGAAATTAGTCTCAGCCGACCCAGGAACAGGACCATAATTATTTGCCAAATCAAAGTGCGTAACTCCACACTCAAAAGCACGCAAAACCATACGTGTAGCCTCGTCAAACGAGTCCACACTACCAAAATTATGCCACAAGCCCAGACTGATAGCCGGCAGTTGCAGTCCACTACGTCCACAAAAATTATATTTCATAAGGCCAATAATTAAATGAGCAAAGCCGGAAGAATCAAATGACAAGATAAAAAGGACAACCCGTATTGGGTAAAGAGCAGGGCTGCCCAACCTGAGTTAGGCAGCCCTGCCAAAAGATAATCCACAAGGATTAGAGTTGAGGTCCAGCAGCAACGAGAGCCTTACCAGCCTCGTTGGTGGTATATTTGCCGAAGTTCTTGATGAAGCGGCCAGCGAGATCCTTAGCCTTCTCCTCCCACTGAGCAGCGTCAGCATAGGTATCGCGTGGATCGAGAATAGCCGGGTTCACATTAGGCAGAGCGGTAGGAACCTCGAAGTCGAACATCGGGATGTGCTTGGTCTCAGCCTTCAGGATGCTGCCATCCAGGATAGCATCGATGATTCCGCGGGTATCAGGAATAGAGATACGCTTGCCGGTACCATTCCAACCGGTGTTAACCAGGTATGCCTTTGCACCGTTAGCCACCATCTTCTTAACCAACTCCTCAGCGTACTTGGTCGGGTGCAACTCCAGGAATGCCTGGCCGAAGCAAGCCGAGAAAGTAGGAGTAGGCTCGGTGATACCGCGCTCGGTACCAGCCAGTTTAGCGGTGAATCCGCTCAGGAAATAGTACTGAGTCTGCTCCGGAGTCAGGATAGATACAGGAGGCAGTACACCAAATGCGTCAGCCGAGAGGAAGATCACGTTCTTAGCAGCAGGAGCGCTGGACCCCGGCTGGATATTGTTGATGTGGTTGATAGGATACGATACGCGGGTGTTCTCGGTAACGCTCTTGTCGTTGAAGTCGATAGTGCCGTCCTCAGCTACAGTCACGTTCTCCAGGAGTGCGTCACGCTTGATAGCGCCGTAGATATCCGGTTCGTTCTCCTTGCTGAGGTTGATAACCTTAGCATAGCAGCCCCCCTCGAAGTTGAACACACCATTGTCATCCCAACCGTGCTCGTCATCACCGATGAGGCGACGCTTAGGATCGGTAGAAAGGGTAGTCTTACCGGTACCGGAGAGACCGAAGAAGATAGCGGTGTTCTCGCCGTTCATGTCACAGTTTGCCGAGCAGTGCATCGAAGCCATGCCCTTGAGTGGCAGGTAGTAGTTCATCATCGAGAACATACCCTTCTTCATCTCACCACCGTACCAAGTGTTGATGATTACCTGCTCGCGGCTGGTAACGTTGAATGCTACGCAGGTCTCCGAGTTCAGACCCAGCTCCTTGTAGTTCTCAACCTTTGCCTTGGATGCGTTGTAAACAACGAAGTCCGGCTCAAAAGCAGCCAACTCCTCAGCGGTAGGCTTGATGAACATATTGGTAACGAAGTGTGCCTGCCAAGCTACCTCCACGATGAAGCGAACAGCCATGCGGGTATCCTTGTTAGCACCGCAGAAAGCATCTACAACGTAGAGGTTCTTGTTGCTGAGCTCCTTCTTAGCGAGGTCCTTCACATTAGCCCAAACCTCCTCAGACATTGGGTGGTTATCGTTCTTGTACTCATCGCTGGTCCACCAAACAGTATTCTTGCTGGTCTCATCCATTACGATGTACTTATCCTTAGGCGAGCGGCCGGTGAAGATACCTGTCATAACGTTAACAGCACCGAGCTCGGTCTCCTGACCCTTCTCGTAACCCTCGAGAGCCGGATTAACCTCTGCCTTGAACAACTCCTCATAGCTTGGGTTGTGTGCAATCACAGTTGCGCCTGTGATGCCATACTTTGTAAGATCTAAATTCATGATTGTTTATGTTTGATTGTTTAACTGTTTAACTGTTTAACTGGTGAATTGGCGAATCGGTGAATTGGTCGCCTTCCAATTCACGGTACAAAATTACATCTTTTTTTTCAATTATCCAAATAATGAGCGAATTTTCCATCAAATATCTTAATATTTGCAAACCAAAGTTGACAAATAACGCGTGCATACTTGCAGGAACAAAATATTTTTCGTATCTTTGCAGTCTGTTATGGAATCACGTTACGACAAAGAGGATTTGCAGGCAGCCATCCGTGTGCTTCGCGAGGGCGGAATCATCCTGTACCCCACCGATACGGTATGGGGCATAGGTTGCGATGCGACCAATGCCGACGCCGTGCAACGCATCTATGCACTCAAGCAGCGAGCCGACAGCAAGTCGATGCTCGTGCTACTGGATGCCCCGGGTAAGCTGCAGGGGTATGTGCAAGAGGTTCCGGAGATAGCATGGCAACTGCTGGAGGTGAGCGAGGGGGCTAAACCGCTGACTATCATCTATCCAGGTGCGAAAAGTTTAGCCGCGAACCTGGTAGCAGAGGATGGTAGTATAGGCATTCGTATCACAGAGGAGGCCTTCTCAAAAGCCTTGTGCGCCGGACTGAGACGACCCATCGTATCTACCTCTGCCAACATCAGCGGACAACCGGCAGCACACTACTTTGGCGAAATCAGTCAACCCATCCTGGAGGGAGTAGATTACATCTGCCACTACCGACAGGATGATTGCACGCCACGGCAACCCTCGTCCATCATCAAGCTGCAGACCAACGGTACCATACAAATCATTCGCGAATGACCAAGTACAGAACATATCAACTCATGTATGTGGGTATAGACATTGTGACGTCCATACTCATCTGGATCAGTTTTCTCTTCTTCAGATGGCTGGTGTATGAGGGACGTGTATTGGGCATAGACACGATGCTGATTCCGGCATTTGACTTCTACCGACCGCTGATGCTCTACCCCATCGTGTGCGTGGGCGTCTATTACCTATCCGGCTATTACCTGCGCCCGCTCAAGAAGCGACTCTCTCATGAGTTCATCACTACATTGGTCAGCTCCGTGATCATCGCGATGGGGGTATTCTTCGCCATTGTGATAGACGATATTGTTGCCGGAGGTGACTACCACCGATACTTCGCATCGCTGATTGTACTGCTATGTATGCAGTTCTTTATCAGTTACATACCGAGACTCATCATCACCCTGAGCAATCGCGAACTGGTGCAGGAGCGCATCTTCACCATCCGCAATAGCGAGGAGGTACCTGCCTTCTATGCCAGCCACCGCATTCGCCCCTTTGACAGGGTGATCATTGACCTGCAGGACGGGCAAAACGAGCGCATGCTATACACCATCATCAATAGCATTTATCCATCCGGCGTAGAGATAGACGTGGTACCTCGTCTATACGATATATTGACGGGCGCCGCCAAGATTCCAGACCTCGATTCCGGGCCACTCATCCCCATTACCGAGCACAAGATGTCGGACGCCGAGTTATGCATCAAGCGCGCCTTTGACATCATAGCATCCTGCGTGGTGATGGTGCTGTTTTCGCCTGTGTATCTGGGCGTTGCCATAGCCGTTCGCCGTTCCTCCCCCGGATCGATACTATACCGGCAGGAGCGAATTGGTCAGTATGGTCGAGCATTCCATATACTCAAGTTCCGCACGATGTACGACCACTCGGAGGGTAATACCCCACAACTGAGTCAGGACAACGACCCACGCATCACGCCCGTTGGGCGCACGCTACGCAAGTACCGACTGGACGAACTGCCACAGATGTGGAACATCTTCAGAGGCGATATGTCCTTTGTAGGACCACGACCTGAGCGACGTTACTTCATCAACCAGATAGAGGAACGTGCTCCATACTACT
Organism: Paludibacteraceae bacterium; assembly: GCA_045599285.1. Classification (GTDB taxonomy): domain Bacteria; phylum Bacteroidota; class Bacteroidia; order Bacteroidales; family Paludibacteraceae; genus Colicola. The sequence continues at coordinate 73,483 of JAZRVR010000003.1, read as the reverse complement.
GCCTGCTGTACAAGATTCGCCCAGGTATGACCAGTTGGGGACCGGTACGCGTGGGCTACACCGATACGATGGAGAAAATGATTCAACGACTCAACTACGATATTGCCTATATCGAGAATATGTCGCTCAAACTGGATATCAAGATACTAATCTACACTATAGGTGTAATATTTGACGGAAGGGGAAAATAATGACTTACGACGAAGCTATTGCCAAAATCGAATCTATCGTACACGATCTGGAGACAGCCGATGCCCTGTCTGTCAGCCAATACAAAGAAAAAGCAACAGAAGCCAAGCAACTGCTTGACTTCTGCGAATCGGAATTGAAGATCCTAAACGACCAACTGAAGGCGTAAGCATCAGAACAGACTGAGTTGCTCATCTACAGGCCTTGAGTCTATCGGTTTAGAATCCTCCGGCATCTCTGCCACAATCTCCAGTTTAACACTATCGGTATCAGCAGATAGCGCGCTATCTGCTTCGCTCTCACCATGGTTGCCACCCTCACTATTGTCATCGGCCTCGTCCTCATCTACCTCCGGCTCCTGAGGAACAGGCGTGATGTCTATGATATCCACCACGTCCAGCGTGGTGATACGTTTGCCCTTTGCCTTAGGCGACTTCGCCTCGATAAACTCCGCCATGACGAGCTGTAGCGGCTCACGGAACTCATCACGGAAGCGCACCTCGAAGGTAGCCTCCTCACGGTCGGACAGGATGAGCATACGATTCTTGTCGCTCTCGCCCAGGAAGTTCTGCAACTTGAGTTGCGCATCCAGGGTGAAGCGCTTGGCATAATAGTAGCCCAGCTCCTCATTCCACATAGCGAGCGACCAAACTTTCTCGGGCACGAACTTCTCAATGCGCAGGATATTATCGTCAAAGTGCGCCGTTAACTCAAAGGTTGTCAAGTAGTAATCGCCACGAGTGGTGAGCACGAGGATGCGATCTTCGTCCTGGAACTCGCCCAGATAGCGGCCCTGCCCATCATAGTTGATACGCAGTACATCAGGGTCAAACCATACCTTGCGACCCCCCAGTGTGGAGCGACCTTTGGATTTGAGTGTGATGGACCTGACATCGTACTTGGTCAGCACGTTACCTCGCGAGGTGCGTCCCTTGACAGCCAACTCGCTCAGATCCTTATTGACCTCCATCTTCTTGAGGTGCAGAGCAGGCTTTAGTTGTACCCGAATAACTTCTGCCTCACCATTCGGATTGGCGGTGAAATAGATAACCTTGCTGCCGGGCTTGCCCTGCGTGAGGTCGTATTCCTTGTCACGCGCCACACCGGTCACATAGAAGCGCTTCATGAAATATACGCCTCCCTTGCCATCGCGATACACCACATTATATATCGTGCGCGTGTCGTTCTTCTTAAATATATCTATGTGCAGGATGTCCGTGCCGACGAAGATCTTGTCCGCCACACGCACCACCTTGTACTTACCATCCTTGTGGAAGATAATGATGTCGTCGATATCGGAGCAGTTGCAGAGGAACTCGTCCTTCTTGAGTCCCGTACCGATGAAGCCCTCCTCACGATTGATGTATAGTTTCTCATTAGCCTCGACTACCGCCTTGACATTTATGCCGGCAAAGTTGCGCACCTCGGTCTTGCGTGGGTACTTGGCGCCGAACTTACTCTTCAGATTCTCAAACCACGTGATGGTATAGTCGGTCAGGTGGGCAAGGTTGCGCTTGGTCTCCTTGATTTTGCGCTCCAGATCCTTCATGAGTTCGTCTGCTTTCTTGGCATCGAACTTGGTGATGCGAATCATGCGAATCTCAAAGAGTCGCTCGATGTCCTCGGTACGCACCTCACGAATGAGTTTGAGTTTGAATGGCTCCAGCGCATTATCAACAAACTGAATCAGTTTCTCCTTGTTCGGGGCAGTCTCGTAGCCTTCCTCCTTATAGATGCGCTCCTCGATGAAGATCTTCACCAGCGAGGTGAAGAAGTATTGCTCCTCCAGCTCCGCCTTTTGAATCTCCAGTTCCCAACGCAGCAGGTCCATCGTGTTCTTGACCGACTCGCGGAGCAGGGTAGATACATTGGTGAAGATAGGTTTCTTGTCCTGCACCACGCAGCAGTTGGGCGAGATGCTGACCTCGCAATCGGTGAAGGCATAGAGAGCATCTATCGTCTTGTCCGACGACGAGCCGGGTGCCAATTGCACCTCAATCTTCGCCTCCTGTGCGGTGAAATCATCCACCTTGCGGATCTTAATCTTACCTTTCTCCTGTGCCTTGAGGATGGTCTCAATAATCTTAGTCGTAGTCGTACCGAACGGAACCTGACTGATAATCAGCGTTTTGTTGTCGTCCGACTTGGTAATCTTTGAGCGAATCTTCACCACGCCTCCGCGCTCACCATCGTTGTAGCGACTGACGTCGATCTCACCTCCGGTAGGGAAATCGGGATACAACGTGAAGTTCTCCCCCCGCAAGTGGGCGAGTGCAGCATCACAAATCTCGTTGAAGTTATGAGGGAGGATTTTCGAGTTCAGACCCACGGCAATACCCTCGACGCCCTGCGCGAGGAGGAGCGGGAACTTGATAGGCAGGTGGATAGGCTCCTTCTTGCGTCCATCGTAGGACATCATCCAATGTGTGGTCTTTGGATTGAAGACCGCCTCGAGGGCGAACTTGCTGAGTCGCGCCTCGATGTAACGAGGTGCTGCAGCGCCATCGCCGGTGAGGATATTTCCCCAGTTACCCTGACAATCGATGAGCAGGTCCTTCTGCCCCAATTGCACCAGCGCATCGCCGATGCTGGCATCACCATGCGGGTGATACTGCATGGTCTGACCTACGATGTTAGCCACTTTGTTGTACTTGCCATCATCCACCATTTTCATGGCATGCAGGATGCGGCGCTGTACTGGTTTGAGTCCATCCTCGATGGCAGGCACAGCACGCTCGAGTATCACATACGAGGCATAGTCCAAGAACCAGTCTTGGTACATGCCCGTCAAATGATACTTGACCGAGTCATTAAATGCCCCGGTAGCCTTTTGTGCCTCGTCTTCCATTCAGTAAGGAGCGAAAGTATAGATTAGGAGAGACGCTTGTTAAGGATAACGTGAGCCAGAACCCCCACAACCTCCAAAGCCAGAGCAGCAACCAGCAGGCCGTTAGATGGTACAGCAAACTTGTACACAATCAAGCAAACTACTCCGAGGAGCACCATGATAACACCTAAGTATTTCAGAATTGTATTCATTGTAAAATGATTTAAAGTGTGATAAAATTCTAATCGGCTGCAAAATTACAAAAAAAAACTGACACTCGCAAGTTTTTGGTCAAAAAACTGCAAATTTTTGCATTAGGGAGGGGTAGAAAAGGTAATAAGTAAGAGTGAAAAGGTAACAGGCAAGAATGAAAAGGTAACAGGTAAGGACTCGGTAAGGCGCCGAAAGGCTATCGGTAAGGGTTAAGGGAAGGGTCGAAAGGATATCGGCAATCCTGCGGTCATCTTACGGTCATCCTATGGTCATCCTATGGTCATCCTATGGTCATCCTACGGTGGAAGATGCGTAAAACATAGAAAAACAATTGGTTGGTCATGCGGATTTTGCCAGGTGGTTGTGCAATCTCAACGAAGCGGCATGCGTTATTCTTAGTGCTCAGCTGCACTCAGCACAGGGTTCGTGTTGCACAACCACCGGTAAACACGAATGCGGAAGAACATTGAACAAGTGATTAACAAAGAATTATGGAGAAAAATGGACATTTATTTGCAAATATCGTTTTTTTTTCGTAACTTTGCAGCGTAATTTGGTTAGGTATGCAATAAAGCGACTGAGGCACAAGAAATAAGGCAACCGAAGCACAAGAAATAGAGCGACTGAGATACAAGAAATAAGGCAAACCGAGGCACGGAAAAGAAAGCGACTGAGATACAGAAAAGAAAGCGACTGAGTATGCGATTTAAGGCCATCATAGGACAGGAGAATATCAAAGGGCAACTGCGGCAAGCGGTACGCGAGGGGAGAATCCCGCACGCGCAGCTTTTCTGCGGTCCGACGGGAGTAGGCAAACTACAATTAGCCATCGCTTATGCCCAGTACCTCAACTGCCCGAACCGCACAGACGAGGACTCGTGCGGTACTTGCCCAACCTGCCTCCAGTATCAGAAATTGCAGCACCCAGACCTGCATTTTGCCTTTCCGATAGCCAAAGACAGCAAGGGCGACGTGTGCGACGAGTACATCCAACCCTGGCGCAAAATCCTGCTGGAGCAGAGTTACTTTGATATCGACGACTGGCACAACGCCATCGGCATTGAGAACAAGCAGAGCATGATCTACGAGAATGAGAGTTCGGAAATCATGCGCAAACTGTCGCTCAAGTCCTTTGGTGACGGGTACAAAGTGATGATTATCTGGCAGCCGGAGAAGATGAATATCATCTGCGCCAACAAGTTGCTCAAACTGTTGGAAGAGCCCCCTCAGAAGACCGTCTTTCTGCTGGTCAGCGAGCACCCAGAGCACCTGCTGGTAACCATCCTCAGTCGCGTGCAGCAGGTTCGTATCCCTCGCTTGGACGAGGCAGACATGATTGCTCAGGGCATCGGCGCGGACATCGCCCGCATCGCCAACGGCAACTACGTGGCCGCCCTGCGCATGAGTCAGGATGCCGAGACCAATCAACAGAATCTGGACGACTTCATCAGCCTGATGCGAAACGCCTGGCTCGTGGGTAACAAGAAAGACTACAAAGCGCTACAAAGTCTGCGCGATTGGAGTCAAAACATCGCCAAGAACGGACGCGAGAAGCAAAAAGCCTTTCTCCAATACGCCCAGGGTCAGGTGCGCGAGAACTACATCCGCAACCTGGCACAACCCAACCTGAACTACCAAACCGCCGCCGAGGAGAAATTCTCGGGCAATTTCGCTCCCTTCATCAACGATACCAACGTGGAGCGAATCATGAACGAACTCTCAACCGCCGAACAACAGATAACGCAAAACGGCAACGCCAAAATGATATTTTTTGACCTTTGCCTGCAAATGATAGTACTGATAAAAAGATGAACGACAACTTTACACTCAACGATGGCGCCTGCCAATTCTCGATAGCCGGATGCAAGCGAAACTCCGCACACATGCTGCCGGTGACCGACTGGCTATGCGACCTGCCGGAAAATATACAAGAATCGGATCTTGTAGAGGTGCAATTCAAAAACACCCGAAAAGGTTACTTCCACAATATCAACCACTTACCACTACAAAAAGGTGTATTGGTAATCGTGGAGGCTAACCCTGGTTACGACCTGGGCGAAGTGGTGCTGACCGGCACATTGGTGAAAAAACAGATGGCGAAGAACCATATCGACACCACTCGCTACGAGATTCGCAACATCCAGCGCCTTGCCAACGATGCCGACCTGGCGCGCGCTCAAGAGGCTCGCGCCAAGGAACAGAACACGATGATTCGTGCTCGCCAACTCGCCAAATCCCTGGGACTGGAGATGAAAATCGGAGACGTGGAGTACCAGGGCGACGGCACCAAGGCCATCTTCTACTACATCGCCGACGGACGCGTGGATTTTCGCCAACTCATCAAGGTCTATGCCGAGCAATTCCGCATCCGCGTGGAGATGAAGCAGATTGGCGCTCGACAAGAGGCAGGACGCATCGGAGGTACCGGTCCTTGCGGACGCGAACTATGCTGCTCGACATGGATGACGAACTTCAGTTCGGTAGGTACGGGAGCCGCTCGATTGCAGAACCTCAGCCTCAATCCACAGAAGTTGGCAGGACAATGCGCTAAGCTCAAGTGCTGCCTCAACTACGAGGTGCCTATCTACGAGGAAGCGGTCAGTCAGTTGCCTAACCGCCACATCCCTCTGGAGACCAAGGAGGGCATATTCTACTTCTTCTCCAGCGACCCTCTGAAGGGCGAAATCACCTACTCCAGCGACCCGCATGTGCCTGCAAACCTGCAGGTTCTCACGCCCCAACAGGCCAAAGCCATCATCGAGAAGAACAAGCGTGGCGAGCAACCACTCAATCTGGGTGGCAAATCGACCTCCGCTGTGGAGGTGTCGGAGATTGGGTATCAAAACGTGGTGGGACAAGACGACCTCACACGCTTTGACAAGAAGAAGAAACAACGTACCCGCGACAACCGCGAGCGTGAGAATCGCGACAATCGTGAAAACCGCGAAAACCGCGAGCGCAAACATCATCACAACAATCGACCACACAACAATGACAAACCGAATCGTAATCATACTGCTCAGTAGTCTGCTGCTCTGCGCCTGCGATCATGCGACTATTTACACACATTATCAAGCAGTTCCGATCAACGGATGGCACCAGGATTCGGTACTGACGTTCGACTTTATGGTGCCAGACACCACAGCGGATTATCAGGTGCTGATCAACATTCGCCACACCGAAACCTATCCGTACCAGAATATGTGGCTCTTCACCAATCAGGACACCATCGAGTTCTACCTGGCGGATGACCGAGGTGCATGGTTGGGCAACGGCGGCAACGGCTACATCGAAATGCCGGTTCTCTACGAGGAGGCATACCACTACAGCGACACGCTACAGCACATCAGCATCCGACATGGCATGCGGGACAGCCTGCTGCGCGGCATCAGCGACGTGGGAATAACTGTCAAGAAAATCACAAAATAACCTGCCACATGGGAAAGAATAAACTAAAGAAATTCAACGAGATGGAGACGTTTCACAACGTTTTTCAATGCGGTGCCCGAGAGATGGTATCCGATAGTCCCGTGGCAGCTATGCGCGGACATTGGCACGAGCGATATTTTCACAACACCAACCCCATCGTGCTGGAGCTCGGTTGCGGTCGCGGCGAGTACACCGTGGGACTGGCTCGACTCTACCCCGAGAAGAACTTCATCGGCATCGACATCAAGGGCGCACGCATGTGGGCAGGCGCCAAGGAGGCGGAGTTGGCAGGACTGCCCAACGTGGCATTTCTGAGAACCAACATCGAAATCCTGACCAGTTTCTTTGCCGAAAACGAGGTTAGCGAGATCTGGATAACCTTCTGCGACCCGCAGATGAAAAAAGCCACCAAGCGCCTGACCAGCACCTACTTCATGCAGCGATACCAGCAACTGGTTCGCCCCGACGGACTCATCCACCTCAAGACGGATAGTCCTTTCTTATATACGTACACGCGCGAAATGCTCAAAGACAACGCCTACACGGTGCTCGCCGACACCGACGACCTTTACCAGAAAGAGCAACACCCCGATGCACAAGCCCTTCGCACACACTACGAGCAGCAATGGCTCGACCGCGGACTGAGCATCAAGTACCTGTGCTGGCAACTTGCGCACAAAACCGAATTTATTGAACCCACGATAGAGATCGAGCACGATAGCTATCGCAGTTATGGACGTAACTATGTATCCCCAACAAATCATTGATGCCCTGCGCCACGTGCGCTATCCTGGTACAGGTAAAGACCTGATAGAGAGCGGAATGCTCGAAGATGATATACGTATCTCCGGTCTGGAGGTGTCGTTCAGTCTGATTTTTGACAAGGACACCGATCCTTTTCTCAAATCGGTTATCAAGGCGACCGAAATAGCCATCCAGACCTATGTGGATTCCAATGCTGCCGTGCATATCCACCAGAAGTTCCGCACCACTAATCTCCAGCCTACTGCTGAATCGACACCTACCCTCGACTGCCCCCATATCATCGCCGTGCATAGCGGCAAGGGCGGCGTCGGCAAATCGACCGTGGCGGCCAATCTGGCTATTGCTCTTGCGAACGCCGGCTACCGCGTAGGGCTACTGGACGCCGATATACATGGCCCTTCGCAGCCCAAAATGTTTCATACCGAAGATTGCCGTCCGATTGCGACCGAGGTCAATGGTCGCGACCTGATCGAGCCCATCGAGCAGTATGGTGTCAAGATGCTGAGCATCGGATTCTTTGTGGACCCGCAGTCCGCAGTCATCTGGCGCGGAGGCATGGCAAGCAACGCCATCAAACAACTTATACAAGATGCCAACTGGGGCACGCTGGACTATTTCCTCATCGACCTGCCCCCCGGCACCAGCGATATTCACCTCACGCTTATTCAAACTCTGCAACTCACTGGTGCTATTGTAGTTACCACGCCGCAACCGGTGGCGCTGGTTGATGCACGAAAGGGTGTGGATATGTTCCTCAACGAGAAGGTCAACGTACCCGTTCTGGGTCTGATTGAGAACATGGCGTGGTTCACCCCTGCCGAACTGCCCAACAACCGCTACTACATCTTCGGACGCGACGGCGGTAAGATTCTGGCAGAGGAACTCCAAATCCCGCTGCTGGGACAGGTGCCACTGGTGCAATCCATCCGCGAAGCAGGTGACGATGGTATCCCCATCGCCCTGCAGCAAGGTCACCCTGCCGCAGATATTTTTGCCCAGATTGCTGCCCAGCTCGCCTAAGACTCGTATTGTATCATTAGCGTACCATTAGCGTATCATACCTTATGCCCAAAGCCACCGAATTAGGGACTCAATCCGTGCGTCGCCTGCTATGGCGCTACGCGATGCCCGCCATCATAGCGATGACGGCGGCTTCGCTGTACAATATGGTGGACAGTATCTTCATCGGTCACGGCTGCGGAGCCCTGGCGCTGGGAGGACTAACGATAGCCAAGCCCCTTATGGATATTTGTGCGGCCTTTGGCAGCCTAGTGGGAGTAGGTGCCAGCACCATCCTCGCCATCAAATTAGGCGAGAAAGACTACGAATCCGCCGGCAAGGTGCTGGGCAACGTGATTGTGCTCAACGTCATATTGTCGGCGCTGGTGATGCTGGTAGGTCTGATATGGTTAGACCCCATCCTGATTGCCTTTGGTGCCAGCCCGGACACCCTACCGCCAGCACGCGAGTACATGCAGGTCATCCTATGTGGTAACATCCTGACACACATATACTTCGGGCTCAACAACATGCTCCGCTCCATGGGTCATCCCAAGGCATCGATGATGGCTACCATCACCGCCGTGAGCGTGAATGTGCTGCTGGATCCAATCTTCATCTTCGGACTCGATATGGGCGTGCGAGGTGCCGCGCTCGCTACTGTTCTTTCGCAGGCCATTGCTGTCGTTTGGCAGTTCACCATCTTCTGCAATCCCAAGGAGGTCGTACATTTCCATCAGGGAATATGGAAGTTGGACATGGATATCACTCGCCGTGCCCTATCGATTGGTGCGTCACCATTCCTTCTGAATTTTGCGCATTGCTTTGTAGTGATAATCATTAATAATCAGTTGGTTAGATTCGGAGGTGACACAGCGATTGCCAGTTACGGAGTCATCAATCGATTTACTTTTGTCTTCGCCATGATTGTGATGGGTCTCAACCAGGGCATGCAGCCCATTGTGGGTTACAACTACGGCGCCAAGCAGTACAAACGCATGCTACAGGCCTTTGGAATGACCGCCGGTTTAGCGTCTGCCATCATGGTGGCTGTCTTCCTGCTGGGTGTGTTCACCCCCAGAGGAATGATCCTGATTTTCACGCATGATCCGGTGCTGATTGACTTCACCATTGCTCCGATGCGAATCGTGTGCAGCATGATGTGGCTGGTTGGTTTTCAGATGGTTACAGGTAACTTCTTCACCAGCATTGGTATGGCAGGCAAGTCCATTTTTCTAAGCCTCACCCGACAGGTGCTATATCTCATTCCGCTCAGTATCTTCCTGCCAATGGCATTTGAAGACCCAATCAATGGCGTATGGTGGTCGCTACCCATCAGCGATGCCCTCTCAGCACTTACCGCAGCATACATGCTATACTACCAACTGCGAATATTCATGAAAAAAATCAATTAAATTTGCGTATTTACAAAAAATTTTGTAACTTTGTGCCCGATTTCGGAATAGAACTAATCAATAACCTATCAATACATTATCAACCATGAATGTAACTTTTCAAATCAATTACCGAACAGAGTATGGTCAATCACTCTGCGTAATCGAAACACAAGAGTCAATCCTGGGCTGGACAGAGGAGCACCCATTGATGCTCAACTGCCAAGGACAGGAATTCTGGACAGCTACGCTTCCCATTTCTGATTTTGCCGGCACTATACAGTACAAGTATGCCGTTCGCCTGCAGGATGGACGCTACATCTACGAGCAGGGCGAACCGCGCCTACTGACACTCAAGACTGCTGATAAAAAAATCATTGTACGCGATTTCTGGCAAATAGATGATTACGAGAAATCGTTCTATACCACGGCATTCCTCAAGTCCCTCTTCCGTCGTCCGGCACCAGCCAAGGCGAAGGCACAAAAGGGCAATATCCGCTTCTGCATCGACCTGCCGCAAATCCTACCGTCACAGGGCGTGGCCATCATCGGTAACATCCCTGAGCTCGGCAACTGGAATGCAGACGACAAACTCGTACTATCGGATGCTGAGTTTCCACTGTGGCGCGCTGACGTGGATGCTGAGCCGAACCAAATCATCGAATACAAATACTGCATCTACGACCTGCACTCGGGTGCTATTGTAGATCTGGAATGGGGTGAGAACCGCAAGATCTGGGGTCTGGAGAAGGGCGTTAAGATTCAGCAGAACGACCGCAGCTTCCGCCGCACACAACCTCGTTTCAAGGGTGCCGGCGTAGCCGTTCCGGTATTCTCTCTGCGTACCGAGGACGGATTCGGTATCGGTGAGTTTCTCGACCTCAAGAAAATGGCAGATTGGGCAGCCCTGACCGGACAGAAGATGATCCAGACCCTGCCTATCAACGACACCACCCTCACGCACACCAATCGCGACTCGTATCCATACAACGCTGTCAGCGTCTTCGCTCTGCACCCAATCTATATCAACATCCCACGCATGGGTCGTCTGACGCCTGCTCAGAAGAAGAAATACGAGGCTACCAAGGCGGAGTTCAATGCCAAGACTATTGCTGATTATCAATGCGTTTACGATGAGAAGATGAAGTACTTCAAGGCCCTCTACAAGGCCGAGAAAGAGGCAGTCTTCTCCAGCGAGGCATACAAGACCTTCTTCGCAAAGAACAAAGAATGGCTCGAGCCATATGCTGCCTTTGTGGCAAAGCGCGACAAGCAGCCTAAGGATCTGTACTACTACCTGCAGTTCCATGCCGACCTGCAGCTGAGCGAGGCTGTAGCATACGCACACTCCATCGGAGTAGCTATGAAGGGTGATATACCTATCGGAATCTCGCCGGATAGCGTGGATGCCTACACCAATCCAGAGCTCTTCAACCTCAATGCCAGCGCCGGTGCTCCACCTGATGATTTCTCCATCAGCGGACAGAACTGGGGCTTCCCAACCTACAACTGGGACGAGATGGCAAAGGACAATTTCCTGTGGTGGCGCCGCCGTTTTACCAAGATGCAGGACTACTTTGATGCCTATCGTATCGACCATATCCTCGGCTTCTTCCGTATCTGGCAGATGCGCAAGACTGATGTGTGGGGACTGTGCGGACACTTCTCGCCGGCTATGCCATACTCGCTGCAAGACTTGTGGAATATGGGTGTATGCCTGGATGAGGATCGCATGACCCGTCCGTACCTGCGTGCCAACTTCCTCGGTGAGGTCTTCGGATTTGACACCGAGTACGCTAAGCAGCACTTCCTGGAAACACACGACAACTATATCTACTGGTTCAAGCCGGAGTTTGATACACAGATCAAGGTACAGGAGTACTTCGATGCCGAGATTGAGAAGCTGCACAACCCACAGGGCAACCTCTTTGCTGACCCAGAGATGACCGAGGAGAAAATGATCAACCTCCGCGAAGGTCTGCTCTATCTGCACTGCGAGGTTCTCTTCGTGCGCGATCAGAAGCAGCCGGAGCTTCTCCACCCGCGTATCTCTATCTATCAGTCGCATAGCTTCAACGAGCTCTACGACGACCAGAAGCGCGTGCTGATGGCTATCTACAACGACTACTTCTTCCAGCGTCACACCCAGTTCTGGCACGAGTCTGCTATGCGCAAATTGCCTACTCTGATTGGTGCCACCAAGATGCTTGTCTGCGGTGAGGATCTGGGTATGGTACCGGCTTGCGTACCGGATGTGATGCACCAATTGCAGATTCTGTCGCTTGAGATTCAGCGCATGCCAAAGGATCCTACCGTGGCATTTGCTCATCCTGCGGATGCACCTTACCTGAGCGTTTGCACCACCGGTACACACGATACCAATCCGCTGCGCGCATGGTGGGAAGAAGATCGCGCTGTCACCCAGAAGTTCTACAACGAGCAGATGGGATGGTGGGGTGAAGCTCCACAAGAGATGTCGCCCGAGATTGCGGAGTTCATCGTTAATCAACACATGTACAGTCCAGCTATGTGGGTCATCCTGCCGCTGCAAGACTGGCTCGCTATTGATGGCGAGATTCGCATTCCGGATCAGCACGCCGACCGCATCAACGTACCGGCTAACCCACGCCACTTCTGGAACTATCGTATGCACATCAGCCTGGAGCAGCTCCTCACACAGGATGCCTTCAACACACACGTGCGTCAGCTAACCAGTGTACGATAAAGAATGTAGAAATCTGCAAATTAGTAAATCTGTAAGTATATGCAAAGTCCGAAAGAGAATTGTCTCTATTGCCAAAACAATGAGACCCTGCATAATCTCATGATTGAGATTTGCCACCTGCGTGTATCGCGTGCGTTCCTATTTAAGGAGCAGACCTACCACGGTCGTTGCCTCGTGTCGTACGATGAGCATGTCAATGACCTCAACGAGCTAAACGATGAGCAGCGTAATGCCTTCATGGCAGACGTAGCTGATGTGACCCGCGCTATGCAGCGACTCTTCAATCCAGAGAAGATCAATTACGGTGCTTACTCCGACAAACTCAGCCACCTGCATTTCCACCTGGCTCCCAAGTATGTAGATGGACCGGATTACGGTGGTACCTTCCAGATGAATCCTGGCAAGGTTTATCTCACCGATGCCGAGTACGAGCAGATGGTCAGCGACCTCCGCAAAGAGTTAGGTAAATAACGTATTCGTAATACAGCTATGATGTCAATCCCTATCACCTCGAGTGGTAGGGATTGCTTGTATCCCCCCTATCAAGGTGGGCAATACGGTATTAATGACCCATAGTCCAAGTGCCGCCACCGCGCCGGCAGGACCAAAGGCAATGATTGCCCAACTACCACGAATAGCCGGATCCGAGATGGGGATATTGGGAGTAATGGTCACCAGCAGATAGTAGTACGGAATCCGACAGATGGCATCTACTATGCTGATTTCCACGCCGATACACCGCAGCATCAGGTATAGTTGCACGCAGAACACGGCATACCGCGCCATACATAGCAGAGCTATCTTTCCCCCCTCCATCCGCTTATGCACCACCAGCAGCAGGCTCAGCAGCACCGGCAGTACCAGATACGGACTGGGCGTAGCATACCCCATATACGCGCAGAAAGGTCCCACTCCGGCGAGCAGTATCACCCCTGTCAGCACCACGCTGCCATAGATACCCAGTGCAATTGCCTGCGGCCAGCAATTCTTGTCGCGCATCAGCATCATACGTGCCGGATAATCGCCTGCACGATAGGGAGTTATCATCGATCCAACAAACCCGTACAGCACCTGCCGCAGCGCCTCCATCACGGACATTGGATAGACATTATGCAGCAGGCAGCGCCATTTCAGCGCCTCCAACAGCACATTGATGGGCATCAGCGCCACGATGGGTAGCAGGTAGATCCAATGAGCAGATACGACCGTGACCACACTCCAATCCGTGGTGCAGAGTTGATAAATCAGGTAAGTATATGCGATAAGGACTACCACCCAGTTGGCGGTAGTCCTTACTATTTGTTTCGTTTTATCAGAGAGCTTTGAGGGTAGCCAGGACATAGTGATAGAACTTCTGTACGGTAGCTATGTTCACACGCTCATCCGGGCTATGTGGGTGCTCGATGGTCGGACCGAAGCTAATCATCTGCATCTCAGGATAGTTACGTCCGATAATACCACACTCCAGACCGGCGTGGATGATTACGATACGTGGCTCGCTCTGGAACTCGCTCACATAGACCTCTTTCATCTTAGCCAACAGCTGGCTTTTCAGATTAGGCTTCCACCCCGGGTAACTGCCCGAGAACTCCACATCTGCGCCTGCAATGGCAAAGCAACTCTGAATCATCGATTGCAGTTCCTCCTTGCGCGACTCTACCGACGAGCGAGTCAGGCAATATACCACTACCTTGTCGACCTCGGTTTGGATCATAGCGAGGTTATTACTAGTCTCCACGATGTCCGGCATCTCAGGAATCACACGATACACGCCATGAGGACAGGTTGTCAGCGCATGAATCAGGTAGTCCTGTACCTCCTCCGGCAACTCAGTCTTTGGGCACTCTACCTCCTCGGCACTCAGGGTGATGTTATCCTCTATGCCATCAAACTCGCGGATGAAGAGATCCTCATACTCTGCAATCACATCCATAGCATCATCGTATGCCTCCTGCGGAATAGTGATGGTAGCAAATGCCTCACGTGGAATAGCGTTTCTCAGGCTACCGCCCTCGATGCTCACCAGGCGAGCTGCCTGCGTAGCAACCAGATCCTTGAGTACACGAGTCAGCAGTTTGATGGCATTGGCACGCTGCAGGTGAATGTCACAACCCGAGTGACCACCTTTGCAGCCCTTCAGACTGATGCGAAGGGCTATATCTCCCTCCTCTACATCTACGGCTTCGTATGTAAAAGTAGCCGTGGTATCTACACCGCCGGCACAACCTACGTACAGTTCGCCCTCGCTCTCCGAATCCAGATTCAGCAGGTATTTACCCTGCAGCAATCCGCCCTTCAACGCAAACGCGCCATACATTCCGGTCTCCTCATCTACGGTGAAGAACGCCTCCAGAGGTGGGTGTACCACGTCCTTGTCTGCCAATATCGCCATAGCCGTAGCAACACCGATACCATTATCTGCACCCAGAGTGGTACCGTCAGCAGTTACCCACTCCTTATTATCTTGCACGTACGCGCGTATAGGATCTTTCTCAAAGTCAAACACGGTATCCGAATTCTTCTGCGGCACCATATCCATGTGTCCCTGCAGGATAACACCCGGATGATTCTCCAGACCCGGACTCGCCGGCTTACGGATCACCACGTTACCTATCTCATCTACGATGGTCTCCAGACCCAGGCTGCGACCATAGTTAGCAAGTGCTGCACTTACCTCCTCCTTCTTGCCCGACGGGCGAGGAATCTGCGTGAGGAAATGAAAATTATTCCATACTCCTGTTGGTTGTAAATTTTTCATATTGGTTTATTGTATTGTTGATTTATTACTGAGCATTTGTCATCTCACCACATAGTGATGTCTGTAGCAGTTGCTTCACGGCATCTGCGTCGTCCGGGTTCTCACCCAACAGCAGCATCATCTTCGTCAGGAGTGCTTCTGTGGTGATGTCGTAGCCGGACAGCACCCCAGCCTTCACCAGATTCATGCTGACCTCGTATAGTCCCATCTCCACCGTACCTGTCAGACACTGGGTCTTATTGACGATGATGATACCGCGCGAAACGGCATCGCGAAGCTCCTCGTATAACCATTCGCGAGACGGAGCATTACCTGCGCCATAGGTCTCCAGCACCACGCCGCGCAGTCCTGGGGTCTCCAGAAAGCTATGTACCACAGCCTTCGTGATACCCGGGAAGAGCTTCAGAACAGCCACATTGCGGTCCATCTGTGTGCGTAGTTTCAGCGTCGCACGAGGGTCGTTGTAGTGTACCAGGTGGATATTGTACGTGATGTGTACACCTGCCTTGGCAAGCGAGGGGTAATTATAGGATTTGAATGCCGAGAAGTGCTCCGCATTACGCTTGGTGCAGCGGTTGCCGCGCATCAGTTTATCCTCAAAGAATATGCAAACCTCCGGCACCAGCGCATCGCCATCGGCGTCCTGCTCCGCAGCGATCTCAATGGCTGTCAGCAGGTTCTCTCGCGCATCCGAGCGCAGCACACCTATCGGCAACTGCGATCCGGTAAAGATTACCGGCTTATTCAGATCCTCCAGCATGAAACTCAGCGCACTCGCGGAGTACGCCATCGTATCCGTACCGTGCAGGATGACAAAGCCGTCGTACTTGCTATAATTATCATATACTGCATGAGCCATGCGCTCCCAATCCTGAATGCTCACATCGGATGAGTCAATCAGCGGATTAAACGCCAGCATATCCACGCGCACATTACCCGAGCACAGTTCTGGTACATAGGCCTTGAACGTGTCCAAATCAGCGGGATGCAATGCACCGGTCTCCATGTTTTTCACCATCGATATGGTGCCACCAGTAAAGATCAATAATACAGATTTCATAGGCGTTTTTGCTCAAATTGGTTCTGTTATGACAAAAAGCATTATTCGCGGTGCAAAGATACAAAAAAAATATGAAACCACCAAATTTCAACAATTAGATTTCTTTTTTTTTGATTTCTATGCCCTTTTTAAAAGCAAATATTGGTAATTTTATGCAGTTTGGCATAGTTATTGTATTTTAGGATGTGCTGTCATGTCGAAACCCAAACTGCATATTATCCTGTGTGATGATGACATTAGCCTGTCATCCGTGCTGAGCGAGTACCTCAGCAATGCGGACTTCATCGTGGAGTCTGTCCACTCGGGAGAAGAAGCATTGGAGCGAATACATGCATCATACCACGACCTGTGTCTGCTGGACATCAACATGCCAGGGATGAGTGGATTTGAGGTGCTTTCGCAGCTCCGAAAGAGCGAGAACGACATCCCTGTCATCATGCTCTCTGCCCGACAGGCGCGAGAGGACATCATGCGAGCGTTTCAGTTAGGGTGCGATGACTATGTCACCAAGCCGTTCTCCATGGATATCCTCATCTGCCGCATCCAGGCGGTGGTGCGGCGCTACAAAGCATCCTCCGAATCGGCTGCCACCAGCTTCATGCTGGGCAGTGTGACCTTCGACAGCGTACGACAAACCATAGGTGACCGGCACCTGTCCTCCCGAGAGAGTGACCTGTTGCTCATGCTTTGTCGGCATATGAATCAGGTTGTGGATAGACACCTCATTCTGTGCACTTTATGGCAAACCGATGATTATTTTTCATCCCGTTCGCTCAGCGTCTATGTCAATCACTTGAGAGGGCACCTGCAGAATACAGGATATAGCATCATTGGCGTGCATGGGAAGGGGTATAAACTGATAGAAGAATAGCGAAATCAGAGAGAAAAAGTTGTCGAGAGACAACGATTTGTGTTATTATTAATAAATAGTGTTTTTCATATGGAGATGGAGCGCGATGTGATATCGGGCTCCATTTTTTTGCACTTCAAGCGAAAATTTACAGTTTTTTGACCAAAAACTTGCATATTCCAGTTTTTTTCCGTAACTTTGCGCTTGAATCAATGATTCAACAATTCACCAGTTAAACGATTAAACAATAAAAAATATGATCCTCGACAAATTAGAGAATGCAGATCTGTATTTCGACTGCGTACCGGGCTTTGCTCAATTCATGAAGTTCTTTAACGAAAACGACCTGGAGGCTATCCCTGCTTGCAAGATCAAACTCGATGGTAGTGACCTCTTTGTCAACATCCTTGATTTCAAAGGAAAAGAGGAGGCTAACTGCCGCATGGAGGCACACCACGACTATCTGGACATCCAGATTCCGCTGACAGACGATGAGGTTATGGGATGGAAGGCACAGGTGGACTGCCAGAATGTCAGCCAGGAGTACGATGAGGGCAAGGATGTAGAGTTCTACAGCGACAAGGCTGTGGCTAAGTTTACCGTTCCTGCCGGGCACTTTGCTGTATTCTTCCCATCGGATGCGCACCAGCCGGGTATCGCGCCGGGCAAGCAGTATCGCAAGCTCATCGTGAAGGCCAAGGTCAACGCCTAACAACAATTCAACATTTCAACAACTAAACAACACACCCATGGCTTGCAAGAAGAAATCTCTGGCATTGGTCGCACGCGACCCGTATCTCAAGGACTACGAGAGCGCCATCCAAGGACGTTATGATTATGCTATCCGAAAGGAGCAGGAAATCACTGGTGGTAAGACACTTAACGAGTGGGCTAACGGATACCTCTACTTCGGTTTGCACCGTACCGAGACCGGTTGGGTGCTACGCGAGTGGGCACCAAACGCCACAGCTATCTACCTCAAGGGAGATTGCAATAATTGGCAGAAGGACGAGCGCTATCGCCTCCAGCACGTCGGCAATGGCGTTTGGGAGGCACAATGGCCTGCCGACATGCTACAGCAGGAGCAACTCTTCAAACTCCTCGTTGAGTGGGAGGGTGGCTACGGTGAGCGCATCCCATCGTACGCTTGGCGAGTGGTGCAAGACGAGCAAACCAAGATTTTCTCTGCTCAAGTATGGGAGGAAAAACCGGTAGAGGTACCGGGGGTGAAAAAGATTAAGAAAGGCAATCCGCTCAAGAAGGGCGAAGCCCTCTATATCTACGAGTGCCACGTTGGTATGTCCGGCGAGGCAGAGAAGGTGACCAGCTACGAGGAGTTCCGCCAGAACGTCCTGCCGCGTGTTGCCAAGCTCGGCTACAACTGCATCCAAATCATGGCTATCCAGGAGCACCCCTACTATGGTTCGTTTGGTTATCATGTGTCTAACTTCTTCGCTGCCAGCTCGCGTTGCGGTACACCAGAGGAACTCAAAACCCTCATCGCCGACGCTCACAGCCGCGGAATCGCGGTCATCATGGACCTCGTACACAGCCATGCTGTGAAGAACGAACTCGAGGGTCTCGGTAACTTCGATGGCACCCCGTATCAGTATTTCCACGACGGCGGTCGCCGCGAGCATCCGGCTTGGGACAGCCTTTGCTTCAACTACAACAAACCCGAGGTGCTGCATTTCCTGCTCAGTAACTGTAAGTTCTGGATGGACGTGTATGACTTCGATGGTTTCCGCTTTGATGGCGTGACCTCGATGATCTACCTCAGCCACGGTCTGGGTGAGGACTTCAACGGCTACCCCAGCTACTATAGCGGCAACGAGGATGGCGATGCCATCATGTACCTCACCCTGGCCAACAAGCTCATTCACCAAGTCAAGAAGAACGCCATCACCATCGCTGAGGAGATGTCCGGCATGCCGGGTCTCGCCTGCCCAATCAAGGAGGGCGGTATGGGCTTCGACTATCGTCTCGCCATGGGTATTCCTGATTTCTGGATTAAGTATATCAAGGAGCAGAAGGACGAAGACTGGAAGGCCGGTCATATCCTCTATGAGATGACCAACCGCCGCGCGGACGAGAAGACCATCAGTTATGCTGAGAGTCACGACCAGGCGCTTGTGGGCGACAAGACCATCATCTTCCGCCTCATCGATGCCGAGATGTACTGGCACATGGAGCACGGTCACTCCACCTACATGGTCGATCGCGGTATCGCTCTGCATAAGATGATTCGCCTCGTCACGGCTTCCACTATCAATGGTGGCTACCTCACCTTTATGGGTAACGAGTTCGGTCACCCTGAGTGGATTGATTTCCCGCGTCAGGGTAACGGCTGGAGCCATAAGTATGCTCGCCGTCAGTGGAGTCTGGTCGATAACGAGAATTTTTATTATCACGACCTCAACCACTTTGACGAGGCAATGATTAACCTCTTGCGCAGTAAGCTCCACTACGAACTGGACGCATGCGATGCCAAGGGTACAGCCGAGCACCTGCCATACGTCTATAACCTTTGGGACAATGAGGGAGATCAGGTGGTAGCATACCGCCGTGGAAAACTCATCTTCGTCTTCAACTGGAACGGTCAGAAGTCCTTCAGCGACTATGGTTTCCTCGCGCCGGAGGGTAAGTACCGCGTAGTGCTCAATACCGACGCTAAGGAGTTTGCAGGCTTCGGCCTCAGCGACGATAGTGTCGAGCACTTCACCGAGCATGACGAACTCTACCATAAGGATGGCAAGGGTTGGCTCAAACTCTACCTCCCTGCCCGATCCGCCATCGTCCTCGAGCAGGTGGACTAAACATCCTTATCCGATAGATTACAGCAGAAGGTCGCGAATTGCGACCTTCTATTTGTATTATTCTTAAAAATAGTACATTTTTACCTTGCATCTCGTGAGCGATTTTACTAAGGGGTCACTAAGGGGTCGTCCGTGGGTCGTCCGTGACTCGCTCGTTCCCAAAAATCTTAATAATCGTACATTTTTCTTCCCTTCCTCCTCCCTCCTTATTTTTCCTGATAGACAATTTACAAAAAAATCGCTTCTCACACCATATTTTTGCAAATATATTTGCATATTTGGAAATTTATTCGTAACTTTGTCACCTAATTTAATAAAAAACATACTTTTATGCGCGTTATTATTCAAGACAATTATGATTTGCTGAGCCAGTGGGCTGCAAATTACGTAGCAGCAAAGATAAATGCCTTCCAGCCAAAGGAGAGTTGTCCATTCGTATTGGGTCTGCCGACCGGTTCGTCGCCACTCGGTATGTACCAGCACCTCATCAAGCTCAATCAGGAGGGCAAGGTGTCGTTCCGCAACGTAGTCACCTTCAATATGGACGAGTACGTAGGTCTGCCGGAAGAGCACCCCGAGAGCTACCACAGCTTCATGTGGAACAACTTCTTCTCCCACATCGACATCAAGAAGGAGAACGTCAATATCCTCAACGGCAACGCCGCAGACCTGCAGGCTGAGTGCGCTCGCTACGAGGCTAAGATCAAGCAGATGGGTGGTATCAACCTCTTCCTCGGAGGCATTGGACCGGATGGTCACATCGCCTTCAACGAGCCGGGTTCCTCCCTCACCAGCCGCACCCGCAAGAAGGAACTCACCACCGACACTATCATCGCCAATAGCCGATTCTTTGACAACGATGTCAACCTCGTTCCGAAGACCGCTCTCACCGTAGGTGTGGGCACCGTCATGGATGCACAGGAGGTGCTCATCATGGTCAATGGCCATAACAAAGCGCGCGCCCTGCAGCACGCCATCGAGGAGCCTATCAGTCACATGTGGACCGTCAGCATGCTACAGATGCACCAGCATGGTATCATCGTCTGCGACGAGGCTGCTTGCGACGAACTCAAAGTCGGCACCTTCAAGTACTTCAAAGACATCGAAAAGAATAATTTGGATCCACAAACCCTGCTCTAATGTTACAGATTTACAACACACTCACTCGCACGAAGGAATTCTTCCGTCCCCTGCACGAGGGACACGTAGGCATGTACGTCTGCGGCCCTACCGTCTATGGTGATGCGCATTTGGGACATGCCCGTCCTGCCATCACTTTCGACCTCCTGTACCGATACCTGATGAGTCTGGGTTACAAGGTACGCTATGTGCGCAATATCACTGATGTAGGCCACCTCGAGCACGATGCCGACGAGGGCGAGGACAAGATTGCCAAGAAGGCACGCCTGGAGCAATTGGAACCAATGGAGGTCGTCCAGTACTATGTCAATCGCTACCACAAGGACATGGAGGCACTCAATGTGCTGCCGCCATCCATCGAGCCGCACGCCAGCGGACACATCATCGAGCAGATTGAGTTCGTCAAGCGCATTCTCGACAATGGATACGCATACGTTAGCGAAGGCTCTGTATACATGGACGTGGAGAAGTACGCCCGCGACTTCCACTACGGCAAGCTCAGCGGACGTAATCTGGAGGAGATAGTAACCGACACACGTGAACTGGATGGTCAGCAGGAGAAGAAGCACAGCTACGACTTCGCCCTTTGGAAGAAGGCTGCTCCCGAGCATATCATGCACTGGCCCAGTCCGTGGTCAGAGGGTTTCCCGGGTTGGCATATGGAGTGCTCCACGATGGGTACCAAGTACCTCGGCGAGGAGTTTGACATCCATGGTGGTGGTATGGACCTCATGTTCCCACACCACGAGGCAGAGATTGCACAGTCGTGCGCCGCACTCGGTCATGACAGCGTACACTACTGGATGCACAACAATATGATTACCATCGCTGGCAAGAAGATGGGTAAGTCGTACAACAACTTCATCACCCTCGGTCAGTTCTTCCGTGGCGAGCACGAGTTGCTCACCAAGCCGTTCTCACCGATGACAATCCGTTTCTTCATCCTGATGGCGCATTATCGCTCCACGGTAGATTTCTCCAGCGAAGCACTCGAGGCAGCCGAGAAGGGTTTTGCACGCCTGCAGGATGCCTACAACCGACTGCTGAAACTCCAGCCATCCGCTACCACCTCTCTCCCCATTGGGGGAGACGGAGAGGGATTGTCTTTGCGTCAGCGTTGTGCCGAGGCGATGGACGACGATCTCAACTCACCGATTGTGCTGCAGGCTCTCTTCGATAGCGTCAAGGCCATCAATACCATCGCCGACGGCAAGGCTACCATCAACGCGGCTGATCTGGACGAACTGCGCACCGTATGGCAACTCTACGCCATCGATATCCTCGGGCTCCGATTGGGCGATTCTCTCTCTCTCGAAGGGGCTGCCGGAGAGGGGTTGGCTGCTTATCAGGGTGCCGTTGATTTGCTCCTCAACATGCGTCTGGAGGCTAAGCGCAACAAGGATTGGGCTACCAGCGACAAGATTCGTAACGAACTTACCGCCCTGGGCTTCACCATCAAGGATAGCAAGGACGGATTTGAATGGAGTCTCTAACCCACCATCTCGTAGCATGAAAAGGATACTCTGTGTATGTATGTTAGTTGGTTTGGCACTATACGTGAGCGCCAAACCAACTATTCGTATTCTATGTATTGGCAATAGTTTCTCGGTAGATGCCGTCGAGCAGTACCTCTACGAGATAGCCGATGCTGATAGTGTCAACCTCGTGATAGGCAACCTCTATATAGGCGGTTGCTCGCTGGAGCGTCATGCCCTCAATATCCGCAACGATGTGCCGGGCTACCTCTACATCAAGAATGTAGGCGGTACACTCACCAAGACTACCAATACCAGCATCCACACCGCTATGGCGGACGAGAAGTGGGACATAGTCACCACCCAGCAGGCAAGCCACTACAGCGGATTCTATCGTACATACGAGCCGTGGCTCACCGAACTGATGGACTCCGTCGCTCTGCATGTGCGCCCCGAGGCACGCCGCATGTGGCAAATGACGTGGGCATATGCCCAGGACGCCACGCACGATGGCTTCCCTATGTACTACTGCGACCAGATGCGTATGTACCGAGACATCATCCGTACCAATCGTCGGTTGCATCGCGCCCACCCCGAGTTTGAGATTATTCCTGCCGGTACGGCGATTCAGAACGCACGAATGGTGCTGGGCGACATTATGAATCGTGATGGATATCACCTGCACTACGAACATGGGCGATATACAGCTGCATGTCTGTGGTGGGAGATGATCTCCGGTCACTCGGTAGTAGGCAACACCTATCGTCCCGAGTGGGCAAACGAGTCCCTCATCAGCGCCTGCCAAACGGCTGCACATCAGGCGGCTCTCAAACCATGGAAGATATGCAAACCCTAGTGATTCTTCGCTTCCGCTGGATCATCCCCTGTATGCTGACAGCTGCGATGTGCCTGCCTGTAGCATGCCATCGCAGCAAGCATTCATCCCCTGAGCTGCAGGAGCAACAGCAGGTGGTAGAGGATAA
Source organism: Paludibacteraceae bacterium (assembly GCA_045599285.1). Classification (GTDB taxonomy): domain Bacteria; phylum Bacteroidota; class Bacteroidia; order Bacteroidales; family Paludibacteraceae; genus Colicola. The sequence goes on along the minus strand of JAZRVR010000003.1, from coordinate 49,860 downwards.
TCCCGTACTATACCCGGGACGCTCGATTAAGTACTCCGAGAAGTTTCGTGACAACAACGACAAGCACCTCGCGGCTGCCACTGCCCTCGGTTTGCAGACCCGTCCGCACGATCGTGAGGCGGCAGAGCACCTGCGAAAGCAGCTGCGTAAGGTACAATCTACGCAGTACTATATCATCGACTCCCTCACCCACTCTGTCCCTTATCTGGTACCAAAGGCGGCTGCCGAACTCGACTCTATCGGTAAGGGATTTGCCGACATACTGGCGCGAAATGGCCTGCCTCACTATCGCTTTCGTATCACCAGCATCCTGCGTACCGATGAGGATATACGTCGCCTGCAGCGTAGCGGTAATGTCAATTCGGTTTCTAACTCAGCCCACTGCTACGGCACTACCTTCGACATAGCCTATCTGCATTATGATAAGGTCACACGCACGTGCGACTACGTGCCGGAAGACAACCTCAAGCTGGTTCTGGGTCAGGTGCTTCTCAACGAGCAGCGCGCCGGTCATATCTACGTCAAGTACGAGTGGCGCCAGTCCTGCTTCCACATCACCGTCCGCCCATAAGTTAACCTGATGGTCATCGCCAATTGAATGACCTAAAATAAATAGGGGAGTCGCAATCGCGACTCCCCTTTGTTTTCCCATCAACTCATTCGATGTTGGGAAGATGCATGTCGATTAGAGCTGTGCACCCAGTACGTTGTACTTAACGCCGTTCTTCTCGATAACGATCTGACCGTTAACGATAGTCTTCACAGCCTTAGCAGCTACGGTGTTGTTCTCAATACCCTCTGGCAGACCGTTTGCAGTCAGCAGCAGCAGCTTAGCCTCACCCTCAGCCTTCGATACATAGATGTCGGTCTTCTCCTCGCTGAAATATACACCCAGGAGAGTCATCTTCGAACCGGTAGCACCGAAGTGATATTTTACGCCCTCATATACTGGGAAACGCATAGCGCTCTCACCATTCTTGCTTACGAGACCTTCCTTAACAACGATCTCCTCAACTTTATTGATTGGTTCCTTTACCTCGTTGAACTCGCCTACGCCCTTAACCTCGTAGCAAATAACCTCAGGAGCCTCACCAATCTTAGCAAGCTGAGCAAACTCGTAACCTACAGCGGTACCCTCTTCGAATACTACATACTGCTTGTTCGAGCTAGCCTTGTGGAATACAGTCAGATAACCATTCTTGGTTGCCTCGAAGCCAAGAGCAGCACCATTAGCATAGTCCTTAAGAGTGAGTGCTGGGTTACCACCATCCTCGTCCTTACCATTATCTTGACCCTGAACAGCAAGAGTATCGCTATTCAGAGCATTCTCACCTGCATAGAACCAACCATAGCTATCAGTCTTAGCATTCACAACCTTCCAGGTGGTAGCGAATGGTACATTTACCACACCACCATCAGTGGTAGCCAAAACAGTACCTACTTCCAGGCTCGTAGCAGCATCTTGGCTAAGACCTTCCAGATTAACGTGAGCGTACTGAGCGCTCATTGAAACAGATGCTACGAGAGCAGCTGCAAAAAAGAAGAACTTCTTCATAATTTTTTTTTTTTTTAATTGTTAAAAATATTTATTTAGTTAACTAAATTAGGGAGGACATCACCATAGGGACTCCTCCCTAATCTTTTTTATTCCTCAGTGTACAGAGTTGGTCCGAAAGCATAGTAATAGGTTTTTTGCAGACGACCTACCTTTTTCTCAATCTTGAGATTCAGTGTCAGTTCCTTCGCACCATCGCCATAAGCATTCTTGATACGACCACCAATACTTTTGCCAAAGGCGTTGCTGTCCATACTATTAATCACTATCAGATCATTTTCTGCATGCGTGATATTGAAAATACAACTCTTATTCACATCCGCAAAATCAGCATCATCACAAGTCACACTCATCATCACCAAATCTTTGGCTACCACACCCTCTTCGTTTGTATAAGGGCTAAATGTGATGGTACTAATTGCTGACTTGGTAACATCATCAAGAGTCTGAGTCCACGTACCCTCAAAGGTTCCCAATTGTACTGCCTTCTCAGCCGCACTCTCCGGATACACGCGTACCTCGTCTTTGGCTTTGCCATTGCAGGCCACCAGCATCGTTGCTGCCAAGACCAGCATGATATTAAAAATCTTCTTCATATCTGTAATACTTACAAATTTTCAAATTATTCTTTTTTCTCATTTCCGATTAATAACCCGGATTCTGATCTTCCTTAGTAAGTGCAGTATTCGAGTTGATCTCAGTTTGTGGGATGGGACGATAGGTCTTTACCTCAGCAACCAATTGCAAGTTAAATGCCCTGTTATAGCGCACGAGTTGACGGGTACGACGCAAATCCATCCAGCGTTGGCACTCACCATACAGCTCACGTGCACGCTCATCCAGGATGAAGTCCAACTTACCCTCTGTGAAACTGCTCGGTACTGCATACGGAGCCTCATAATCATCCATGCTTGTCAAATTAGTCAAACCGGCACGAACACGTACCGCATTCAGACTTTTCAAAGCACCATCTTCATCGTTCATCATGTACTTAGCCTCTGCGTCTACCAAATACAGGTCTGACATATGCAATACAGGTACATTACGATAACTATTGGTCATGTTCAGGTTCACCTGAATCGAGTTAGGATCATCCCATTTTTTCAAGGTTGGTACAATAAACAATTTTGCAATAGCATCTTGATATGCCTGGCTCTCCGTTGACTTAACGGTACCATCAGCATTAACCGAGATAGTGACTACCGGATCCGACATGATAAATGCTGTCGGAGTATTAGCACCACCTGTGATTTGCTTAAATTGGTTGGCATGTGCATTTACCCAAGCCTTAGCATCATCTACGCTAATCCATGATGGGAAGTACTTATAGGCAATTTTCAGACTGTCAAAATTAGCATTATTGTAGTAGCCATAGTAGCCATGGCTGCCCCATGCATAATCCTCACCATTGTAGTTAGCCATCTGGGTCATGAAGTAAGCCTCATAGCGCTTATCACCTTCCTCCCACAACAGCAGACCTTTAGCACTTGGAGCCAAGCGAGAGTTTACATACTTGATACCACTTGCTACACAGTCGTTGTAGTAACTACCAAAGGTATTCTGCAGTCCATGACCACCGGTTGCATCCTCACCCGGGTTGCCATCACGGCACCACTGGATAGCAAAGAGTACCTCATTGTTATTCTCATGCTTCGGTGACCACTTATCCTCATTGCTTAAAGTAAATTCGGTAAATTGACATACATCCTTAGCATTCTTTACAGCATCAACAGCTGCTTTGAAATAAGTAGTACCTGTTGCCTGTACTGCCTGACCTTCACCACTTACCTCCAGATCCCAACCAGCAGCCAGATTCAGCTTAGCCAGCAGAGCATATACCGCTGCCTTGTTGGCACGACCATCGGTAGAGGTGAGTGGCAACACATTCTCTGCTGCCAATGTATTCAGATCGGCAATCACCTTATCATACAGGTTCTTGGTGCTCTCCAACGGATAGTTGCGCTCAGCGTTATTCACATACGTGGTAATATAAGGTACGCGTCCAAACTGCTGAATCAGCATGTAGTAGCACCAGCCACGGATGAAGCGAGCCTCAGCGATCACCTGATCCTTACCTTTCTTCTTCTCGGCATAGAAGATAGCGGCGTTGGCATTGTTGATGCAGTTGAATGCTGCCTTATAGAACGCCTCTACATCGCTGCTCTCTGGGGTCAGTGTATATTGCTGAAATTCGGTTTGAGACTGGTTACGAGCTACTTGGTACAAATCTGTACCCTCGCACATCATGTTAGCAGTCTTCATACCATCCCAGACCAGAGGACGCATCAGCGAGTAAGCATAGGTCAGCAGCGCATCTGGATTCTCCGAGAAATACTGCTCTGCAGTCTGACCACCTGCAGTCTTATTCACAGGAGTCAAATAGTTATCGCAACCGGTCAAAGCCATTGCAGCGATGAGCAGTGCACTGATAAATATATTCTTTTTCATTGTTTCGTAGTATTTATTGATTCTGACCATATTATTAGAACTTCAGGTTCACACCTACTTGTACATTCAGGGTAGATGGAGCATCGTTCTTCAGCGAAGCATGTGCCCACTCAGGATCGAAGCCCATGTAGCTGGTAGCTACCAACGGGTTAGTAATCGTGCAGTAGATACGGAACTTCTGCATGTGCATCTTCTCCAGCTCACGTTTCTGCAGCGAGTATGCCAAGGTGATGTTCTTTACCTTCAGGTAGCTGGCATCTACAATCTTGTTTACGCCATCCAGCCATTGAGTAGCATTCGCACCCAGACCAGAGTTTCCTGCTGCATCTTGCGGCATTGGGTAGCTACCATAGTGCGTTACCTCCTGATACTTAGGATTGAGATAGCTACCATCCGGATTGATTCCATCGCAGCCAATCAAGGTACCTGCTGGGATGTAGTAATCCATATTCAGGTGCATACGACCACGATCATTATAGTTAAGATATTCACCATAGAATGCGGACGAAACGGTGTTACCATACTTACCATACAGCGAGAATTGGAACTCGAAGCCCTTATAGGTCAGGGTCGAGGTCAAGCTACCGGTTACCAATGGATCCGAGCAATATACTTTCTTATCATCCTCGTCGTACTTACCATCGTAGTTGGCATCCTTGATAAACGGCTGACCTTCAGTTTGACCATAGCATGCGTAGTAGTAGTCGCACTCGCGCATGGTCTGACCGGCTACGATACCATGGTCAGCATACTTTTGCGCCAATGCAGAACCCTCCTTAGCGGCAGGTACCACCATATCCTTGTTGCTGATGATGCCACCATTCTGATAGCCATATACGTTGTTGATCGACTTACCGATGAAGAGGCCATCCTCTGGCAGATCCTCACCCGAGCCGTTGATATCCAATACACGGTTGGTATTGTGTGCCAAGGTGAAACTGGTCTCCCAACGTACACCGGCTACATCTACGTTCACAGTCTTCAGACTAACCTCCACACCACGGTTCAGTACCGAACCTACGTTTGTGGTCAGCTTGCCACCACCTGCCTCCAGAGGCAATTGCACCTTAAAGAGCAGGTCACTCGATACCTTGTTGTAGAAATCTACACTACCACTGATGCGATCACGCAAGAATCCGAAATCTACACCAGCATTCCACTCGCTACTCTTCTCCCAACTCAGGTTGCTATCTACAATGGCATTAGGATAGAATCCCTGTGCATAGCTGCCACCGAACGGATAATAGATTGGACCTGTCACAGTCTGCTGAGTTGCGTAGTTGCTGATACCGGTGTTGTTACCGGTCACACCATAGCTCAAACGCCATTTCAGGTTAGTCAGCCACTCGGCATTCTTCATCCAGTTCTCCTCCGACATACGCCATGCCAATGCTACAGATGGGAAGTAGCCCCACTTGTGTCCGGTAGCGAATTTCGAGCTACCATCACCACGCACGGTCGCGGTTATCATATATTTACCTGCGTACGAGTAGTTGGCACGTATAGCCCATGAGATCATGTTCCACTCGCTATAGCTGGTGTAACTCTTATTGTCACCATCACCTACATAGGTACCGGTACCCATATTGTACCATAGAGTGCCATCCATTACGCCGGTGTAGCGCAGATAGGTCTCCTCATATTTACCACCGGTCAGCGAGTACAGACCCATGATGTTTACGCTGTGCTTCTCCTTGAAGGTCTCGCTATAGTTGATGGTATTATCCCATGTGTAGTCAAAATAACTGCGCTGCTTGGTCTGAGCAATGTTCTCATCGTTGATTGCAGCCAGGGTACCATCAAACTGACCCTCCTTGCTGTTACGATAGCCCGGCGAGAACATCGACTTGATAGTCAGTCCCTTCACTGGTACAACCTGCAGATACACATTACCCATCATACGATAGGCATCTTTGTGCTTAGTTTGGTTCTCTTGGTAAATCAACGGGTTGATTTGGTTTGAGAATTGGTTAGCAGATACCGAGCCCATTGCATCGCAGTTACCCGGTTGCTCAATCAGATTACCCTCCTTATCACGTGGAATGAAGAATGGGTTAGCACGGAATGCATATTGCACAGCCTGATCGTTGGCATAGTCGTTACCCAGATAGCTGGCGTTGAAGTTCAATCCGGCTTGTACATACTTGTTGATAGTTACATCCATCGAACCCTTGAAGTTCACACGACGCTGTTTATCACCGATGAATACACCCTCATCCTCGTTGTAGCCGATACCCATGTGGTAAGCGATGTGCTCGCTCGAGCCGCTCACTGCCAGATAGTGGTTGTGCTGGAATGCGTTGCGCGTTACCATGCCCGGCCAGTTGTAGGTTGCATTCTCCGACATCAGGTCTTTCAGACGATAGTGACCCATGTAGTCAATAGTGTTAGGATTTGTACCATCGTTATATAGTGCCATCTGCTTAAAACCGGCATCAGCCATCTGATATACAGGTTGACTTCCGCAGGTTGACTCATCTACGCCACCAGCATATTTGAGGAACTTCATAAAGCGGTAGTTGTAGAACTCTTGTCCGTCCATGAAATTATTCATACGAACCGGATTAACCCATCCTACGTAGCCATCATAGCTGATACTTGGTTTCTTCTCCTTTTTACCCTGGCTGGCACCGGACTTGGTCGAGATTTGTACCACACCGGCAGTAGCGCGGCTACCGTAGATAGCGGTCGAAGATGCATCTTTCAGCACGTCGATACGCTCGATATCCTGTGGGTTCAGCCAGTCGATGTCATCGCAGATCATTCCATCTACTACATATATTGGTTTGGTGTCACTGTTGGTAGAAGACTTACCACGAATCTCCACATCAAATCCGCCACCGACACGACCACTGGCTTGGGTGATGCTCACACCGGCTACCGTACCTTGCAGAGCCTCCAGAGCACCGGTGGTACCCTTGGCGGTCAAGGCGTCTGTGCCTACCGAGCTAACCGAACCTGTCAGGTCGTTCTTCTTCATCTGACCATAACCGACTACCACCACCTCATCAATGGTTTGAGTGTCCTCGCTCATAGTCACCTTGATTACTTTTTGGTTACCGACGGTCACCTCCTGATTGGCATAACCCATGTACGAGAATACCAACACATTGTCGGCTTTTACGCCATCCAATGCGAAGTTACCATCAAAATCTGTCACAGTACCATTGGTGGTACCTTTTACGAGAATACTTACACCTATCAGCGGCTCACCGGTTGCGTCATTCACAACACCCGAAACACTCTGCTGGGCATAAGCCATCAGCGAAACGGCACTGACCAGCAGGGTCAGCACTGTCTTGCGAATCAGAGAAAATGATTGTTTCATACTGTTTTTATTTGTGTTTTTGGTTGGTTTCAGATTCACATCTTAGGTTAGTAAGATTGTGCTATATCAAAATCGACTGCAAAATTACTGCTTTTCGCGCATACAAATGTGTAAAAATTGACGTTTTATGTGGATTTTTCTACTATTTTGCCACATTGACTTTGCAATTTCCCACTTTCCGAGTCTTTTTCGAGTGCTTACCGAGTGCTTATCGACCCCTTAGAGACCCCTTAGAGACTCCTTAGAGACTCCTTAGAGACTCCTTAGAGATCCCTTTCTCCACAACGCATATCCAGCAGCCATCAGCAGTAGCGGCAGCAATGCTCCACCTATCGGTATCTGTTGTTCTGGTTTATCAGTACCCCCAACAGGTGTACCAGGGGCACGCATCGCACCAGGAACATTCGCACGACCGTCAGCACCAATTGCCGGTGCAGTACTCAGGCTACCGGTGTACGAGTTGTATGCCCCCATCGTCATCGTAGAGGTAGATTGAAACTCTCTACCCATAGGCGCCGCAGCACCTATGGTAGAGTTATCCAATTGAGCCATTACGGGCATTGCCATTGCGCAAATGATTGCCACGATTGTCATTCTTAGAGTCTTTACTCGCATTGTGTTCTGTTGTTTTGTCTTCATAGTACTATCCTCCCCTTATTACTTAACCACTTTCTTCACAATGTTCGTACGCTCACCATGCACATATACCATATACACGCCCTGCGTGATTGGCAAGTCAGGTAGCACAATCGACTCGGTGGTCTTGTACTCCTTGCAGAGTTTACCGCTCGCATCGTAGATGCACAGAGTCAACTGCTCACCGCTGGCGTTCACAATCTTGTCGCCAATGATGGTGGCGCCCTCGATATTCGTCGCCACGCCTCCTCCCGTGTCATCGCTATGCGTCAGTATGAATCGGTCATGAGCCTCCTTGTCCGTAGTGCTGAACATATAGCTATTACCGGTCATTACACGCGTGTACGTATTAGTATAGGTGTCCTTGATATACAGCGGCTCAGCATCGGCATCGTACTCAAAGGTCATGATATATACATCGTCCTCACCGGCCTGTATGCCCACCAACGTACCTTCGATACTTGGGATAGCATCCACCATCTCGATACCACGATCGGATACGACGTAGAGTTGTGGTGCATAGCTTTCGCCAAACCACTTCTCACCGTCCCAACCATTATCAAATCCTGTCGAGAAGTCCTCACGCTCCAGGATATAGATGTAGTCAGTAAAGCGAGTACCGCTCACCTTGATGTACAGCACATTCGGCTCGTCCTCATCCGCTATAGCAGCACGACTTGCACCTTGTACGCGCATCGGCTTATTGATTTGACCATCGCTTGTGCTTTGTCCACGTACCAGACGATCGTAGTCCAGTGTGATGCTACCAGTCGTAGTCGAACTTACGTAGAATCCCTGCATAGCCGGTATCACAGTCAGCGACTCACCGGTATAGGGTGCAGCCAATATTGGTACACTGACGTATTGACCAGCACCATCGCCAACCACGCCAGACTTATTCTTATCACATCCGGTATTGAACATATATACCGTATTGTCTGTTATCGAACTAAAGTCCTCTGCAGTAAACTTCTTGATATCGATTGGAGCCGTCCACGAGTTACCTACCACAGTGTAGCCATTTGCGATACTTACCTCCTGATTAGCAGTCGGTGCCAATGTACCCGTCATCGTGTAGGTCTTCTCCCTATCCTGCGTAATGCAGTAGCCTGCAAACGGTGTCAGCGGAGCCTGGTTCGGTGTCACAACCCATCCTTGTGTGCTATTATTCCATACATACAGGTATGCCAGAGGATAGAGTTTGAAGGCATTGGTTGCATCGTTAAACGGTACACCGATGTACTGCCAGTTCCAATCTTCGTACTCACCGCCCTCAATATTAGCCTTTGAGTACATCTCCACCGTCGCACGTGTCGTTCCCACCTTATCACCCTGTATCAGCGCACCGGTATTAGCCTCAGTAGCTCGCACCTTGATTTGCGAAGCAGATGTAGGAGTGGTCTCCACATATTTAGTTCCCACGAATTGACGCATCATACCATCTACCAGCAGGGTACCCTGTGGGGAAATGGTCAATTGTACATCGTCCTTGATCTTCACATAGGCTGCCTTTGCCACATAGTTATCAGGAACGGTACAATTAGCTGCAATACGTACCTCATTCGCCTCCGTTGGCAGCGAGTTGTATAGCGGACCCCAGTTTGCAAGATTATTCCAACTGTTGTCACCCTTTACTGCTTCTGAGTCATCATTGCCTGCACCATTATCAAATATCATCGCACAGTCACTAATGTTCTCACCATCCTTCAGCAGGTATTCCAGAGTATTCTTAATCACGGTCACACCATCTGCTGTAAGGCGAGACATTGCTGTACTATTGATACCCAGCACCATCATACGCGCATTACCTACCTGCTGGCGCTCTACGCAGGCCATCAGCAGATTACTGCTACGCTCTGACGAACGATGCTCTTCATTATGAATCTTACCGATAGCCACCATCTCACCCAGGTCCTTCACTGCAAAACCTTGCATAGCTTGATCTGCTCCATTGTATTGGCTTTTATCAACCATGGTTACCTTGTAATACTCTACATCATCAATGGTCTCCACAGAATAGGAGGTACCGGCGAATATCTCATGTGTCTGACACATCAGCAACATTTCAAACTGCGGCACAGCTGTCAACGTCGGATCACCCTTGGTTTGCCAATTCTCCAGTGCCGACACAAAAGCTTCCATCGTCAGTATCGGACGGATATCCACCATCGAACCCAGCGCGTTCACATAGCCCTGCGTCCTGTAGTCATCACTCTTATTGACCACCTGCTTGGTATTTGGATAGTCAGTCACAAGCAGAATATCAAACTGCGAATAGTACGCACGAATTTTGCTGATATCATTTGTAGCATAGATATTGGTAGCTTGAACTGTGTAGTTCTTCTCCAACTCCTTATACAGAGTCAGCTGCGTGGTCTGCGCTGACTCTACCGCTGTCCAATTCAAATCATTCAGATGCGTCTTATTTGCCACTACGAATGCCAACTCCGGCTTTGCTGTTTCAGTTACGAGGTGTAGTGTCATGGATGCCGACACATCACCACAACCATCATTGATTATCAGAGTAGCCGGTGCATCTTCATTAGATGTTATCGTTGTCGGAGCAGTACCACGCAGATAGACTACATCACCTACGCGATAGAACGAGTACTTGCCTGATGCATCTGCTGGCAGGGTAATCGTAGCAGCACCTGATGGGTCGTCTATCTCGAATACTGCCAAATCGTTAGTCTCGCGACCTTGCTTGATGTACCAATACTCGTATAGCGCACGTACGGATGCACTCGCACGATTCGTTATCTTAATAGAGTTGGTGCTCTTAACGGCATTGTGAATCTTCACCGCCACAGTGTACGTACCGGCATCAGCAGTGGTATATGTCCTCTCAATTGCACCGCTGATGGCTTTGTCGTTTTTGTACCACTGATAGGTGGCACCATCTGCTATCTCACTGCCAGACTCATATGCTGCTGTCATGGTTACCTCAGCAGATGCACATTTATCAGTTGGCTCACCACCAGTTACTTGCACAATCACATCCGTTGGATCCTGAATTGTTACCTCTGTGACATGCAGATTATAACTGATTGTTGCTCCAAGGTAGCAACCACTTACTGCCAGTTTAGCAGATATCACTGCTTCACCATCGCCCTTGATGGTCACCGTACCATCCGAAGCAACCGTTGCTACACCCGTATTGGATGACGCATAGGTGATAGCACCCAACGTATTGCTATGATCACCGGTCTTAACTGCTACATATTGGAATGACATGTCATCCGTTGTCTTCTCTACCGTTTCGCCTGGATTCGTCTCCCAAGCGAGCGCCGTTTCTATACTAGCAGAGCCTCCACCACCTGAAGTGGTAAAGAATTCGATACCATATACTCTGACTCCGTTGGCAAAGTTAATCTGCGAAACCATATTGGGACTCAGCGGAGTAGTAAATATCAGTTCTACCACACCATTGCCGGTTACACTCAAATTAGTAGCATCTTGAGTTCCATCCGCTTTATAGTAATTAATGTTTACCGAACTGGTCACATCAGTTGCACTCGATGTAGAGGAGAAATACTCATCGGCCTGATAGATAGATACCACCGTATTATTTCTCGTACCGTTGTATAGGTATAGTTTGGCTGCCACCACATTCTCTGTTGCATTGGAGAATGTAAATACCTTTTCATTACTGCTATTTCTAACTGTAAATCCTTCGTATGAAGATGATTCTACACTATAAGAATTGCTTCCCATCTTCACAGCCAACCAACCTACGTTATCCACAGCCGTATTATAGCGAGGAGCGCTACCACTACCATTGTCCGTAGATGCCGCCATTGGTACTCTTCCGGCACTGGTGAGATCACCACTACCACAATTCGTAATATTGATAATCACTTCTTCCTCATGTTCCAGATAACTACCATTCTCATCTGCAGCGGCCGTTAATTTAATCCCCTCCACAGCGCATGCCGGAGTGATATAGAGCGTTCCCATGTTGGACTCTGCACCTGCTACGTAGCTAACACCAACTATCGACTCCATCGAGATATGTGGTATCTCAGCACCTGCTGATGTCTCTACCGTGATGGCATACGAACCACCGGCATTGAGTGTCAAATCACCACTGGTAAAGATCGCATCACCTTGCTTCCAAGTGAAGGTCGGCGTGGTTTTAGTCGCAACCACAGTCACCACATAGGTAGCCTCGCACTCGCCCAATGTGTAGGTAATCGTTGCCTCACCGGCAGCTACACCAGTTACGACACCGCTGCTAACGATAGCTATTGCATCGCTGCTAGATGTCCATGTACCACCAGCTGCAGCACTAAGTGTCAACGTGCCACCCACTTGCACCTCCGTCAGACCATCTGCTTGCGAGATGGTCGGGTTGTTGACTGTCAATGTCACTTCCTTCGATGCCTGGGTACTGGTCTTACCTTCTGCTGTCACTGTGGCATATACGGTGTATGTGCCAGCCGCAGCAGTACTAATATCTGTCAAATTAAGCTGTGCAGTAGTACCTACCACCTGCGAATTGAACTCCCATCGATAGCTAACCGACTCACCGGTTGCCAATACTGCAGTCTGCGTAGCATCCCAAGCCCAATTACCACCGAAGCATGCTGTTGCATTTGCCAAGTCTGGTAATACCGGAGTCGTGCATGATGGCAATGCCACCGTCGTAATACACAATTGACTCACATAAGCAGAGTTGGTAACACGCTGAATCTTGATAAAGCGAACACCCATTCCGGAGATAGGCAGGTTGATTTCTCCCTGAGACTTAGGCAAATAGGCTGTATGCTCCTCTGTTGCATCTGAAGGATTTGCACCATAATAATACTTTATTGCACGATCAGTCTCATTAGTTTTGTTGATATAACCAGTTAGATTAACCGAATGTATATCTGCAGTAGATGTTACTGAAATATAGTCATCATTACCATCTATTTTAGTAGCATTCTCAGACAACCCACTCGTCACAATAGTGAATGGAGCCAATCCGGTGTAGGTTGTATTACTACTAATATCCTTGCCAAAGGTGACACATCCGCCACCTGGCACGATAGTACTCTCCCACTTCGTATAGAGTACCAAAGTTTCAGCCTCTTTTATCCAGTTTCCATTGCCATTAGTCCAGCCCGAAACATCAGTTACCAACGTGTGGTCAGCATTCATCACCTTTGTCGTGCAACCAGCCTCGGCATAGAAGCCCTCAATGGTATAATTCTCACGAGTCGGGTCGGTAACATTCGTCACGTTCTTCGAGCCATAAACCACGGTTGCAGAACCATCAGTGTCACCACCGTTCTTATCCAATGTCACGGTGTACTGCTTCTTCCAGCGAGCATACAGAGTGGTATTCTCTGTGATAGTAAATGTAGCACCTGCATTATAGTTCGTTCCCGTACCATCTTCCTTCGTATTCCAGCCGGAGAAGACATAACCAGTCTTAACCAAATTGCCGGTATTCTCAGCCAACGTAACAATATCATTCAGCGCCAAATTTGTCTCCGCATTAGGAACTGTACCACTCGTATGACCGTTACCATCGTAAGTTAGGGTGTAAGTATCAGCAGCCCAAACCATCGTCAGCGTCACATCCCTCGCTGGCATTATGAAGGTGAAGTCTTTAGTCTCCGCATTGAAAGACTTGCCATTTAACTCAACATCCGATGTATATCCCGTCAAATGCATACCTGGCACCTCACAAGAGCTGCTAACAGTCACACTCTGTCCTGCCGTAGCATTCGGAACAACCGTTTTGCATGAGCTCTTTGGATTCACAACGGTGATGGAGTAAGTTGCTGGTGTGCCAGAGCCTCCACCCGAGCACGTAAACTCAATAATATAATAGTTGTGTGTTCCTGATTTTTTTGTAATATTATACGGAGTATCCTTAGTTACATCTAAAGTGACAATATTATCTACAGTGGTATAATCCGTCGTATTGATTGTAACAGTTTGTTCACCATCAAAGTATATTTTTATGGTACCATTTTGTTTAGGAGTGTACGTCAAGGTTTTACTTTCCATTTTAACACCCTGAGTGTAAGATTCTTCCTTATAGGTAAAGGTTGAACCTGTTTTTAACGAACCATCACCACTTATTGCAAATAATTTATTATCAGTATTATCTGCGCTACAAAGTGGACTAGTTGCAGATGCTGCTTTTGAGTCTCCTTTGCCCCAATAAATGAAATAATCCGCACACTCACCTGGATCTGATGTATCTTCCGTCCATTTTGCATAGAATGTTTTACTTCCGGTTGCAGATGTCAAATCATATGTTGAACCGGCATCGAAACGTTCTGTCGAAAAGTCTGCCGTCTCATACCAACCCTCCAGAGTATAACCCGCTTTCTCTGGATTCGGGAAGTGAACAGTGTTAGTGACCTCAACAGATTTATATTCCGTAACCTCATTATCCTGACCATTGTTCTTTACGAATGTTGCGTTGTAGTAGGGAACGAAAGTCAAATAAAAGTTACTATCGCCCGAGTTGGCATACATACGGAACTTACCCGTCTTACCAGCATAAGTGTCATTCAATCCTCCATCATGCCAAGAATCACTGCCTGTTTTGGTTCGCAAACCAGATAAGTTCACCTTTTCACTCTTTGGGCACCAAACATATCCTGTACTTGTTTGATAGCCAACCCACACCTTCTTGCTAATCTGATCAGCGGTAAGAGTTGTTACATCTGTTAGCCATTCTGCTTCGTATATATCTGACGAGGATGGAACAAATACCAACGTATGATCATTTGTCCAATCACCCGAACCGAACTGTAAAGTGTAGCCCGATGGCACAAAGCGAATTGCCTTATTTTTTTCATCACTATTTGTATAAATGTGGAAATATCCCTTTGCACCAGCAAACTTTCCGATTTGCCACGAATCATTAAATGTATATTCATTTCCAGAACCAGGAATACCGGCATACATACTACTTACCGTGTTGTCCAAAGAGTGAGTTTCCGACCAATCATCCCCCCAACCTACATAGAAATTGGTACCTACAGGCAATTCCGTTTCTGCCGTGATATAGTCATCAGTAAAGCCGCCTTCCTTATGCGTATCAAAACATGCATAAGTATGCCAAATACTACTATTATCTTTATATCGGAATGAATATGTCTCACATGCTGGAGAAGGAGTCGTAATGGTGATGCTATTTAGTTTGACAGCATTATTACCCATATATATAGTCACCGACGATTGGGATAATCCACTGATTGTAAACCCATGATTCGCACTCGCTTGTTGGCGCGCTACAATCCTTCCGTTAGAACCATCATCATATGAGTAGTACCATTTGGTTGCATCACCTGTTGTTGTAACTGTCAAAGAGCCATTCACACCAGTAACAGGAATTGCCATATAGTAATTTGCACTCGATGCATCTCCGGCACTTGCCGAGATATTATTTTTCGTAAAAGTTAGTGTTCCGTTCTCAGAAGATGTCGCTCCCACAACAACTCCTAAATCAGAGTCTTTATACCCCTTAAAAGAGATCGTCGTTCCTTTGATGGTGCGAGTTGCGCTCGTCGTAGTACTCGTAATGATAGACTCTGTTGTCCAACCATCATCCGTACTGAAGTTGGTAGTAAATAGAGTCACATCCGTACCCCACACTTGACTGATGCCGAGTGCAAAGACGAACCCCAACACCGTGACCACACGATGCATTTTGCTTAATGCCAACTGCCTTCCAGTCAGCATAGTCTTTAGATTGTTAATTAGATTGTTTTTCATTGTATTGATTGTGTATTAGTTTTCGTTCATTTCTGAGTCGTTATTGCACTTTATCTAAAATATTTTCAGGTGATTCACCCATCAGCATAATCGCACTTATTTTGCGTCCTAAGTCCCTAATACTATGTCCGCAGTGATATAAACAAATCGCTTTCCTTTGATTGGTACACAACAATTTCTCCTGCGCTGGCAGGCATACTTAGTGCTGATATGTTTTGAGTTGGTTCTGTTTCATTGACCATAAGTCAATTTATTTTTAATTATTTAGCTCTAACATTTGCATATTGGAAATCACCACACTATGGATTTAGGGTGATGGTGATGCAGTCGCACTCCTCTATCACCACCTCCCACTTTGCCGTGTAGGTTGTATTGGCAGCCGGCATCGTAGCGGCAGGCGTGGTGTTCCATCCAATGAAACGATAGCCGTCACGAGTCGGTGTTGGTGCTACGATAGTTGTACCGAACGGTACCGAACCAGACGTATATTCACCGGTCAGTTCGCCACCATCGGCATCCCATGTCAGGGTGTACGATACAGGCTCACGCACGAAGTTCGCCGTCACCGCCACGTCCGCTGTCACCGTAGCACCATCAGGTGTCCAAGTCCAACTACCGAACGAGTAGGTATATTCAGCAGTAGCCGCAGCCGCAGTAGCCGTCACGGTGGTCGAACCGATGGTGAGACGTGCACCATCCGTCGTAATTGCTGTTCCGGCAGTGATGGCATTGACGGAGGAGACTGAAACCGTACCATAGTCGGCAGGAGCAACAACAATCGTTGCATCGTAGGTTTCCAGAACACCGCCACCGCTAAGATTCATATAGAAGAGATTCATCGAATCAATCTTCTTAATAGTGTGTGTCCCAGCCAACAAGTCAATCGTAACAATACCATTAGCATTCGTGGTTTGAGTTTCTCCATCTACCTGCACATGTTTACTTGCGACATCAAATACCAGCGTCAGAGTCATTGTCTGAGTCAACGTGAAGGA
This sequence comes from Paludibacteraceae bacterium, assembly GCA_045599285.1. Lineage (GTDB taxonomy): Bacteria > Bacteroidota > Bacteroidia > Bacteroidales > Paludibacteraceae > Colicola. The sequence continues at coordinate 33,176 of JAZRVR010000003.1, read as the reverse complement.
AATAGATGTAGTAGTCTCCATCTTGAGACACTGGTCGTAGGTCACAGCATTGTATGTGACACTACCCTTGCTACTGCTATAACCACCTGATACTGTATAGAATGGATTATTACCAGCCATATTCACTACCCACCACTCATAACCAGAAACAACTACATTCTGCGTCCACTTAGCATAGAGCGTAGTGTTAGCATTGATGGTAGCACCTGCAATAGCCTCGAACTCAAGTCCGGCATTGGTGTACCAACCGTCAAAAGTGTAGCCGTCGGCTGTTGGAGTCGGCAACTCTGCCGGCAAGGCGGTGACGTTGAGTACTTGGGCAATTTGGTCACCATGACCATTCATATCGTATGTTATGGTGTAAGTGGTTGCTGCAGAGTTGCTTCGCCATTGCGCGGTGTAGGTCGTATTGGCAGCCGGCATCGTCTCAGCCGGAGCCGGACTCCAACCGAGGAAGGTGTAACCACTCTTGGTCGGATTAGCAGGCACAATGATGGGCGTACCAAAGGCTGTCGAACCGCTGGTATATGCACCGGACGGGATAGTGCCACCATCTGCATTCCACGTCAATGTATAGTTGCGTGCCGTACGCGTGAAGGTAGCCGTTGCAGTTGTGTTAGCCGTGATAGTTGCTCCAGCCGGAGTCCATGACCAATCTGAGAAAGCATAGGTATATTCAGCAGTCTCAGCAGTCGGCGTAGCGGTAATCTGTATGCTACCGATGGTCAGCACATTAGAAGATTTGCTGATAGTAGTAGCATCTGCCACACCACTCACAAGCGACTGGCTAACAGTACCATAGCCGGCTGGATCAACCTGCGCGATGACGTTAAATCCGACTACAGGAGCACAATCACTCGCATCATTCTTACCCAACGTCGATTGCGTCGAACCAGTGTAGTTGACAACCATAGATTTGAGGGTTGTATTGACCTTGTAGTTCGCGTCCTCGGTGGCGTTGTTGAAGGTGAATTGCAGGTCACCATGTTGGAGTCGACCGGCACCATAAACACCCGTTACCATCGAAGGAATGGTGGTCGGATCATCCGGCGTGACGGCATACATCAAGTTGGAGTTGGTATCGAAGTTATCGTAGATCGTTCCACCCGATACTGCTACCACATTAGAGGGTACTGCCTCGTCGCGACGACTCACCTCGTAGGCATCGAAACTGGTGGGTGAAGTACGCTGGGTGATGTAGCTGACTGAACCGGACATATAGTTGTTATACGACTTGATGACACCACCGGTTTCGCCGGAGAAGGTGCCTTCGCCCGTAGCGTCGGTTCCCTGACCGGAGATAAGCATCGGCTTGGGGCAATTGCGGAAATAGTTACTTTCCACAAAGGCGCTACCGCCCATGGTCATACCTACACCGTACTTGGCATTACCATCGTAGTAGTTATTATAAATATGTACGGACATCGTACGGATACGTGGGTGACGCGAGTCGGAGTGGTCGAACCAGTTATGATGATAACTGATGTAGTTCGGACCTGTCTCAGACTTCATACCGCAGAGCGACATCTTACCGCTATCGAAGAAGTGGTTGTAGGCGATGGTGACATAGCGCGAGTCGCCCTTGAGATCCACCGTACCGTCACCCTTCACCTGGTCTGCAGCACTACCTGCCTGACCGTAGTAGAAGTCGATATTGTGAATCCAGACGTGCTCGTTCTTGGTGTCGAGACCAAGGCAGTCATCCATGCAATCGAGGATACCGAAGTTGCGGAACTCGACATACGCGATATTACGTGCAAGAATACCGAATCCGTGGATGGCAGCATCCTTACCCACACCCTCCAGGGTGAGGTTGATGGCTGTGTAGCCTTTACCCTTAATCTGGAGTCCCTCTGCCGTAGAGCCAAAAGCATCCATATCCTCCGCTTTGATGGTACCGATGATTCGGATAGCGAGCGGACGATTCTCAACGCCCTTCTCGTAAGCAGCGATGATGGCTTGCAGGCCGGTGAGTTCAGTCTCTGCACTGGCTGATGTCTTCATTTTGAGTTTAACCGTCTTGGCAGTAGCCGCGCTGACATAGAGGACGCGAGCATCGGATTTCAGGGTACCATCGTTATTGTATGCACCAACGGTAGCACCACCGAGGTGGGCAAAACCGTGGCGATCGTGACTCTTCACCGTGAGCGGACCGGAGACAATGGCATTCTCGCAGTCCTCAGCATCACCCACAACAGGCACCACCTTCAGCATATACGTGCCGGCAGCAAGACCAAGGGCATCTACACGTCCATAGGACGCATAGGAGCGAACAAGAGGCTCATCCAACTTGATCCATGTGGTACCACCATTGCCGGATACATAGCCAACGAAATTGGAGTAACTACCCTTATCAAACTCCATCCAGCAACTCTCGAACCAGCCGCCTTCCGTACCACTACTTGGCACAATAGGTGTCTCCGATGCCGTCCATTTGGCATAGAGCATCGTATTGGCAGAGATTGCTGAACCGGGTACTGCAGAGATAGTTAGAGCCGAATTAGTGTACCAACCGCCGAAAGTGTAGCCGTCGGCTGTCGGTGTAGGCAACGGATTCGGCAGCGCCGTAGCATTCTGTACATCTGGGATAGAAGTACCATGACCATTCAGGTTATAGCTGATGGTGTAACCACCGACAGCCTGCTGCTGTGTCCACTTGGCATACAGCGTCGTATTCGAATAGATAGGTGTACCGGCTATAGCCACAATAGTTAATGCTGAGTTGGTGAACCAACCATCGAACATCCAACCGCTGGCAGATGGTGTCGGCAGCGTTGAAGGCAATGCCGTAGCAGATGCCACCGGGCTTTGTTGCGTGCCATGGCCATTCATCTCATACGTGATCGAATAGGTAGCCGTAGCACCATAGGTAACGCAGATATCGTAGATATTAACACCACTGGACGGACTATAAATATATATATTGTTCGCGCCCGCGCCCGTGTAAACGATAGAGGTCTTGTTAACCGTTGCACCAGGAGCAGATGCTGTACCAATCTCCTGACCTGAGAAACTGCCGGCACGAACCGTCAGCGTGCGGTCTGCCGAACCGGACGACGAGATAGCATAAATATCGATAGTACATGGACCACTGACAGCAAAACTGAGCGTACGTGCATCCGCAGCACCCGTTCCACCGAGTTTTAGACGATGGGTGAAATTCTTGCCGTCGCAGGATTTGTTGTTGGCCTCCACTGCCACCGTACTAGTAGATGTTGCATAAATAGTGAGACCATTGACTGTGGTAGTAGCACTAATCGTACCCAGACTGCTGAACTCACCGTCTGAGATATTCCAGCACTGGTCAGTTTGTGCGGCTGCCTCTGTCCACTTGGCGTAGAGCGTCATGTTGCCTGTTACTGTCATAGTAGCAAAGTTCCATGCGTTGGTGCAACCTGCCTCACGATACCAGCCACCAAAAACATAACCAGTGGCAGTTGGAGCAGTCGGCTCTCTGAGAAGCGCACCTGATGCCACGGTCTGATTAGCCGGTGCATCACCATGCCCATTCACCGAGAACGTTACTGTGAACGATGCCGGATAGGTGATGGTGAGCATTGGAGCCGATGGATTGGTATAGTCGAGGCGGAACTCGTAATTGCCTTCGACGGTGGTCTTCAGTCGAGCTACCGCAGCACCTTGTGCAAATACTACGTTCTGCGCCGATGCCGAAACAACGGTCGTTGTTGTGAATTTAGCCGAACCATTGTAGAGGTTATATTCGTAGGTTGTATTGGCATTGAGGCGGAGTGTAGCATAAGCTACAATACTTGTGCTCTCACCGGCATTCTTCACAAACTCAGTCTCCAATTCGCCCGTAAGCGACCATGCAGATGTCAAATTCTCTGTCCACTTGGCGTAGAGGGTGATTGCATTGGTGATTGGTGTCTCGAAGTCCCATGCATCACCATCGCAAGCCGGTGTGGTGTACCAGCCACCAAAGACATATCCATCGGCAGTCGGTTCATCAGGCTCGGTTGCCGCATTGCCACTGGTGATATTCTGTGCATCAGGAGCCGAACCATGACCATTATTATTGAACGTCACGGTATAGCTGGATGCGACTACCGTCCACTTGGCATAGAGGGTGATATCGGATGTGACAAGGTCGGTAGAGAACGACCACGGATTAGTGCAAACAGCCTCTTTGTACCAACCACCGAAGATAAAGTCGCTGGCAGTAGGAGCAGCCGGTTCGGTAACACGACCATTGGCAACGACCTGCTGCGCAGCAGGAGCCGTGCCATGTCCGTTAGCATCGAACGTCACATTGTACTTCGTCACAGGAGCGACGCTACCACCACAGAGCTGCAGGGCGAGCATAGCGATATGCAGGTTACCACTGGAGGTAATCGTATAGTCACCTGGATTCAGAGTAACTGAGCTATAAGTCTGCAGCGTAGAGGTAATAGTCATCGTACCTGCTGTAGTACCCGATAGAGTGACGGTACGGTTACTACCCGAACTCTTAGCACTGATATAGAAGACACCCGTTTGACCGGCAGGAATAGTAAACTGTATGGTAGAATTCCAGTCGCCGGAGCGCTTCGACGCATGATATTCCGAACCTTCGATATCCATCGTCACATCGCATGCCGACGAACCCGATGGAGTCGTACCGAAGGTGAAGCAACTAGCCTGAGCACTACCCTGTGGTATATCACCGGCATAGTTGTACCATACCTGCTCATCGCAGGTCTTCTCTGTCCACTTGGCATAGAGGGTCATATTGCTTGTTACCGTCATGGTAGCAAAGTTCCATGCATTGGTGCAAGCCTGGTCACGATACCAGCCACCAAAGACATAACCCGATTCGGTCAGAGCGGCAGGCTCGGTCAGTTTCTGTCCCGAAGCAACTGTTTGCGACGCAGGAGCCGTACCATGACCATTAGAGTTGTAGGTGACGGTATAAGCCGTTGCCCACTGGGCATAGAGTGTGACATTGGCGGTCAGAACGATAGTTCCCTGATCCGCATACGCCGTACCGCTACCATTGGATGCGGTGTTCCAGCCGGCGAAAGTCTTGCCGGATGCCGGAGCGAATATACACGGATTAATGGTCGTGTTCTCTCCCTCATAACCACGCTGTGCGCTCATTGAGCAAGAGCCACCATTAACATTGAAGGTAATGGTATATTCAGTACGTACCACAGCATTACATCCCGATGTAACGACACCGGCGGTGGTGACATCCAACGTAGCACCGGCACCACAGGTGGCGTCGGTAACGGCATTTTTAGCCTCCGCAGCAGATGTGTAGAGACGAGTCAACGAACCAGAATAACTTGGATCAGAAACAGAACCGCTATTGGCAGGAAGACCATTTTTGGCATAAGAATTGACTGCCTTGAAGGCATTGGTACCGCCATAGGACTTGAAGATATTAGCAGTCTTGGGTCCACCCTCAAAGGTACAAAGTTCCACATACACTTTCACATTCTCCGGACCGATATAGTAACTGGCCTTGGAGCTATTCCAGTAGCAACCAAGGAAGTGAAGTTCGGCATTACGGCAACGTACCATACGTTGCATACAACCTTCGTCCCACCAGCAATATGCCCAAGTCACATTGTAGATACCATCGGAGGGTTTGTCTCCAGATCCGGAACCCAGCAGGTTCACAAATCGGTGGTCTTTGTCGCCGGAGGCATCACCGGGACCATTGGGATGGTACGCCTTATCGTAATGGAAATGACACCAACTGACGGTGATGTTATCCGATAGTTTCTTTATATCAAAGCAGTCGTCTACTGCATCCGAAAAATCGCAGTGGTCCACCCAGGCATTCGTTACACTCTCAAAAGTAATCAGGTCACGACCATCGCAGTCGTACGAACCAGGGCCTTCCATAGTAAGGTTTCGTAGTACCACATTATTCATGCGGACAAAATTGAAGATACCGGTCTGTTTATTGGGATCTTCAAGCGACACATTCCAGTTGTTGGTAATGAGTTTGACACCCGGCAGCGCCATGATGGTCAGGTTGCTACCATCCTTGATGTCAATGACACCAGTGACCGTGATATCACGGGTGATGATGATGGTTTTGTTGGATACTTTGCTCGGCAAGGCATTTTTCAATTCAGAGAGCGAACTGACCAGCGTGATATGCAGACCATTATCGCCAGTGGCGGAAGCGCCATAACCGAAATTGGCGATATTGCTACTTTGAGCAATAATGGATACTGCTGACCAATGCAGCATAATCAACAGGAAAAGAGAGCGTGTCGCGTGTCTCATGGTAGTATGTTTTTCGTACTAAATAATGGCTATCTAAGGATTGTGTGCTTTGACCGTTGTCAAAATTCGTGCAAAGTTACTAATTTTCTCGCACACGCGCAAATAAAATAAGGTGTAAAGTACATTTTTACACCTTTTTCGTCAGTTTTTCCACAATTTGTGGGACTAATGTTTCATGAGTTGGGCGAGTTGACGCTTGTCATCTCGCTCCTTGATGGTCTGTCGTTTGTCGTACTCGTGCTTACCCTGACAGAGACCTATCTCCACCTTGCAGAGGCCTTTTTCGTTGATAAACATCGCCAGCGGAATGATGGTTTTACCACTATCCTGCACGGCTCGCTCGAGCTTGCGCAGCTCTTTTTTGGTCAAAAGAAGCTTTCGGTCACGACGCACCTCGTGATTGGCATACGAACCGAACCGATATTCGGCAATATGCATCTGCTTAACCCACAACTCTCCGCCCTGGAAGATGCAGTAGGTATCCACCAGCGAGGCGCGCGAGTCACGAATGGACTTAATCTCGGTACCAAAGAGCTGGATGCCCGCCACATACCTATCCAGCACGGCGTAGTCAAACGTCGCGCGGCGATTACGAATATGTACGGTACTCTTGGCGTGCATAGAGATTATTTTGGGTGCAAAGGTACGGAAAAAATATGATATACACAAGTTTATCCACACTTTTTTGGGGTAAAACTTGCACAAATGAAAAAAAAGCCGTAACTTTGCAGCCCGAATAGGAAAAACTATTCAATAAATTATAGATTATAATCGATAATTATGCTTAAAACCATTCTTGCCATCACAGGCAAACCGGGACTATACAAACTGGTAAGTCGCGGAAACAATATGCTGATTGTAGAATCGCTCGTAGATGGAAAGCGCATCCCGACCTACGCCCGCGATCGCATCGTGGCTCTTAGCGATATCTCGATGTTCACGACCGGCGATGACGTAGCGCTGAGCGATGTGCTGACCCGCGTAGGCGAGAAGCACGGTCTGAAACCCGTAGAGGGAGAGGTGAAGAAGATGAGCAATAGCGAGCTCTGCAGTTTCTTCACAGAGGTACTCCCAGATTGGGATCAGGAGCGCGTGTATCCGAGCGACATCCGCAAACTCATTCTGTGGTACAACATCCTGGTGAACGCAGGCATCACAGACTTCAGCGAGCAGGAAGAAGAGGCAGAGAGCGAAGCTGCTGCCGAGTAATTAATTCTGAGTGTTACTACAACACGTAATCGATATCATAGAATCTGTAGCTCCCTTGAGTTACCAAGCCGATTGGGATAATTCGGGACTGCAGGTGGGCAATCCAAGCGCAAATGTAGAAGCAGCTCTATTGACCATAGACCTCACAGAGGCTGTGGTCGATGAGGCTATTGCACGTGGTTGCCAACTGATTATCAGTCATCATCCCTTATTATTTCATGGATTGCGTAGCGTGTGCGGACGCACACCACAAGAGCGCATCGTGGAGTTGGCTATTCGACATGATATAGCCATCTACAGCAGTCATACCAGTATGGATGAAGCCCCCCTCAATCCCCCCTGCAGGGGGAGGATTGTGTGTAATGTGAGTGGAAAGATGGCAGAGAAACTGGGCATAACCGACTACCACATTTTAGCAAGGGATGAGCAAGGGATAAGCAACCCTTACCCATCACAGAATGATCACCTCGAACATGGTCTCGGCGTGATTGGCGAGCTGGAGATCGAGAGTTTTGAGGCGCTGCTGGAGCGGGTGAAGAAAGTGTTTCATGCGCCGATGCTGCGGTATATAGAAGCCTCCTCTAACTCCCCAAAAAGGGGGAGAAAATGGAGAGTGGCAATCTGTGGGGGAGCGGCTGCGGAATTTATAGATGAAGCGATTCGCCAAGGGGCGGATGTGTATATCTCGGCAGATATGAAGTACCACGAGATGCAAGCCGCCGCAGGTCACATCGGACTGATAGATATGGATCATTGGGTGAGCGAGCAATTCACCCGCGAGATATTTGCGGAACTGCTGGCAGAGAAAGTGCAAACCTACATTGCTGAGACAGATGCAAGTCCGGTGCAGGTGTACCAATAGATCGCGTCGAGACAGCACCAAGGCAAGATAAGCCCTCGGTAAGGGGTCGGTAAGGGGTCGGTAAGGGGTCGGCAATGTAGTGACGCTCAATAGGATTGAGCTAATGTAGTGACAATGTAGTGACACAACATCGGGAGAATAATTGAACAAATAAACAGATAAACAACATAAAAATTATGGCAAAAGAAAAAGATTTAACCGTAGAAGAGAAGCTGAAAGCCCTCTACGAACTGCAACAAGTTGACAGCAAAATTGACGAGTTGCGCATTCTGGCAGGTGAGTTGCCTCAAGAGGTAAAAGACATGAGCGATGAGGTGGAAGGTCTGAAGACCCGTCTAAGCAACATCGAGAACGAGATTAAGAATTGCGAGACCCAAATCTCTGACCACCGCGTTCGCATCGAGAATGCCAACGCCAGCATCAGCCGCTACAAGGAGCAACAAAACAACGTTCGCAACAACCGCGAGTTTGATAACCTGAGCAAAGAGATTGAGTACCAGCAACTTGACATCGAGCTCAGCCAAAAGAAGATTAAGCAGTTCAACGGCGACCTGGAGGCTCGTCAGGGCGACAAGCAGAAGACCGTAAAGGAGATTGAGGAGAAGACCGTAGATCTGCAACAGAAGAAGTCGGAACTGGATACCATCCTGGCAGAGACCAAAGAGCAAACCGAGGCTTTGATGGTTCGCTCCGCTGCTATCGAGAAGGGTATCGACGAGCGTCTGCTGGCAGCCTTCAAGCGCATCCGCAAGAATGCACACAACGGTCTGGCAGTCGTTACCGTAGAGCGCGACAGCTGCGGCGGTTGCCACAGCAAAATTCCTGCACAGCGTCAGTTGGATATTCGTCTGCACAAGAAGATCATCGTATGCGAGTTCTGCGGACGTATCCTGGTAGATGCAGAGATTAATGACAAGAAGAAGTAATAAGTAATAAGTAATAATGAATAGTTAATAGGTAATTATGGCTAAAGCATTATTGATGATTTTGGATGGTTGGGGCATTGGTGTACAGAACCAGCGCAACGCCATCTATAGCACTCCCACTCCACATTGGGATGCATTGTTGGAGAAATATCCTCACTCAGAGCTGCAAGCCAGCGGCGAGAACGTAGGTCTGCCTGACGGTCAGATGGGTAACTCGGAGGTAGGACACCTCAATATCGGTGCCGGTCGCGTCGTATATCAGGATCTGGTGAAGATCAACATCGCCTGCCGCGACAACTCCATCATGGATAACGAGGAAATCAAGGCCGTTTACAACTACGCCAAGACCAGCGGTAAGAAGCTGCATATCATGGGTTTGACATCTAATGGTGGTGTACACTCGAGCCTGGATCACCTCTTCAAATTGACCGATATCGCCAAGGAGTACGGTCTGGAGGGTAAGACTTTTATTCATTGCTTCATGGACGGTCGTGATACCGATCCGAAGTCGGGTATTGGCTTCATCGACCAGCTGCAAGAGCACCTGAAGGAGAGCTGCGGCGAGATTGCCAGCATACAGGGTCGCTTCTACGTGATGGACCGTGATAAGCGTTGGGAGCGCGTGAAAGTGGCATACGACTGCCTGGTAGGTGGTCAGGGTAAGGCGGCTGAGTGCATGCACACCGCTATGCAGGAGAGCTACGACGAGGGCGTAACCGATGAGTTCATCAAGCCAATCGTCAAAGTACGTGACGGTAAGGCAGTTGCAACGATTGAGGAGGGCGACGCAGTCATCTTCTTCAACTACCGCAACGACCGCGCCAAGGAGATCACTATCGTGCTGACACAGCAGGATATGCCGGAGCAAGGCATGAAGACCATTCCTGGTCTGCACTACTGCTGCATGACTCCATACGATTCGTCGTTCACGGGTCTGCATATTCTCTTCCCAAAGGAAAACGTGATGAACACCATGGGTGAGATTGTCAGCAAGGCAGGTATGAAGCAGTTGCGTATTGCTGAGACCGAGAAGTTCGCACACGTGACCTTCTTCTTCAACGGCGGTCGCGAGGCTGAGTACGAAGGCGAGGAGCGTATCCTCATCCCGTCGCCGAAGGTGGCAACCTATGACCTGCAGCCGGAGATGTCCGCACCCGAGGTTACCAAGGCTCTCTGTGAGGCAATGGATACTCAAAAGTACGACTACATAACCCTGAACTTCGCTAATCCGGATATGGTGGGTCACACCGGTATCTATCCGGCTATCCAGAAGGCGATTACGACTATTGATGGTTGCGTCAACGAGGTAGTTACCAGCGCACAAAAGAACGGCTATGAGGTGATTATCATCGCCGACCACGGCAACAGCGATAACGCTGTCAATGAGGACGGTACACCGAATACGGCGCACAGCCTGAACCCGGTTCCATTTGTGTATATCTCGGAGAACGAGGGTGCGCAGGTGGAGAATGGAAAACTGGCGGATGTTGCTCCGTCGCTATGCCATATTCTTGGCTTGGAGCAACCGGCTGAGATGACAGGACATAACTTGATAAAATAAAATTTATACTACTATGAATATTACAAAAGAAATGAAAGAACTGACCGGCGTACTGACCATGGTCGTAGAGCCGGCTGACTACCAGGAGGCAGTCACCAAAGAGTTGAAACAGATTCGCCAGAAGGCACAGGTTCCGGGCTTCCGTCCGGGTATGGTGCCAATGGGTCTGGTGAAGAAAATGTACTACAAAGGCGTAATGGCTGAGGTAATCAACAAGACCATCGGCGAGGGCTTGAATAAGTACATTGAGGAGAACGACCTGCACCTGCTGGGTGATCCTCTGCCAAACGAGGAGCTGACCCCGGAGATGGATATGGACAACCAGGAGAGCTTCACCTTCGCATTCGACATCGCTGTGGCTCCAGAGTTTGACGCCAAGCTCAATGGCAAGAACAAACTGACTCAGTACGTTATCACCGTTACCGACGAAATGGTTAATAACCAGGTGAATAGCTACGCAGAGCGCTTTGGCGACTATGTAGATGCTGAGGAGGCTCAGGAGGGCGATGTATTGAAAGGTCTGATGACCGAGCAGACCGGCGCGTCGCCGGAGACAAATGGCCATGCGGCTATTGTCAAGGAGAACGCTGTACTGAATCCTGCCTACATGGCCGACAAGGCAGAGGCAAAGAAGTTCGCCGGTGTGAAGAAGGGTGACGTCATCACCTTCAATCCGAAGAAGGCATACGGCAGCGAGGTAGAGGTTAGCTCCATGCTGGGTATCAGCAAGGAGGAGGCTGCTGCGCTGGAGAGCGACTTCACCTTTGAGCTGCAGAACATCACCCGTCATCAGGCTGCTGTAGTAGATGGCGAGCTCTTCGCTAAGGTTTATGGCGAGAATAACATCAAGGACGAAGCTGATTTCCGCGCTCATATCAAGGCAGAGATCGAGGCTAACATGGCCGAGGACGCTAAGTACAAGTTCGGTCTGGACGCTAAGGCAGCTATCCTCAAGAAGATGGAGAAGGTTGCATTCCCGGAGGACTTCCTGAAGCGCTGGGTACTCGCCACCAACGAGAAGATGACCGAGGAGGAACTCACCAAGGATTGGGACAAGATGGTTGAGGAGCTGAAGTGGCACCTGGCTAAGGACCAGCTGATGAAGCACTTCGAGATCAAGGTTGAGAAGGAGGATGTAGAGGCATATGCCAAGGAGGTAGCTCGCATGCAATTCATGCAGTATGGTCTGATGCACGTTGAGGATCAGTACCTTACCAACTATGCACAGCAGATGCTCAAGGACGAGAACCAACTCCGCGGTATCGTGGAGCGCGTAGCTGAGAACAAGATCTATGAGGCACTCAAGGGTGTAGTTAAGGTCGAGGAGCAGGCTATCAGCCACGAGGACTTCGGCAAACTCTTCGCATAATCCATTTATGACAAGAATTCATTTCATAGCTATTGGTGGCGCAGCGATGCATAATCTGGCACTCGCTGTTGCCAGCAAGGCGGGATACGTAGTGACGGGGTCGGATGACGAGATCTTCGACCCCGCTCGTACGCACCTCGCTGAGGCGGGTTTGCTGCCCGCTGAGATGGGTTGGTTCCCCGAGAAGATTACCTCGGATATCGACGCCATCATATTAGGAATGCACGCACGCGAGGATAACCCTGAACTGGTGCGCGCACGTGAGCTCGGACTTAAGATTTACTCTTTCCCTGAGTACCTTTACGAGCAAACCAAAGATAAGACACGTATCGTTGTGGGCGGCAGCCACGGCAAAACCACCACAACGTCTATGATACTATATGTGCTCAATCGTCTGGGCATCGAGGCCGACTATATGGTGGGTGCACAGATTGAGGGCTTTGAGCGCATGGTTCGCCTATCGGACACGGCTAAGTATGCCGTCTTTGAGGGCGACGAATACCTTACCTCACCATTGGACCTGCGCAGTAAGTTCCTCTGGTATCACCCACATGTGGCAATCCTGACGGGTATCGCGTGGGATCACATCAATGTCTTCCCAACCTTCCCGCAGTATGTGGATACGTTTAGGAAGTTCGTGGATAGCTTCGAGCCGAATGGCTCGTATATCTACTATGAGGGCGATGAGAACCTGCGCGCCATCGCAGACGGCGCACGCGCAGACATACGTTGCCTGCCATATAAGGAATATACAGGGGAGGTACAAATGGAGGTGTTTGGTAAGCACAATATGCAGAACCTGCAAGCGGCATGCCTGGCTTGTCAGCAGATTGGCATCAGCGCCGAGGACTTCTATCGCGAAATCAGCACCTTTACCGGTGCCAGCAATCGTCTGGAGAAAATCTTCGAGAACAGTAATAGCGACGGAACTGTTCGGAGTGTTGCCTACAAAGACTTCGCCCACTCGCCCAGCAAATTGCGCGCAACGGTCAATGCCGTGCGCGAACGCTATCCGGAGAAGAAACTGGTAGCATGTATGGAGCTTCATACCTTCAGTTCGCTGATGGCAGATTTCTTGCCGCAATACAACGGCTGCATGCAAGAAGCCGACATTGCCTATGTCTATTTCAATCCGAAAGTGATTGAGCATAAGCGCCTTACACCTATCACAGCAGAGAAGGTAGCCGCAGCATTCGCTACACTCAATGTGAAGGTCTTCACCAGTAGTCCGGCACTACAGGAGCAACTGCGCAGCTTGGATTATAGCGCCAAAGGCGCACCTAACGGAACGGCGCTGCTGATGATGTCATCCGGTACATTTGATGGCATTGATGTGCGTCAGTTTGCCGCAGAATTGCTGGGATAAGACAGCAAAAAATAGATTTTGGCACGATTTCTGTATTTCTGTAAAAAAACACATCGAAAGCAATGGATAAGCAGACAAAAAGGGATTACCTATACATGCGCATGGCACGCACGTGGGCAGAAAATAGCTATTGCGAGCGCCGAAAAGTGGGCGCCTTACTCGTCAAAAACAATATGATCATCGCCGATGGATACAATGGTACTCCCAGCGGATTTGAGAATATATGCGAGGACGAAAACAACGTCAGCAAACCCTACGTACTGCATGCCGAGGCCAACGCCATCACCAAGATAGCTCGCAGCCACAACAGCAGCGATGGCAGTACCCTATATGTGACAGCATCGCCCTGCATGGAGTGCAGCAAACTGATTATCCAATCCGGTATTCGACGCGTAGTATATGGCGAGGAATATCGCATCACAGACGGACTAGAACTGCTGCGCCGCAGCGGAATAGAGGTGATTAAATTGGACGAAAAACCAAATAATATACCATAATTATGAAGAAGTACATTTTTCCCACAATTATCGTCGTTGCCCTATCATTGGGTCTATTGATAGGTAATGCCGTGAGCAACAAAGCCAATGCTCAGCGATTCTACATCCAAAATGGACAAATCTACGCACAACCAGAGTCGAAAGTAGATCAACTGCTGCAACTCATGCAGAACGTATATGTAGAATCAATCAACGTAGATTCCATCACAGATGAGGTCATGACCGAGTTTGTACAACGCCTTGACCCACACAGCAGTTACATTCCAAAAAAAGACCTGGAACTGGTAAATTCCGAATTATCCGGCTCGTTCTCCGGAATCGGTGTACAGTTTAATATTCAGCAAGATACAGTACGTATCGTAGCTGTAATAGCCGGTGGTCCCAGCGAGGGCGTAGGTGTACTGGCAGGAGACAAAATCATAGAGGTTAATGACTCCACCTTCGTAGGAAAAGGCATCAACAACGAGAAAGTGATGCACACCCTGCGTGGCGAGAAAGGTACAGAGGTCAAGATAGGTGTGCTGCGCGCAGGTACAGCAGAGACACTATACTACACCATCACGCGAGGCGATATACCGGTACACAGCGTAGATGCCAAATTCATAATAGGGGATAAGATAGGATTTGTAAGAGTCAATAAGTTTGGTGAGAATACGTACAACGAGTTTATCTCTGCTCTGGCAGAACTGAAGGCTAAAGGTGCTACATCTTACATCGTAGATCTGCGCGAGAATAGCGGTGGATTTATGGACCAGGCCATCAAGATGGCCAATGAATTTCTGGATCGTGGCGACGGAATTGTGTATGCAGAAGGTCGTGCTTATCCCAGATATGATGCCAAAGCCAATGGTGCCGGAAGATTCAAAGATGTGCCACTGGTGGTGCTGATTGATAATTTCTCTGCCTCCGCCAGCGAGATCTTTGCAGGTGCCATGCAGGACAACGACCGCGCCACCATCATAGGTCGCCGCTCGTTCGGAAAAGGACTGGTACAGCAGCAGATGCCATTTGCGGATGGTTCGGCAGTTCGCCTGACCGTAGCACGCTACTATACCCCATCCGGTCGTTGCATCCAGAAGCCATATAAGCTGGGCGAGCAGGAGGACTATCAGAAAGATCTGCTGGAGCGATTTGAGCATGGCGAGTTTTTCTCGGCAGATTCTATTCAGATACAAGACTCTACCGTCTATTACACCAAGTCTGGCAAGATAGTACATGGCGGAGGTGGCATCATGCCGGATATCTTTGTAGGTCGTGATACCACACTCAATACCCCATACTACAATCGAATCGTTAACATGGCCTACACCTATCAGTTCGCCTATCGCTATACCGATGCACACCGTAAGGAACTGAATAAATACAAGGATTGGCAATCGCTGGAGAAACACCTGCTGCAGGCAAATTGGATGCCTGAATTGGTGCAGTTCTGCAAGGAAAAAGGCATCGAACCAAATGAAGAGCAATTGGCTAAATCCAGACCACTATTGACACGATTGGTGAATGCATATATCGTACGCAATATATTAGGCGATGAGGGATTCTTCCCCCTCTTTGAGCGCGATGATGAGATTACTAAAAAAGCGGTGGAAACATTGACCAAATGAGACGAGCACTACTGGTAATCACAGTCATACTGGGCACTATTAACCTTCGGGCGATGCCGCCCGAAGGTTTTTCTACTGAGGATATCATCGCTGACATCTATGCACAATTGACCGAGAATGGCGAGGTGGATTACGAAGAACTGCAGGACGAATTACTGGAATTTGCCGAACACCCCATCAATCTGAATCAAACCAACGAGCAAGAACTGCGTCAATTACGATTTCTTACTGATAAACAAATAGATGAGATACTGATGCAGGTATATCAGCATCCGCTACACAATCTATACGAACTGCAACTCATCACCAGTCTGAAGGATTACGAACTAAGAAATCTGTTGCCTTTCGTATGCGTACTGCCAGCAAAAAACAAGGAAAAAATATATCCCAGAGAAGTGTTTCACTATGCCAAACATGAGATCAACACACGCATAGATGTGCGAAACATAGAGATGTACGAAAAAGATCCGGTCTATGCACAACTGCGCTATAAATTCAACTATCGAAATCAGTTCCAAGCCGGAGTCACCATCCGTCGTCCTGCCGGAGCACCGGCAAAAGATATGCAATACGGAGCCTATATTGAACTACGCGATTTGTGGAAATTCAAGACAATCGTAGCAGGCAATTATCAGGCGCATTTTGGACAAGGATTAGTAGTAAGTAATCCTTTTCACACGGGTAAATGCAGCTATGTGCTCAATGCCGGATCCTGCAGCGAAGGACTGAAAAAATACAGCAGCACAGACGGAGAATCATTTCATGGTATAGGTGCCACAATTTCCGCGCACGAATGGGTAGATGTCAGCGCATGGTACTCAATGACAGCACCCAACGATTCGATATGGAAACATACCATAGGTGCGAACCTATCTGTACACTATAATCGACTGAAAGTGGGCGTTACCGCACTCGAAAATATCTATACTGACAGCCTGCGCTACTACTATGAGCACGCACGATACAATCAGAATTACTTTCGCGGCAATAGGCAAGCTGTAATAGGTGTTAATGCCCGATGGAACTACAAGTACATAGACCTATTTGGTGAATTTGCCGCAGCACAAAATCAAAAATGGGGCTATGGAGTCATTGCCGGAGCACGCATCACACCTATCAACGACATAGGCCTGATTCTGCTATACAGATATTATTCACCTACATTTGATAATACCTGGGGATACGCATTCTCAGAGACCAGTCGAATCAATGACGAGAACGGACTATACATAGGTGCTGATATCAAGCGACTTCGCAACTGGCGGTTTGCACTATATGGTGACCTGTTTCGATTCTCGGGGATTAAGTACGGCATACCTTACTCTCCATCATTAGGTTATGATACACAGGCAGATATAGAGTATCACCACCCACAGGATTGGGATATCAATTGGAGAATACGTGCCAGAGAAAAAGCCAAAAAAGCAACCTACTCTACCCGACTGCAATGGAACTATCAGTCCAGCGGATGGAAGCTGCGAACAGAACTCAACGCCAACATGGTGAGGGACAGTCTGCAACACCTCACATATGGTATCAGTCTGAGTCAGGATGTACAATATAGTTTTCGCCAAGTACCTCTCACGCTACAATTTAGAGCGATGGGATTTGATGCACGCAAGTGGGACAATCGTATTTATCAATATGAAAACGATGTGCTGTATGCCTTTTCTATTCCTGCTACCTATGGTTTGGGAGCACGTATGTACCTGAATCTGCGATGGCAAATCATACCACAATTATCGCTATACCTCAAAGCATCAGAAACCATCTATGCAAAAAAATGGGCCACCGAACAAAATCGTTCGATGACCCGTACAGATATTCACCTGCTGCTTAGAACTCTACTTTAGGAGCCTTGTTAGCACCTTCCTCTGCCTCAAAGTAAGGTTTCTTCTCAAATCCGGCAAAGTTGGCAATAAAATTGTTCGGGAACTTACGAATCAGCACATTGAATGTACGAGCCTGCTCATTGAATGTGTTGCGTGCTACCGTAATGCGATTCTCTGTGCCTTCCAGCTGACTCTGCAGCTCCATGAAATTCTCGTTAGCCTTGAGTTCAGGATAATTCTCCGAAACAGCCAAGAGGCGACCAAGAGCCTGACTGAGTTCGCCTTGCGCCTTTTGATAAGCTGCCAACTGCTCAGGAGTAGCATTGCTGGGATCAATAGTAACCTGAGTAGCTTTGGCACGTGCTGCAATCACACCTTCCAGAGTCTCTGACTCATGCTTAACATATCCCTTGACGGCACCTACAAGGTTAGGAATCAGGTCCATACGACGCTGATATTGGTTCTCTACCTGAGCCCAAGCGGTCTCTACATTCTCCTCTGCTGTTACCATGGCATTGTATTTACCAACAGCCCAAAATGCCAATACTGCGATAGCAGCAAGAGCAATAATCCATGTGACTTTGTTCGACATAGTTGAAAGATACTTTGATGTTATGTTGACGTTATGTTACTACTTGCTTCTGAAACTGAAATATTTCTGCCCGAAATAACTGACCGCTACCGTAATCAGCGTGATGATCACCTTACTTGGCGTTGGATACCAAGCGAGCACCTCCACGCATAATTTCAATCCCACATAGTTAATGAGCAGATTCAAAGCCACAACTAAAATATAGCGAAGCAGCTGATTCCATCCCTTGAGAGGTGATTGTGTGAAGGTTACATTTCTATTCAGCCAAAATCCCGTCAGTAATGTAATCGGAAACACTATACACAACGTAGCAATATGCGGCGTGAAACACAGACTACCAATATATACCAATTCATGCCCTATCACAAAGTTGTACAACAAGAAATACAGTATCCAGTCCAGCACCATATTTCCGCCACCACATACTCCGTAGCAAAACACTTGCCTGGAGAGAATAGGACGAAATGGTTGATAAATGGTATCAACTATCCGTGATATTATGTTCGCTAATTTATTCAATTTTAAAAATTAATTCGACTTTGGCTGCAAAGGTACACAAATTTATTAATATACACAAATTTATTCCCTAAAAACTTATAAAATCAATCCTTTTTATTGATATCCTTGTAATTATCTATTGCCAACTGATAATCATTCATCATAGTATCTGCCAGAGACTGAGGCTCAATCACCTGCAGCGAACTGCCATGCGTACGAAGCTCCTGAATAAAATCAAAAGTAGGAGCAATATAGTACTCAAAATACACGCTATCCTTGGTGGTTTTGATTTCTTTTTGGCTGTGATGAAGGGGTAGGGAACGTAGATAATTAGCACCACGATTGGATACTCGTATTACTATTTTTTCTGTACGTACTGATTCGTCACGCCATATTCCATAGTAGTTATGAAAAAATGCCTCGGCACAAAAATCTGTTGGTATGGTGTATGGTATATCAGTCATCTCTATACTCTGTATTCTATCCAGGGCATATACACGCTTCTCATCCGGATGATCCTCGGGACAACATACCACATACCACCTGAGTTTGAATGTCTTGACACAATAGGGTTTTGCCAAAAAAGTATGTCCCTCTTCTACACCAAATTTACGGTACTTCATGCAGATTTTTCTACCACTACGAATAGCTTCTATTATAGGAGACAAATACATGGCATCAGATGGCATGGACTCTAACAATATATTTTCCTTTATGTTTTGGGACTCATTGACCAAATTGGTTACGGCAAAGGTGTTTAACAGCCATTGCTTGGTGGTACTGTTTTTAATTTCATCACTATTGGCGATGTAGTACAGACCCGTTCCTCTGCCTCGCTTGCAATCTATAATCAGTCCAAATAATTCCTCAATACTATTGCGCCAATTGAGGAAAGTACGCTTATTGATTTCGGATTCGTGATTGTCGTTAAGCGAGCATGTGGACCATTTTCGGTCAATCTCCTCTTTGGAAATTTGACCGGCACTATAAATTACATCTGCCAACCATATGTATTTGTTAAATAAATTGGATGCCATACTTTTTTTGGGGATTTACTATTCTTTCAGTCCACAAAGGTACGTTTTTTTTGCGATATATACAAGTAAAAATCTGCAAAAAAATACATTTTATTTGCACATATCAAAATAAATTAGTAATTTTGCACGCTGAAATGCTTACAAACAGAGCATTTCTATCCAGAAGTTAAACTTAATTATCATCCTATGGACGACTATCACCCTAACAATGCAACAAGTACGTGCCAAGAAATTTCTCGGGCAGCACTTTTTGACGGATCTAAGTGTCGCCCAGCAAATAGCTGATACCATCAGCAAAGGTCGAGTTCTGGAGATAGGACCCGGCATGGGAGTACTCACTCAATTTTTACTTAAGAACAAGGATATTGACCTCACGGCTATTGAGATTGACCGTGAATCGGTTGCCTATCTGCTGGAGTGGTATCCCGAACTGCATCTTATAGAAGGAGATTTTCTGAAGCTGGATCTGAATATTCTGTATCCCGATGGCGAATTTAATGTCATCGGTAATTATCCATACAATATATCCAGTCAGATTTTCTTCAAAGTATTGGATTATAAAGATCGAATCCCCGTATGCTCCGGAATGATACAAAAAGAGGTTGCCGAGCGTATTGCAGCCAAGCCTGGCTGCAAGGCGTATGGTATCCTGAGTGTATTACTACAGGCATATTATGATATAGAGTACCTTTTCACGGTTCACGAACATGTATTCAACCCTCCGCCTAAGGTCAAATCGGCTGTTATTCGCCTCACGCGCAATAGTCGCACATCGCTTGATTGCAACGAAAAACTATTCAAAACCGTGGTGAAAACAGCCTTTAACCAGCGTCGAAAACAGATGCGCAATTCGCTAAAGAACCTGGTTGAGCAATATGCTCAGTCTGCCGAGCAGTCACAAGCCAAACTGACTGACCCAATCTTTACGAAGCGCCCTGAACAACTTAGTGTAGAGGAATTTGTAAAATTAACTAATTTAATTGAGCCATGTCAGAACTAAGAATATTCTATAAGGATAACGATAAAATCAAAGTTAGTAAGACCGTTAATGCCCTGAAAACACTCGATAAGAAGGATATTATTTGGATTGACCTTCTTGATGTAAGTGATAAAACGGAGGATACGCTAGAGAGCTTCCTAAAAATTGACATCCAAGAGGATGAGGAGATGGAAGAAATCGAGATGTCCAGTCGTTATATCCAGACCGATGATTCTATTGTGGCTAACTCTAACTTTCTGAAAGATAACTTTGAGATAGAACCTGTCAACTTTATTATAAAGAACAGCATATTGGTCACAACGCGCGATACAGATTTGGGCTCCTTTAATGAGACCGTGAAGCGCATGTTCGTCAATGCCCGTAGTTTTCCATCCGGTTTTCACGTACTCGTAGCCCTTATGGAGACACGTGTTGAGAAGGATGCTGACCTTATCGAGGATACGACCGATAAGATTACCGCACTTTCCGGCGAAATTAACGCTACCGACCAGGTAGATGAAGA
The DNA here is from genome assembly GCA_045599285.1 of Paludibacteraceae bacterium. Classification (GTDB taxonomy): domain Bacteria; phylum Bacteroidota; class Bacteroidia; order Bacteroidales; family Paludibacteraceae; genus Colicola. The sequence goes on along the minus strand of JAZRVR010000003.1, from coordinate 12,078 downwards.
TGTGCTGATTCAAATAAAGGATTTGCAGGAAAAAGTCACCATCATAAGACAGAATATTATGGATAAACAGCGAGTAATCAGCAACTTCCTAAAGTGTGATTTCTTCCCTGTAGAACTCCAGCCGCGTCTTTCTATGATAATCAAAGATATCAATTCCCTTTTCGACTACACCCGATTTGGTTTTGATCGTCTGGACTACCTGCAGGATACCTTCCTCGGTCTCGTTAATATCGAGCAGAATAAGATTATCAAGATATTTACGGTAGTTAATGTAATTTTCCTGCCACCTACATTGGTTGCCAGTATGTATGGTATGAACTTTGACTTTATGCCCGAACTACATTGGCGATTGGGATACCTATTCAGCATAGGACTGATGATTGTATCTACGCTTTTTATCTTACTCATCTTCAGATGGAAAAAGTGGTTATAAACAAAGTTTTCAACAATTGTAATAATCTATTGTTAATAAGTATATAAATAGCACAACAAATTGTATTTATCAACAATTATAACATTTCATTTACAATCAAAAAGTCCGTCTAAATCGTAATAAACTAAACATTTACGCAGTTTATTAACACTTTCAACAGAATATAATTACAATAGAGAAATTTAAATAACATATATATTTATATTATGGAAGTAGCAGCAGAGATTCGTCGATTGGCAAAAGAGAAAAATGCAGTCATCATGGCGCATTACTATACTCGTCCGGAAATACAAGAAGTAGCCGATTTTATTGGTGACTCGCTCGCCTTGGCTCAGCAGGCTAAAAAGACCACAGCAGAAATCATCGTACTCTGTGGTGTTCACTTTATGGGAGAGACGGCTAAGATTATCTGCCCGGATCGCAAAGTGCTGGTTCCGGACTTGACTGCCGGCTGCTCACTTGCCGATAGCTGCAAAGCCAAGGATCTCGCTGCCTTTAAGCTGTTACACCCCGACCATATGGTGGTCAGCTATGTCAATACGACCGCAGCCGTCAAGGCATTAACCGATGTAGTTGTTACTTCCAGTAATGCCAAGCATATTATCGACCAATTGCCGGCTGATGCCAAGATTATCTTTGGTCCGGATCAAAACCTTGGTAATTATATTAACAGCGTTACAGGTCGCCAAATGCTTCTTTGGAATGGTGCCTGCCACGTACATAGCCGCTTCAGCCTTGAGGCGCTCCTAAGCCTAAAAAAAGCGCATACGGGCGCACCCGTACTCGCACACCCGGAATGTAAAAAGGTTATTCTCGCGCAAGCGGACGTTATTGGTAGTACCGCAGCTCTGCTGAACTATGCCAAAACCAGCGACAAGCGGGAATTCATCGTAGTTACTGAATCTGGTATCCTGCACGAGATGCAAAAAGCCTGCCCGGACAAAATCTTTATCCCTGTTCCGCCTGAAATGACGGAAGGAGTAGGTTGCTCTTGTAACGAATGTGAGTATATGCGCCAAAACACGCTGGATAAACTACTCGCCTGCCTCAAAAATGAGCAGCCTGAAATTGTTGTAGACCCCGCCATTGCCGCTGAAGCGATCAAACCAATCGAGTGTATGCTCAGCATGAGCTAAAAGATTCACCTCAATTACAATTAACCATTTTGCAACCCTAAAGGTAAAAATAGCAGGAAATAAGCAACCGATAAGCAAGACATGGTTATTTAGTAGAACTTAGTATGCCACCTCCATCACAATTGGCAGGTGATCTGAGTAGCCTTCTTTATTGTAGCGATAGCCGTTGTATGTGCGCTTAGGTTTGTAGCCCAGATATTTCTTATCATACTCCAGCAACCAATCAGGTGCATAAATTTTGGCCGAAACCTTTTCTTCCAATATACGTGATACATAAAATTGGTCTAAATCACTCCAAATTCCCCTATACTTATGTGTGCCATCCACGTGCAAAACGGTTTTATAAGCATTCGGTAAGCCCTCGGTAAGCCTTCGATAAACTATCGATACATTCTGCATAGACTGCAATTGGTCTTTTCTTCCGTTATTGAAGTCTCCCATCACTATTATTCTGGCTTCCTCATTCGCTCTATATAAACTATCTACGCGTGCCTGAATAACCGCCAATGCACGATCTCGTTTCCATTGGCTCTCTGCGCGTCCACCCAGTTGCGAGGGTAGGTGACATACCATCACATGCAGGGTATCGCAATTGGGCATCACACCTTTCGTATAGAGTATATCACGAGTGGATGTTGTGGAGTCCAGTTTTACATGTAATACTTCACTTTCTATAAGCCGATATTGTAGCGAGTCGTACAGCATCGCCACATCTATACCACGTGCATCTGGACTCTCATAGTGCACGTATGCGTAGTGGTAATTGCGCATGCGGTAGCATAGTTCGCGACAGCATTGTTCATTCTCAACCTCGCATAACCCTATGATAGCCAACTTATTCCATTCTCCCACGTTGGCAATCACCCGACTTATTTTGTCTGCCTTGTTGTAGTATTTGCTGTATGTCCAATGTCGTGCCCCATCTTTGGTAAATTCCCAATCGTCCTTCAAACTATCATGTGCCGGATGAAACAGATTCTCCACATTGTATTCCATCACACGAAAACAATTTTCGGAATAAGCCGCCAGGCCTATCCCGAAAAATAGTAATATCATCATTCGCTTTAGCACAGCATCATGATAGTTCGTCTCAGCGCCTTGACAAAGGCGTCAATATCCTCTTTGTCTGTGTATAGTGCCATCGATACACGAACGGTTCCCGGTACACCCAGCCAATCAATCAGCGGCTCGGCACAATGGTGACCCGTCCTCACAGCTACACCCTGGCGATCGAGTAGGGTACCTACATCAAAGGGATGCACAATCTTGTCGCCATTATAGACATTAAACGATATAGCACCTGCTTTCCGTATGCCGGCTGCATACACATGCACTTCAGGTATCGCGCTCAACAGCTCTTCACAATACTGTGTCAACTCTGTCTCGTGCTGCTCAATAGCCTCAGTACCAATTGTTTGCATGTAATGTATTGCCTCGCCAAGGGCATGACTGCCCACATAATTCGGCGTACCTGCCTCAAACTTAAATGGCAGCACATTATACGTTGTACTTGTCCATCGAACGTGGTCAATCATCTCGCCACCACCCTCTGTCGGTGGTAACTGATTGAGCCATTCTTCTTTGCCCCACAGCACACCTATACCGGTAGGGGCGTACATCTTATGGCCGCTAAATACCAGAAAATCGCACCCAATCTTCTGCACATCTATCTTTAGATGCGGAGCCGACTGCGCAGCATCTACCATCACCGGCACACCGTGTGCATGCGCAATTTGTACGATTTCATCGATAGAATTCACTATTCCAAGCACGTTACTCACATGAGCAACTGCTACCAGCTTTGTTTTTTCGCTAAAAAGCCCCTTAAAAGCCTCTATATTGAGTTCACAGCTGTCCAATAATGGAATTACACGTAGCACAGCTTTCTTGCGCTCACAGAGCATTTGCCACGGCACGATGTTCGCATGGTGCTCCAGCCCGCTGACGATAATCTCATCTCCCTCGTGCACACATGCCTCGCCAAAACTGAATGCCAAAGTGTTGATACTGTCCGTTGTGCCTTTGGTGAATATGATCTCGCAACTTGATTTTGCTCCGATGAAATCAGCCACAATCTGCCTTGCCTCCTCATGTTTTTGAGTGGCAACTTGACTTAGGTGATGTACACCTCGGTGGATATTACTGTTCCAATGGCTGTATGCATACGTGATGGCATCCAATACCTGCTGTGGCTTTTGCGTCGTTGCAGCATTGTCCAGATACACAAGTGGTTTGCCATACACGGTCTCACCTAATATTGGAAAATCTTGTCTGTTCATGGTTTGTAAAAGCTGTTTTCAAGTATATTTTGCGCATCATGGTTATCTATGAGTTCTTGCAAACTAACCTGCTGATTATGCTCCATGTAGCTTTTGGTGATTTGCCATCCTACCCATGTACCCAATCTGGCTGGCGAATCTTGCGAAATCTCGGAGGTAAACGGACCATCATTCAGATACGAACTCAGTACCAGCGGTTCGGTCTTGAATAGATCTTTCTTATCCATTATTCTATTCCAGATATTGCGCTCATACTGTTTGCACCAGTCCCATTGTTCGCGGGTGTATCCCATGATTTCGTACTCTTTCTCATCCAGCAGTTGAGATAGCAGATACATAATTTTACCACGATAAATCATATTGTCCAACAGACGATTTTTCGTACCTTCGTAGGGCAGGTTGCGAAATAGAAAGGCGCTCACTACATCAGCTGCAACACATTCTTTGCGCATGGTTTGTTTCTGATAGTCATAGACTACGCGATTGTAGTATTCGTAGTCGCTACCCAGATACATGTCCGTGCCTACTGCAATAGCCGATTGTTCTCCTTCGTAAAAAAAGTATATCGAGGCATTAAATCCGGATATGAAGAAGTAGATGGCAGGGATGCTCAAATCGGGATAGAGATACTGTATGCGGCTGAAGGCAGTCGTTAACTCCTCCTCAATCTCCCTTGTGTCCGCAAATACTTGTTTCACTTTCCGATTGGTCTCTGCGAATCCATAGACGGTATCGCTAAGAAACTCTGGTAGTGCCTGGCACAGATAGGCTGTATCCGCACATGGAATACCCAATATATCCTCCACAAATATGGGCATAAAATCGGGGTATTCGTCATACAAAATCTGTACATCTTCTTTCACACTCTCTTCCCTGATGTTTATTATTGCCTCATCAAAGCGAATGATGTATATACGAACAGACGGCAGCTGCGAGGGTGGTGGAAAATAACTTCTACCGGTATGACATCCTGTGAGCAGTATTACGAAAAGGCTTGCTATTACGTATGATTTCTTCATTTCACGGCACCTCCCAGCGCTTGATAAAGTTGTATCTTAGCGATGATTCCGCTATATCTGTTTTCTATAGAATTTAGCTCGGCATCAATGAGGGATTGTTGTGCCGTGAGTACCTCCAGGTATTGTGCTTTACCATTCTGCATCAGATTGATAGTACCTTGATATGCGCTACTTACAGTATCTCTCAGCTGGCTGTACATTATCTCCTTTTCTGCCGCTTTTTGGCAGGTAGATAGAGCCACGTTCACCTCGTTTCCGGCGCGTAGCATAGTCAATACGTAGTTATCAATCGTCTCCTCTTGGTTAATCTGTGCTATCTTCAGATTACCACGCAGTTTGCCGCCGGCAAAGATAGGTTGTGTTAGTCCCACCACGGCATTCATCAGCAGTTGACCCGGATTGGGAACGAGCGCGCCATTATTAGTCCATCCTATCAGTCCGGAGAGGGATAGAGCAGGGCAGAATGCTGCTTTGGCGAGGTTGATATTGTAGTATGCTATAGCTATAGCCATCTCAGCAGCTCGTACATCAGCACGCATGCTCAACATCTGTGCTGGCACACCGGTAGATAGTGTCTCGGGTAGGGTAAATGTATCCCAATCGTTGCGCTCAATCGGATGGGGTGGCTCGCATAGCAGCAGGCATATTTGTGCCTCGACTTCACGCACGGTCTGTTCCAGATCCAATGTCCTGACCTGTAACTGGATGAGCGAACTCTCCATCTGCTGTACTGCTGGCAGATATGCTTTTCCGCTGTTGTATAGCAGACGTTGTGTCTGGATTACCTCTTGACTGATCTGTATGTATTTATTGAGGCATATATATTGGTAATCCAGCAGTTGTAATCTGGCATACGCTTGAGCTATTGTGCTGATCAGATTGGCTTGAATTTGAGCGGCTTCGTATTGCGCTTTTTCTTGTGCCATAGCTGCTTGCCACTTACGATTGGTAATGCTACCGAATCCTTCTCCTCCCCAGTTCAGAGCCAGTGGCACGTGATAAAGTGGGTTAGGTCCTGTAATGGACGTGTTAGGACTCCATGTGCCACTTATGCCTGCATTGGCAGATTGAATACCAATAGTGGGCAAGAATCCCAACTTGGCTGTTCGCAGATTGATATCGGCTATCTCGATACGTGCTCGTGCGGAGCACAAATCCACGTTGTTGGCTAATGCCGAATCAATCAGGTTTTGCAGCTTGGGGTCGGTAAAGAACTCACGCCATGTGAGTTGTGCGATGCTATTGCTATCTGCAGGATTAACTTCAATCTGGGTACCAAACAGATTGTTTGGTTCTTGTACCTCATGAGTGTATTTCTTGAATATTCCGCAGGAGTTCATCGTCATGGCAATCAGTATGACTGCGCATGCTACAGGCAGATGGTTTGGCTTGGATGACTCCGTGGACTGAAAACGCTCGTGCAGGCGCTGGAAGATGATGTAGAATGCCGGTACAACAAAGAGCAAAGCGATGGTACCAATGCTCATTCCTCCCACTACGCCAATGGCGAGAGCGCGGTTTCCGTTGGCACCGGCTCCACCCTCTACAATGAGGGGTATCATACCTATAATCATTGTGGCCACCGTCATCAATATAGGACGCAGACGGTCTTCACATGCCTTGTAGGCTGCTTCTACAATATCCATGCCTTGTTTGCGCTTCTCTACGGCAAATTCGGTAATCAGGATTGCCGTCTTGGCCAGCAGTCCAATCAGCATGATGACACCCGTTTGCAGATAGATATTATTCTCCTGACCACATACCTTGGAGAATAGGAATGATCCCATCAGTCCGAATGGTACACTTAGCAATACCGCCCATGGGATAAACCATGACTCGTATAGGCATGCCAGGATCAGGTATATAAGTAGTACGCATATCATGTATATCAGTCCTGTCATATGGCTGCGGCTATTAGCCTCCAGCTCGCGTGACATACCGCTATATTCGTAACTGTATCCGCTGGGAAGATAGTCTTTGGCTACCTCTGCAATGACATTTTGCACCTCGCCGGCTGCATATCCGGCAGCAGGATTGACTTGGCAGGTGATGGACTGGTAGAGATTAAATCGCTTCTGCGAAGCTGAACCTACTGTCTCTTGTAGAGTTACAAATTGTGCGATAGGTGCCATCTTATCTTCTACACGAATGTAGATATTCTCCAGCGAACTAGGATCCAATCGATACTGAGGTGCTGCGCTGGCCATCACGCGATATACTTTACCATACTGGTTGTAGTTGCCGATATAGGAGCCACCACAGTAGGCTCCCAGGGTGCTGAGCACTACATCAGGAGAGATACCGGCGCGCTCGCATTGGGTAGCGTTGACATCCACCTTGTACTTTGGGAACGACTCCGAATAGGTGGACATAGCCAATTGTACTTCTTTGCGCTTTTGCAGTTCGTTGAGGAAGTTGTTGGCATGCATATTAAATTCGCTCATGCTGCCACCTTGCAGATCCTCCAGCACGAGCTCTATACCATTGGCATTACCATAACCAGGTATCTGTGGCATTTGAAATGGCATTACGCGTGCTTCCTTGATATCTTCGCAGGCATAGAATAGGCGCGCAATCACATAGTCAATATAGCTCTGCAGATCCTTACGTTCATCCCAATTCTTCAGGCGCACAATCAGGGTACCGTAGCTCACACCTGTACCGGATACAATACCAAAACCACTAATCTTACCATAGCTCTCTACCTCTGGTATCTGTAGTACACGTTGCTCTACTTGTGCCATGATTTCGTCTGTCTCATGCAGGGTAGAACCGGCTGGAGCTGATACATCCACCAGTATTACTCCCTGATCCTCTTGGGGTACCAGACCGCTGGGGAGAGTCTTCATCAGCCAAAACATCATACCACCGGCAATCACCAGGAAAATCCATGCCATATGTGGGCGACGCAGCAGTCGGATGACCCCTTTTTGGTACTTACCCAATATGGCATTATAGGATGTGTTATAAGCCAGCTTAACGTAGTAGTTAAGGTTCTTCTTATTTTCTTCTTTATTGGGGCGCATCATGATGACACATAGTGCCGGACACAAAGTAAGAGCAGATATGCAACTCAGACCCACGGATGAGGCTATCGTGATACCAAACTGTGTAAAGAATGTACCGGATGTACCTGGCATGAAAGTGACAGGAATAAACACAGCCATAAAGACCAGTGTGCAGCTGATCACGGCTACGGTCACTTCACTCATGGCATCGCGAGTAGCCTGATAGGCTGATTCATAGCCATTTTCCAGTTTGGCCATTACCGCTTCCACTACTACGATGGCATCATCTACCACAGTACCGATTGCCAGTACCAGAGCAAATAGTGTGAGTATATTGAGTGAGAAACCGGCTATTTTGACGATTGCAAATGTGCCCAATAGCGATACGATGATAGATATGGATGGGATAATCGTTGCCTTGAAGCTCTGTAGGAAGAAATACACCACCAAAATCACCAATAGAATGGCGATAATCAGCGTCTCTACCACGTTGTGAATAGCGGCATACAGAAAGTCATCTGATGTGAGTAGGGTAGTAAATTCCATTCCGGCGGGCAGCTGATTCTCCATGTCCTTGTATAGTTGGCTGATGGCGGCATTCACCGCTGTAGCGTTAGCTCCGCTGGCTTGGTTGATGATAAATACCACACCCGGTTGCTCATCCACGCGCGAGGAGAAACTATAACTCAGCGAACCTAATTCCACATCCGCCACATCACTCAGATGCAGTACCGTTCCTTTTTTGGCGCGGAGCACAATGCCCTGAAACTCCTCTATGGTGGTCAATCGACCCTTGTACTCCATCGTGTATTGGTAGGTGTTTTCGGATTGCTCACCCAGCGAACCGGTGGCTGCTACGAGATTCTGTTTGCCTATGGCAGCAAAGACGTCTTCTGGTGTCAAACCATAGCGCGCCATGACATCAGGCTTCATCCATATACGAAGCGAATAGGTATTACCCAGATTCTGTACACCGCCTACGCCCTGGATACGTTGCAGGCGAGGTTTGACGTTGATGTCAATGTAGTTGGCTATAAATTCCTGATCGAACTTACCATCTCTGCTTACCAATGCCGTCATTTGCAGGATGCTGTTTTGGCGCTTCTCCACGTTGACGCCTACACGTGTGACCTCAGATGGGAGTAGTCCCAGGGTCTTTGATACACGGTTTTGTACATTGACAGCCGCCATATCGGCATTGGTACCTTGCTTGAAATATACGTTGATGGTCACATCACCCGTGGCTGATGCCTCTGATGTGATATACGCCATATTTTCTACACCATTGATAGCCTCCTCCAGAGGCATCACTACCGATTTCATCACTGTGTTGGCATCTGCACCCGTGTAGGAGGTGGTTACCTGTACCGTAGGGGGGGCGATATCCGGATACTGCTCTATAGAGAGCGTCTTGAGCGAGATAAAACCGATTAGGGCGATGAGTATCGATATAGATACCGCCATCACCTTCCGATCTACAAATATATTTCCTTTTGCCATACTGCTTACCAAATTACTTTTTCACCATCATGTACATTAATGGCTCCTTTAGCCACAATGATATCTCCTACGTTCAGTCCGCTCACAACGGCATTCTTGCCATCCAGATCCTCTACATTGACCAGCACGCCGGTGGCGATGCTGTCCGCTCCTACCTGATAAACCAGGGTTTTGTCCTGCAGGCGCACAATGGCAGACCATGGTATCACCTTCACATTCTCGTAGGTGTAAGGCATGCTCACCGTACCTTGCATACCGCTGTATAATATACGATCAGGATTCGGGAATTTGGCGTAGCAATTTAGTGACCCTGTATGCGAATCTATCAGACCCGAAAAATTGGTGACTTTGCCTTTATGCTGATACTCTGTACCATCTTTGAGGGTCAGGGTCAGTTCCGGCATTTTCTGTTTCAGTTTTTCCATTGATCCCCATTCAGCTACCAGCGCGCGGATAATGGATTCGCGCAGGGAGAATATCACGGTCATCTCTTTGTCCTCGGCTATGGTAGTCAGCATATCTCCTGTGTCCATCAGATCACCTGTGTTACGCAGCATATCGCCAGTTATACCATCTACCGGTGATGTGATGGTGCAGTAGCTAATAGCCAGTTCTGCAGCGCTCACAGCGGCAGTGGCTTGCGCCAATTCTGCGCGTGCATGCAGCAGTTTGTTTTCTGCCTCACGCAGCATGTATTCGCTCACAATATGCTCTGCAAATAGTTTCTGTTGGCTCTCGTATTCCAGTTCTGCGCTGCTGACGCGAGCCTCGGCTGCCTGCTTGTTGGCGCGTGCATTTTGCAGTTCGTAGGTAGCCTGGCGGTTGTCCAGTTCTGCCAGAGCCTGACCTACATGTACGACATCACCTTCACCTACCATGCGTCGTGTGATTTGACCTTTGGTCTTTGCCAGTATCTTTACGTCGTTAAGACCCGTGATGGTGGCACTCCAGTGGATAGGAGTAGTGACGGTCTCCTCGGTGATAGTTACGGTCTCGTAACTGCTGTGCTGCTCCTCCGCAGCTGGATGGCATGCTATGAGCGATATGGCTAGGCATCCCATGCAAAAATGTTTCAAGTTCATGTTCATATTTGTTTGATATTCTTAGTTTTCTTTGATAGTGCCGTCTTTGATTTCGATGATACGATCGCTTATTTCTGCCAGTTCTTTATCGTGGGTTACGATGACGATAGTCTGTCCCCACTCATCTCGCATTTTTAGTAGCAACTTGTTTAGTTCTTTTTTATTGGCTTCATCCAGGCTGCCACTGGGCTCATCAGCGAGGATTACGCTGGGAGACATCATCATAGCGCGTGCTGCAGCTACGCGTTGTTTCTCGCCACCGGATAGTTCATTAGGCTTGTGATTCAGACGCTCCTGCAGTCCCAATTCTGTGAGTAATTTTTCAGCACGTGCTTTTACCTCTTTCTGGTTCTCACCGGCTATGAGTCCCGGCATCATCACGTTTTCAATAGCGGTGAACTCCGGCAGTAGTTGGTGAAATTGGAAGATAAATCCGATGTGTTTGTTTCTAAACTTAGCCAATTCTTTCTCTCCTAATTTCAGCACATCTACCCCGTCAATGATTATTGCGGCAGTACATCCTCCCCTTGGGGAGAGGCTTGGTGGGGTTAGCGTTCCCATTATCTGGAGCAGAGTTGTCTTACCGGCACCACTTTTGCCGATGATACTCACTATTTCTCCTTTGTTGACATGCAGGTTCACACCTTTCAGTACCTGCAGGTTGTCAAAGTTCTTATATATATTTTTAACCTCAATCATGCATACTATGATAAAATTTGTGCGAAATTACTATTTTTTTTTGACGCGTGCAAATTTTTTCTAAAAATTCTTCGCAATTTGCTAGTATATTCGCAGCAAAATACATTTTCATGCCCTAAAATATGATGATATTGAAGTTTTTGTTACTTAGGCAGAACTACTTCCGTGCCCTAAAATGGTATAAAGAAGGTATAAAAAAGATCTGAGTATGTTTGTCCTATTTTTCCTCAATCTATTATCTGTCCCCCGACCGTTTTCTCTCGGGAGTCATTCGGGGGTCGTTCGGGAGTCGTCCGCTCTTCAAAAAGGTATCATTTTGTCCTAAATATCCTTAATTTTCCGGATATCATTCACAAACTGAACATCGTCCGTTTTACCTTCACCAGCGGTGCCTATGTCGCCACCGAGGAGTTCCAGAGCAATCTCTCGTTTGGCCGCTGCCCACTCTGTGGCATCGCCCTCGACTCCTCCGGTCTCTGCCCTAAATGCGGCTATCAAAAGAGGTGACATCATTCCGGTACGTTATCAATTAACATACTGAAGTAAGGGCATTTGCATGTACCAATAGTGTATACCTCCTACGGAAACCATAGTACCGGTCCACACTATATGGCAGTGTTTTTCTATTAGCGCTCATTCTGAATATTCTTCAAAATGGGCTCTCATAATACTATTCTTTCTTTAAAATACGATCGATATCTTCAATTACCAATTGTGTGCGATAAGCACACCCTTCATATGTCAAATGATATGGTGTATCAAAACACATTGTATCAGGAATTTGTAAATAATAATTGAAAAAGGTACCACATGTAATAATTGAAAAGTATACCATTTGGAACGAGATTTGTATCTTTTAAGGTGCAAACCTACAAAGAGTAAAACAATGATCCAAATGGAAACGAAACAAGAGATTTTACAC
>JAZRVR010000002.1:0-4258 GCA_045599285.1 Paludibacteraceae bacterium | reverse complement strand
AAGGCCTCCAGCCAATCACCTTTGGTGAAGCCATTCACCATAAACACAAACGGCACCATCACGAGCATGAACCGAATCAGCAGCAACGACACCTTCGTAATGCCCTTGTCGAAAGCCGTCTCCGCACGATGACCGGCGATGGATTTCGCAATCGAACCGAGGTAAGTCTGGTTGCCCGTAGCAAAGACGATGCCCTTGGCGGTACCGCTTACTACAGTAGAACCCATGAAGGCGAGGTTGCATAGATCAACCACACTTCCTTCGTTCTCATCGCAGGTTGGTGTCTTCTCTATTCCTTCGCTCTCGCCCGTCAGAGACGATTGACTCACGAAAAAATCCTTAGCTTCCACTATACGGATGTCGGCAGGAATCATATCGCCGGCACTCAGCAGTACGACATCGCCCGGCACCAGTTTCTCCACTGGTATCTCGCCACTTGCGCCATTGATGCGCTCCACGTAACAGGTGTTGGTCACCATCTTCAGTAGCGCATCGCTGGAGCGGTTGGCCTTGAGTTCTTGCACAAAACGCAACAACGCTGACAAAATGACCATTGTGGTGATGATGATTATCGTGGTCCAATCCTGCTCGCCCGGTTCGGCCAACAGCACATCCAGCACGAACGAGATGAGCACCAGTACTGTCAGCACTCCGATAAAGGGATTGATGAAGGCGGATACAAAGAGTTTCATGGGGTTGGTTCGCTCCTCGTGTACCACGATGTTTTCGCCGTATTTTCGCCTGCGCGTTTCCACATCGTGCGGACTCAGACCGCGCTTGTACGACTGTAAGGTACTGTACGCGTCGCGCAAGCTCTGACGCGACACGTAGCGAGCATACTCGCTGTTGTAGATAGTGCGCTCTCCCGCACTCTTCCGACTAAAAAGTTTCTTCAGCATCTTTTTTGTCTCCTTTCGTTTTGAGGTTTTACATCTTCCATCTCGGCCTCTCGCCGAAATCGGCTGCAAAATTACTGCTTTCACGAGAAAAAGACCGTTAGAGACTCATTAAAACGCTATTAGAAAATCCTTAGAGCTAAATTCTAATGACATTCTAATGTCAAAAATTTGCATATTTGAGAAAATTTTCGTACCTTTGCACTCTAAAATGTACTTCGTATGAAAACAATCTTAGTCATAGAGGATGATCGTCGACTGGCATCGCTGTTGCAATCCGGAATCGAAGAAGCCGGATTTCAGGTGTTGCTGGCCTATGATGCAGAGATGGCACTCCGGCTGCTGGCTACCCATAGCGAGGCCGTCTCTCTCATTGTGAGCGATATTATCTTGCCCGGCATGAACGGACTGGAGCTATGCCGACGGATTCGTGCAAGCCAATCCGGCACACCTATTCTTATGCTGACTGCCCTCGGTACGACCGACGACAAACTGGACGGCTTTGATGCCGGGGCGGACGACTATATGACCAAGCCTTTCGACTTCCGCGAGCTGCTGGCACGTATCAGCGTATTGCTCAAGCGAGGCGAACGGATAGAATCGACCACCGAGACGATCAGCCATCTGGAGTACGAAGACCTGGTGCTGGATCTCGATAGTCACGAGTGCCAACGTGCCGGCGCAACTATCCACCTCACGCCCAAAGAGTTTACTTTGCTCGAATACCTCATGCGCAACGCCGGTAAGGTGCTCAGCCGTGTGGATATCCAGGAGAATGTGTGGCATACGCATTACGACACCGGAACCAACTTCATTGATGTCTATATCAACTACCTCCGCCGCAAGATCGACCGTGACTTCCCTGTCAAACTTATCCACACCAAAGCCGGTGTAGGATTTATACTTAGCAATCATGAATAACCAGCGCATACATCTCACCCTCAAATACACAGCCATCCTTTCGGTTGTGCTGACTGTCGCGCTACTCATTATCTATTTCGTTAGCGCTCGCTCGCGCTATGAAGCCTTTCAGGGCACGCTGCGTTCGGAGGCCATCACCAAGGCCAATCTCTTCTTAGAGAACCGCGTAGATGCCGAGACGATGCAACATATCTACCTCAACAACACGCAGTTTATCAACGAGATAGAAGTAGCCGTCTATACCCCCGATTTCCGGATGCTCTACCATGATGCCGCCGAACATGACATCGTCAAAGAGACCGCCGAGATGATTCGCGAAATCTATGAACAAGGCGAACTGCCACTTCCCGCGCCTCAAGGCTATCAAGCCGTCGGAATATGTTATAATGGCCAGTATATCGTTACCGCAGCTGCTCATGATGGGTATGGCGAGAGCAATCTCATGGCGCTTCGCCGCACACTCATCATCATCTTTCTGGTGTCGCTTCTGCTGATGCTGCTGGTAGGCTACTATCTGGCTACGATTACCATCCGTCCCATCGAACGGGCACTTGCCTCGCAGAAGATGTTTGTCAGCAACGTCTCCCATGAACTGCGCACACCTCTTGCGGCTATCATGGGTGAACTGGGATTAGCCCTGCAGAAAGAACGCACGCCGGCAGATTATCAGCTGCGTATCGGTCGTGCGTTGGACGATGCCAACCGCATGTCAGACATCATCATCGGCCTACTCAACATGGCGCGTGCCGAGTACGATGCCAGCCAAATCAAGATGGAGAAACTCCGTGTAGATGAATTGCTTATGGATGTCCGTGCCGACCTCCTTCGTGCCAAACCGGATTATCATATCGAACTGAAGTTCGCGAACGAAAACGCGAACGAAAACGCGAACGAAGACTGGCTGACTATTCATGCCAACCGCTATCTGTTGTCGCTCGCTTTTCGTAACCTGATAGAGAATAATTGCAAGTACTCCCCCGACCATACTTCACGGATAGAGATCCACCTTCCTCAGAGTGATCGCTCAATTGACCGCAAGATAGACCGCACGTTTGACCGCCACAAGAATAATGCTCTTTCGATCACCTTCTCCGACCATGGTCGAGGCATGTCCACCGACGAACAAAATCACCTATTTACCCTCTTCTACCGTGGTGAAAGTAGTACAGAAACCGGCCACGGCATCGGCATGGCCTTGGTGCAACGTATCCTTGCCCTTCACCACTACCACATCCAGGTCCTCTCCAAATCCGGCCACGGTACCACCTTCTCCCTATATTTCTAAAATGGGTTTTCTTGTAACGCTTTGGTATGTAAAGTTGTTGTGCTATCTTCTGTAAAGTATAGACCGACAAAGCATCTTTCTGCAATGTCGGTCTATAGTTGGTATTTGTCCTTACCTTATAGGCTCGGAACTATGTCCTCACACTTCTTCCTCGATAGCTCGGATGCCACATACCGGGCAATCCCCATTGGTGTTACGAAGGATGGTACGGAACTTGATTTCAGCGGCTTCCAAACTGATGAAATAGCCGTACTGGTAAAGGACTTCTCTGCGACGATTGCAGAGGTAGTAATGAATTTCTGTTTGCATAGCTGTAATTAATCTATAGGTGAAACAATTTGTTTACGTTGGCCACGTGCTTGGCCGCCTCCAGCATAGAGGGCATACGCCAGTGCAACACATAGTACCAATCCTGGGAATATGTGTTGGCAAACGAGTACGTCGGATATAACTCGCTCTTGATGCGAGTAATCGCCAGATGCTTGTTCTCCGGACTGGTTAGGTCATACAGTTCTTTGACTTTAGTCCAGGCACTGAACTCGTCAGGAGCCTCGAAATGAACTATTTCGTCTCGATAGGATTTGTCCCCATGTTGGCGTAGTTGTACACTGAAGTGGATGAGAGCCGCAGTAGCTGCTGTAGCTGCAATGATGCCAGTTTCTGTCATGGCTTGACCAATTGTCTGTAACATATTATCAAATGTTATTAGTGATTGATACGGTGTCAACTCCGGGCTTAGAAGCCCAGAGTGACATTTGCTTTATAGAGGTTTGTTTCTCCTGCATGGCCGCTAGCGTTGCGAAGCTTGATGAGTTCAACGCCTGCGCAGTAGAGCTGATCACGAGTACGCATGAAGGTACGACGCGAGATACCAAAGCGCTCCATAGCTTCTGCAGATGTGTGAGGTACTTCGAAGAAACGAATGAAATCGAACATGCGAACGAGATAGGAATCATCATGAAATTTGTTAGCCATAATTGTAAAGTTTTAAGGGGTTATTAGTCTTCTTTGATATTTAGGATATAGTTGGCAGCACGCTCTGCCTTGGCAGCGGCGGCCACGATTAGTTTGCTGTCTTTAGCAATGGCATTACGCCATCCTTGGAGGTATGCAAGTGAGTTCCGGAAAGCCTTTTCGCTTGCCATCTGGCAGTGGT
>JAZRVR010000001.1:0-89917 GCA_045599285.1 Paludibacteraceae bacterium | reverse complement strand
GCATATCGCTGACGGATACAACTCCGTTACGAGAACTCCTGAGTAAAACTAATTTACAAAATGTCAAAGATCAAAACCCACCAAATGGGCAATTATATATAAATTTTTAACCGTCCCAAATTTTAATGGGACACTATTGATAGCATACAATCAAATAAAAGATACTCAAAAATATGGCCGTAATATATGTTTTTGCTTTGTTTATCATTTTTCCTTCGTTATCCATTTTTGTTTATCAAAATCATACTCCACTCTGCTATAATGAGCACGATGTGGGAGGCGTTGCACCAACTTATACCATGTAGGTATTCGGTTGCGAAGATTATATTTGGTACATATATTACTAACTTCGCTTTCATACTTATCATTCTGACCAATACTCAATTGGTTGCCATGCAAGCGGAAACCGCCCAGAATTGTATTAACACTATAGAGCTTAGCATAACAGAAGAATCGGCACCATAGCTCAAAGTCCGCTGCCAAGTGATAATTCATATCCAAATTTCCACCTGCACGTTCCCATAGCGTTCGGCGAAAGCTGGTACTCTCTTGCTGAATCCAACGGAAATCACCTTTTTGGAATCGCTTGGCATTCCAATATGTGATTGGGAATGTTTTGCAGCAAAGCCCATCTGCATTATACATGGTGGGAGTACCTGTCAACCATTCTACTTCAGGGCATTGAGCATAGATATCTGCCATAATCTGCAAAGCACCGGGATGCAGCATATCATCCGAATTGAGCCATAGTAGCACATCTCCGGTTGCCATACGGAATCCCTTGCTGATAGCATCGTACATTCCGTTGTCCGGTTCGCTGATCCAGTGTATGGGGGATGGTGTAGAGTTTACAGTAGAGACATACTCACGGATGACGTCTATCGTACCATCCGTACTACCACCATCCACAATGATATATTCCACATTTTTGTACGATTGTGATAGCACAGACTCGATCGTCTGACCAATCATCCCTACCCGATTATACACCGGAGTGATTATTGATATTTTTATATTTGATTGCATAACTGGCTGAGAATTATCTCATTATCCTTTTTACGATTGCGATAGGGCCTCGCTTTACTAACCGAAAAAATTTAGGTATATATACTTTGCTTTGCACATATAACTGATACAAAATCTTACGCCCCAAATATAAGTAATCCTTTATTCCAAAGTGATATTTCAACAATTGTTCTACCTCCGCTACCGAAATATCAATATTTTCATAAGTTGTATTACGCAAAACTCTAATGATACGTTGTATATAAGGTAAACGTTTCCAGAAGATGAGAACAGAGCCTAAATTGTAGAAATCGTTATATCCCTTTTTCGGGCCAAAGTTTGCGCCCAAAAGACTTGGGCATAAACATGTTTTCAGTTCATCTCTATAAATTGCCCATCCGAAGTCAATAAGATTTACTTTTAAGGAATTATTGGTTAAGTAAACCAAGAAATTATCATCTTTGATGTCACGATGAATTATATTTTCTTTTGCTAAAGTTTGCAGTATAAAGAGTGCATTTTGTATAAACTCGCGAATATATTTTTTGCGCTGATGGAATGGATTGGCAAAGAACACTTGGAAATCTGTCCCGTTCACACGTTCTATCTCCATATATGTTTCTTGCCCATTGACACCCATATTTAACACTTTCGGACTAAACGAATATGATTCCAACTGCTTTAAAAATTTTGCCTCATTATTAATCAACCAATTCGTACCAGCTTTTATAAATGAATTCTCTTTTTCGAATACTTTAGAAATCCAGATTTCAGGCTCTAATCCATCTTGACGATTGGCATCACCACGAAAAGCACGGATACATTTTCCTCCGTATCTATTAGCATATTTCGACAATGCAATATTTTCAAGATTATAATGTACAGAAGTATCAATTGGACGAACGTATTCATAACCATTCTGCGCCATAAATCTATCCAAAAGAATTATTGCGTCTTTAGGATTAGGAACAAATTCTATCCCTAATGCATTAGCCATCTTTGTTAATTTGGGAATATAATCGTCCTTAACATACGGTTTTTGAATATAGGCATGATAAAGCAGACTATAAAAACAATGCGTGAGGGAGAGTACACACACACCATTTTTCACAACGCATGTTGATAGCATATCGTCACACCAAAGAGCATCATATGCAAAAATATATTTGCTCCAAATATCAAGATAATACTCCACATTGTTTATACGAACAATTATATGTGGTCGTCGTGTATGAAGATGCTCTTGTGAATTTATGATATAGGATAAATTATCTACATTATCCGTTAAAATATCAATATCACGATCACCACCTACATTACCTCGAATAATATCCAGTCCCCGAAGAACCACATTTCTCGTTGCCGCACTTAAGACATAGAACAGTTGTTGAATACTATTCCAGCCATGCGCTCCTTCTAAATCACGCTGAATAGGCTGAATTACACCATCCCATTTAGTTGTGTTTTGCAGTAGAAAGTCTTGCACATTGAGTCCCAACAATAGGGTCAAATCATGGTTTGTTTCTTCCGGACTATTTGTTGCATGTACCTTGAATCCCCCACCTGTCATCTCGCGATATCGACACTTAGCATCGAACATATGGGCATTTACGATCTCTTCCCTGCGAGAGGTTTCACGCATCACATACTCGGGTTCCTTGTCTAATACTATCACCAACAAGAATGGCCCGTTACCAGCTTCTTTCTCCTTATAAGAATTATTTTCCAACTTAGTGCCATAGAATCGAGTAAAGTTGTTTGCCACAAACTCTTGACTCCATGTAACCTCATAGCAACGTATCACCTCGAAATTGGCTTGAATATCGTTCAATATCTCCAATTGGCGATAACGCCCGTGTTCCCACACAATAAAAAGATGTAACTCCTGTTTCATTATAATCTAACAAATATGTTCATAATTGTTTGAGCAATTCCTTTTGCACGCTTATTCAATACAGGGAATACTCTTATTTTATCATAAATAGCTTGTTGTATTCGATTTAATTCACATTCTAATATATTGGCATACGTTTCATCAATATGACAGAGCCGATAGGCTAACATCCCATAGGATTGAGCCGCCTTACAGTATGAACGAAAATTGCTCCAATTCAATAATGGGACAGGGCTTATATTAAAACAATTACAAAATTGCTCATTAGCATATACAAAAACGGACCGCTCCACCATATCCCTTGTGGCACATATAGCGATAGAGAACAATCTACATACGTAACATTGATGTTACGCATGTCATTAATAAATAAAGAATACTTATTTACATGCAATGTTTTTCGCAGCAAAGTAACACGTGCTTCCGAACGGCAGAATAACGCATTATGCGAAATACTACCTTCTGTGCAGACTATATCCGACGCAGTATTCCACATCACAATTTGCTCAGAAATGCTAAGTTTTTCTGGATACACGATGGCATATCCCTGTTTATGCAATATTTTTTCTATTTGCGTTTCTCCAAAATCATTATTTCTTCTCCATTTACCCCTGGATAAATATATCTTCTTTGGACCATTCCAAGAATGTTCTTTTCTGGCTTCCGCAATCATGTAATCAATCGTGTCACGAAATTCTGCCCTCCAATAATTCTGCTCATTTTGTGTAGTAAGAGAAGGCGTAGGCACTATTAACTGCTCAAATGTTGTTACATCTGTAATACGTCGTGCATGGTGAATTCCCGCTAATCTGAGCAAGTCCAATTGGTATTTCTTCAGGGGGGAAAGACTAACATACACCAATTCATATTCGCCCTGTTGAACTGACTTAAAAGCATTTGATTGCATAAACCATGCCCAACGCAAACTATCACCAATCATATGACCATAGCAATCGAAGAAATACCCCACATAGACAGCTCTTTTACACGACTCAACCGGAGATGGAGTTTCTGTGTATGCCGCTCCCATAAATCCGGGAACAGAACTTTCCTCAACAAATTCTCCACTATTATCCACTACTCCACCAATAAAATGGTCGTATCCTTCTGACTTGTCAATTATGGCAGGTAGAATCAAAGCATTTTCATAGCTACGATATTGCTCCTTCATCGACAATGCAGAATACGGCTTACCTATGGCATCTTGCGTACTTGCAAGCATACTATCATAACAATATAACGTATTATTATTCATCACGCCGCAAAATTACAAAAAAAAAGGAAATATGCAAATTTATTCAAATAGATTTATAAGATAAGATGTTTTTACACAAAAATGGGCAGAAATCAAGGTAACCATTCCTTTATCGGCAAAAATATCGCAAATTCAAGTGAATTAAATAACAATTCGCGTCATTCGCTTTAGCATGCACCAAGGAATGATGCGAGAAATTATTGATAGATACCAAGGTGAATACATGCGGAAATATTGGCGATAAGCACTTCTATCGTCATGTTGTTTGCAAAGTTGCAAAACATACTGTGGTTTCAAGTACGCTGCGCAAAACTCCAAATGCTCATAAAAACATTCATCCAACGACTCACGATTTCGTTGCGAACTATTGATGCCAGATGGCTTCTTATACCAACGATACAGAACGTGGGGAGTGTATACGAATTTTACACCCGCAATCAACATTCGCAGTTGCATCTCAAAATCCTGACATCCAAAACTGTACTTTTCATTGTATCCACGTACCAAAGAAATAGCACTTCTACGCATTGGAATCATACCTAATAATGGACGCCTTATTTGTTTTTTTAAATCCCAACCATCCGCAGCATCTAAATTTATGATTTTGGTACATCGCTGCCCTTCAATCAATTCATAATCGCCGAACACCACCCCAGTCTCCGGATGCTGATTAAATGTATCTGCCGCAACTTGCAAAGCATCGCATGGCAACTCATCATCCCCATCCATCGTATAAACATATTCACCGGTCGTAGCCGCTATACCCATATTGCGAGTCACACTCACTCCCACATTGCTATCGGCATAAAGCACATGAATGCCCTCCTGCTCCAGTTGCTTGCAGGCATTAATAGTGGGCTGATGATTGCTGAAATCTTTCACAACCACTATCTCGTAGTCATGAAAAGTTTGCGCCCGAACCGATCGAACAGCACGAATCAGTTCCTCGCCCTCGTTATAGCATGTGATAATAATGGAAAACATAGCTTAATTTCGTTTAACAAGTATGGCAATCATATCCTTAAATGTAAGCACAGCAGCATATTGGTGAACCCCGCATATCGCATTCCACAAGGAGCCCATCCGTAAATATCTTTTTAGCAGAGAGACATAGTCTTTTCGCAGTAAACTGCGTTTCCTTGTCGTCTTTATTATAGGCCAATAGGCGTTCAAAACTTCCTTTATAATCTCCGCATCATCAGACCTGCGGCTATCGTATAATGTGTAGCGAGTGTTAACACCCATCTCTGCCGCATATTCCAGTTTTATTTGCTGCGACAAACGCTGCTGACGCTCCGCACTGGTAACACTAATCCCATTCTCATTAATTCGATAATGCAACAACACTTCCTGGATATTATCCATATCCCCGACGGCAAGCATTTCTGTAAATAATTTGTAATCTTCCGCCCCATAATACTCTTGACGATACCGAAGAGAGGTATCTTGGAAAACAGATGCTCGCATCATTATTAGAGGATGAGAAATCTGGCTAAAATGCAGCATATCTACCCTAACATCATCTGCCACAATTGCGTTTTGCACCGGCGATTTCGCAAAGCCTTTTTCTCCAAAGCAAACATACTGTGCTCCACACGCCACCAGATTAGGATTGGCATCCATGTGCGCAACTTGTTTGGCGAATCGCTCCGGCAAAGCAATATCATCGGCATCCATTCGTGCGATGTATTTTCCTCTACAAAGCTCTAATCCACGATTGAGCGTACCGACGATACCTAAATTTTGTTCGTTCTTATAATATCGAATGCGGGAATCTGTATATTGCAGAATTAGCTCTTCTGTTTTGTCGGAAGAACCATCATTGATGATGATAAATTCGAAATCGGCAAATGTCTGTGCCAAAATTGAATCTATCGCCTCAGAAATATACATCTCAGCATTATATGCCGGCATCAAAACAGATATGGTGGGAATAGAGTTCATCCGTGATTTTTAAAATTGTGCGCAAAGATACAAAAAAAGAATGAAGTATGCAAATTTATTCTATAAATTTCCGCAAAATCATGGAAGAATAATGAAAAAATGGGCACAAAAAAAGCGCCACATCCAGTGGAAATAGCGCGTTTGTAACAAAAAATATTATGACAGAATGACGTTCTGCATCAAATACTTCTCCACCCATTCACGTAGGATCTCAACAGGTATATTATAAACTCCCATGCGCATGGCAATTTCATATTCCGGTTTGGTTTTGGTGATAAAGGTATGCCGTTCCTGACCATCTATCGTGGCTAAGAGTTTTAGCGAGGCACGACTCGTCATCTCCAAGCGCACATCACGAACCACGTGTCCATCAGGAGTGGTCCACTTTATCATTTGTGGTTGCCAATATCCCCACTCTACCAGATGCTTACGAATCGACGACTCCACACAATCAACCCATGGTGCTGCCACGCCATTCTTCTCTGCCTGTTCACGGAAATGCGACAATGCAGTTGTCACCTCGCGAATGATTCGTTCTGCTCCTACTATACCATTATCTCGAGCGAAAGCGAGTACATCTGCCTTGCTCCAATCGCTCCGCAAACCACGCATCAAGAGACAATGATCATGCTCCGGACGAACACCGGAAGTGTTGAAGATAAATGTCATATCATAGGCCGGCGCCAGTGACCATCGGCCATCAGGAGTCATCACAAAGGAGAAATTCTTATGGTGATCGTCGGTATTATTGGCCAAATAATTGAACACCATTCGGCGAAAAACCTCATTGCCAGTACTCTCCGGCAGTCGCAGTTCACGGCAAACCAACAACAGTTCCTCATACGATTCGGCCTCGGGACGCATGGCAGCCAGGGTCTGCGTATGCAGTTTCTGCCCATCCTGCCGATCAAAGCGCTCGGTAAGGAAATGATTCACGCCATCAACCGGCCACAACTCCGATGGCATCATACGAATGCCAGCCTTCTTGGCCAACTCGTAGTAGGTCATTTCCAGTTCAGCCGTCGAACGAACTTTATCACCAAACTTCAGTATGTAATAGCGATAACCATCCAGTCCGGCAACCTGCCCGGAATGAATCTCATGCGTATCGGGATGAATGGCTAATATGGCCTTGGGCTGTCTTCCTCCGGCAGAGGTTCCTACCGTCAGCAGAAGTTGCATCGTAATGGATTCATCAGGAAGAATAACCAATCGCTCTCGTTGTTCGAAGATCTTCATTGCCAACTTAGCCAGCGCTGCCACATCGATATTTTCCTCCGGTGTCTTCATGGATATATCCGGAACGAACTCCAAGGCCCCCATGCCCCGCTGACCAATAAAAGATAATTTATCCAAAGGAGTAATATCTCGACGCGAAAAATGTTTCTGACCGGCAACCCATTGATCAAACAACTCGTTGCCCCAATCGTCCGGCAATGAATCAGCAATAAACGATGGCAGATGCTGGTATTTCTTACCATCAGTTGCCGGATACTGCGCAAACAGACCACGATTCTTTGGGGCTGTCAGCGGAAACGGCTCAAGCGAAACATTCAGGAAGCCCGGATGGTACATAAAATATGCTTCGCCTATATCTTTCTTCCACATCAGTGAACCAATCTCCTTACCCCAAAGCAATATGTGTATAAACTTATCCATTCTTCTTATGCCTTACGCGCTTTATGGGTTTAGTCGATGGCTGAAAATAAGGCGATTCCGGAATCGGAGGCAAGACCAACTGTAAATCTTCCAAACGATGAATAGTGCGCAGCAAACGGGTTAATGTAGAAAGAGTAATATCCTTGCTAACGCCATTTTCAAACCGCTGAATGGTCATCAGCGACAAACCGGACTGCTCTGCCACATCACTCAGCGTCATGCCTAAAGCCGTCCGATAAACACGAAATTGTTCTCCCATTTTGGAGATAATTTCCGGTGTTGAATATGCGTATATATTGTCCATATTATTATACATATATTACTAATTAAACATTAAATAAGCGCTTAATTAGTATTATACTCATACAAATTCCGCTGCAAAAGTACAACTTTTTTTCGACATGTGCAAATATTTTTGCGTTTTTATGGGCAATTATATAGGTTTAATCTATTTTTGAGGGAATTTTACACTTATCTTCTCGTCTCAATCGCCTCACGAATATATTTCTCAGTTGTCAAACACCCATATTTTTTCCTACAACGTATCAATCGTCTTCAGCAGGAAGTCCTCTATTCCTACATAGTAGATACCATCTTCGTCATACCATGGGATGATATTATCCTTGACGACAACTATCTTCTTAAACGAATCCTCAATGCGTTTGAGAGAGTTCACCTCTTGCTGGCGTTTCTCCTCCGTATCCACATGCAGAGCCGACTGGATATAATATCGACGATTGAGTTTATTCACAACAAAATCCACCTCCAAGTTGGATTGTTGCGACTTTCCATTCACGTCTTTCCAATGATAAACAACCACTCCTACATCCACTGAAAAACGCCTGGCAACCAATTCGTTATATAGCACATTCTCCATGATATGATTTTCCTCCTGCTGGCGAAAATTCAGACGAGCATTCCTTAGACCAACATCCGCATAATAGTATTTCATGGGTGTACTGAGATATTTTCGTCCTTTTACGTCATAGCGCATCGCCTCTCGAATCAGGTAAGCATCCGCAAAATAGCTAAGATAACGCGCCACGGTGTTACTACTCATCTTCAGATTCTGCTCCGTATTAAACGTATCAGCCAGTCGCTTCGGATTACTCAGCGACCCCACTGCGGATGCCGTAAAATTCAACAAACTCTCCAAGACACTAGTATCGGCCAGTATCTTGTTACGCTCTATCACATCGCGCAAGTAGGTGAGCTGGAATAAATTCTTAAGATACTCCGCTTTTGCCTCATGCGTTGATAAGTGCAACAGATACGGCATACCCCCATAAACAATATAGTCGCGCCACGCATTGCGCATATCACCCGTATAAACCTCCACAAACTCATCGTAAGTCAACGGCATGACATGCACCTCGTCTCCACGATCACGAAACTCGGTTAGGATATCCCTGGAGAGCATCCTTGAATTTGAACCGGTAACATATACATCCACATTCTTCAACTTCATCATCCCCAGCAGCACATCCACAAAAGTAATTTGTGCTTTGCTCTCCGGCGGCAGATAAGGATTATCAACAGGTTCTACCTTCTGTATCTCGTCCAATAGAACATAGTATTGTATAGCGGAATCCTTCACCTTTTCACGCAACCATTGCCCGAGAGCAATAGGGTTGCGGTATTGCATATTCACATCATCATCCAGCTGCATGCCAATAATCTGATGCGACTTCACACCTTCATCTATGAGAAAGTTGTAGAACAACGTATTCAACAGATAAGACTTTCCAGATCGACGAATACCGGTCACAATCTTCACTCGACCATTCCAACGAAGATCAATCAATTGCTGTAAATATCGTAGACGTTTCGATTCCATGTAAAATTACTCAATAAATACGGAATTATTTTTCAAGTGCAAAAGTAGCAAATATTTTCGACATGTGCAAATATTTTTGCGTTTTTATAGGCATTTATATAGATTTAATCTATTTTTGAGGGAATTTTACACTCGCCTTCTCGCCTCTATCGCCTCACAAATATACTTCTTAGCATTATATGCCGGCATCAAAACTGATATGGAGGGAGTGGTGGTCGTTGTGTTAAGATTAAACATTCTTAAATTACTTACCGAAAATTATCTTAAGCGATCTCTTCAATGATTGAAGGTGCCATCCCGCAATAGATAAATACAAACCAATATAATGAAATAAGTCAATTGGGTTACACGATTTAGAATCTCTAACTCGACGAATATCTGCCAAGATATAATCGCTATATTCCTCTTTAAATCTTTCACATCTAGGCGAATGCGATAATAACCTTCGTTTATAAGCATTTAGATGAGCTAGTGACACATAATACAAACCTCTTTTCTGCTTTTCATGTCCTATAGAAATTGAGTTAGTATTATCCACTCGGTATTTGTACAAAAATTCGTTAACAAAACCAATATCACCTACTTCTTCCATTTTATAGTACAAATCTAAATCCTCCGCAAGTGGTAAGGACTGATCCATACCTACCGTTTGATTATAGTAACTCCTTTTCATAGTTGCAAAATGATGTACTCTACTCTGGCAACAAACGAGTAAATCATCCGGTTCACCACTTTGTGGCCCATTGGGTAAATTTGATGGACACAGATCATTGATGCCATAAAGATGGACATACTTGGAATGAATTAACGAACAATCAGGATTTTTAGAATGTGCATCTACCATAATCTCAAGAGCATTGGGATATAGCTCATCATCAGCATCCAAAAAAGCAAATATATCCCCATGAGATAATTGTATCAATTCGCGCTTAGTATAACCCACTCCTTTATTTTCATCATGGAAATAAATATGAACACGAGGATTATTAGAATACCGACTGTAAACATTCTTCGAAATCTTATCGCTACTGAAATCATCAACGATAATCAATTCCCAATTTTCGTAAGTTTGCGAAAATACAGATTGAATGGCAGCATCTAAAAATCTACCATTATTATAATTGGCGATAAGAACAGAAAACAATGTACTTTTCATAAGCCGTATTTATCATTCAAAATTTTGGGGAAAATATAGGAACAAAATTTCAAGATGAATACTGGAATATAATCACGTTTTCTACGTTTTGGGAAAAAGTATTTGTTACAGTTGCGAATCGCGATATTAAATAGTTCATGATATTTCATTCCCCATAACTGATCTGCATAATTAATGCGCCTCAAATGTTCTTCATACTTTTCTTTCTTGTTAATTCCTGAATATACACCAACGGAATGAACTCTATATACAGACAGCACATCCGGAATTTGCGCGATAAATCCCTTTTGTACCATCCATATACCTAGTAGCCAATCATCAAAATATTCGCTAAAGATGGAATCATCTACTTCATGTAGCAGTTTTGTTCTATAACATGCAGATGAGTGATTATTAATTCTATTCCCTATAATTTGATCCCAAATATTATACAAACGCAATTCACCATATTTATTGGCAGGAATGGAGAATAATCCATTATCTTGGTAATATTCCACCAATCGATTCACCGACATAGCGCATTCACGATGCTCATCAAGGAAACGGACATGTTTATCAATATGATATGGGCTCGACCAATAATCATCACCCTCTATCACACATACATAATCCCCTGTGCACGCTGCAAACGAGCGCTTATAATTGGCTATATGTCCTAGATTGGTTGAATTATCCAAATAAATAAATGGGAATATAGATTGTGTTTCTAATTCTCGGACAATTGCTAGTGTTCCATCCTTAGAGCAATCGTCTGCAACTATGATGCGAACTTCCACATCATCTGCTACACGCTGCATCAGCACGCTTTCCAGCGCCTGACGGATATATTGCTCCTGGTTATAACATATTACTAAAACATCTACTTTCATACAAGATTCGTTGTTGAGTGCCTATTGTTAAATAGGATAAGCATGAGCACCTTTGCGCAGTTTGGCCGCAAAGGTACAAAAAAAAATTGATATGTGCAAGGAAGGAGAGATTTTTTTTGCGATTTTGATAGTTTTGGGGGACAAAATTTGCATATGTCGAAAAAAAGTGCTACCTTTGCAGTCGATTTCGGGGAAACCGGAAATCAAACCTATTTATTAAACAAAACTTTAACTTATTTAATGAACCACTTAACTATCTCGGCTCCGCAGAGCAAGTTTTCTGCGTCCAACAGCGAGCAGGACGATCTGCTCATCACACCTTACCTAAACCAAAACCATCTTCCCACCATTCTTCGTGACCTGATGCCACTGGCCAGTACATCCTCGCAACAAGACATGCTGTTGCTATCCGTGCTCACCGCTGCCGGAAGCGTGATGCCCCGTACCTATTTTACTTACGGGCAAACACGTCGTGCGTACTACCCCAACCTCATCTGTTTCATCGAGGCCATGGCTGCTCAAGGCAAGTCCATTGCTGCGGTAGGTCAGCAGTTGATTCAAAAGATCGATGAGGAGGAACCGCTCATCCTGGCAGCAGACTCGACCCATGCGGCTTTTGTGCAGCATCTGGCCGACCAAGCCGGTGTAGGATTCTGCTACGAATCAGAAGGGTCGGTCATCACGGACATCTGGCGTCGCTCGGGTTGCAATGGCTACAACGCCCTACTGCGAAAGGCTGCCGAACACGAAGAGTATCGCATTTCACGCAAGACTCAGCCGGACATCGTGATTCGTCACCCGCGTCTCTCGATGCTGATCACCGGCACATTTGATCAGTTCACAGCCCTTGTTCCGTCGGCGACCAATGGTCTTTTCTCGCGTATCATCCCGATAGTGATTCGTGAGACCACCGCCTACGACCCGCGTATGGCGCTGACGATCCTGCCGGAAGATGAAACAAGCAGCACAGCCAGTCTGATTCCGATGTATGGTACGCGACTGAGGTTGCTCCGCAAAGCGCTGCTGTCGCAGACGCAGTCGGTTCGATTTGCCCTGACCGAAGAACAGGCCACGATGCTAGGCGAAGCGTTCTACATGGACAGCCGTGCCCTGATTCCGAAACTAGGAGAGAACTTCCACCAGAGTTTCGCTCGAATGACGGTTCACACACTTCGTATTGCCCATATCATCAGTCTGTTGCGAATGGTGAATGGCTCTGCAAAAGAAGTAGACTACGATACCATTATGGCACGACTGAAAGGCATAGAGATCCTGCATCCGACGGAGGAGGATTTTCAGACGGCGATGCTAATTGGTCGCAAGTTGCTACTGCATGCTGCCGATGCATATATGCAGATCAATGCCGATCGAGTGGCGGCTATTCCGGCCGCGCGCGGATCGTTTCAGCAACTGACCTTCCTGACCGCCCTGCCGAAAGAGTTCTCGACGGAAGAGTGCATGAAGATGGCCGATCAATCCGGGATTGCTCGTCGTTCCGCAGAGCGATGGCTAAGCAACTGGATCTCAGATGGTTCGCTGGTCAAACCAGCCAAAGGATACTATCGTAAGACCGCATAAAAAACCATTGTGGCGGTTGGCGGCGGATGGCGGTTAACCGCCACCAACCGCCATCCGCCGTCACTACCATTTTACCAAATACTTAACTATTATGACACAATTAGAAGCTCAAGTCCTTGCGGCCCAATTGGGGCCTGGACACTATGTATATCGCCATGGACACGGCTATGATGCCGATTATGAGGTGCGTCGCTGTCCACCGAAGAAGACCGCCGAACAGCGTGCCGCCATGGTCCAAACACCCCAGCATAATCGCGTGGGGATCATCAACCAAATCGCCTCGCAAGAATACAAGGATCCGCGTCTTCGCGCGGAATGGGATACGCGTTGGCGCAGCTATCGCAGGAAACGTTCGCGCAGCAAGAAGTCGATGTACACGACCGACAGCGGTGCACATATCGACAGCCTGTGGAACTTCATCCTGATGGCGATGCATTGGTTGTACAAAACCGGCACGGAAGATCCGTTAGTGCCGGGGAGGTTTAAGGGATGGGAATAGCGGTATGTGGGGCGGTCAGGTTCCGAGGAGGGTCTGACCGCCACCCGGCCACCTCCCTGCCGACCCTCGGTAGACTCCTATCCGATGTACGGCGCAGGATAGGCACAAGTTTGGTGCTGACTAAGGAAGGAATGGGAAGGAATGATTGAGGCGATGCCCCACTATTTTTTGGTTTCATGCTACTCATCCGGAAACATCCGCACTTGCACTTTCTTTTGAATACAGCATCAAACGCAGTTCCAATATCATTTTAATCAACGATTTTGTAAATTTTGTCTCAGGGCAGCGATGGCAAAGAGGATTAGTACACAAATCCAAATGCCCAAAGAGGGATTTTACTCCCTGCCGGAGCATCTATATCATCTGCTGCGATATAAGCATTTTCCACAGTTGCCACCTGCTTTCCATCCTTGCTCTTGCCTCCTATCTCAATCGTCCAACGCCCATCTACGAACAAGTCACCTTGACGACTATACTCCACTCTGTGCCCGGCAGCACGCAACTGATTGACCAGATATGTCTCACGCATCGTCCCCTTGTTCACCTCGGTCAATGCCAGCACAGACATCAGATTGGCATTCTCCAGATAAATCTTATCCGGCTTTTGCAATTTCCTCACACCTGTTTCATCCGAATATAATAGGTTCAGCAGTCGCGCCTGCTGCAAGTTCTGGAAATAGCCCAGTAGCGTAGGTCGAGACACTTCAATCATCGTGCTCAGCTTACTAACGTCTACCTGCATAGGCAGCCCATCTGCTAGAATCGTGAGCAGGCTCTTGAGTTTGCGAACAGATGCCACCTCCACACCACACAACAGTGGCAGTTCCACATTAAGAATATAGTTGACCACATTCTCCACGCGGATGGGGTATGACAATCTGTCTTCCAGCACAAACGGATAGTACCCTTCGCGCAAGTATTCGTCAAAATGCGCCAATGGACGACATTGCCCTGCCACCTGATTACATAGCAAGTCCGGATTAGCCAAAAGCCGCTCCAGAGGCATCTTATCCACATGAATACCATGCGCCAACATCAGATACTCACGGTAACTCAAACCGTAGATATCGTATGGCAGACAGCGTCGACTCAGATCCGAGTCTGCCGCCATGATATTTAGAATCGAACTACTACTCACTACCACCTGCAAATCTGGATAGTCATCATAGATATTCTTGAGTTCGTTGCTCCACCCCTCGTACTTGTGCACCTCATCCAGCATCAACAGTTTTCCGCCTTTTTTGTAAAACATGTCCACGAACGAAGTCAGCATATGCTGCGTAAAGTAACCATCATCCATGCTGACATAGAGCGATGAGATGCCATTGCATCCATGCATTTTCAGATACTGGAGCATCAAGGTTGTTTTCCCCACTCCTTTGGCACCACGAATCGCGATCAAGCGATTTCCCCACCCGATGTTGTTCATCACATCTCGCACATACTTCGTCTGCGTAAGACGCAGTTTTCGTTTACATTTCTCAATCAGTGCATCCATTGCTCATTATTTTTGTTAAATGCGTTTTACAAATCCACAACAAAAACGTTAATTATATTTTACACAAATCCTACAAAAACCATGCCAAATACATTCCTATTCATCGAATTAGTTCCGGCACACCAGTTTTAGTCCTTCTACAATGACGGATTTTTTTAGGATGATAAACTTAAGTATAGAATCTATCTCCAACGGTGTTTGGGGGGGAGATCGCCCTCTGAGCCTATCGGCACATCGGGATTAGCGAATGTATGCCCCCCCCTGAAACAGCACATTCTCACCCATCAACAGTCCTCCATGTATAGTTACAAAACGATTATGGCACACAAAATCTTTACCTATTCCGCATACACCCAGAACACGAAAATTCGCACCCGATCCTACGTACGCGCCACTCTCCATATTGACAAAACTACGACATTCAGCAAACATGCCATGTGCACATCTGTTGCGTAGCAACAATGCAAAACGCCCAACAATCGGCATTGTGGACTTCGGCAAATAACGGGCAAAACCGTAGTAAATAATATTCCAAAATTTTCGCATAAGTTCTAATGTTTTCACATATTCCACTGCTCCTATTTTCTTTTCCATGCATGGAGGATATACCGCAAATGACAATACCATGGAAGGTATTTTACTTTTAGAAAAAGCGAATAGTCGTTCCCTTTTCCCGCAAATTCCAATCGGACGAGAGAATTAGGAATCAAGCGCGTGTAGCGTGCGTACTGGTAATAATACTTATGCCACTGCTTATTATCACGAATCTTAATCAAGACACCCCATAATTGCCATAAAAAAGATGTTAGCAAGTTGTTATAGAGTTCACGATTATTTGTTTTTGTATATGCAATAACCTCCGCTAAATTGGCAACTTCATCAAAATATAAAGGTTTGCGATTGGTATTTTTTATTCCGGTAATACTAGTTTCTCTTTGACGATAGAAATATAATGCTTCCGCCAACTCCAACATGTGAACATTGTATTTCAACACAATTGGTGTAAATTCCAATGCGAACAATGTGTCTTCGTTATTTCGTCCTTCACGAAAACGTACATTTCGTAGGAGGTCAGCACGAATCAATTTTCCCCAAGCCGTGTGACATGAGGTTTGCAGAACCATTCGTTCCAAATATTTCGCAGGCAATATTCTTCTATTTGAAGTAATCTTCCAACGTTCAGGCACACCTCTTTCACCATTCTCGTCAAAACTGATCGGCAAACATGACACAATACCCAACGAAGGATCAGACTCTATTGCAGATAACAATTTTTCGTACATAGTAGGGGCTATGTAGTCATCTGAATCAATAAAACCAATGAATTTCCCTCGTGCAACATCTATGCCTGAATTGCGGGCTGCAGATAGTCCTCGGTTACACTTATGATGAACTATTTGAAACTCGATTTGTCCATGATACGATTCTATCAATCGTTGAGCTATACAAATACTGTCGTCTGTACCACAATCATCCACTAAAATAACTTCCATATCAGTTATCGTCTGGGCCATAACAGAGCGCAGACATTCTTCGATATACGGAGCAACATTATATACAGGTATTACAACAGATATTTTCACGACTACTTGTCCTTAAGATATTCACGTAAAGAGGTCGAAGACACACCTTCCGTACGAGGTAAAATAACAACTTCTTTACCATGTGTTTTACACCACTCTACAGCACGTTGAAAACCGACATGATTTTGGTCAGGTCCCTTTGCAAAGATATCAAAATCTAATGTCTCTAACAATTTATCCACATCCGTGTAAGTCAGAACCTCATCTACATATATAAGCGAACTGACCATATATTGGCGTTCTGACGTATTGTAAACAACATTAACTTCCGGCTTATATTTATGGATATAGCCATCGTCTTGAACTGCAACAATCAAATAGTCACCTAGTTTCTTGGCACGCTCAAACAATTGGACATGACCGATATGTAGTATATCATATACACCAACTGTTACTACTTTTTTCATTTTTAGTTAATTTCGATTGAACAATAGTGGCTATGGTTCGAGCACCCTGACCAGAATCCGACATACCTATCATATTGTAAAATGTCCCCAAACGATTCTCATATTCCACTTGATTAAAATTCAAAATATTTTGAACCAATTCATCCTCTGTTCTGGATATCTCAAATGGTAACTTATTTGGAGGAAAATACTGATGACGCTGATTTTTAATAAAATCATCGTAATGTTTGGCAAACATAAACACAGGTTTACGAACAAAACCCATATCATACATCACACCTGAGAAATCAGAAATCATAACATCTGCCACAGCTATTAACTCATCCATATCGGGATATGAACTGGCAGGAATAACATTTTTTGAATATGTTAATTTAGATGCCAGGCCAACCACAGCAGGATGCAAACGCAACAACATTAGGAATTTACCTCCAAAGCGAGTTTCCAAACTCTGTAACACACGCTCGTAATTGAATTGATATATCGATATATCACTATTTAGGGTTGGAGCATAAATAACCAATTTTACATCTGCTGGCAAATTAAAATATATAAACACTTTTTCTCGCAGACCAACAGGGGGATTAATGACAACCGACAACTGAGGAGAATCAGAACGGATTACCTCCCCATTATACCAAAAACGATTCTTAAAGAGATTTATTTTAAATTCATTGTTCGAATACATTAAATCTGTCATCAGCCCATCTCTCTTAGCAGCCACAACATATTCTTCAGGAAGTGTATTTTCGGTATCTTTTTCAACCATTTTATTAGCAAACGAGCCATGCCAGCACTGAATATAATACTGCCCGTTGCGCTTATCAACTTTGAAATCCGTCCGGTAATTATAAAGCCAAATCTTGGCCGTATGCAAATGATATTGTGCGATTACCGATGCATACTTTACTCCCTTAACACCTTCAGGCAGCGGTGTAGATAAATCATTCAGCATCCAAATTAGTTTTGCAGGCGATTTACGTTTCAATAACTCCAGCAAAATATATTTTGGATCATCCCCAAGTCCGTCACCTCCATGATTACAAAACACTATTTTATTCTGCAAAGGAAGATGACGAGCAATTAGTAAGAATAATTTATCAGCAATATTCTTACAAGCCTCCCTAAATATACGCACAAATCGCTTAGGATGCAAAAAATGAAACATACTTCTGTGCTAGTTTAATTGAGAATCTCAGCATTAATAAATTTCTCCTGATGAATAATTGCGCCCCAATTAGGATTCCAATTTAAATACTCTATTTTTTTGCTTTTACAAATATATTTGACCTCAAAGGATAACACTCCTTTATTCACCACATCAAAATTATGCACAATATCACCAAATTCTTTGTACCCAACATTCAAACTTAATTTATATCGACGGGCGGTCAGGGAATGATTACTAAGTTTCAGACGAACTTTAAACACATCCCTATCCTGAGGGATAGGCAAACGCTCTGAGACATATCCTAAAATACGAACATCCGTAAAATCAAATATATTTACAGAATATCTACAATCTTGAGCTCTACTAAAATGACGATGGAGAGTTAATTCAATCTCAATTGGCTCATCTGAGCCTACAAAAGCAGGATCATTCAATAAACGTGCTTCTTCTATCGTTATTTCTCCAGAACAACCACTTTCACGCATTTCGTTCGTAATCACAGAATATCTTCTTAACTCATTATAGTCATCTGCAATATATCGTTCAACACATTCATCAACTGTTCCTATAAAATCCATGTTACCATTCTTTAGAACAACGCCTGTCTTACACAAACGACGCACTGAATTCATATTATGACTGACAAACAGCACGGTGCGGCCGTGACCGGCGACGTCCTGCATCTTACCAATGGCTTTCTTTTGGAACTCGGCATCGCCGACGGCGAGCACCTCATCCACGACCAGAATCTCCGGCTCCAAGAATGCCGCCACAGCAAAACCCAGGCGGACAGTCATACCTGACGAATATCGTTTGACTGGCGTATCAATATACTTTTCGCAGCCACTGAAAGCGATAATCTCATCCAATTTGGCATCAATCTCTGCCTTCGTCATACCCAAGATAGCACCGTTCATATAGATATTTTCACGGCCGGTCATCTCGCCGTGAAAGCCGGTACCGACCTCCAATAGGCTGGCGATACGTCCCCTGGCACGAATAGTGCCTACAGTAGGGCCGGTGACCTTACTCAAGAGTTTGAGCAACGTGGATTTGCCGGCACCGTTCTTGCCGATGATGCCGACAACATCACCCTGCTCCACCTTAAAGTCAATATCCCTCAATGCCCAGACGTAGTCGCTTGTGGCCGCGCTGGCGCGGTCGTTGACATCACCTATCTTTAGATAAGGATCCTCCTTACCCAGAATGCTGGTTTGCCACCAGCGATTGAGGTCGTGGCTGAGGGTCCCCGTTCCCACCAGACCGAGGCGGTACTGCTTGCCGACATGATTAAATTCTATAGCTACGCTCATATTATTGCTATTACGATTTACACAAATTTTAGAAATGCTTCACACAAATCATCAAAAGTGAGCGCAAAGTTACGAAAAAATAATGACATATGCAAATAATTTTGAGAAAAAGTGTCAGTTTGGGTGAATTTCGCACGAGATACATGCAAGAACAATGGTAAAGCGGGCTCCAGAGGCACAAGGAACAGCCACCAAAAGTGCGAAAATACAACCAATAAAGGTGCGAAAAACAGCCACCAGAGAGAAGGCTCCTTGGTGGCTGAAAAAAGAAAAAGAAACGGATGATTAGATAATAGTGAATGGCGAATAGTGATTAATGAATAGTGAATAGAGCGAGCCCTATCAGCTGCAGCAGAGAGGAGACGGACGTCGATACTCCCGTCGCAGTAGATACTCCTCGTAATCCCACAATGCAGACGGATCACCATCTATCCTATCCATCGTCTCGAGTATATGACGTGCCGACTCCTCTTCCTCAACCTGCTCATCCACAAACCATTGGAGACGGCTAATCGTAGCATAGTCGTGCTCATCGACTGCCATATCCATCAGGTCATGAATCATGGCCGACACCTCCTGCTCGTGCTCCAGCGTGAGTTCAATCATCTCACGAGCGGTACGCCACGAGGTGGGAACAGCCGATATAGGTTGCAAATGTACAGGCGAGTCCTGGCTAACCATATAGCGCTGTAGAATGCGCGCATGGTCCTGCTCCTCCTGAGACTGAATATTAAACCAATGAGCAAAACCACAAAGGGCCTTTTGCTCTGCTACCATCGACATGCTGAGATACAGATAGGCAGACCAGTACTCGGCATTGATTTGACGATTGATAGCTTCCTGAATTTCATGTGATAACATAAGACTAAAAATTAACGAGTTAATTACGAAAACTAAAAGAAACAGGTGTGCACGAAGCAGTAGTGGTTCATTACAATCGGTTCACGTCCGTGGGCGGATGAGGATGAAACGGGTGAAGGCACAGCCTGAGTGTAGCAGAAGGTGGCGTAACGATCGGGATCATTGTCGCCGGCAACAAAAAAAGTTGTTCTTGCGTTCGTACACCGCCTGAGAGCGCCAGAGACCATGCAGATTGCAGTAGGCATAGACAGCAACAGGACGATCCTTGGTGCAGCAGAACGTAGCCACCGCCTCGTTATCATCCTGCGAGAGATAACGAATCTGACCACCATGTTCGGTCTCCAGATAGATCCAACTGATGTGATGCTCGGGCGTCATAGGATGCGCAATGGAACTGACACGAACCGAGAGAGAATAGTCATCCTCCTGCGTAACGACAGGCACATGCTTCTCCTGCATCGTCTCCACCGAATTAGGCTCCAGATGCTGCATAGGATGACCGCAACAAACAGGCATAACAGACGAATCAACCATCTTAACAATCACATTGCCACAAATAGGACAAACATAAAATTTAGTTTCCATAAGACAAACATTTTTAGGATTTTAGAAAGAAATCTAATCGATTCAGCCTATATGCCGAACCACCCCTCCGTGACGGAAAAGCGATGCAAAAGTACAACAAAAATGACGAACCGAATAATCGATTCGTAAAAACAATAATTATTTGCGAGAATGACAAAGAATGGGAGGAATAGAGTGCTGTAAGGATACGGTAAGGGGTCGATAAGGGGTCGATAAGGGTACGGTAAGGGTACGGTAATGTTGTGACGCAACACCGTTGCTAATGTTGTGAAAGAAGATGTCGGAAATTGTGCGGGAGATTATGCAAGAGAGAGGAATTTCTCCATCCAGACCAAATCGTAAATGTGACCGAACTTATGAGCACAAGCATGCATCGTGCCACACAGAGAATAACCCATCCGCTCGTGGAAACGGATACTGCTATCGTCCACATAGTCGTCGTTGGGCGCAAAAGCGATGCTGGCATACAGATTTCGGATCCCCTGATGGCGCAAGATTTCTTCCAATTCCCCATACAAACGGCGACCCACTCCATGACCCATATGTTCGGCAGATAAATAGATGCTCATCTCAACCGAAATCTCACACGCCTTTCGCTCCTTAAGTGGCGCAGCATAGGCATAGCCTATCACTTGCCCATTCCTTTCCGCCACGAGGTACGGATAGTGGGCAGAAATACGTTCAATTCGGGCACGGAAATCGTCCAACGAAGGAATATCATACTCGAACGTAATGGCCGTATTCGCAATACACGGCGCGTAGATAGAGAGGAGTGCTTCGGCATCGGTCAGGCGAGCCGGACGAATTACGCATGAAGAGTCAAGTGGTTGCATGTCAGTAGTATAAATTTTGATGCAAAGGTACGGAAAAATAATGACGTATGCAAATAAAAAACACACAATTTATATTTTTTTGCGCGCATGTGTTGCATATGTGAGAAAAATTTCGTAACTTTGCAGCCCAATTCAAAGAATCGGGTTGACGGAGACGAAAGAAAATATAAAAACATTATTGACTATAAAACGAAACAACTATGTCAGAAGAAGGAATGATTGCACTCATTGTAGCTGGAGTGGCTCTATTGATTCTACTCGTACTATCGTACGTGAAGACGTCGCCCAACCAAGCATTAGTCATCTCGGGATGGCCGCTACGCAAGCCAAAATATCTAATTGGTACCGGTGGACTGCGTATCCCAGGTCTGCAGAAAGTAGATAAACTATATCTGGGTCAGTTGAGCGTGGATATCAAGACCGACAGTTCGGTGCCGACATCTGACTTCATCAACGTAGATGTAGATGCAGTAGCCAAAGTGCGTATTGCACCAGAGCTCATCAGCGTAGCCGCAGCCAACTTCCTGGGAAAGACTCGCGAGCAAATAGCCACCGAAATACGTGACTCGCTGCAAGGTAACATGCGTGAGATCATCGGTACACAAGACCTGCGTTCGCTGAACGTGGATCGTGACGGATTCTCGAATCAGATTCAGGAGAAAGCTGCGCCTGATATGGCGAAACTGGGTATCGAGATTCTGAGTTGTAACATCCAGTCCATCACGGATAACGAGGGACTGATTCATGCACTCGGTGCGGACAACACCTGCAAGATCACCAAGGACGCCAGCATCAACAAGGCCAACGCTGAGCGCGACGTAGCCATTGCCAAAGCCGTGGCTGCCAAAGAGGCCAACGATGCTCGCGTAGCCAGCGAGACCGAGATTGCTATCAAGAACACCGAACTCGCCGTGAAGCAGGCAGACCTGAAGCGCGAGGCTGATACACAGACGGCTATTGCCGATGCTGCGTATGAGATTCAGCGTCAGGAGCAGGCTAAGGAGATCAATATCAAGACAGTAGAGGCAGAGGCTGCCCGTTCGATTCGCCAACAGGAGCGTCAGAAAGAGATTAACCGCCTGACCATTGAGGCAGAGGTAGAGCGCGCTAAGCAGGAGCAACTGCTGCGCGAGCAGGAGATTGCCATCCAGGAGAAATTGCTGGATGCACAGGTCAATAAGCAGGCTGATGCTGCGAAGTACAAAAAAGAGATTGATGCTGCCGCTGAGTTGGAGCAACGTAAACGTACCGCCGAGGCAGAGCGCTACGAGGCAGAGCAGCAGGCTGCTGCCATCAAGGCAAAAGCAGAGGCTGCACTATACGCCAAGCAGCAAGAGGCTGCCGGAATCAAGGCTGTGGGTGAGGCTGAGGCCGCTGCCATCAAGGCAAAGGGTGAGGCTGAGGCTGCCGCCATGGACAAGAAAGCCGAGGCCTACAAGAAGTACAACGGCGCCGCTATTGCCGAGATGATGGTGAAGATATTGCCAGAGGTAGCCAGCAAGGTAGCCGAGCCACTGACCACCATCAACGACGTACACGTATACGGCACCACAGGCAGCGAGGCCGCCGGCATCAGCGGCAACGTACCCGTAGTGATGCGCCAGACGATGGAAGTTATCAAGGAAGCAACCGGCGTAGATATGACCAAGATCATGGAGAACAACACCAAGATTGTAGCCGGCGAGGCCAAGATCAAATAAGGCATACACATTATTAAATAAATAAACATAATTAATAACCAAATGGAAAACAAGAAACGTGTTTACACCTTCGGTAACGGTAAGGCTGAAGGTAATGCCCAGATGCGAGAGCTGCTGGGTGGTAAGGGTGCTAACTGCGCCGAGATG
Organism: Paludibacteraceae bacterium; assembly: GCA_045599285.1. Taxonomy (GTDB): domain Bacteria; phylum Bacteroidota; class Bacteroidia; order Bacteroidales; family Paludibacteraceae; genus Colicola. The sequence goes on along the minus strand of JAZRVR010000001.1, from coordinate 66,123 downwards.
AATCTTGTGGGTGTACCGGTACCTCCGGGATTCACCATCACCACCGATACCTGCAACGAGTACTACGAGGTAGGTCAGGACAAGATTGTAGAAATGCTGAACAGCGAAGTAATGGCAGCCGTAGCTCATGTAGAAAACCTGATGAACTGCAAGTTCGGCGATCCGAAGAACCCACTGCTCGTCAGCGTACGTTCGGGTGCTCGCGCATCTATGCCGGGTATGATGGATACCATCCTGAACCTGGGTCTGAACGACGTAGTGGCAGAGGGTATGTGCCAGAAGACAGGCAATCCACACTTCGTATATGACAGCTACCGCCGCTTCGTACAGATGTACGGTGACGTAGTACTGGGTCTGAAGCCAGTTAACAAAGAGGATATCGACCCATTTGAGGAGATTATCGAGGCTGTGAAGAAGGAGCAGGGCGTAGTACTGGATAAGGATCTGAGCGTAGAGAGCCTGAAGAAGCTCGTTGCGTTGTTCAAGGCCGCAATCAAGGAGCGCACCGGCAAGGAATTCCCCAGCGATCCAATCGAGCAGCTCTGGGGCGCAATCTGCGCTGTATTCCGCAGCTGGATGAACGAGCGCGCTATCTTGTATCGTAAGATGGAGGGTATTCCAGATGAGTGGGGAACCGCTGTATCTGTCATGGCAATGGTATTCGGTAACATGGGCGAGACCTCGGCTACCGGTGTATGCTTCAGCCGCGACGCAGGTAATGGTGAGAACCTCTTCAATGGTGAGTATCTGATTAACGCACAGGGTGAGGACGTGGTAGCCGGTATTCGTACTCCACAACAGATCACCAAGATCGGTAGTCAGCGTTGGGCCGAGCGCGCAGGTATCTCCGAGGAGGAGCGCGCAAGCAAGTATCCATCTATGGAGGAGGCTATGCCAGAGCTGTACAAGGAGCTGAACGAGATCCAGCAGAAGTTGGAGGATCACTATCGCGACATGCAGGATATGGAGTTCACCGTACAAGAGGGTAAATTGTGGTTCCTGCAGACTCGTAACGGTAAGCGTACCGGTACCGCAATGGTGAAGATCGCTATGGATCTGGTTCGCGAAGGCGTAATCACCGAGCAGGAGGCTATCAAGCGTTGCGAGCCTCAGAAGTTGGATGAGCTACTCCACCCTGTATTTGACAAGGACGCTCTGAAGAAGGCTAAGGTTATCACCCAGGGTCTGCCAGCCAGCCCAGGTGCAGCATGCGGACAGATCGTATTCCACGCAGATGATGCACAGGAGTGGCACGCTAATGGTCACAAGGTCATCATGGTACGTATCGAGACCAGCCCAGAGGATCTGGCAGGTATGTCGGCAGCCGAGGGTATCCTGACTGCACGTGGTGGTATGACCAGTCACGCAGCCGTAGTGGCTCGTGGTATGGGTAAGTGCTGCGTCAGCGGTGCAGGTGCAATCCTGGTTGACTACAAGGCTAAGACCGTAACCATCGAGGGCGTAACCTACAAGGAGGGTGACTACATCTCGCTGAATGGTACTACCGGTCAGGTTTATGCCGGTGAGATTGCTACCAAGGCAGCAGAGCTGAGTGGGGACTTCAAGGCCCTGATGGACCTCTGCGACAAGTACACCCGTCTGCAGGTTCGTACCAACGCAGATACTCCACACGATGCACAGGTTGCACGCGCCTTCGGCGCTAAGGGTATCGGTCTGACTCGTACCGAGCACATGTTCTTTGAGGACAAGAAGATCGTAGCAATGCGTGAGATGATTCTGGCTGACACCGTAGAGGGTCGCGAGAAGGCATTGGCAAAGTTGCTGCCATACCAGAAGGCAGACTTCAAGGGTATCCTGGAGGCAATGGATGGTTGCCCAGTCAACATCCGTCTGCTGGATCCACCTCTACACGAGTTCGTACCACACGATCTGGCCGGTCAGGAGATCATGGCAAAGGAGATGGGCGTATCGGTACAGGAGATTCAGAACCGCGTGAACAGCCTGGCAGAGAACAACCCAATGCTGGGTCATCGTGGTTGCCGTCTGGGTATCACCTTCCCAGAGATCACCGCTATGCAGACTCGCGCTATCCTGAGCGCAGCTTGCGAGCTGAAGAAAGAGGGTAAGAACCCAATGCCGGAGATCATGGTACCGCTGATCGGTATCCTCTACGAGCTCAAGCAGCAGAAGGAGATTATCCAGCGCGTAGCTAAGGAGGTATTTGCAGAGTATGGCATCGAGGTAGAATTTGAGATCGGTACTATGATTGAGATTCCACGTGCTGCCCTGACTGCAGACCGCATCGCCACTGAGGCTCAGTACTTCAGCTTCGGTACCAACGACCTGACCCAGATGACCTTCGGCTACAGCCGCGATGACATCGCCAGCTTCCTGCCGGCATATCTGGAGAAGAAAATCCTGAAGGTTGACCCATTCCAGGTACTGGATCAGAATGGTGTAGGTCAACTCATCCAGATGGCCGTAGAGAAGGGTCGCTCGGTACGTCCGGGTATGCGCACCGGTATCTGCGGTGAGCACGGCGGTGAGCCAAGCTCTGTGAAGTTCTGCGCTAAGGTAGGCATGAACTACGCATCCTGCTCGCCATTCCGTGTGCCAATCGCACGTCTGGCTGCCGCTCAGGCTGCAGTAGAGGAGGCTGAGTAATTCTGCTATAGAGTAAAGCTCTATAGACATAAACGAGACTGTCTGACAGAAAAAACTGTCAGGCAGTCTTCATTTTTTGGGGTCAATAGTACAAAAAAATGAATTAATACTTGCGCACATCATTTTTTTTTCGTAACTTTGCAGCCTAATTAACGAAAGAAATACCACTATGCGAATAGTCATTGTAGGAGCAGGATCAGTAGGCACACACCTGGCGAAGCTGCTATCGCGCGAGAACATAGAGATCAGTCTGATGGACGAGGAACAAGAGCGCCTGGGCATACTGGACGCCAACTATGATTTGCTCACCCGAGTAGGCAACCCGACCTCCATCAGAGACCTGAAGGAGATTGGAGTGAAAGACTGCGACCTCTTTGTAGCCGTGACTCCGCATGAGACGGAGAACATGACCTCGTGCTTGATAGCCAACCAGCTTGGCGCCAAAAAGACCGTAGCCCGAATCGATAACTACGAGTACCTGCAGCGAGAGAACAAGGAGCTATTTAAGACGATGGGACTGAACCACCTCATCTACCCTGAGGTGCTGGCAGCCAAGGAGATCACCGAATCGCTGCGTACCAACTGGATGCGCGCTCACCTATCGCTGTGCGATGATGCCCTGCAGCTATGCGTGGTAAAGATACGCGAGATGGCGGATGCCGTAGGTAAGACTTTCGCCAGCGGATACTACAATCACGGACGCTATCGCATAGTAGCCATCAAGCGCGGAAACCTCACCATCATCCCGAAGGGAAACGATGAGGTGAAACTCGGCGACCAGATATACGCAGTATGCACGCGCGAAAATATGGATTACGTGCGCGAGCAGATGGGTAAGACCAAGCGCGATATACACAATATCATTTTCTACGGCGGTAGCCGCATCGCTCAGAAGGCAGTACAGAACCTGCCTACGGGTTTGAATATCAAAATTCTGGAGCGAGACAAAGAGCTATGCTACCACCTGAGTGAGAAAATCAGCAATGCCTTGATTATCAACATAGATGCTTCGGACATGGACGCCCTGCGCGAAGAGGGCATAGAGGATGCAGATGCCTTCATCGCTGTAACAGATAATAGCGAGGCGAACATCTTTGCCTGCATGGCTGCCAAGCAGTTGGGCGTACGGAAGACCATTGCTGAGGTAGAGAAACTAGACTACATCCCGATGGCAGAGGGGCTGGATATAGGTGCCGTACTGAATAAGAAAACCATCACCGCCAGCTACATCTACCAAATGCTGCTGAACGACAGCGTGCTGAATGTATATAACCTGACAACAGCCGATGCCGAGGTGCTGGAGTTTATGGCGGTGGAGGGAAGCAAGATTACCCAACGCCAAATCAAGGACATACGCTTGCCCGAAGATACCACAATAGGCGGCATCGTACGAGCAGGAGAGGGAATACTGGTCAATGGTGAGACACAGATACTACCAAACGATAAGGTGGTGGTATTCTGTAAGAGCCACAGCGTACGTTATCTGGATAATTACTTTCAATGACACACGCATTCAACTCTAAAATAGTATTTCGCACGATGGGTGCGCTGCTACTCATCGAGACACTATTCATGGCCATGGCGATGGCGGTGAGCATCTGGTATGATGAACCAGACGACACCGCGTTTATCGTCAGTACGGTCATCACCTTCGTGGCAGGTGTATTAGGACTCATCAACGGACGCCGTGCCTCAAACCACGTGGCAGAGCGCGAGGGCTACGTGATCGTAGCCATGGTGTGGGTAGTATTCTCGGTATTCGGCATGCTACCCTACTACCTGAGCGGTGCCATCCCCACCATCACGGATGCGTGGTATGAGACGATGGCGGGCTTCACAACTACCGGTTCGACCTGCCTGAGAGATGTAGAGGCATTGAGCCACGGACTGCTCTTCTGGCGCAGTATGAGTCAGTGGGTTGGCGGACTGGGAATCATCGTATTATGTCTGGCCTTGCTGCCAATGTTCGGTCTGGGAGGTATGCAGCTCTATGCTGCTGAGGTGACCGGCATCAACTATGAGAAGTTGAGCCCACGTATAGCCGACACCGCCAAGCGACTGTGGATACTATACATATTGCTGACCGGTAGCGAGGCGGTGCTGCTGCGCGTATTTGGTATGACCAGTTTTGATGCCATATGCCATGCGATGACAACGATTGCCACGGGAGGATTCTCCACCAAGAACAGCAGTATCATGGAGTACGGACCTGCCATCCAATACACGATAGCCATCTATACCCTACTCTCGGGAATCAACTTCGGACTGCTGATATACGCCATCATCGGTAAACCGATACGTCTATTTCGCGACGAAGAGACCAAGTGGTATCTGGGCGCCACGCTGCTATGCACATTGATGCTGACGATAGGATTATTCATCCACTACGGATTCCTGGATGAAGTATGGCCGCATGTACAGAACACGCGCGATGCGATAGTGTATCTGGAGCGGGCATTCAGAAAGGCATTCTTCATGACCACCAATGCCATCACCTCGACCGGCTTTGCCGCGTCGGACTATATGCAGTGGCCTACTCTGCTATGGGGAATCGTATTCTTCATGATGTTCACCGGTGGTGCGAGCGGCTCAACAGCCGGCGGTATCAAGTGGGTACGCATACTCATCTTTACCAAGGCCGCGCTGACAGAATTTAAGCGCCGCATCCACCCCAATGCCGTACTCCCCATCAAGCTCAACGGACGTCCTCTGCCACACGAGACAATCAGTAACGTGATGGCATTCATGATGTTCTATATCATGATTATCGTGGTATCTGTGCTCGTGTTTGCCGCAACGGGAGTGAACTTTGACGAGGCAGTAGGCGTATCGGTGAGCGCAATCGGCAACGTAGGTGCCAGCATCGGCGGATACGGTCCGAGCGGATCGTATGCCGACTTCCCAATCGTAGCCAAGTGGTGGATGACCTTTGTCATGCTCATTGGTCGTCTGGAGATATTCACGGTACTACTACTATTCACTCCTGCTCTCTGGAAGAAATGAAGCCTCGGCTAATCACAGTATATATCTGGCTGACCATCGCGGCATTGGCGCTGGTGTGCTATCTTTTTCCTCCACATCCAATCCATGTAGGAGGGTTGACCCTACGTTGGCCAACGCTGAGTAATGTACTGACAGGCAAGGAGATAGGAGACAAGGAAGCAGAGCCTCTGGCAACAGACTCGGTGACGACGGAACTGCTGGCAGCAGGCGATAGCGATACACAAGAGGCCGATACGACTGCCAAGACCAATGCGTCGGCTATGCCGAGTACCAGCATACCGAAAACGGGTACAACGAGTGCAACAACCGGCATAGCTGCTCAGCAGAGCGGCACGCTGCCTCACCTGAGTCATGCCTTGCAATCGGCTGACCAGCAGACAATACGCATTGTGCACTACGGAGACTCGCAGATAGAGGAGGATCGCATCACCTCCACTCTACGCCGACACCTGCAGGATCGATATGGTGGTGGAGGCGTGGGACTGATTCCGCTACATCAGACCATACCTACCCTGTCGCTCAGGCAAAGACTATACATACAAGGCAAACAGCAGACCACGCAGCAAGGTCCCAAACGCCATCTGGTGTATGGACTGAAATCCATGCGCTTGCCGGAAGGAGACCATCGCTATGGTCCCATGGGACAGGTAGCCATCATGAACGACTCGCTGGTGATCGGCAGTGAGGAACTATACCTGATAGCGACTCCGCTTGCCGACAAATATGCACCTCAGCCCCACTCGCGCGTGCAACTGTATGCCGACAGCAGCATCCATATGCATCGGGCAGCAGACACCATTTTCCTGCAAGGAAAAGGACGCGTGTATGGTCTGTCGCTGGAGCAGAATCATGGTGTAGTGATGGATAACATCCCCATGCGAGGCTGCATAGGAACGGTGTTTAAGCAGATGGACAGCCTGCAGCTGGCACAGTTCTACCAAGCTACTCACACCCACCTCATCATCCTGCAATATGGTGGCAATGCCATTCCGCAGAATAAGCAGGAGAGCACCATCCGCGGCATATGCTACGGACTGCGTGATCAGGTTCGCTACCTGCGTGCGGTGGCTCCGGAAGCCGATATCATCTTTATCGGTCCATCGGATATGCTACTGATGAATGAGGAAGGCGTGTTGTGGACGAATCCACTTGTGCCTGTGATGGATAATACTCTTCGCAGTCTGATGGCACGCGAGGGAGTGCCATACTTCAGCCTGTACCATGCCATGGGCGGCGAAGGCAGTATGCTGCACTGGCAAGAGGTCGGACTGGCCGGAAGCGATGGTGTACACTTCACTCGTAGCGGTGCAAACCGCGCGGCGAATATGATTTGGAAATGGTTGGAACCGATGCTTGAACCGATGTTGGAGTCGCTGCAGGAACCAACTCCACCCGACAGTCTCTAAGGGGTCTCTAAGGAGTCTCTAAGGGGTCTCTAAGGAGTCGAAGAACAAAAAAAAGAAGAAAGAATTGGAACAACTGAGATACATATTTACCTTTGACAGCCACTCACCGCTGCTGTTCACCCAGTTTTATTTCTGGGTGTTCTTTGCGCTGGTGTATAGTGTGTTCGCCATCATCGTAGGTGGCAAGCGAGGTAATCAGGCAGGACGCATGCACATGCGCAACGTATGGCTGATGGTTGTCAGTTGGTTCTTCTACTACAAAACAAGCGGACTCAACCTGCTGATACTTGCCTTTGTGACGATGAGTGATTGGCTGATAGCCAAGCAGATACATCGCAATATCAGTAGAAAAGTGAGAGCCAAACTATGGCTCACAATGAGTGTGCTGATTGATTTGGGACTGCTATGCTACTTCAAATACGCGTATTTTGGAGTGGATGTATTCAACAGCATCACAGGGGCGAACTACCATATTGTGGATAAGATTGTACTGCCGGTAGGTATATCGTTCTACCTCTTTCAGGTGATATCATACACAGTGGATGTGTATCGCGGCACTATAAAACCGGTGCGAAACATATTGGATTTCGGATTCTACGTCAGTTTCTTCCCACAACTGGTGGCAGGTCCCATCGTACGCGCCAGCGAGTTTATCCCTCAACTGTACCGCCCCTTCCATATCAGTCGTAGGCAGTTTGGCATCGCGGTGTTCTGGATACTGAATGGACTGATGAAAAAGATTATCCTATCGGACTATCTGGCTGTAAACCTGATAGATCGTGTATTTGATAATCCGCTGTTATTCACGGGATTTGAGAATCTATTTGCCCTGTTTGCCTACTCGCTACAGGTGTATGCCGACTTCTCGGGCTATACGGATATTGCTATAGGTGTGGCCCTGCTGATGGGATTCTACCTGCCACAAAACTTTGACTCGCCGTATAAGTCGCAGAATCCGCAGGAGTTCTGGCGCAGATGGCACCAGTCACTCAGTCGATGGCTGAAAAGCTATGTCTATATCCCATTGGGAGGTAATCGTACCATCCTGGGACGCAAGGTCAACAAACTGCTGGCAGCGAACTGCAACTCCTTCCTGACAATGCTGATAGGTGGACTATGGCATGGGGCAAGTTGGAATTTTGTGATATGGGGAGGACTGAATGGTATCGGCATGATTGTCAATAAGATATGGCGAGAGATGAACTGGCATATTCGCATTGCATTGGTTAGTGCGGTATCCATTGCACTCATCGTGTGGGATCAGTACATGCCATTACCGATCGTGAACATGCTGATGGTTTGGATGCTGATTATCTGGGTGGGGACGGCTATCCGATACCTCCATTGGCTGTGGGCGCCACACCTCCGGATGACAGAGACCCTTTCGATGCTCGCAACAAAAATAAGTCGCGGAGCAGGTACGGCATGGGCTGTGGCTCAGACGTTTACGTTCATTACGTTCACACGACTATTCTTCCGCAGTGGCAGTAATCTGGATCCGGCTATCGCCAATCAGCAAGCATGGCAAACAGCCAAACAGATGGTGAATCAGATAGGTGGAGCGTGGAATAATGCCATCATTCCGGACTTTCTATACGAGTATCGAATGGTAGTAGCGCTGTTCGTAGCAGGAATGCTAATCCACTGGTTACCATCGCGTTGGAAACGCAGATACCGTCTGTGCTTTGCCTGCCTACCCATTCCGGTGATTATCGCAATGGTAGTGGTGGTAATATTCGTGGTCTATCAGTTCATTACCGCTGATATGCAGCCATTTATCTACTTCCAGTTCTAATCCCAACACCCAATAACAGAATATGACAAAAAAATCCGTGAGGGTGTGTCTATTACGGCGACACACCCTCACGTGTTGATGCGATTGCATGTATATGCAACGTTGTTGACTTGTCCCTATGTTGTTACGTTACATCTTCGTTACTTCAACTTGTGGATACTATAGGCGGAACTCAGCGGTGAGTTTTGCCCAGGCACCAGGTTGCAAGATGCCACCATAATCGTAGTAATGGCGATTGGTGACATTGGTGCAATCAACAGATACTCTGACCATTGCGCACTCCCAATACAATCCTGCATCCAACAACCAGAACGGAGCATAACTGCAAACAACACCCTCGGCATTGTTGAACTCGCCCTCTCGCTTCTGGAAGCGAACATTCCAATTAGCACCCAACACAAACGGAAGATGCTGGCGGTGGCTAACCCATATGCCGTGGTTGAGCCCCAACGTGAGTTTGTGGCTGAGATAATCCAGATAACGCGAGCCGGAGCGATTGACATCCAAATCCAAATACGTGTAAGCATAGTTGACCGAGACAGAGCGAATCCACTCGTTCCACTGATACTGCGCACTAAACTCTAATCCGGTGGCATCCACTTTATCCCAGTTTTGCGCATGGTACGGGCGACGTGTATCATCGGGCGTATAAACCCAATCGATGATGTCTCGTCCCCAACGATAATACCAATCCAGAGCAAGACTTAACTTACCATTAGCGGCCTGATTACCAAAGGAATGTGTGTATTGTGTACCAACACTGAGTACCCATGCCTTCTCCGGTTGCAAGTCACGATTACCCAATTGATTACCGGCATCGTAGTATAAGTCGGTAAACGTAGGCAGGCGCAAGGAGCGGTTGGCATTGATATACACACGTCCTGTGCGCGCATAGGCATATCCGATGTTGGCGCCACCGGCAATATTATGTCCAAACTGCGAATTCCAACTACCACTGACGCCCAGGGCAGCCGTCAAATCACGCCAAACAAATGACTGTTCAGCAAAGTAGTTGACATTGAGGCGATTATCTCCACGTACAAGATCCAGAACACGGAGGTCACGGAGGTTGAATCCATCTACATTGGGCACCTGTCCATTAGGACGGATGGTATCACCAAGGTTGGTAGAATGGATGTTCTCATTACGCACCTCCAATCCAATGGTGGATTGTCCTAACTCAGAGGCATAGTGCAGTTTGACATTCGCTGCCGCATTCTGGGTGAAGTGGAAATTGCCATACTGACGCTTGCTACGATGCCACTCGTAGCGGTCATAGTTGGCACGATACATCGCCTGCACATCCATGGACCAAGGTCCCCAACGATGTGTGTAGGTAGCCGAACCAAAGGCAGTACGTGTAGCATCAAACTGATCCTGCGAGCCAAATCCATAAAACATACCGGCTCCGGCATCCTTGTACTGCGCACCCAGCTGCACATCCAGCTGATTGACAGCACGTCGGAATCCCATTTGCAGATAGACATTGGCAAGGCGATAATCAGAGTTGGTCATAGCAGTTTGTTCCTTCTCGCTGGCACCTGGGGCTCGATACCCATCGGCTTGCAAATAGGATACAGTACCATTGACATACCAATCATCGCAGCGATATCTGCCTGACACAGAGGCATTCCAGAGATTATACATACCCGATGTGAGGCGAGCCGAGAGAGACGATGGTTGAGGAGATGCAGATCGGGTAATGATATTGATTGCTCCTGCAAACGCATTGAGTCCAAAGAGCGATGCGGAGGTGCCTTGCATAATCTCCACCCGCTCAATGAGCGCCACATCAATGGGTAAATTGAGGGAGTAATGTCCGGTATGCGCATCGGTAAGGTTAACACCATTGATGAGTACCAAGACCTGGTCGAAGGTACCACCACGCATACTGATGTCCGCCTGCGAGCCATTGGCTCCACGCGTACGCACATCCACTCCGGGTACATAACTTAGGAGGTCAGACACTGTCCGAACGGGCAACTGAGCAATCTCGTCGTGGGACAGTGTGTGAATGAGTCGATACGCACTCGACTGCACCTCGGCACGCTGTGCCACAACCTCAACCTGAGACAGGGTGAGAAGCTCGTTGTCCATCATCGGTGTCCCCTCCTCTATTGGCGGTTCATCGGCATACATGATGCCCCCTACGAAAGCCGCCGCGCACAATAGGATACTACGTCCTGCCTTGAGCATCTCGAGGTTGGCGATACGAGCACCAACGCGCCCAATCGTCACCACACGATGCATGGAGCAAAACGCAGCATACGCTTTGCCGCTGAAGCGGCGAAAGCGTAGTGCGCAAGGGGAAAAATCCTTTGATAGTAACATAAATTATTGATTAACGCGCATATTGCGCATATATAGGATAGTATTGATCAAAGAGATCATTCTGACCATTACGATCCAGAGTCTGCAGCACATATCCCAGTACGGCAGCATGGTGTCCAAGCGTCTGCGATACGGCAGCACGATGCGACTTATCGAGCGAAGCGCCCCACATCAGGAACTCGCTGCTGGTCTTAGCCACACAATCCATGATGGCATTGCCCTTCTCCGGCGCACCCAACTGGTAGTAGATAGCCGCCATCGAAGCCGATGTATAGTCGTGCGGAATGCTATAGCCCGGCAATACCTGCTCAGCATAATCGAGCACCTCCATAGCACGATCGAACTGCTCCTCCTTGACGAGAGCCTCGGCGAGTGTCTGGAACATGAGGCGATGTGTGTGGCACATACGACTCAGATTCTCATCGATATAGACATCAGGACGATTGAGATTGCCATAGCAGAAGCGGTGCATCATATTCTCGTACATGACCTCGGTATTCACACGAGGTTGCCCGTCAATACTGCGAACCGGCGTAATCCGGTATGCCAGACCGGTGAGTTCAAAATACGGCTTGAGACCCAGGTAATAGTCGTCACCAACGGTAACGGCGAAGTACATTGGACGTTTCCAATCGTTCTGCTCAAGCATCTCCATCACCATCATCTCGGAGCGAGTGTAGCGGCGGGCCGATTTGATATAGATCTGCGCATCATCCGGTCCATCCACGTAAAGTTTGTCACTCGGCAGATAATTGCTACCATCGCGCTTGGTACGGGGATCATCCGAACGCAAGAACTGAAATGCCTTCTCCACAGAGAGAGGCTGTCCCAGACGATTATCAACAGAAGCTATCTCATTCGCACCCGGCATGTAATCCTTGTACTCCCACGAGATAGGCAACGCCTGAGACTCGTAGTACGGACGCTTCATCTGCGCAATATACCAATCAGTCTGCAGGTAACTGAGGTTGCAGACACGCAGGTCTGTACCCACACCTTCAACCTCCTGATTGTACCACAATGGGAAGGTATCGTTATCACCATTGGAGAAGATGATACCCTGTGACTCGCAAGATTTGAGATAGTTAGCACCAAAATCTCGGCACGAATAGCGACCTGAGCGGTCATGGTCGTCCCAGTTTTGAGCTGCCATCAGGGCAGGAACACCCAGGCAAACCAGCGTAATCAACGTAGCCAAAGCCACCTTGACAGACTCGCGTTGCTGGCCTTTGAGAAGACCAGTAAGTGCCTCATACATAGCCATAACACCCAAACCAATCCAGATGCAGAAAGCATAGAAACTACCGGCGTAAGCATAGTCTCGCTCACGCGGCTGATATGGTGTCTGGTTGAGGTAAACCACGATAGCCAGACCGGTGAGGAAGAATAGCAGAAAAGTGATGGTGAAAGATTGCACCCCACTCTCGCCCGAGACGGACTTACGACCAATCTGCCATACCAGACCTATCAGACCCAGCAACAGCGGCAACATGTAATAAACGTTGTGTCCTTTGTTCTCACGCAGAACGGTAGGCAACTTGCTCTGGTCACCATACAGGGAGTTGTCGATGAACGGAATACCCGTAATCCACTGTCCCTTAGTGATATCGCCATACGACTGGAGGTCGTTTTGACGACCGGAGAAATTCCACATGAAGTAGCGCCAATACATGAAATTGACCTGATAACGGAAGAAGAATCTCAGGTTCTCGCCAAAGGTCGGACATTGCTCGGTCTTCTGCTGACCACAGTAGTCGTACTTGACGCGTTTACCCTTGATGTCCGCCCACTCCTTGTATGCCTGCACGTGGCTGGATTGTGGCGAATACATACGTGGGAAGAGCATCTTGAACTCATCCATGAACTCGTAACTGGACTTATATCCGGTAATCACATATCGGTCTTTTTGTCCCTCCACCTTAGGAGCCGGCGCATATTGGGCATGTCCCTGCTTCTCAACAGGAATGCACATATTGCCCTTAATCTCCAGTTTTACAGGCGCATTGTAGGTCTGTCCGTAGAAGAGCGGGCAATCGCCATACTGCTCACGATTGAGGTAATACTTGAGCGAGAAGACATTATCAGGCGAGTTCTGATCCATAGGTGTATCGGCACACGAGCGGATGACCAATGATGCATAACTGGAGTAACCTATCAGGATCACAGCAATCATCAGGGTTGCCGTATTCAGCACACGAGCCGTAATCACCTCGCGCTTCCAAAGCATCAGAGCGGTAGCCAGCGCAACTACAATGATGCCGATGACAGCACTCTCCTTGAGGAAAGGAACACCAGCAAAAGTAGCAGCCAGCACGAAGGAAATAATCTCACGCACCTTGTTGCGATCCACATAGGATTCATATACAGCCCATGCCAGCGCCGCAACCGTCAGCACAATATAGACAGCCAATCCGGTATTGAACGGACAACCTAACACGTTGGTAAACAGCAACTCAAACCAGCCGGCAATCGTAGGAACGCCCGGAATGATGCCATACAGAATAGCCGCCAAAATTCCCACCGAGCAGAGGAATGCCAGGCAAGCGCCACGCCACGAGAACTCATAGCGACGGAAGTAATACACCATCACAATAGCCGGAATTGTCAGCAGGTTCAGCAGGTGCACACCAATACTGAGACCCATCAGATAGGCAATGAGAATCAGCCACTTATCCGATCCATTCTCGTCTGCAACCTGATCCCACTTGAGTATCAGCCAGAAGACCACAGCCGTGAAAAGCGACGACGAACCATATACCTCACCCTCGACAGCCGAGAACCAGAATGTATCTGAGAACGTGTATGCCAACGCACCTACAGCTCCTGCGCCAAGCAGGGCGATGCCCTTCGCCAGACTCATATCGGTACCACGAGGCGCAACCAACTTACGTCCAAGCGCTGTAATCGTCCAGAAAAGGAACAGAATCGTAAATGCTGATGCCAATGCAGACAAGGCATTCACACAAACAGCCACATGCGCAGTATCCGAAGCAAAGAGACTGAAGAAATGACCCATAAGCATAAAGAATGGTGCTCCGGGGGGGTGACCTACATCCAACTTATGTGCGCTGGAGATGAACTCACCACAATCCCAAAACGATGCGGTGGGCTCCAATGTCAAGAGATAAGTAGCCGCAGCAATGGCAAAAACCACCCAGCCGCATACGATATCCCACAGATTAAATTTTTTCATACTTATTCAATAATTAGCCAATTTGGGTACAAAGGTACGAAAAATAATTGAGAATTGAAAATGGAGAATTAAGAATTAGCATCAATTTGGTATATTTTTGCATTTTTAATAAGGAAAAACGCGTGCGCGCTTGCGTATATGAATTATTTTTTGTACCTTTGCGCACTAATTTGCCAAATTGGGCATAATATACACAATATACCTAATATACGAAAACACCTATAAAGTACTATACACATGGAATTATACAATCGTACAATCGCCGTCATCGGCTTGGGTTATGTAGGACTACCCCTCGCCATCGAATACGGTAAAAAGTATCGCGTAATCGGTTTTGATGTCAACCAGGCTCGCGTAGCGGAGCTGGAGCAGTATCAGGACCACACGTTAGAAGCCGACATGATTGGCATGCGTCAGGCAAGAGATGCCTATGCCGCCACGGGCAAGATAGGACTCACATTCTCCTGTAATCCGGAGGATTTGAAACAGGTGAATACATATATCGTAACTGTACCGACTCCCATTGACCGATTCAACAACCCGGATCTCACGCCTCTGCTCAAGGCGAGCGAGACCATCGGAAAGACGTTGGGAAAGGGAGATATCGTCATCTACGAATCTACTGTATATCCCGGTTGCACCGAGGAGGATTGCGTACCGGTACTGGAGAAGCACAGCGGACTGAAGTTCAACGTAGATTTCTACTGCGGCTATTCGCCCGAGCGCATCAATCCGGGAGACAAGGTGAACACGCTGACAAAAATCAAAAAGATCACCAGCGGTTCGACACCAGAAGTGGCTGATATCGTGGACGCTATGTACAACAGCATTTTGGAGAATGGTACCCATCGTGCGCCCAACATGAAGGTAGCCGAAGCCGCAAAAGCTGTCGAGAATAGTCAACGCGATGTGAACATCAGCTTCATGAACGAGTTGGCACTCATCTGCGACCGCGTAGGCATCGACACCAACGATGTCATCGAGGCTGCCGGCACAAAGTGGAACTTCTTGAAGTATCGTCCGGGACTGGTAGGCGGCCATTGCATCAGCGTGGATCCGTACTATCTGGCACACAAGGCCAAGAGTCTGGGATACGATCCGCAGGTTATCCTGAGCGGACGTGCCGTCAACAATAGCATAGCGAAGTTTATCGCAGACAAGACACTAAAACTGATGATTCAGAAGGACCACAAGATCAAAGATGCAAACGTGCTGATTTTGGGTGTGACCTTCAAGGAGAACTGCCCGGACTGCCGCAACACGAAGGTGATTGATATTGCCAACGAGTTGGAGGACTTTGGTTGCCACGTAGATCTGTACGACCCGTGGGCTAACCCACAGGTTGTCAGTCACGAATACGGCAAAGAGTTGATTCCGGCCATTGACCCGGGCAAGAGTTACCAGGCCATCGTAGCATGCGTGAGTCACAACCAGTTCCTCACGTTTGACTTCACCAAATACAGAGAGCAAGGCGCTGTCATCTTTGACGTTAAGAACTTCGTGAATCGCGAGTTGGTGGACGCCCGTCTGTAATCTGGCGCGGGTGCCCCTATATATATAAGGAATAGTAAGGGAATAGTACAATGAATATATTGATTACAGGCGCTAACGGTCAGTTAGGCAACGAGATGCGCCTTCTCGCACAATCGTCTCCGATGGTAGAGCAGATGCACGCATCGTTCGTCTTCACCGATGTCAATCAGGTGGAGGGCGTTGAGACCACCTATCTGGATATCACAGATTTGGCGGCTATCCGTCAGATGGTGGCGGAGCATCAGATTCAGGTAATCGTCAACTGCGCCGCATACACCAACGTGGATGCCGCAGAGACCAACGAGGCGATAGCCGAACTTCTGAACGCAAAAGCTGCTGAGAATCTGGCGGTTGCTATGCGTGAAGCAGGCGGAATGCTGGTACATGTATCTACCGATTACGTGTTCGGAAAGGAACATTACAACACCCCCTGCAAAGAGGATCAGCAAGGCACGCCTACCGGCGTATATGGACAGACGAAACTGCATGGTGAGCAGAATATTCTGCGTGTCATGAGCGAGGATAATAGCCTGCCAGCCGCAGCCTACGCCATTATTCGTACCGCGTGGTTGTATTCGGAATTTGGCAAGAACTTCTGCAAGACGATGTTGAACCTGACTGCCACCAAGCCGCAACTGAAGGTTGTATTTGACCAGGTGGGAACTCCGACATACGCGCTGGATTTGGCGGAGGCAATTCTGACCATCGTATGCGACTACTGTCAAGCAACACATCCGTACAGTAAGAGCGGTATCTACCACTACTCCAACGAAGGTGTATGCTCGTGGTTTGACTTCACCAAGATGATTCAGAGTTATGCAGAGGAACTTGGCTACTACGACCAGTTGGCAACCCCATGCGTCTCGCCACGATGCGATGTGCAGCCATGCCACTCTTCGGAGTTTCCGTCGCCTGTGACTCGCCCAAGTTTCAGCGTGCTGGATAAGACGAAAATCAAGGAGACCTTCGGTATCCGTGTTCCGTACTGGACCGACAGTTTGAAGACCTGCATCAGCCACTTGAAGGGTATCTAATTAGCCGTGGGTCGTCCGTGGGTCGTCCGTGGGTCTCTAAGGAGTTTCTAAGGGGTCTCTAAGGGGTCTCTAAGGAGTCGGGAATCACATACTAATCACATCAAAACGCAAAATAAACTTATATAAAGCTCATACAACCATGAAAGGAATAGTACTCGCCGGCGGTTCCGGCACACGACTTTACCCCATCACTAAGGGTATCAGTAAACAGCTCATGCCTATCTACGATAAGCCCATGATCTACTACCCAATCTCGGTACTGATGTTAGCTGGTATCCGCGATATACTGATCATCTCTACCCCATTCGATCTGCCTGGTTTCAAGCGCCTTCTCGGCGACGGATCGGACTACGGAGTACACTTTGAATACGCAGAGCAACCTTCGCCGGACGGTCTGGCACAAGCCTTCACCATCGGCGCAGACTTCATCGGAGACGACTGTGCTTGTCTGGTATTGGGCGACAATATCTTCCAAGGAAATGGCTTCACCAAGATGCTACACGAGGCCGTTCGTACCGCAGAAGAGGAGAATAAAGCAACCGTATTTGGCTATTGGGTAAGCGACCCAGAGCGCTATGGCGTAGCTGAATTTGACAAGCAGGGCAACTGCCTCAGCATCGAGGAGAAACCTGCCAAGCCGAAGTCCAATTATGCCGTAGTTGGTCTGTATTTCTACCCAAACAAAGTGGTGGAAGTGGCCAAAAACATCCAACCATCCGCACGCGGAGAGTACGAGATTACGACCGTCAATCAGAAGTTCCTGGAGGATGGTGAACTAAAAGTTCAAACCTTGGGTCGTGGCTTCGCTTGGCTCGATACTGGTACCCACGACTCGCTTTCCGAAGCATCCACCTATATCGAGGTACTGGAGAAGCGACAAGGTCTAAAAGTCGCATGCCTGGAAGGAATCGCCTATCGTCGCGGATGGATTACCGAGGAGCGCATGCGACAATTGGCACAACCGATGCTCAAGAACCAGTACGGACAATACCTGCTGAAGGTAATTGACGAGGTGCGCGAGCATGGGGACATCAATTTGGAGTAAATCAACACAATATGATTCGTTCACTACAACATATAATCCCTACCAAGACCTCCCATGACGTGGGTGCCAAGCGCGTATTGCTGGCAGCCAACGAGAGCGGATGCAGCCTGACGCAGATAGCCGTCACCGACCTACGAGCCGGTGAGGTAGCCGCAGCACACATTCACCCCGACATGCAGGAGGGATTCTACATTCTGAGTGGCGACCTGGACGTGGTGCTGAATGGTGAGACAAAACGCTGTCATGCAGAGGATTTCGTGTATGTACAGAGCGGAACAGCACACGAGTTGCATGCCATCACAGATGTTCGGATGATGACCATCGGATGCGTAATCGAAGCCATGCGCGAAAAACTCTACCCGATGCTGTTCGACCCAAATTTTCACCCTGTAATCTGGGGAGGAGAACGCATTCCGAAATGGAAGGGCACGCCATCCACAGCCGACATGCCGATAGGCGAAAGTTGGGAAGTGAGCGCGATACCATCGTCTCCGTCAATTGTATCCAATGGCACATGGGCAGGATACAACTTGTTGGACGTCATCGCACGACGTCCGGAAGAAATATTGGGACGCCACGTTGCCAAGGCATACAACGGACAGTTGCCCCTGCTGGCGAAGTTTATTGATGCCCAGCACAATCTGTCGATTCAGGTGCATCCCAACGAGGAGATGGCACAACGAGAGCATGGCAAGTCGGGCAAATCAGAGATGTGGTACATCATAGATGCTCAGCCGGGCGCCTATCTCTATGCCGGATTCAAAGACGAATTGACACCCGAGCAATACAAACAAAAAGTAGCCGACGGTACCATATGCGAGGCATTGGCACGCCACGAGGTGCATGCCGGAGATGTATTCTACCTGCCTGCAGGACGTGTACATGCCATCGGCAGCGGTATCCTGCTGGCAGAGATACAGCAGTCGAGCGACGTCACCTACCGCATCTACGACTACAATCGCATGGGGCTGGACGGCAAACCGCGCGAGTTGCATACGGAACTGGCGGCGCAAGCTCTTGATTATCAGGTGCATGACGAGTACCGCACACCTTACCAATGCGCTGGTGCCATCAATAAATGTTTGGAAACTCCTTACTTCTCGGTACAAATTGTAGAGACAGCCACTCCTATTCGCCGCAACATGATTCCGCTGGATTCGTTTGTGATTGTGATGTGTCTGCAGGGCGAATGCAGCATACGCGTCCGCAGCACCAAGACAGAAGTGCCACTACGAGCCGCACAATCCTGCCTGATTCCGGCAGCCATTGCCGACTACGACATCATCCCAAGAGGTGACATTCGCCTGCTGGAAGCCTACATAGACAACCGTGGAGACAGTTTTAGCAGCAAGATTTCACGCTTTTTCCACATATCAAGACAATAAAAAGAACACACTATGGCAAAACATTTAGTCATCATGGCAGGCGGAATAGGTTCCCGCTTTTGGCCTCTCAGCACGCCACAATGTCCGAAACAATTTCTGGACATTACGGGTTGCGGACGCACCATGATTCAACAGACCTTTGACCGCTTTGACGGCATAGTAGATATAGAGCATGTTTGGGTAGTAACCAGCGCTAATTTTCGCGACCTGGTAGCCGAGCAACTGACGGGCATCTTGCCCCAACACATTCTATTAGAGCCGTGCATGCGCAATACCGCTCCGTGCGTGGCGTTTGTGAGCTGGAAGATACAAAAAGAAGACCCGGAGGCACTCATCGTAGTGGCGCCATCCGATCATCTGGTGCTGGATGTGCCGGCGTTCCAACAAGCTATTCGCCGTGGATTCGACTTCATAGCCGGTGGCAATCGCATTTTGACGCTGGGTATGCAGCCGACGCGTCCGGAGACAGGCTACGGCTACATCGAGCAGGACACCGAAGTAGAAAAGGACATTTTTACCCTGCGTGCTTTCCGCGAGAAGCCTGACCTGCAGACAGCTATATCCTACCTGCAGCAAGGGGGATTCACCTGGAATAGTGGCATGTTCATGTGGAGCGTAACGACCATCGTTGGCGAACTACGTCAGTATGTGCCACAGATAGCAGGAGTGATGGATCAGATTCTGCCGGATATGCTCACAGAGGCAGAGCAGGAGACGGTCAACACACTCTTCCCAACCTGCGAGAAAATCAGCATAGACTATGCCGTGATGGAGAAAACGAAAGTGGCATACGTGCTGCCGTCGGAGTTTGGCTGGAGCGACTTGGGAACATGGGGTAGTCTGCGCACCATCACATTAGATAATGGCGAACCTGTCACGGAGCAGAATGCCAATGCCGTGATTGGCGACAACGTAACCATGATAGATAGCGAAGGCTGCATGGTGCGCGTTCCTGCTGGCAAAAAAGTTGTGATACAGGGACTGAAAGACTGCATCGTAGCGGAGCATAACGGCACCTTGCTGATTTGTCAACTCAGTGAGGAACAGCACATTAAAGATTGGCACGACTAAACATCACACCCCACCATGCCCAACTACACGATTCGTCCGGCAACCATTGCCGATGCACACTTTATCGCTCGCGGGTTCCATATGGCGATGCTGTATGAGGATGTACCGGAGGAACGAATCCGCGCTTTTGCAGAGCATATCTGCCGACGAGAGGATGTGCTATACAGCTGGCGAAACACGCTAATCGCAGAGCAAGATGGAGTAGTCGTGGGCATGATAACGGCATATGACGGACGCTACTACCGCGCGTGGCGAGAGCAGACATTCCGACTGTGCGAGGAACTGTTTGGTGCTACTTTTCCGGGTATGGAGGACGAGGCGGTGGCAGGAGAATACTATATTGATTCGCTGGCCGTGCTGCCGGAGTACCGAGGAAGAGGCATCGGACGAGCACTACTGGAGCAAGGGATCAGCAGGGGGTCGGCAGTGGGTCTCACGGTAACGATTACGGTGGATCCCGTCAACAAACGCGCTCAGCGGTTGTACGCATCACTTGGTTTCCGTCCGGATGGCGAGTTATTCATCTTTGGGCACAATTATTACAAATTGGCCATCAAGAATAAAACGGATATACCATCCTGTCCATGCTCGTCACACGAATCAAGGAGACGACAGGAAAGAGAATCCCTTGCCAATTAGCAAATCCAGCAATCGCATAAAATTCAGCATCGAATGACGATTCATAGTGTAAAAAAGCACTGTTTTTGAAAAAAAAAAAAAAAAATTGCAAATATAAAATTATTTTTGTATCTTTGCAGCCCCAAGTCAAAAAATGTAGCGTAGCAGCAGAGGAAAAACGAGAGTGCAGGAAACGGCTACAAAGACGACAAACACACTTAACCGAAATCAAAACCATATAAGACCACTAACACTATGGTTAATCAGAAATCGAAAGAACTTGTATATTTCAAGATCCCTGTATTTATAGCGGATCTTGCCATACATTTCTTGATACTATTTACATTCCTATCTGTCATCTCCCCCATCCATCTGAATGGGTTGGAAAGTACCGATATCGGCGTATATGCGCTGATGACAATGGCATTCAGCATGTCCATTGCCATCTTTGGCATACGATTGCACGAGAGAAAAATCAAGCCAATCGTGGTGATATGGCGCGCCATCATGCAGAGTATCACAACCTATGTGTTCTTCACCGCCATGCTGGCGATGACCTACAAGGCTATGCCACGTTTTCTTGTGATAGACGGAATCAGCACAGCATCACTTGTAATAGCATTATGGCACTACCTTGCCAATCAGGGAGTTAGACTCATTCGTAAATGGGGACACAACAAACGTCAGGTAATCATAGTAGGTGCCGACGAGACCGCCAAACGACTGTATCGCGAACTAAGTTATGGCGAGGTGATGACCGGATACAAGGTGAATGGATTCTTCACTTCCCTACCTGACCCACAACTGCCGGTGGACGCAAAATGGCTGGGAGGCATAGCAGATCTATATCCATGGCTGGAGAAGCACGATGTGGACGAGATCTACTGTTCGCTATCCCCATCCGATGATTCGAAGGATGTGAATCGAATCATTCAGGTATGCAACGAACGCTTCATAGAGTTCTTCTACGTGCCTACGATGGATGGTTATCCTCACCGTCAGATGGCATTCCGTAACATGGGAAGAGTGACGATTATTCGTCTGCGTGAGGAACCATTGGAATCCCCACAAGCAAAGATGCTGAAGCGCACTTTTGATGTGATTGTCAGCGGCTTTTTCCTATGCACACTCTACCCATTCGTAGTGTTGTTTGTATGGTTGGGTAACAAGATCAGTCATAGCGAAGGACCACTATATTTCCGCCAGACACGAACGGGATACAACGGACAAGCGTTCCGCATCTTTAAATTCCGCTCGATGAAGGTCAATGCAGAGGCGGATACTCTGCAAGCGACTGAGAACGACCCTCGCAAGACTAAATTTGGTGATTTTCTGCGCCGTACGTCCATTGACGAAATGCCACAGTTCATTAATGTCTTCTTGGGCGACATGAGTATCATCGGTCCCCGTCCACATATGGAGCACCATACCGAAATCTATAGTGAGCTGATTAGCAACTACATGGTGCGCCATTTGACGAAGCCAGGCATCACCGGTTGGGCACAGATCAATGGTTGCCGTGGTGAAACAAAAACGGTAGATGAGATGAAAGCTCGCGTAGAGCACGACATCTGGTATATCGAGCATTGGAGTCCGCTATTGGATATTGAGATTTTCTTCAAGACCATATGGCAAGTGCTGCCCGGACACGATAAACAAGCTTATTAAAAAACATAAACCTATAGGCGTTGGGGCGACACCCTTTTGTGTCGCGCCAACGTTTTCTATAGAAATTAACACACATATGCAAGAAATAGCTAAAAATATTTGCATATGTCAAAAAAAAGCAGTAACTTTGCATGCTTTACAATAAACGAGGGAAAAACAGGACAAAATCAAATGAGAATCGCCATCATTTCCACGAGAGGAATCCCCAACGATTATGGAGGATTTGAGCAGTTCGCTGAGTACATCAGCGTTCGTTTGGTTCGCCGTGGTCACGAGGTTGTGGTCTATTCTCCACACTATCACCCCTACAAGGACAGCATCTACAAAGGCGTACATATCAAGCATATCTACTCACCAGAGGAATGGATGGGTGGCAGCATGGGTTCATTCTTCTACGATTTTGCCTGCATGAAAGATGCCCTGAAAAATGAGCATTTTGACATTATTTACGAGGCTGGCTACACCAGTATCATCCCAGCCTACATATGGTACAACATTCGCAAGAGACGCGACGTAGTGGTGGCAACCAACATGGATGGACTGGAGCATAAGCGTCAGAAATTTAATCCATTAGTACGCCGATTCCTACTATGGGAAGAGCGAATGGCCGTCAAGCACTCTCACTACCTGATTGCAGATAATTTGGGTATCAAGGATTACTATCAGGCCACCTATGGCAAGCCCTCCAAATACCTTGCCTACGGAGCAAATATACATACGGATCAGGACGCACATCTGCTGGAGGAGCACAATCTGACTCCAGGGGGCTATTATCTGGTCATCGCACGTATGGAGCCAGAGAACAACATCGAGATGACCATCGAAGGCTATCTGGCTTCTCGCGAAAAGGGAATTCGCCCACTTATTCTTGTAGGAAAAACAGATACGCCATTTGCACAAAAACTGATTCAGAAATACAAGTACACCAAGAGTGTACGCTTCGTGGGAGGTATCTACAGTTCCACTAAACTGAACTCACTACGCAAATATTCATACGCATATTTCCACAGTTTCACCGTAGGTGGAACCAATCCCTCACTGCTGGAGGCAATGGCCAATGGGGCACTGGTATTGGCACACGATAATATCTTTAACCACGCCGTACTGAATGGTCACGCTTTGTACTACAAATCGGCAAAAGAAATCACGAATCTGCTGAATCAGATAGATACCATCGTACAGGAAAAGAAAGAAACATTTGTCAATGGCAACCTGAATGTCATCCGCGAGCGATACACTTGGGAACATATCACCGAGCAATATGAGGAATACTTCCATTGGATATTGGTCGACAAATGGGAACACGCCACCTGCGAGAAGAAATAAATTCAAAATATGCCCATACTAAACATCATATCGGACATTAGTGTGTACTTATGTTTCACGCTAATTATGTGTTGTTTAGCATGGCTTTCCCATAAAAAAAATCCCAACTCCACTAAGATAGACATCTTCCTATGGGGGTATATATTTTTCTTCACAATCATATCTGCCATACGATGGAAAGTAGGATCTGATTGTGATAGTTATGTCTATAATTTCGTAACAGGAACAACCGCTCGCTGGCGTCGTGCTCACTACGATAGAGAATGGATTTCATTGCTGATAACATTCCTTCCAACCTATCTGCACCTCCCACACTGGGTGGGCATGGGGATAATGGCATTCCTACAAATATTGTTCATCACGTTGGCTCTAAAAACAGATAAGAAGAATCTACTATTTTTTCCTATCATATTATTTGGAGGCTACTATTATCTAATGCTAATGAATGTCGTACGACAAATGCTAGTAGGATGCATTTTCCTATGGGCAACCAGATTCATTGTGAATAAGCAACCTTGGCATTATGCTGGTTTCATATTGCTATCCGCACTTATTCACCACTCTGCCTTACTGTTGATTCCGCTCTATTTTATCCCATCAGCCATCCAATTATTAGATAAGCGAAAGCTTATTTTGCTCGTCTATACACTATGTATCGTAGTTGGTATATTCATTCCAAAGATGGAATGGTTAGCAATCCCCATTGAATGGTTCGGAAATATGTTGGGCTACTCTACCTATACTACAGATATATGCAACATACTGCGTGGACAACCATCTGATATGGAGCGAATGAGTTATGGTCCCACTCAAATCAGCTACATGTTAGTGGGATATATCATAATATGGTTTAGTCCTCTCATTAAAAAGATGCAATCTACCAATTCATTGATTGAGATTTGGTACGGATTGGCCGTTCTATTTGGATGTCTGCATTTTCTATTATGCAATATCAATATGGCAGCGCCACGTGTGGCAACTACATTCTTGATATTCCCAATGGTCTTAGCAAGCATACTGCTGCGATTGCTAACAGAGAAGTGTTATAAGTCGCATAGATATAAGGCAATAACTATTCTATACCTATTAATAGTATGGATAGGTGTAGCATGGAATATAGTGAAGGACTATACCCGATATGAGGCCATCCATGACACGAGAGCTCGCTACCAAGTATTCTTCTCACACAAAGAAGAAATTGAAAAAATCAGGCAGGACTACAAAATGACCAGCACACAAGATGACCAGTCCACTAATTAGCATATTAGTCCCCGTATATAACGTAGAGGCATACATCCGCCGATGTATGGATTCTATCCTTGCGCAAACATTTCAAGACTACGAAGTAATCGTTGTGGATGATTGCGGAACGGACCAATCGATGGCTATCGTGGAAGAATATGCGGCACAAGATAATCGCATACGTGTCCTACATCATGAGCAAAATATGGGACTAATGTGGACCAGACGTACGGGGTATCAAGTCGCGAGAGGGGAATATATCACATTTGTGGATAGTGATGACGAACTGCCACACAACGCATTGGAAGTATTGATAGGTAAAGCAGAAGGAACCAATGCCGACATAATCATTGGCAATGTAATGGAGGACAACGGATATAGAAAGCGCCTGCGCATCTGCAAACTCAGTGGGAATGATAATCAATCCGCACACACTGCACTACTAAACGAAGAAATGACCCACTGCCTCTGGGGAAAACTATATAAACATCATCTCTTCAATAATGACTACACAACGATTCAACACCTAACGATATGTGAAGATGGCATGCTATTTTATCAACTACTAAATCATGTTCAGCACATCGTTAGCACAGATGATGTAGTATATTATTATCGCTACAACAAAGACTCTTCAGTACATAAAAGGATTAACAAAACCACAATCAAACAACATATTGATTTTTTCAACTTTCGATACACCACCGTACAGCCACTGTACGAGCATAAAGATTTACTCAACCAACGAACGATGCGTGATCTATGCTGGTTATATAGTATAGGTGCCAGTTCTAAGGACATAAATTACGTTCTATCCAAAACATCAATTCCCTTTGCATATAATCTCTACAATATTTTTCACTACATCCCTTTACCACTATCTCTGAAAACAATAATTAGGTCTGTCACACTACATGTCACAAACAAACTTACATATAGATAAGCCAAGCATCAGTATCATCGTTCCACTATACAATGCTGAGCAATATATCAGACGTTGTATAGAATCTCTGGTACATCAAAGTGTAAAAGAGATAGAGATACTATTGATAGATGATGGAGGAAGTGATAGATCCACTGAAATAGCAGGAACATATGCCGCACAGGAGCATCGCATACGCATTTTACATCACGAAAAAAACATGGGGGCAATGTGGGCAAGACAAACAGGATATCAGGCTGCAAGAGGAAAATATATCACATTTGTGGATAGTGATGATGAATTGCCACATAACGCATTGGAATCACTACTACGAATAGCAGAATGCACAAAAGCAGATATTGTTGCTGGACAAGTGAAATATTTAGAAAAATATCGTAATAGAATCTTCCCTAGCCACCTAAAATATGGCAATGATAAAATTTCCATCTACAAATCACTTCTCAGAAAAGAACTGATACATGGATTATGGGGAAAACTATACAAACGCAGTCTGTTTGATGGCATTCAATATGAGACACACGAACACTTTTCCAATGGTGAAGACAGTTTGCTGCTATATCAAATCATAGATCAATCCCCAAAAATAGCATGCGTAGATGACATTGTCTATCACTACTACCGCAATAGTACCTCATCTACTGAAGCATGGTACGAGAAAGGAGCTGCGGAACACAACATCTACATGCTAAATTGGCGGTACAATAAACTGAAAAAATACCCAGAGTTGATTGATGATCTCAATGCACGTACCATCATGGATCTATGCTGGATTAGCAGCAAGGGAGTGAGCATTGATGCTATCAATAAAATGCTATCAGAGCAGTCAAGTGTTCCTCTAAAACTAAACGTATATGAAATAATATCCAGATTATCATGGAGACACGCAATCAAAGGGCTCACTCAATGTACCATCCTAAGCATTATCAATCATCATAAAAGATCCCAAATCGTATGAAAAGTGATATCGAAATATCAAGAGAGACGGAGTTGCTACCCATTGAGGAAGTAGCAAAAAACATCGGTATAAATCCAGAACAAATAGAGCACTATGGCAAATACATCGCCAAAGTGCCCGCTAACCTATACTTGGAGAATGGAGCAGATAAGAAGGGCTTGAATAGCAACGAAAAAAAGCACAAGGAAGGGAAACTGATTCTGGTAACCGCCATCACCCCGACTAAAGCCGGCATCGGCAAAACGACCGTCAGCATCGGTTTGGCATTGGGACTAAACAAGATAGGCAAAAAAGCCGTTCTTGCCCTACGCGAGCCTTCGCTGGGTCCATGCTTCGGAATGAAAGGTGGAGCCGCAGGTGGAGGTTACGCACAAGTACTGCCGATGGATAAAATCAACCTACACTTCACAGGTGATTTTCATGCCATCACAGCAGCCAACAACATGATCTCTGCCTTGCTGGACAACTATATCTACCAACATCAAAGTGATGGATTTCAACTCAAAGAAGTTCTTTGGCGACGTGTCATAGATGTCAATGACAGAGCCCTGCGACACATCGAAACAGGACTGGGAAGCAAGACCGATGGTGTACCTATGCAAAGCGGATTTGATATCACTCCCGCCTCCGAAATCATGGCAATCCTATGTCTAAGCAATAATCTGGAAGATCTTGAACATCGTATCGGAAATATTTTGCTGGGATACACCATGGACGACATGCCATTCACGGTACACGATATGGGTGTAGAGAGCGCCATAGCCGTACTGCTCAAGGATGCCATCAATCCCAATCTGGTACAGACAACCGAGCACACCGCAGCCTTTGTGCATGGTGGACCATTTGCCAATATCGCACATGGTTGCAACTCAATCATCGCCACCAAGACTGCACTACAGTATGGCGATTACGTCATCACAGAGGCAGGATTTGCAGCAGACCTGGGCGCCGAGAAATTCTACGACATCAAATGCAGGAAAGGCGGCTTCCAACCCGCATTGACAATACTGGTAGCCACCGTAGCCGGACTGAAACTACACGGAGACGGAGACCTCGAAAAAGGATTCTGCAACATGGACAGACACATCGAGAACATTCGTAAATTTGGGCAAAATGTGCTTGTGTGCTTCAATAAGTTCGCCACGGATACAGATGAGGAGATTGCAGCAGTACGTCAGCATTGCGCCGAGATGGGAGTAGTGTTTGCACTCAACGAGGCCTACGCCAAAGGCGGAGAGGGCGCTGTAGAATTGGCACAAGCAGTGGCTGACACCATTGAGCAACATCCGTCTTCCCCACTCCATCTGCAGTACACGGATGATATGTCCATTGCACAAAAGATTGAAGCAGTAGCATACAATATCTACCGAGCAGGAAAAGTTAGTTACAGCGAGGAAGCGCAACGAAAAATGCAGCAAGCAGAAGCACTGGGATACGGCCAATTTCCCGTATGCATTGCCAAGACGCAATACTCGTTCAGTCAAGATGCCAAAGCATATGGAGCACCGGAAGGATTTGATTTCACAGTAAGGGATATTGTCATCAACGCAGGTGCAGAAATGATAGTAGCCATAGCCGGAGCCATCATCCGCATGCCCGGACTACCAAAAGAACCACAAGCCCTCCGAATCAGACTGGAGAACGGAGAAATAGAAGGACTGAGTTAAAATTCGCAAAAAAACTTGCAAATACGGATAATTATTCGTAACTTTGCAGCCAAATTTGAGTATATGGCATTTTTTGGATTATTTAATAGAGAGAAAAAGGAGACCTTAGACAAGGGACTGGAGAAAAGTAAAGAGAGCGTGCTGCAGAAAATCGGTCGCGCCATCGCCGGTAAATCAACCATCGATGACGACGTACTGGACAATCTGGAGGAGGCACTCATTACGTCAGATGTAGGTGTGGAGACCACACTTCGCATCATCGAGCGCATTCAGGCGCGCGTAGCGCGCGATAAGTATATAGGAACAGACGAACTCAATAATCTGCTGGTGGAGGAAATTGCCGACATGCTGGAGAAACCGACCACCGATGCCATGCAGGGAGCCGACGAATCTCCGTACGTCATCATGGTAGTAGGTGTTAATGGTGTGGGCAAAACAACCACTATCGGTAAACTTGCCTACCACTACAAGCAAGCAGGTAAGAAGGTCTATCTCGGTGCCGCTGACACGTTCCGTGCCGCTGCCGTAGAGCAACTCTGCATCTGGGGTGAGCGCATTGGCGTGCCCGTCATCAAGCAACAACAGGGAAGCGATCCCGCATCAGTAGCATACGACACCCTCGCCTCGGCAAAAGCCAATGGTGCTGATATAGTGCTGATTGATACAGCAGGACGCCTGCACAACAAAGTGAACCTGATGAACGAATTGACCAAAATCAAAAACGTGATGCAGAAAGTTGTGCCCAATGCCCCACACGATGTGATGTTGGTATTGGACGGAAGCACAGGTCAAAATGCCTTTGAACAAGCAAAGCAGTTTACCAAGGCAACGCAGGTTTCGTCGCTCGCCATCACCAAACTTGATGGTACCGCCAAAGGTGGCGTAGTAATTGGCATAAGCGACCAATTCAAGATTCCTGTTCGATATATCGGATTGGGTGAGAGAATGGAAGACCTGCAGGAATTTAACGAAGTGGAATTCGTCAAATCCCTTTTGGGTAGCAAGAAATAAAGTATCGGTAAGGACTCGATAAGGATTCGATAAGGGGTCGATAAGGGGTCGATAAGGGGTCGGTAAGGGGTCGATAAGGGGTCGGTAAGGAGTCGATAAGGGGTCACATACTAAAAGGTGCGCAAGATGCGCACCTTTTTCTTGTATCAAAATCACTCGCTATACGAATGTTTATCTGCGGGAAGAACCACCACCGGCACTCATACCACCACGGGACGAACCGCCACCGGAATAACTACCACCGCCAGAGTATCCTCCGCGAGAAGAGCCACCATAGGAACTACCGCCGGAATAACTGCTGCGAGAGGATCCACCATAGGAACTACCGCCGGAATAACTGCTGCGAGAGGATCCGCCATAGGAGCTACCACCAGAGAAACTGCTGCCAGAATACGAGCTACGAGTGGAAGAACCACTTGAGTACGAGCCAGCAGAGCTGGTGCGAGCGGAAGTTGCGGTTGCAGAGCTGGTGCGAACAGAGCTTGCGGCTGCAGAAGTAGCGCGAGCGGAAGTGCTGCCAGAGTACGAGCTACGAGTAGAAGTACCACTTGAGTACGAGCCTGCGGAGCTGGTGCGAGCGGAAGTTGCGGTTGCGGAGCTGGTGCGAGCGGAAGTTGCGGTTGCCGAACTGGTGCGAGCGGAAGTTGCCTGACGAGATACGTTTGCAGAACCAAACGTACGTGCAGACGAATCCGTAGAACGTGCAGCCGCTGTAGAAACCGATCTACCAGACGAGACAGGCGAAGCAGAGGTTGCTACTCTGGACGCAGATGCTGCCGTTGTTGCTGATGCCGCTGCTGTTGCAGAACGACGTGACTGCTGATAGTCTCGTGCGCTGGTGTAGCCAGTCTGACGTGCAGAGAATGCCTGTTCCGGACGAGCAACAGCATAGTCACGACGACTAACGGTAGCGCGCTCACGTGCTACAGCATAGCCACGATACGGTGCTGAAGCATAGCGGAAACTGCATCTTGGATAGGTGTGATGGAACACAAAGCAATGATGTCTATACCACGCATAATCCCAGCAAACATGCGGATACCACCATACCGGATAGAAATCCCAATAGAACGGAGAATGCCAGCAAACCCAATTCGGTCCCCAGAACCAATCATAGATGATCGGACGATAAAGATAAACCGGCTCGATGATATAGTTCTCACCATAGACATAGACGTCACCAATGACCTGCACCTTCACATTGTTAGTAGCCTCGTCACGCTCAACATAGATGGATGCCACGTCCTGATAGATATCCTTTGCCAAAATAGCCTGAAGGATAATCAGTCGCTGGTTGCCACTACCACTCTCTACAACTCGCAGATAATCAATCTGTCCGTCTCCATTCAAATCCAGGTTAGTGAACGCAGAGTCGGGGTTGTTGAGCAACATTTCAAACTCTTCCAGGTTCTTAGCCTGAGCAAAGAGCGTAGCGACAGCCTTCAAGTCAAGGCTCTCGGAAATGTCCGAACTCGTGGCAGAAACGGTAATCGTCTCGTCTGCCCACATCGTCATGCTGCTCATCAGCACAATCATACAAAAATAAGCAATACGTCTCATAACTACACAAGATTTAAATTATGATGCATTTTCTCCTTCTTCGTCCTCATGTATTTGAGGTTATAGGGATTCGGAGTAATCTCTATTGCTATATTCTCTACAATTTCTATGCCATAACTCTCAAGTCCGATACGTTTCACCGGATTATTGGTCATCAAGCGTAGCTTGCATGCATGCATTTCTCGCAAGATATGCGCTCCTACCCCATAGTCTCGCTCGTCAGGTTTGAATCCGAGATGCACATTAGCCTCGACGGTATCCTCGCCTTGCTCCTGCAATTTGTAAGCACGAATCTTATTCATCAATCCGATGCCACGTCCCTCCTGATTCATATAGACAAGGATGCCTTTTCCCTCGCGCTCAATCATGCGCATGGCCTCGTGGAGTTGCTCTCCACACTCGCATCGTTTGGAAGCAAAGAGATCACCGGTCATGCAACTGGAATGCACTCGACAGAGGACTGGTTCGTTCTCCGTCCACTCGCCTTTAGCAAGGACAACATGCTCCAATCCGGTCTTCAAATCGCGGAAAGGAGTGAGCATAAACTCTCCGTACTCGGTTGGTAATAAGACAGTTTCGCCACGCTCTACACATTGTGTAGGCGATTGCTCGCTATGAGGAGTTTGCGCCTCCTCTACCATGCGGTAGCGAATCAGTTCCTCAATAGAGATAATCTTGAGATCGTACTGGGCTGCAACACGCTCCAGATCGGGCATGCGCGCCATGGTGCCATCCTCGTTCATAATCTCAATCAGGGCAGCCACAGGTTGGAATCCCGCCATGCGCGCCAAATCCACCGCAGCCTCGGTATGTCCAGCACGCTGCAACACACCACGTGATTGGGCATAGAGCGGATTGATATGTCCCGGACGACCAAACGTCTCCGGACGCGAATTTGGATCGGCCAACGCACGGATGGTAGCAGCACGATCCTCGGCGCTCACTCCCGTGGTGCAACCCTCTAATTTATCGACAGTTATCGTGAACGGAGTGCCTAACATCGACGTGTTATTAGCCACCTGATGAATCAATCCCAATTCCGCGCAACGTTCTTCAGTCAGCGGTGTGCAAAGCACACCACGACCATGATGCAACATGAAGTTAACCTTCTCAGGTGTAATCATTTCCGCGGCAATAATGAAGTCTCCCTCGTTCTCACGATTCTCATCATCAACCACAATCACAAATTTGCCGGCGCGGAAGTCTTCCAACGCTTCAGGTATTGTATTAAGCATATCAATTGGTTTTTAATTTTCTCAAATATTTTAATCCAGGCCTCAGGATTCATCAGCGTGGAATCCGTAGCTGCCTTGTATGTCAGGAACACACCGATGGGCAAAAGCACAAACGAACTGAGCCACATACCAGCCCAGCACGGCCACAAAGCCTCACGCGCCATCTTGTATCCGGTATTGTCAATAATGTAATAAATAATAAAAAGTATGACGGAAATCACGACCGGTGCTCCCAATCCTCCCTTGCGAATAATCGCGCCCAAAGGTGCCCCGATAAAGAAGAATATCAAGCACGCAAATGCCAAGGTCAACTTGCGATGCAGTTCAATCTCATGCTTGCGTATATACTTCTGATAATCATCCAGTAAGAGCGAATTATAGAGAACCTGATCCTGCTGCGAGCGCGCCTTCTCGATGGCGGTTTGCAACACACGTCGCTGCTGATCGGGGGTCATTCGGGCATAGATGGAATCGACATCGCATGAGCGCAAATCCGATGTCTCGGGCTCGATGAGCAGACGGCCGCTCTTGCGCTCACGACCGAAGAAACGATTCTCGACCATTGCATCACTCTGCTCACGACTCTTGTTGTGCGCCAAAACCGACACAGAATCAATCGAATGAATCAACTCGACGGCATTCTTGGAGACGTGCTGGTCGTTGAGCACCGACTCGTCATAGCGATTGAAATCGGTAGAGAAATCGATCAAAAGGCGCTTGAACTCAAAGGTCTCTCGACGGTACGGAATACTCTTTTCGGTATGCGTGGCGCGCTGTTGTTGTTGCTTGAGATTCTCGAAGGACTCTCCGTTATACAGACATAGTTGCAAGAACTGCTTATCGTCCGTCACAAATAATCGACCGGAATCCGCCACGGTGACAGTAGCATTTTGAAATCCCTGCGTGTAGTCATAGATCATCATATCGTACAGGGTACCGGTCTTGGGATCCTTGCGACGGACATAGATATTGTAGCCTAAAATCTCGTCGTAGAACTCGCCAACAGGAATCGCCAACTCGGGTGATTTCTGGCGCAGCGAGAAGATCAAAGCCCATAATTTTACCTGCGAAATAGGCAAGATATTATCCGAGAAATAGAAGGCTCCCACGCAGATGAACGACACTGTAATCGCCAACGGACGCATGATACGGAAGAGCGAAATACCCGCTGCCTTCATAGCCGTCAGCTCAAATTTCTCGCCTAAATTACCAAAAGAAATCAGGGATGCCAGTAATATCGCCAGCGGCAACGCCATCGGTACCACCGTAGCCACGGCATAAATAAAGAACTCGGCAAAGACCTTAATCTCGACGCCTTTTCCTACTAAGTCATTGATATGCATCCACATAAACTGCATCAATAAGATGAAGACACAGATAAAGAACGTGGCGAGCAGCAGCCCCACGAAATTCTTCAGCAGATATATGTCAATTTTCTTAATTATCAAAGTGGATTATCCCTTCAGGTTCTCACTAACGAAAATCAGAGGCAGCAAATCCGCTGCCGAATCAAAGATATAAGTTTCCTCCTCTCCATACAGGATCACCTGCATCGGTTGATGATAGCGGTGCTCGGTTTCTATCATAACCTGACGGCATCCGCCACATGGCGAGCCCGGCATTTTGGTAAAATGGCCACTCGTGTAGCAAGCAATTGCCAGTTGGAGTACCGGCTGATCCGGATAAGTGGCTCCTGCAGCAAACAGGGCGTTTCGCTCGGCACAGAGGCCACTGGGATAAGCCGCATTTTCCTGATTGCATCCTCGCACTATTTCGCCATTTTTCAGCAGCAAGGCAGCACCGACATGATATCCGGAATACGGGCAATACGAACGCTCGGTTTGCTCCTTGGCAATGCGTACCAACTCTTGCTGCTCAGGTGTCAAATCACTCCACTGACATGAGTGGATTTTCGTTTCGATAGTAAGTTCTTTCATGATAAATATGCATAAGGGCACAATGCCACATTTTAATTGGGACTACAAAGGTACGAAAATTATCAGAAAAAAGCAAAAGTGACAAACGATTTTTTCGTTTTTTAAGGCAAAAAGGGCTTTTTCCTAATATTTTGCGTACACGCGCTTGCGCATATGAGATTTTTTTTGTATCTTTGCAACCTATTTGATTAGTTTGGACATGAAGGTACAATTACAACAAATCATACTACTTTGCATCGCACTCCTTTTTGCAAG
The DNA here is from genome assembly GCA_045599285.1 of Paludibacteraceae bacterium. Taxonomy (GTDB): domain Bacteria; phylum Bacteroidota; class Bacteroidia; order Bacteroidales; family Paludibacteraceae; genus Colicola. The sequence goes on along the minus strand of JAZRVR010000001.1, from coordinate 31,285 downwards.
TCAGCCCCTGCAAGCCAGCACTATTTCTGCGCGAGAGTTGGGCGACTCGCTCAATACATATGCAGGATTTCCGACCTGCGTACCAAGAGTGACCGTCAGCAATCTGCGCGTGAACCAAAACACAATCACTGTCCGAACCAACAAGACCCTGAGTTGCCTATCTCTCAGCAGAGATCAGGTGATAGAATTGCGCCAGTTGGTTAGCACGTGGGTGCTGGGACACCGCAACGGCAAAGTGAGCATCTACACCAACGGATATGAGTTGGGCGAACTCGTCACGCATCGTATGTCTCCACGCAAAGAAAGTGACCTATACACCCTATCCGCTCGCAATCCACTGGACTACAAGGAGCGTGCATGGAGCGCAGCCAACGGATTGGATAGCAGGACGATAGCTCTATGGCCAAGTCACGGACTATACTACAATCGCAAACAAAACATGTGGCATTGGCAACGAGCACGCATGTGGACGATGGTGGAGGATTTGTACAATTACGAGCTTGTCCACCACTGGCTGATTCCCATGCTGGAGAACGCAGGTGCCTACGTACTGGAACCACGTGCCAGAGAAGGCTACTACTACCAAAAAGACAGCACATGGTTGTGGTTAGGGGATCGAGAAGCCCCCAAAGATGCAGAAGTTCGCTATATGGGCGATGGAATGGGCTGCATACGCAGGGGACCTGACAGCATAACGAGCGGGCGTCCACAATGGATGGAAGGCGCACGTTATTGGCTGGAATACTGCGGATTCCCCGATAGCATCTGGCACATCAACGGAGGCAAAGACGACTACAAAGATGACTTGCAATGTCGTGGACAATGGGTGAATTACCTGAGCGGAGGCAGCCGCGCCAACCCGTCGCAAAATGGACTGGGAATCCAGGTGGATGTTTGCCTTGCGCTACACACCGATGGCAATTCCGCTCAGCAAGACTCGGACATCATTGGCACATTGGCAATCTATTCCACACAGGATCGATCAGGCAAACATGTTTTCCCTACGCAAACCAACCGCATCATCAATCGTGACCTGGCTGACTACGTCCAAACACAACTGGTGGAGGACATACAGAAACAACTCTGTCCCCAGTGGACGAGACGAGAGCTCATAGACGCAGGATATTGCGAATCTCGCTACCCTATTGTGCCGACGGTACTTCTCGAGATGCTGTCGCATAAGAACCTGGCAGACATCATGTTAGGACTGGAACCACAGTTTCAAATGGTGGCATGCCGCGCTATCTACAAAGGAATAGGACGATGGATGCAAGGCGATGATTTCGTTGTGCAACCATTGCCGGTACAGGCGCCGGCATGCATGCAGGACGGATCAACAGGATGTCGGATACGATGGTCTGCCACAACAGACAGCATCGAGGAGACAGCCACGCCCGATTACTACATCGTCTATACACGCGAGAATGACATGGATTGGAATACCGGCGTTCGAACCCAAGACACAACCTATGCTTTTCAGGCCACTGCGGGGATAAAATACGACTTCTACGTAGTAGCCGGCAACGATGGTGGAATCAGCCTGCCCAGCGAGACCATCAGTTTCTACAAGGGAGACAGCACACGTACGCTGATTGTGAACAACTACCACCGAACCTCTGGTCCGGAGTGGTTTGTGGATTCGCTACGTGCAGGCATCGTCCCAGGCAGTTATCCTGTGCCACACGGCACCATCCGAACCTATCTGGGTGACCAATGGATATTCGACAAACAACGTGACGTGAAAGAAAACGGTTGGACTGATGATGATAATTGCGGCTGGGGAATGTGCCACATGGACTATGTGGGACAAGAACTGGTAGGCAACACCTTTGACTACCCTGCACGAATCGGAGCACGATTGGCAACAGACGATCATAGCTACGAATCATGCAGTGTAGATGCCATAACTGCCAGCGATACAACTATTTACAACGAGTTAGTCATCTATTGTGGGCAGGAGAAGGGGACGCTCTATCCGCAGGCGCTACGAGAGCTAATTGCGCGACACATCGCCGCAGGGAGCAGCATAATTATTCGAGGCAAATACCTGGGAAGTGGCATGACCGCCCCGGCAGAGAAGATATGGGCAGAAAAGACGTTGGGATATAGCCTTCGCGCGCCGAAAGGCACCAATCCAATAGGCAAAACCAACGCACCAGATGCCATCGAACTGCACGGAGAAGGCAGAGTAATTGCCCGATTTTCCGATACACAATTACCCCAAGCTCTACAGGTAAAAAAAGGAGCATCAACCATCACGATAATATCAGAATAAGTATATGAAAAAGAAGAACTTACCTATATTGGAGGATATAGAGATTACCGGTATAGCAGCAGAAGGGAAAGCACTCACTCGCATAGACGAAATGGTATGTTTCGTTCCTTATTGCGTACCCGGAGATATTGTGGATCTACAAGTGACACGCAAGAAGCACAGTTTCATGGAGGCACGAGTCATCCGATACAAGAAATTGAGCGAGAAACGTTGCGAACCGGTATGTCCGCACTATGGCACATGTGGAGGTTGCAAGTGGCAGATACTGCCCTACGCAGAGCAATTAGCATACAAGCAGCAGCAGATTGTGGACAATCTAACCAGAATCGGTAAGATAGAACTGCCTGAGATTTCTCCGATTTTAGGCAGCAAACAAATCTATGAATACAGAAACAAACTGGAGTTTACCTTTGCCGACCATAAATGGCTCACCACAGAGCAAATGAAGGCAGGTGTACCATTTGAGCCCGGGTTGGGATTCCATATTCCGAACTGCTTTGACAAGGTGCTGCATATCGACACCTGCCACCTCATGCCCCCCATCAACGATGCCATCCGCAACGGTATCTACCAATGGGCATGCACACATGGCATGACCTTCTACAACGAGCATAGCCACACGGGACAGCTTCGCAACCTCATCATTCGCAACAATCACAAGGGCGAACTGATGGTCATCATCGCATTTGGAGAAGAAGGCGATTTTACTGATTTACTGGAATTTATACACACAAGTTTCCCCGCCATTATCAGTCTGCAATACGTTATCAACACCAAGATGAATGATACCATCGGTGACCTGAATATTCTCGTCTATTATGGTGCAGACCACATCATCGAGGAGATGGAAGGCCTGCAATTTAAGGTAGGTCCCAAATCCTTCTACCAAACCAACACCGAGCAAGCATACGAACTCTACAAGGTAGCACGCGACTTTGCCGGACTGACGGGCACCGAACTGGTGTATGACCTATACACCGGAACAGGAACGATAGCCAATTTTGTAGCCAAGAAAGCCAAGCAAGTGATTGGTATTGAGTATGTTCCGGAAGCGATAGAAGATGCCAAAGTGAATGCACAAATCAATCAACTGGACAACACATTATTCTTCGCTGGCGATATGAAGGACATTCTCAACGAGGACTTTATCGCGCAATATGGGCGTCCGGATGTCATCATCACAGACCCACCTCGCGCCGGCATGCACGAGGACGTCATCAACACCATCCTGGGCGCGCAACCGCAACGTATCGTATATGTGAGCTGCAACCCTGCCACACAGGCTCGCGACCTGAGCCTGCTAGACAACATGTATCGTGTCGAAAAGGTGCAACCTGTAGATATGTTTCCACACACGCAACACGTTGAAAATGTGGTGCTTCTGATTAAGAGATAAGAATAGACGCAGGATGCTACTCACCATATTGTCGTTCATATTAGGTCTGCAACCTCTGCACGAGATGGGGCACAGAGGAGAGGGAATCACGATAGCCGTCATAGACGGTGGATTCTACCATGCCAACGATCCAGCGATATTTGACCAGCAGAAAATCATAGGTGCATATGATCTGCTGGAGGACTCGCTGGCAACAACAGATTTCTACGAAAGTCCATCCGAGGCACATGGCACAATGTGCCTGAGTACCATGCTGTACGAGTCGGAAACCTTCACCGGTACGGCTCCGGATGCCAACTACATACTGATACGAACAGAGGACACCCCAAGAGAATATTACGGAGAGATTGAGCGCCTCATTCATGGCATGCTACTGGCGGATACGCTGGGAGCAGACATCGTCAGTATCTCGCTGGGATACTGCCAGTTTGATGACGAGTCGGACAATTACACATGGGACGATCTGAATGGTCAATCGGCTGTATCTCAGGCGGCTACGGAATTAGCCAGACGCGGAAGGCTGGTATGTGTGGCAGCCGGAAATGAGGGAAACAAACCGTGGAAATATATCACCCTACCCGCTGATGCAGACAGCATCCTGGCTGTAGGTGCCTGCAGCCAAACAGGTATCAAAGCCCCCTTTAGCAGTTTTGGCTACACGACAGATGACAGAATCAAACCCGACGTAATGGCATGGGGACAAGGCACATACATCTATTCACCTCAGAATCAGAGAGTAATACAAGGTAATGGCACGTCCTTTGCATGCCCGGAGGTAGCCGGAATGGCCGCTTCGCTATGGTCCGCGCTACCACAACTGACCGCCATGGAACTGCGCCAATTGATTATCGAGACAGCCAATAATTATGACACGCCCAATTATGAGTATGGGTATGGAATTCCAGACGCATGGGAGGCATACAAGCGCTACGCAACAGCTATCCATCAACCTGAGACACAAGGAGAAACCAGAGTCCGCAAGTACATACAAGATGGTCTAATCATCATCATACGTGGGAACGCCAAGTACGACATAATGGGTCACCGAATAGAATAAAAAAAGGGAAGCTAACTACATCGCACCGCTACAACCTCGTACCCTTGCTTCGATCAAGACCTGGGGGAGTTCGGAGGGAGCTGGTCGTATAGGACTTCCCTGCGCTCGCTTGAATTTCGGCTAACGAACAACTACGTTGTTAAAGCGCCTCAATTCATCTCACTTTAAGATTAACAACTCTTGCGAGTTCTCAATCATGGTATATAAAACTAGAGATTTCAACGAAATCGACTGCAAAGGTACGAAAAAAAACTGACATACGCAAATATTTTGTTAGAAAAATTTATCATAGGACGCATTCTACAAGAGTTACCATTTTCCCCAAACGAAGGTCAAAATGCTGTAATAGAGAGACTTGGCAGGTTCCTGATTTCCACTTGTAGCGAGAAACTTTTTTTGCTTCGCGGATATGCCGGAACAGGAAAAACGAGTCTGGTAAGTGCGTTGGTTCGTGCACTCCACTCCCTCCAGCAACCATGCGTGCTGCTTGCCCCAACCGGTCGAGCAGCCAAGGTGCTGTCGCACTACTCGGGCAGTCCCGCGTACACGATTCATAAATTCATATATCGCCAGGAGCGCATGGGCGTAGAATCATTTGGCATAGCCGATAACAGACTACGCCACACACTATTCATCGTGGATGAGGGCTCAATGGTATCGGCCCAGCGCGACAATCCGACCTTCGGAACCGGCTGTCTATTAGACGATTTAGTACATTTTGTCTATTCGGGTGATGGGTGCAGTTTGCTCATCCTGGGCGACGATGCCCAGCTTCCTCCAGTTGGGCAAAGCGAATCAATGGCACTAAATGCCGACTATCTGCGTGGATATGGATTGGAGGTTACGGATGCGTGTTTGACAGAGGTTGCTCGACAAGCGCTCGACTCCGGCATACTCAGTAATGCGACAACCATCCGAAACCAACTGGCAGAGCGTGCCCAATCATACACATCCGATACGCAATCCATCGAATCGTTACTAACTGATTATAAGGACATTTATCATCTGAATGGGAGCGAATTGGTAGAGCAATTGGAGCGCAGTTATCAGCAGGTGGGCGTGGAGGAAACCCTGATTCTGACGCGTAGCAACAAGCGCACCAATCTATACAACTCGGGCATACGTTCGCGCATTCTTTGGCGCGAAGATGCGCTATCCACCGGCGATAGGCTGATGGTGAGCAAGAACAACTATTTCTGGACCGAACAGTATGACAATCTGCCATTTCTGGCGAATGGAGACATGTTTGAGATTGTGCGCACGAGGAACGAACGTGAACTATACGGATTCCATTTTATCGACATCAGTTTGCGTGCTTTGGACTACGATTGGGAGATTGATACCATCCTATGGTTGGACACTCTCACCACCGATTCTCCGGAGCATAACTACCAGTTGCAGAAGCAGTTATTCGCCAAGATCACAGAGGATTATCCCGAGATACACAACCAACGTGAGCTTTGGAAAACTATCATGGCATCGCCCTACTACAACGCGCTACAGGCTCGTTTTGCCTACGCCGTGACATGCCACAAGGCACAAGGTGGACAATGGAAACACGTCTATATTGACCCGGGAAACGTGCCCGCGGAGGAGCAGGACGACGACTTCTTGCGATGGTACTACACAGCCATCACGCGTTCGACCGAGCAGGTGTATCTGTTAGGTAACAGGTAACAGGTAAGGGCTAAGGAAAGTTCCGAAAGAGCATCGACAATCCCGCGGCCATCTTACGGTCATCTTACGGTCATCCTACGGTCATCTTACGGTCATCCTATGGTCATCCTATGGTCATCCTATGGTCATCCTATGGTCATCCTATGGTCATCCTATGGTCATCCTATGGTCATCCTATGGTCATCTTACGGTCATCTTACGGTGGAAGACACATAAATGATGTTGAAAAGGTTTAAAGAGATGGGGGTACGTCACAAAGATTCCTCCACTTTTTTTTATTTTTTTAAGCAAAAGGTTGCATATGTCAAAAAAAAGTAGTAACTTTGCGCGCTCTTTAGAACCCCACCCGACCTCTCCCGGAGGGGAGGAGGAGATAGGAGAGATGAGAGCCCCACCCGGCCTCCCCCGGAGGGGAGGAGATGATGGAGAGGGAGAAGGAGATAGAATACAGAATACAAACTCAAATAAACACTTTATGAAACACTTAACACATCTCACTTTAGCAATGGCAGCGGTAGCTGTATTGCTTAGTAGTTGTCGAGCAGATGTTGACCTGAAGAACATCGATGGTCAATCCAAACTCGACTTCGGCTTGGTGATGCCGGTTGGTTCGCTAAGTGCTACCGTAGGCGACTTCTATGGACGACTTGGCGACAGCATAGGCATCCACTACAAGCAACCAGGTCAGACAGGATTGGAGTATCTGGCTGACTACACCCTGTATTTTCAGGATACATTCCATGTGTCCAAGCCCTTCCACAAAGTGGATTTGGCATCCTATGCAGGTACAGTAACCAAGACCTTGTTGTTGGGTCAGGAGATTCCTGTCACCCCGGGTGTAGGTCGGGTGATTCCTGCCGGTTACACAGTCAGCATGGACTTCGACATGCCTCTGACATTGGGAAGTCTGAACAGCAATTATGATGTAGAGCGTCTGGACAGTATGCTGGTTACCCAGGCCAAATTCACCTCGTACATCGGCGCTCCAGAAGGTATCAACCTCACCAAGGAGGATATCGAGGAGATCAGCATCATTTATCCTGAGGGATTCGTAGATCTAAATGGCAACCCTCTGCCCAAGAAGGTGATTCCATTGAGCAGCGGATACAACTTCAACGACCCATTGCCGGTTGCGCTTGAGGACTTTGCCATCGACTTCTGCACCGACCACACGAAGGACTACTGGTATCCGGGCAACGCACGCACCAGCTTCACCTTCAAGCTGCACATCGTGCTGAAGCCACAGAACAACATTCTGGCTCAAGACGATGCCTTCATGAACTATGGTTTCCGCGTAGATTTCATTGATTATAAGGCTATTTGGGGTTTCTTCAACCCAAGTAACACCATGACCGACGAGGACACCATTGATATCGCAAAGGAGTGGAAAGAGTGGAAGGACATCAAGAACCTGAAGCTCAAACTGGCTATGCCAACCATCGATCTCTGGGCACAACACGAGCTTTGCGCTCCGCTGATGGTAAATCTGGACTACCTCTTCGTGGCAGATGCCAACGATCCGAGCAACCCAAGCTTTGCCAAGTTTGGTGCGGATGGCTCCAAGAACATCTCTCAGCCGTTCCTGCACTATCCTCCTATGGATTCTCCAATAGGAACGAGCGTACACGATCGCGTGTACAAGTTCTGGTACAGCGGTCACAGCAATACCCACGAGGGCGACCTGGATCAGTTGTTTGAGAACCGTCCTGACCTGATTGGCTACAAGTTCCGCGTAAATCTGAACAACGACAATCCCAAGCAACGCTTCCGCGTGAGCAGCTCGACCGATATCAAATTGGACGCAATCATCAACGTACCATTTGAGTTCAAGGCGGGTTCACAAGTCGGCTACAGCGACACAGCTGCCGTTGATTTCAGCAAGGTGGACTTCGACAGCATCTTCGCAGGCATGCCTATGTTTGAGAAGATCGACAGCATGAATGCCAAGGTCTATGTGATGGCAGAGAACTACATCCCATTTGAGATTAAGATGGACTACACCTTCCTGGATGAGAACAATCAAGTTGTTGACTTGAAGTTGATTACAGAACAAGAAGTGCCAAGCACAACCCTCCTGCTCTCTGCCCCACAAGAGTACAATCAGGTAGGTGCACACTTCATACCGAAGGAGCCTGGGACAAATGCATTCATCATTTCTGTCAACCGCGAGCAATTCAACCGCCTGAAGGACATCAAGAAAATTGTTTACAACGCTGAGCTCAAGGGCAATCCAAAGCAAGCGGTAATATTAACCACCACCGAGTTGAAAACCAAGATTGGCGTGAGCGCTACCGTTGAGGCAATCTTTGATTTCATGAAGATTAAAGGGGATAAATAAGGAGGATAGCATATGAAAAAAATTCGTAAATATGTACTACTTGTTTTCCTCGCATTAGCAGGATTTGCAAGTGCCCAAGAGGTAATGACACTTTATTTCTTGGAGAACGCGCCAATGCGCCACATCGTCAACCCAGCATTCCAGCCAGTATCAAACGGCTACATCAACTTCACTCCGCTGGGTTACATGAGTTTTTGGGCAGGTAATAACTCGCTGACAATGAGCGATGTAGTCTATACCAAAGACGGCAAGACCATCACTCCACTCTACCCAGGTGAGGACAAAGCAGCCTTCATCAAGCAATGGCGTAAATCGACTCTCGTCAACGCAGATATAACCTTCGACCTCGTCAGCTTCGGATTCCGCGTGAAGGAGAATGGTTACTTCCACTTCAACGTACTGGAGCGCATTAACCTTGGTACCACCGTACCACGCACGCTGCCAGAGTTCATCTTTGGCGGCGGAATGTCCAAGCAGGGTTTGAACGACGTCAACAAGTTCAGTTTGGGTGGTCTGGGCATTGGTTTCCAGATGTACACCGAGGTTGGATTTGGTTATTCACACAAGATCAACGAGCAATGGACTGTCGGTGGAAAACTGAAATTGCTGCTCGGAACGGCATACGCAGGTCTGGATGCCAAAGACCTGGGCATAGATGGTTCGCTGCAGAAGTGGGACATCCACGGCAATGCCAATCTGCAGATTGCAGGTCCGATCAACCGCGACCAACTGCCAAACGATCTGAAGGATCTCAAGAACATCGATTTCAACAAGCTCATCGACTACAACAACATCAAGAAAATGATTACCCCAAGTGGTTATGGTGCAGCCGTTGACCTCGGTTTCACCTACAAGCCACACGAGCAGGTACAAATCACGGCTGCCATCAATGACCTCGGTTTCATCTATTGGAACAATGGTTCGAAATACACAGCCAGCATTGATACCACCTTCACGGGCGTAGGCGAAGTTAAATATGGTCAATACCTGGACGACAAGAACAATTTCCTGCCGGATAGCTTGAAAAACGACATTATCCGCAGCCTGCAAGGTCTGCTGGATGCCGCACATCTGTCGAACAGAAAAGACGGATTTGCGCGCATGGTCAATGCCAAGTTGAACGTAGGCGTTGATGCTAACTTCTGGGACAACCGCATCGGAATCGGCGTACTGAGCCAAACTCGCCTCTACAATAGCAAGATCTATGAGGAGGTGACCCTGGGTGCAGCCCTGCGTCCCTGCAACTGGTTCAACCTGGCAGTCAGCTACTCGCTCCTGCAGAATGGTAAGTACAGCAACATCGGTGCCGGACTGAGCTTCATGCCATACGACGGAATCAACATGACGCTGGCAATGGACTATATACCAACCTCTTACGCAAAACTTCCGATAGGCGACAAGGACATCTACGCCCTCCCATACAAGGCAAAGGGCGTGAACGTAGCACTTGGATTTAGCATCGTTTGGGGTACCAACAAGAAGAAAGACAAGGATAAGGATGGTGTACTTGACCAGTTCGATATGTGCCCGAATACACCTAAGAACGTCAAGGTGGACGACCTCGGTTGCCCAATCGACAGCGATGGCGATGGTGTACCTGACTACCTGGATCAATGCCCAGGTACTCACCCATCAGCATATGGCTTGGTTGACTCGGTAGGTTGCCCAATCGACAGCGACGGCGATGGTGTACCAGACTACCTGGATGAGTGCCCTGGCACACCAGAGGCAGCTTATGGCATGGTAGATGAGAAGGGTTGCGCAATCGATAGCGATGGAGATGGCGTACCTGATTACCTGGACGAGTGCCCGGGTTCACCGGCTGAGGCCGCTGGTCACGTGGACGAGAAAGGTTGTGAACTCGATACCGATGGCGATGGCGTACCTGACTGGAAAGACCAGTGCCCGAACACACCGGCTGAGGCTATTGGCTACACCGATTCGATTGGTTGTGAGCTGGATACCGATGGCGATGGTGTACCAGATTGGCGCGATGAGTGCCCAGGCACACCGGCTGAGGCAATTGGTTTCGTAGATGAGAAGGGTTGCGAACTCGATACCGATGGCGATGGTGTACCTGATTGGAAAGACCAATGTCCTGCTGTGGCTGGTCCTGCATACAACAAGGGTTGCCCAGAGGTCAAGAAGGAGGTACGTAACCTGCTCAACAAGGCTATGCAAGGTATCCAGTTCGAGACCGGTAAGGCTGTCATCAAGAAGGCTTCCTACCCACTCATGGATCAAATCGCTAAGACCTTCATCGACAATCCTAACTTCATCATCGAGGTACAGGGTCACACCGATGACGTTGGTGCTGAGGACTTTAACAAGGAGTTGAGTGACAAGCGTGCTCACTCCGTGATGGATTACCTCATCAAGGCAGGTGTTCCGGCTGAGCGTATGACCGCCAAGGGCTACGGCATGGATGTACCTATTGCAGACAACCGCACCAAGAGCGGACGTGCGAAGAACCGTCGCGTAGAGTTCAAGATCACATTCGAGGAGGTTCATATAGAAACCGTACTCGAGCATATCGACTCTACCCTCTACAAACAGCACCTGGATTCGATCCAACCACAGGCTGTCAAGCTTGATACTGTTGCTAAGCAGGACTTCGTACAGACCAACGATTCGATCAAACTAAAATAATTCATTCAAAAATGCAGCACTCTCCGCAGGGTGCTGCATTTCAACCGTTTAAAACAAATACTACTATATGGGACGCGCATTTGAATATCGCAAAGCTACCAAATTAAAACGTTGGGGTCACATGGCCCGTACATTCACCAAATTAGGAAAAGAAATCACCATTGCTGCTCGTGAGGGTGGTTCGGATCCGGATTCCAACCCACGTCTGCGTACGCTCATTCAGCAATGTAAAAAGGAGAACATGCCTAAGGAGAATATCGATCGCGCAATCAAGAAGGCAACCGACAAGAACTCTGAGGGTTACAAGGAGATTAACTACGAAGGATATGGTCCTCACGGTGTAGCCATCTTTGTGGAGACTGCTACCGACAACAACATGCGTACCGTAGCCAACATCCGCTCCTACTTCACCAAGCACGGCGGCACACTCGGCACACAGGGTTCGCTGCAATTCCTCTTCGACCGCAAGGCTTGCTTCACCATCACGATGAAGGATGGCGTAGATCTGGACGAACTCGAGTTGGAGCTCATCGACTTCGGAGTTGAGGAACTCGGTGTAGATGAGGAGGAAAACACCATCGTCATCTATTCGGACTTCGACCAGTACAGCGGCATGCAGAAGTACCTGGAGGACAACGGATTCGAGATCCAGTCTTGTGAGTTCGTTCGTATTCCCAACGACACCAAGACCCTCACCGACGAGCAACGCGAGTCCGTACAGAAACTCATCGACAAAATCGAGGAGGACGAGGACGTACAGAACGTATTTACCAACATTGCAGAGTAAAAATCATATCGACTCCCTCCCGTGGGTCGGCAGTGCGCCTTGCAGGCTGTCGGCAGTGGGTCGATAACTATACTTAATATGGAATTATTACGTAAATACTTTCAATTGACAGAGACCCAAGAGCAGCAGTTTGCTGCTCTTGGTAGTCTCTACCCCGAGTGGAATGCTAAGATTAACGTCATATCACGCAAGGATATCGACAACCTCTATGAGCACCATATTCTGCATTCGATGGCAATCGCCAAGGTGCTGAGTTTCGAACCGGGCACCACCATACTGGACGTAGGAACCGGAGGAGGCTTTCCTGGAATACCACTTGCCATCCTGTTTCCCGAGTGTCAATTCACACTCATCGACTCGATTGGCAAGAAGATTCTGGTAGCTTCCGAAATCGCTAAGTCCCTCAATCTCAGCAACGTAGAGTGCATCAAAGAGCGCGTTGAAGAGGAGAAACGTCAATACGATTTCGTCGTATCACGCGCCGTAATGCCCCTACCCGACCTGGTTAAACTCGTGCGCAAGAATGTGCATCACAAGCACAAGAACGCCATGCCCAACGGACTCATTGTACTCAAGGGCGGCGAACTGCAAGGCGAGATACATCCATTTCGCAATATCGCGGAGACAAGAGAGCTGACTGAATTTTATCAGGAGGAGTTCTTCCTAACCAAAAAGTGCATCTACCTGCCGCTATGATTAAAACTTTCTACTTCAATCCCTATCGCGAGTGCACGTATATAATATATAAGGAACGCGCGTGCACGCGCGAGGAGCAGACGATTCCGGCAATCATCATCGACTGCGGAGCATACGATGAACGCGAGCGTCAACGTCTGTCTAACTACATAAGGGACAATCACTTACGTCCTGTAGCACACCTCGTGACACACACCCATCCAGATCATGTCTGCGGCATGGAATGGCTGGAAGATACATTCGGCATACAATCCATCATCTTCCCGGAAGAAGGTCCACTCCAATTACCATCTCTCCCAGAAGATGAGTCACTATGGTCCATTACCGTACTGCGCACACCCGGTCACAAGGAGGACTGTGTATGCTACCTTTTCTCCCCACTTGTGGAGGAATCGGGGGAGGTACCCTTCATCTTCACGGGGGATACACTTTTTCAGGAATCAATTGGCAGAACGGACTTGCCGGGTGGAGATATGTCACAACTCATGACCTCGCTTCGCCGATTGGCACAACTGCCACCGGCGCTGGAGGTGTATCCGGGACATGGCTACCCCACCACCATCGAGCACGAACTGCAATACAACCCCTACCTCTGACTACAGAGCCAACAGGCAATTTTTTCTTCAAATTTCACCAATCTTGCGCAAAGAAACAGTTTGGGGATAGCAAAAAACAACTAATTGCATAAAAAAAAACATTATTCTTGCATTTTTTTTGCAAAAAATTTGCATATATCAAAAAAAAGCAGTACCTTTGCACTCGATTTCGGAACAACGCTTCCAAACGTGGGAAAGCAGAAGAAATTATAGGGTGCTATCGTCTAGTGGCCTAGGACAACGGCCTCTCACGCCGTAAACCCCGGTTCGAGTCCGGGTAGCACTACAAAGGAAAATCATCACCTACAAAGTGATGATTTTTTTGTTAACAAGACAAAGTATTTCATCACTATGGTTAACCTTGAGAACGTAAAGCAAGACGAACGCTATCTAAAACTACTTAGCGAGAAGTTCCCAAACAGCAGCGCTGTGGTCAGCGAACTCATTAACTTACGAGCTATTCTGTCGCTCCCCAAAGGCACAGAGCATTTTGTGAGCGATCTGCATGGCGCAAGCCAGGCATTCATCCACATGGTGAAGAATGCCAGCGGTGTCATTCGCAAAAAAGTAGATGAAATATACGGCGACACACTCTCAGAGGAGGAAAAGCGCGCGCTTTGTGCGCTGATCTACTACCCCGATGAGCGCCTGGACATCGAGCGTCCGCTCCTCTTCTCCGAAGACGATGAGGATGACAGCCAACTCAAGGAGTTCTACAGACGTCGCATCCATCAGGTAGTAGATGTAGCGCGTGCCGTGACCGTCAAATACACACGTTCGAAGGTTCGCAAACTCCTGCCAAAGGATTTTGCATATGTCATTGAGGAGCTGCTGCACGAGTCAACATTGGAGGAGCGCGGCACCTACTATAGTTCTATCATTGAGGCAATTATCGAGACCGGCAGGGCGGAGCAACTGATTATCGCCATCTGCTATCTCATTCACTGGTTGGCAATCGATGTGCTGCACATCGTAGGCGACATTTTTGACCGAGGACCGGGTGCCCAAAAGATTATGGACGTCCTGACCGACTTTCACGACTACGACGTACAGTGGGGAAATCACGACATCGAATGGATGGGAGCAGCGGCGGGTAATCTGGCATTGATTGCCACCGTCATCCGCGTTTCCACACGATACGCCAATATCGAGACACTGGAGGAGGGATACGGAATCAACCTGCTTCCGCTGGCCAATTTTGCCATGGAGACCTATGGCAATGATCCATGTAAAGTCTTCCAAACCAAGGACTTCGAGAATAATCCCCGTCTCACACGCTCGGCTCAACTGATGGCAAAGATGCACAAAGCCATCTCTATCATTCAGTTCAAACTCGAGGGACAAACCATCCTTCGCCACCCTGAGTGGGAGATGCAGGACAGACTGCTGATGGACAAGATGGACCTGGTCAATGGCACGATCACCATAGAAGGGAAGACCTATCCGTTGCTGGACACCAACCTCCCAACCGTCAATCCAGCCGATCCATACGCGCTCAGCGAGGAAGAAGAAGAACTCATGAGCCAATTGGAGCGCAGCTTCCGCAAGTCCGAGAAGATGCAGCGTCACCTGCGCTGTCTGTACCAGCACGGCAGTCTCTTCCTGGTGCGAAACGGCTTCCTACTCTACCACGCCGCCATCCCACTCAACGAGGATGGCACCTTCACCGAGGTGGATGTTTGTGGTGAGCGAGTGAAAGGACGTGCCCTCATGGAGCGCGCCGACGAGGTGATTCGACAGGCATACTATGGTCAGGGACGAGAGAAAGCCAACGCACTAGACTACCTGCTCTACCTCTGGCAAGGAGCCGGTTCGCCACTATACAACAAGGACAAAATGACCACCTTCGAGCGATATTTCATTGCAGACAAATCGCTGCAAAAAGAGAAGAAAGGTGCATACTATGAGCTTGCTAATCAGAAAGATGTATGCGAGAAGATTCTCTCCGAGTTTGGTCTGAATCCGGCTACAGGACGCATCATCAACGGGCATATTCCTGTCAAGACCATCCAGGGCGAGAGTCCTATGCGAGCAGAGGGCAAGCGATTTGTCATAGATGGTGGATTCTCCAAACCCTATCAGGAGAAGACCGGCATCGCAGGTTACACCCTCATCTACAATAGTCACGGTGTGCAATTGGTGGAGCACGAGTCGTTTGAGAGCAGAGAGCAATCCATCATCAGCGGAAGCGACATTCACCAACGCATTCAGTTACAGGACTTTACCAATCACCGCATGCTGGTGCGCGATACCGACCGAGGTAAGGAATTGCTCCGGCAGGTCGAGTCGCTGAAAAATCTGCTCATCGCTTACCAGAATGGTATAATCAAAGAGAGATAGCCAATGGCTACCTCTCTTTTTCATAAATCTCAAGCAAAATTTGAGCAAGACTCGGGCAGGACTCTCCTCAGTCTTCTTACCTTACATCTACCTTACTACAAGTAAATGTTAGTTTCCCCTTATTCAAATGCTCCCATCTGCAGCATCGATACCTCCTTTGGAGTGAGGAAACGATACTTGCCGCGAGCCACATTCTTCTTGGTAAGGCCGGCGAAGCTCACACGATCAAGCTGCATCACCTTGTAGCCCACTTTCTCAAAGATACGACGCACAACGCGGTTCTGACCGGAGTGAATCTCCAGACCGATATGCTTGCGATCCTCCTTCGGATACTCTAGCGCATCAGGAATGATACGCTCGTCATCTAGCACAATACCGTCACGGATGAGTGCCTCATCCTCCTCTTCCAACTCACGATCCAAGGTCACAGCATAGATTTTCTTCTTGCCGAACTTCGGGTGAGTCAGTTTGGCAGCCAAGTCACCATCGTTGGTGAGCAGCAGCACACCGGTTGTATTGCGATCCAGACGACCTACCGGATAGATGCGCTCCGAGCACGCATTGCGCACAATATCAATTACGGTGTGACGCTCCTGTGGATCATCCGTGGTGGTCACAGTGTTTTTCGGCTTATTCAGCAGGATATACACCTTACGCTCGCGGCGAACCGGTTGATCATGAAACATCACTTTATCTGTAGGCAGCACCTTTGCACCCAGCGAATCTACTACCTCGCCATTTACCGAGATTACGCCCGCCATGATGAAATCATCTGCCTCACGACGAGAGCAGATACCGGCATTCGCCAGGAATTTATTGAGTCGAATTGGCTTCGTTGGGTCCTCAAATTTCTGCTGATATTGCTGACGCTTGCGCTGGCTATATACGCCATCGTTGCGTCTTGGACGCATACCACCCTCGGTGCGATTACCACGCATTCCGCCGTATTCGCCACGGTTCGAGCCATCAAACTGGCGACGTGGACGATTGTTGTCAAAACTATTCGGACGACGCTCGCCATCATAGTTGCTCATGCGATTGCCATCGAAACTATTCGGACGACGCTCGCCATCGTTGAAGCGAGGTCTAAATCCGCGTGGACGGTCTGCACCATCCTCGGCATTAAATCTTGGTCTTGGGGTCACGCGCTCTGCATGCATCTGTCCATCGTTTGGACGAGTGAAGCGCTTACGTCCTCCCTCACGGGACGAACCGGTGCTGGTACCGGATTGAAACCTTGGGCGCATTTCCGCACCCTCTGAATTGCGACGATTGTCGCCATTGTTTTTCTGAAACATAATCTTTTTTGTTTTATACGCGCCTCCCGGCGCCAAAATGTTTAGGTCAAATTCCGCAGCAAAGGTTCCCAACTCAATACAGAGTCAAGAACCTGCTACATCATTTCATTCTCACACTATCAGAGACTTATGCCTCTACAGCCTGCTCAATAGCCAACTTACCACGATAGTAACCGCAACTTGGGCATACAGTGTGGTAGAGATAGTGTGCACCGCAGTTCGGGCAAATTGCCAATGCCGGAACTTTAGCTACGTCATGGGTACGACGCTTCGCTTGTCTGGTGTGTGATTGTCTTCGTTTTGGATGTGCCATAATTGTATAATTTTATATAAGTTAACTTTTAAATTTTCAGGTTCAACCTTCGCTGTTTAGCTACGTCGCTTCGACTTTCGCTGTTTAGTTTGGCTGAGACCACGGCGAATCATTATTCTGCCTGTTTTATAGTTGTTCGGGGTCTTCCGATGCACTACAAAGGTGAGATTGGAGAAGTGCTTGCATTTGTGTATTGCACTCACCTTCTGGGTGACTATGCACGAGCGGAAGATTTACTACTATCAATTCATATGCTATCCATTGCAGATCCAGGGTATTCGTCTCCTCTGGTTCCACCTCCTCATCTATCTCCACAAGGATATCCATTGGATCTAAGCATCTGTCACATACCACCTGCACTGTGCCATGAATCGACAAACTCAGTTCGTAATCGTCTTCATGTAGCTTCAGTACTGCGTGACAACCGACCTCGCCGGACAAAACTTCACTCTTCTCTTGCTGCGCAAAAAAAGCATTATCAAGCTGAAAATCAAGCTCATGCACACCGAGCTTGAGTTTTCTCAGGTCAATATTTGATTCCATTAGAGCCAAATCGACTGCAAAGTTACTACTTTTTTTTGACATATGCAAGTTTTTCATCAAAAAAAGAACAGATTATTATGCATATTTCAAATTTTATTCGCACCTTTGCACTCGAATTTGAACTAAACTGTGGGAGTCCTCACCAATACCTGTTTTGCGGATTGCAAGAGCAGTTCACTCTTTTATATAACAAAACACTAATGCCCACTAGTGATGCAGAATCAAAAAATGCAACGAGAAATCTTTACTTTCTCATTGCATTTATAAGACAAACTATGTTCTGAGCGGGAACAACTGAACAAACTAATTAGCAGCTCTCAAACTGTCTCAGGAAACGGACATCATTCTCGGAGAATAGACGAAGATCCTTGACACGATATTTGAGGTTGGCAATACGTTCCACACCCATACCAAAGGCATAGCCGGTATATTCCTTGCTATCGATACCGCAGCTCTCCAGCACGTTCGGATCTACCATACCGCAACCCAAAATCTCAACCCAACCGGTTCCCTTACAGAACGAGCAACCCTTGCCGCCACACAGGTCACAAGAGATATCCATCTCCGCACTTGGCTCTGTGAACGGGAAATACGACGGACGCAGACGAATCTTCGTCTCCGGACCAAACATCTCCTTCGCGAAATACAACAGCGCCTGTCTTAGATCCGCAAACGACACATTCTTATCGATGTACAGTCCCTCCACCTGATGGAAGAAGCAGTGTGCACGGGCAGAAATAGCCTCGTTACGATACACGCGACCCGGGCACAACACACGGATTGGCGGCTTCTGACTGGTCATCACGCGCGTCTGCACACTCGAGGTATGCGAGCGCAGCAGAATATCGGTTGGCTTCTGGATGCCCATCTCTTTCTCGATAAAGAAGGTATCCTGCATATCGCGAGCAGGGTGCTCCGGTGCAAAGTTCAGCATGCCATACACATGCTTATCATCCTCAACCTCAGGACCTTCCGCTACCGTAAATCCGATTCGGGTGAAAATATCCACAATCTCCTCGCGCACCAAAGACAATGGGTGACGCGTACCCAATTCTATAGGATCGGGCGTGCGCGTGAGATCCAGTTTGTCCTGCTGAGCCTGCAGCGCCTCAAATTGCTCACGCATCTCTGCCACGCGTGCCTCTGCCAAACCACGAAGTTGGTTCAGTGCCTGACCCAACTCGCGCTTCTCCTCATTAGGTACATTACGAAACTCCTCAAAGAGAGACGTTATCTCGCCTTTCTTCGACAAATATTTGATACGAATAGCCTCCAGCTCCTCCGCATTGGACGCCTTGAGTTCCTCTACCTGAGCACGAATCTCTGCAATCTTATCTCTCAAAATAGCCATAATCAGTCAATATATCAAAAACGACTGCAAAGTTACAAAAAAAAATTCATTTATGCAAATAAAATACCAATCTGCTTGTATATTTCAAAAAAAAACACTACCTTTGCAGCGTTTTTA
The DNA here is from genome assembly GCA_045599285.1 of Paludibacteraceae bacterium. Classification (GTDB taxonomy): domain Bacteria; phylum Bacteroidota; class Bacteroidia; order Bacteroidales; family Paludibacteraceae; genus Colicola. The sequence goes on along the minus strand of JAZRVR010000001.1, from coordinate 11,852 downwards.
TTAAAAATCAGCATTATAAATCAACATCTAATTAGCATTTTCTATGAAAAAAATTTTATCTACTCTTTTCATCATTCTGGCTTTCGGCGTATGCCAAGCCGCTGAAACTACACTTTTTCACGAGACATTTGACAAGTTGAATGGCATCGGTGGCAACGATGGCTACTTCGATAATGTGGAGGACGAACTGGGCAATCCTATCATTGAGATTGCTGCCAGCGATTTGGACACCGCGCTCTACATGCTGGACGATCCTGAGCAATGGTCCGTTTGCACCAAGGTCGCTGTCTGCAACCAATGTTGCCGCCTCGCTACCAAGAAGAACACCGGCACACTCACTACAGCAGCCATCAATTTCAATGGCGCAGATGCAGTCCTCACCTTCAACGCAGCCGCGCAATTGGAGGACATCGCCACCCTGCATGTGACCCTGCTGGGCGAAGAGGGAACGCTCTCCTACGACGGCACCACCGCATCCACCATCGACATCACCCTGCCGGAGACATCCGCAACCACCGTATTGGCAGAGTCCAAGTACACCATTGCTATTCAGGGTGTTAGCACATCTGCACAGATTCAGTTTGAGGTCATCTCGTCCAAAACTGACAAGCAGCGTGTTTTCCTCGACGAGGTACTGGTTGTTGCCGAGGAAATTACTGATATTGAGTCAGTTGTTGACACATGCGATGGTCCGTTCACAGCATACACCTTAACCGGCATGGGCTACACCGTACAGACCGTTTCCGAGCTCCAAAGTGGCATCTATGTCATTAACGGCAAAAAAGTCATGGTGAAGTAGCCTATGCAACGATTTAAGCTACTTCTTTGCTCAATTTTCATTCTATTTTCATATACTCTCTCTGCGCAAAGCAGGGAGAGCGTTCCTGTCTATCAGGGCTTTTCCGGTGGCATGATGCTGCACACCGGTTACCTCTTCGGCAAAAGCGAGGCTCCCAGTCTCAATCAATGGAGCGGTGCCACTTTTGGAATTGGCGGAGCCTTGCGCGTCAATCTCTGGAATCACCTTCGCGTTGGAGGCGAGGGTTTTGTTTCCACGATGCCATCCTCCGCCAGCAATCTGCGCCAACAATTAGCGAATGGTTCGTATGTCCGCAACGGCTGGGGAGGAATCCTCGTGGATGCTTGCTGGCGCAATCACAACAAGGTCTGGCCATACATCGGTGGCTCCATTGGAGGTGGTGCATGCAAGTCGCTCTACATCTATGAGGGCAACCAATCCGACTGGCTGCCGGAGGATAATGCGCTATACAATAAGCAGGCATACATGTACGTCAATCCCTATGTTGGGTTGGACTACTGTATGACCGCCAAGGTGCATCTCACTTTTCGCCTTGATTGGATGATTGCCATCGCGCACACACATCTTGTGATGCCTACCGGCCCACGAATCTACTTCGGTTTCATGTTCTGCCACTAATCTTACCGAACATACCACAAAAAAAGAAAAAAGACGTCATCACGACGTCTATTTTTCCAAGGTATTAGTCTGTTTTTATTTTTAAGGTACAAAAAAGATTGTGTTGTTTTGATTTCGAGTGCAAAGGTACTGCTTTTTTTTTATATATACAAGAGTTTTGTATATGTTATGCAACATGTTTTAGCAGTTTTTAGGCATAAAAATTCATTTTGCAAGCAGTTTTGCCCTTTTTTGCTTACTTTCTGTCAAGTTCAATCACCTCCAAATCGCGAATTTCGCTTCCGTCAATTACAAAACGTAACAATGTCTGTACCGCTTGCCATCCCTCTTTTCCTGCGGCACCCGGGTTCATAGTCAGAAATCCGTATTGCGAATCATACTGCACTTTCAGGATATGACTATGCCCACACACAAAGAGGTCAATCGTCTCTTTCAGTTCCGTCTCGCCGACAGCCAGCAGTTGTTTTGTTTCCCTACTTTTCCGAAACCATGATACCAACCACGGATTGTACTTGCCAGGATAGCCGCCAATATGCGTGAGCAGCACATTCACATCTTCCACACGAAAGCGATAAAACTCGCTCAACGAGTACCGCACATCGCCACTATCCATATTTCCAAAAACGGCACGAGTCGGCTTGAACTCCCGCAACGCCTGCAGCACTTGCATGCTTCCGATATCGCCGGCATGCCAAATCTCATCCACATCCTTAAAGTGAACGAACACGCGCTTGTCCAGCAGTCCGTGTGTATCTGATATGAGTCCTATTCTGGTCATAATACTTCCGTGATTCGCCCGTGGGTCTCCCGTGGGTCTCCCGTGGTTCTCTAAGGGGGCGCTAAGGGGTCGCTAAGGGGTCGCTAAGGGGTTACCGATGTGTTAATTTATGTAGTATGGCTATTGTGACAATTGTGGCAATTGTGGCAATTGTGGCAAAATACATCACATCCCTGAGATCCACCACGCCGCGCGAGATACTGCTGTAGTGGTCCTGCATGCTCAGCCAATACAGCACAAAGCATGCCAACGCACCCAGAATGAATGCCACAATTTGATTCTTGGTCATCGCACCCATCATCAGACCGATTGCCAGAAAGGCACCACTCACCAGCACCAGTCCCAACCACGACCCGACAAACTGTCCCGAGTCGATATTTCCCATCGGTTCTGCCATGTACCACACCACAAAATAATGTGTCAGGCAGGGCAATAGTCCAATCAGCAATAGTGTCCATGCCGCAAAGAATTTAGCCACCACCACGCGTGTCAGCGAGATTGGTTTGGTCATCAGCAGATCCCATGTGCCGGACTGTCGCTCCTCGGCAAAGAGGCGCATCGTCAGCGCCGGACACAATAGCATGAAGAGCCACGGCGAGAGCTGAAAGAGTCCATCCACTTGCGCATAGCCACTATCGACGATATTCCACTGTCCCGGTATCACCCACAGGAACAGGGAAATCGCCAACAGATACAACCCAATCACGATATACGCAATCGGTGTCGAGAAATAATATGCCAGTTCTTTGCGATACATTACTTCTCTACAGGAGTCTTCGGGAAGAAAATCCAGAACGACACAGCCACTACCAATGCAAAACCGGCAAAGATATACCATGCTGCCTGCCAGCCTTGCCAAATCATCATTGGACCACCGGCTACAACTTCTTCTGCATACACAAAGTGATTCACAATCTCCTGTGCCAGCAGCGTTCCGATAGTGGCACCCAGACCATTCGTCATCATCATAAAGAGTCCTTGTGCAGACGAGCGTTGCGACTCGTCGGTCTCTTTATCCACATACAGAGCACCGGAGATATTGAAGAAGTCAAATGCAAATCCATATACCACGCAACTCAGCACAAACAGCAGCACGCCCGGCATACCCGGGTTACCGGCGCCGAAGAATCCAAATCGACCTACCCACGCCAGCATCGCCATGAACATCACGTTCTTGATACCAAAGCGCTTCAGGAAGAACGGAATAGCCAGGATACAGAGTGCCTCACAGATTTGCGAAATCGAGATTAGCAGACCCGAGTGCTGTACACCAAAGGTATCGACAAACTCAGGGAACGCTGCGAAACTGGCAAGGAACGGATTGGCATAACCATTCGTTACTTGCAGACACATACCCAGCATCATCGAGAAGATGAAGAACAGCGCCATCTTTTTCTGCTTGAAGAGCGCAAATGCCTTTAGACCGAGCGCATCAACCAGGCTCTGCTTCTCGCCTTTGTCTCCCTTGATTTCGCAAGCTGGCAAGGTCAGCGAATAAGCCGCCAGCAACAAACTCAGCACACCACTAATGACAAACTGCCATGGGGTGTCCATTGCGCCAATCAGATCCACGCACCACATCGTGGCGATGAAACCAACGGTACCAAACACACGAATGGGTGGGAAATCCTTGACCGTATCCAGACCTGCCTTCACCATAGCATTGAATGCAACAGAGTTAGTGAGAGCGATTGTCGGCATGAAGAATGCCACCGAGATGGTGTACATCGTGAAGAGCGGAGCAAAACTTACCTCCGGAGCAAACAATGCGTATGCACCTGCCGCACACATAAAGGTACCGGCTATGGCATGGCAGAGGCTCTGCACCTTCTGCGCCTGCATCCAGCGGTCGGCCACGATACCCATCAGCGCGGGCATAAAGAGCGACACGACACCTTGAATAGAATAGAACCAACCGATGTTTGCGCCCATATCAACACCAGGTGCACTCAGATAACGACCCATACTGGTCAAATACGCTCCCCAGACTGCAAACTCCAGGAAGTTCATCACGATTAGACGGAATTTCAAGTTTTTCATTTTAGTACTATTTTTATTGGTTAAAATTCAGATGTGAAGTGGAACTGAATGTGGTGATAATCTTGCTGCGCCATGCTGAGCACATAGGCGCTGTCTGCCATGAATACATCACGTCCATCCTTGTCGGTTGCCATGTACTGTGCCTTGCGTTTCTTGAATGTCTCCAGCTCCGCACGTGCCTCAACCGTATCTTCATCCAGCGAGATCCAGCACGCTTTGTACATCGACATCGGTTCCCAGCGGCACTTGGCCTGATACTCGTGCTCCAAGCGATATTGAATCACCTCAAACTGCAGTTGACCTACTGTACCGATGACCTTGCGACCATTCATCTGGTTCACAAACAACTGTGCCACACCTTCGTCCATCAACTGACGAACGCCCTTCTCCAACTGTTTTTGTTTCATTGGGTCGGCATTCTCAATGTATTTGAACATCTCCGGCGAGAAACTCGGCAGTCCCTTGAAGTGCAGGTTCTCGCCACTGGTGAGTGTGTCACCAATCTTGAAGTTTCCAGTATCTGGCAGACCCACTATATCTCCTGCAAACGCCTCATCCACAGTCTCTTTCTTCTGCGCCATAAAGCACGTTGGTGCCGAGAAGCGCATCTGTTGGTCCTTGCGCACGTGTTTATAATAGGTGTTGCGCTCAAACCTACCGGAACAAATCTTGAAGAATGCGATACACGAGCGGTGGTTCGGATCCATATTGGCATGAATCTTAAAGCAGAATCCCGTGAAAGTTGGCTCCATCGGATCGACCTTGCGCTCCTCTGCCTCTATCGGACGAGGCGAAGGCGCAATGTGCACAAAGCACTCCAGCAACTCTTTGACACCGAACGTGTTAAGTGCCGAGCCAAAGAAGACTGGTGCCAAATCGCCGGCGAGGTAATCCTCCCTACTGAACGGATTATACACACCCTCAATCATCTCTATGTCCTCACGCAGTTTGCCGGCGTCCTTCGATCCGATGAGGTCGTCAATCTCGGGATTGTTGACATCGTCGTACTTGATGGACTCCGTCACGTGTGTCTTGTCCGGGGTGTAGAGATCCAGCGTCTGCTGGAAGATGTTGTACACGCCCTTGAAGTTTTGTCCACCATTGATTGGCCACGACAGCGGACGCACATGGATGCCCAGTTCCGCCTCTATTTCATCCAGCAAGTCGAATGGGTCCTTTCCCTCGCGATCCATCTTGTTGATGAAGACCATCACAGGGGTTTTGCGCATACGGCAGACCTGCATCAGTCGGCGAGTCTGCGTCTCCACACCCTTGGCGGCATCTATCACGATGATGACCGAGTCCACCGCTGTCAACGTGCGGAATGTATCCTCCGCAAAGTCTTGGTGACCAGGGGTATCCAGGATGTTGATGTGATAAATTTGGTTAATCTCGTTGTGGTAAACAGGCTGGTAATCAAATCCCATCACGGATGTTGCCACGGATATACCACGCTGTTTTTCTATCTCCATCCAGTCCGAGGTAGCGGTCTTGCGAATCTTGTTCGACTTGACGGCACCTGCCACATGGATAGCGCCTCCGTACAGCAGGAGTTTCTCGGTCAACGTCGTCTTACCGGCATCCGGGTGCGAAATGATTGCGAATGTCCTACGTCTCAGTATTTCTTCTTGTAAACTCATCAATTCTCAATTTTCAATTAGCCCCATTAGAGCGTCAGTTTTTTAACGCAGTTTTGCGTTGAATTTATCCTCAAACGTCTTCTTTAGACGCTCCATCACTATCTCTATCTGCCTGTCTTTTAGCGTGTTCTCGGTGTCTTGCAGGATAAACGACAACGCATACGACTTCTTGCCGGCTTCCAGGTTTTTGCCCTCATACACATCAAATAGATATACATTTCTGAGCAACTTGCGCTCTGTCTCAAATGCCGCACGAGCCAGCTCTGCAAACTGAGTCTGCTTATCCACCAATAGCGCAAAGTCACGCTTCACTTCTGGGAACTTAGGCAGGTCGTTGATGACCGCTTTATATTGCTTATTTTGCTTGAGAAGTTGCTTCCAATCCAGGTCTGCAAAGAATACCTGATTATCAATATCAAACTGCTTGAGCAGCGACTTTGCCACTACTGCGATAAATCCTAACTGCTTGCCATTCTGCGCCTTTATGATCAGTCCTTCCGAGAAGAGGCTGTTCTCAAACACTTCATAGTTCACCTTCTCCATGTTTACACCCATGCGGCGAAGCACGTTATCCACATACGCACGAAGCTGGTAGAAACTGGTCTTCTGCTCCTTCAGCACCCACGACTGAGCGGTCTTGTTTCCCGTCAGCCAAAGTGCCAAATGCGGCTCCTCGCTATAGGCGGCAATCGGCTCCACCTCCTGACCTTTTGACTTTAGGTTCTCCACTTTCTTCTCGTCGTAGTGGTAGCAACTGCCGAACTCATAGAATTTCAGATCAGCATTCTTACGATTGGCGTTGCGCTGGATGGACTCCAGTCCGCCGTACAACATCGTCTGACGAAGCACACCCAGGTCTTGACTGAGCGGATTCATTATTTTCACATTACCTTGTATTGGGTACTCCGTATTTCCTTCATAATAAGCCACTTTCGTGAGCGAATTATTCAGTATCTCGTTAAATCCCTGTGCCGTCAATTGCTCAGAGATACGCGTTTGTAGTGCCACCGGATTAGGTTTCGGATTGTAGCTCAAGTTCGAGTTCAACTTCTCTGGGAACTCAATATTGTTGTATCCATAGATACGCAGCACGTCCTCCACCACATCGCACTCACGTTGTACATCCACACGATAGCATGGCACGAGTACAGTCCAGTCATCACCATTCTTCTCGGCAATCTGCATCTCGAGCGCGGTCAGGATTGTCTCCAGCGTCTCGTCGCCGATATTCTTACCCATCAGACTATACACACGCGGCAGATTCAACTCTACACGGAACGGCTCAAAGGTCGTCTTTCCGTTGTCGCTCACCTCCATAGCCACCTGACCACCAGCCACTTCTTGTATCAGTAGCGCAGCTCGTTTCAGGATATAGAGAGTGTTGTTCGGGTCGCAACCGCGCTCGTAGCGGAAGCTTGCGTCGGTCGATAACTGGTGACGACGAGCAGTCTTACGGATGCCCACCGGCTCAAAGTACGCGCTCTCCAGGAATACGTTCTTCGTTGCCTCGGTCACACCCGAATCTAAACCGCCAAACACACCGGCAATACACATCGGCTCCTCACCGTTGCAGATCATCAGGTCTGCAACATTCATCGTGCGCTCCACCCCATCCAGGGTCACGAACTTGCTGCCATCAACTGCATTTTTCACGATGATCTGATTGCCTTTTATCTTATCGGCGTCAAAGGCGTGCAGCGCCTGACCCATCTCATGCAGCACATAGTTGGTCACATCCACCACGTTATTGATCGGACGCAAACCGATGGTTGTCAGGCTCTTTTTCAGCCAATCAGGCGACTCATGTACCGTCACACCCTTAATGGACACACCCGTGTAACGTGGGCAGGCGTCGGTATTTTCTACCTGCACATTAATCTCCAAGTCGTGGTTATCCACCTTGAAGTCGCACACGCAAGGTTTGGTGAGCGCCACCTCCTGACCATGCGCCTTATAGAACGCATACAGATCGCGCGCCACGCCATAGTGCGAAGCCGCATCCGAACGGTTCGGCGTGATATCCACCTCGATGAGGGTATCGTCCTCCACGTGATAGTACTCGCTGGCTTTCATGCCAACCGGCGTATCTTCCGGCAGCACAATGATGCCCTCGTGACTGTTACCCACGCCTATCTCATCCTCTGCACAAAGCATGCCCAGCGACTCCTCGCCGCGAATCTTGCCTTTTTTGATCACAAACGACTCCTCGCCGTCGTAGAGGCGTGTGCCTACCGTTGCCACAATCACTTTCTGACCGGCTGCCACATTGGGCGCACCACATACAATCTGCACAGGACCCTCACCATAATTGGTGGTTGTGATATGCAGGTGGTCGCTGTTGGGGTGTTCCACGCAGGTCAACACTTCGCCCACTACCAGTCCTTCCAGACCACCTTTGATTGTTTGTACTTTCTCTACTGTTCCAACCTCCAAACCGATGGAGGTCAGATTTTTTGCTACAGTCTCTGCATCATCTGTCAGCGAGATATACTTCTTTAGCCAATTGTACGATATATTCATAGTTTTTACCTTATATTTTCACACATACACGCGCACAAAAGCGCAAAAAATCAAATTATCGCGCAAAGTTACTATTTTTTTTTCAATTATGCAAATTATAATTTACAAAATTAGAGTAACCATACTAAATTTATGCATTTTTGAAAATTTTCAATCAAATAATACATATGGATCGTATCATATGTGCAGAATATTTCGAACGACCCACCACGTGATATATAAGAAAATAAACACGTGTATTATCATCGAAGATGTACATACACGATGCAAACTTGGAATTTCACGACCAGCAAAAATTAAAAGCACATACAAAAGGCCTGCGGGAAAGAAATAATTATATTTTATTCCCTCAACAAACCTCCCATTAGCCCAATTATATAATAGTCTTTGACAACCACACGCTGGACAATCATAGCCGGTTAAGGTTTTTATTAAGCATTTCGGAGCATAGATGCTATGTGTAGGATCAAAATAACGATACAATACGACAATACCAATCACAGCTACTCCCAAAAGAGCAGCCGTGATTAGTATTTTTGTAGTTGGTCTATTAGAGCTATGCGAATACACCAACCATCATGCAAATTGCGTAAATAACAATCCATACAATACCGCAGATGAGTGCGATATTGGCCCATTTGTCGGCATCAGCGGCTTCTTTTTGAGCCTGCATTTTTTGACCTTGTGCCCACAAGCCTTCTACCTTGGTAGCATGGATGAGTGAAACAATTCCAAATGGAAGGCAGCAAAAGAGCATAGTAAGAATTGCCTTTACCAAGTGGTTGTCGGGAGCGGGAGTAAAATCTTGATTCTCCATTGTTGTAAATTTATTAGGTGTGTGCCTACTCTGTTATAGATTTTCGGCGGCCTCTATTTATTTCAGATTTGAGATAAATGTCTGAAGTTCTTTTAATGCCATCTGCTTTCTAAGTATTAGAATCAAATAGAATCCTAAAGCGACAGATGAAATTGACATCGTACCTAAAAATATGGAGTATATAACGTCACCCCAAGCAATATAGGCCTCATGCCAACTATTATCCCACCCACGATATCCATCATGATAGCATTCGCTGCCCACAGCAATGCACCCTATAGCCAAGAATATTCCCAACGCACAAAGGAATATAGTGGTAACAATAGGCCATGCTTTCTCAAACGATTTCCCTATTAATAACGGAAATTTTAAGTCATCCACTTGAGCCAATAGATTTTGCACAGTGGAATAATCTGATTCCCTAAACTTTTTGCTGTTTTTGGTCATAAAGGCCACAATATATTCTTGTTTCATAGAGTTATAAACATTTTACAATATTCCATGCCCAATTACAAAGTATTAGCACAACAATAATTAATGTCGCAATTTTTGAGTATGGACGAAATAGTATTCGATTAACAAAACTGGTTCTGCGGAACTTATCATGTAAATATAGTATCGGCAGAATTGCACAAAAAAGAGCTAAAAGACAAGACAATGGGTTGATATACAATGCCGACAATATCTCACCACGAAGGAGAGCATTCGCAGCACGAAGTCCTCCGCAGCCCGGACATGGTAGTCCCGTTAGCAATTTGAATGGGCACAATGGAAATGGTATATGGTCAAAGAATAACACAACCAATAATGCCATTCCCATTGCAGCACAGTATAGTACAGCCAAGAGCCCATGTCTATTAGTCTCGTTTTTGACCATGAGTTAGTACAAGCCCGTTACACCCTGCATCATCAGCGCATTAGACAACTTCTTATAGTTGTACTCACGAGCACGGTCTTGTGCATTAATCATGTCGATTATCCACCAAATGTAGCATCCGCCACAGGTTAGAAGTTTGAGTATGCCTAAGCCAACTTCACCTAACATGAATCGATCAACGCCTAGACCGCCACAGAGAATAGAAACAATTAACACTGTGGATGGATCTTGTAAGTCAAGATACTGAATCATAGTCGCTTTGTCATCATCCAATTTTGCCAAAGCTTCTTTAATCAATCCCAGTTTGTACTGAGGAAACTTGGTTGCATTCTGAGCAACGAACATGTCAATTTTGTTTTGTTCCATAATGTTGAGTATTTATTTTTGTTGTATTTATTGCATAAAAAAAACAGGCGCGAATTACTCGTTCCTGCGTGTATAGGCCCTGAGATTGCCTGTTTAAGTAGAACGAGCAACTCATGCCTGCCGCATGTATATACACGTGCGCATGTACCTTAAAATACAAGATACTATATGCGCATAGTTATACAAACTAAGCAGACGTTTTAGTTGCTTCGTCTTGACTTAAACTTTATGAATTTCTCAGGTTCATACACGCCAAGAACAAAGCGTTGTTAAACGCCTTTTTCAATATGTCTTTTGCTCCGTTTTTCGTCCGGAGCGGGACGACCTCCATTTCTGTCCCGGAGGTGGAACCAGATTAGTACGATACTTCTGTCGTCAGTTTTCTATTGCCTCTTGCGCGACATTCGGGAGTGTTGATACGTATGTCGCAATCAATAACAGCAACACCACTTCTGGTGCGAATAACATTCTCATCGTGCATGTCACTTAGATAAATATCAGGAGTGGTATATGTCCAATTGCGTGCATTTTGGAGCGTAAAACCTATACTTTCGGCATATTCGCGAATTTCGTCATCCGTCATCCGCGTTCCTTCAATAAATGGTTGCTCCACCAAGATGCGAAACTCATCATTCGCGTCACGACCGAAGCCCAGGACCGTCATCTTAGTCTCTGGGAAATAGGCATTGTGGAGAGAAATGCGATCAAGCGCAAGTATAGGCTCGATGAAGTAGTCTAATCCGATGGTCTTAATGGTTGTAGAACCATGATCATAAACGTGTGCTTCACCGCCCTCGGCAATCTGCTCGCCCAACAAGGATGACATCTGCTCCTCAATGTTCTCGAACCAACATCCTGCGGTACGAGCCCATTGCTCTATGCGAACTGCCTGCGACGCTGCTCGTTGCTGCTGTCTTTTGAAGTCGCTGAGCTCCTTAGCGATTGAATCTGCGCCAGTTTCTGCTCCCGCGATAAGGGATGCAACGACATGCGCATAACCTCCAACTGCACAGCCATGCTGTTCTTGCGGTGAAAATCGTTTATAAACCAGTTTCCCGCTGATGAAATCTGCTGCATAAGTATCCAATTTAGACAGACCTTCGGACGTGAAGTTATCACGTATGATATTGCCTATACTATTCCAAAAGTCTGCATTAGTCATTGTTTTTGATTTTATAAAATGTCAAGCGTTGTTAAACGCCTTTTTCAATATGTCTGCCGAATGTCGCTTCGGTGGGAGCTCACGGTTTTACATCGCGCGGCACAGCCGCTGTGAGAGGATGACCTCTCGCGTTCGGCAAATCGGGCTAACGAATGACGCGTGCGTCATATAAGCGCTCCGATTGCCTCCGCTCTCCCCATCACAACTTTTTAAG